>CAZDJK010000057.1:0-43110 GCA_964505725.1 uncultured Bifidobacteriaceae bacterium | reverse complement strand
CCGAGGTCTTCGGCACCTTCTTCCTCGTCCTCGTGGCCGCCGGCGGCGGGATGATGAGCCACGCGTTCCCGGACACGATCAGCCGCCAGGCCGCGGTCGTGGCCCCCGGGCTGATGGTGATGGCGATCATCCTCTTCATGGGCAAGATCTCGGGCGCGCACCTGAACCCGGCCGTGAGCATCGCGTTCGCGCTGCGGCGCGACTTCCCGTGGTGGCGGGTCCCGGGCTACGTCATCGCGCAGCTCGGCGGCGCCACGCTCGCGGCGCTCGTCCTCCACTGGATCATCGACGTGTCGGCCAAGTACGGCTCGAACTACCCCGCGAGCGGCTACTCGGCGGGCGCCGCGTTCTGGATGGAGCTCCTGCTGACCATGGGCCTCGTCAGCGTGATCCTCGGCACCGCGTCGGGTGCCCAGAACGTCGGCATCATCGGCGCGTTCGGCGTCGGCGGGTACATCGCGCTCGCCGGGCTGTGGGCCAGCCCGATCTCGGGTGCGTCGATGAACCCGGCGCGCACGTTCGGGCCCGATCTCGTGAGCACGACCTTCACCGACTACTGGGTGTACGTGGCCGGACCCCTCGCCGGCGCCGCCATCGCGGTGGTCATCGCGTTCGTCCTGCGCGGAGGCGGGGGCGGACGTGCCGGCTCCGGCGCCGCACAGGGTGATCTCTTCACCGAGATCGAGGAGCCGACCCAGCCCTGACGCCCGGGGGAGGCGTCTCCCGCCGATGCCCGATACGGTTTCGTCGCGTGTTCGACCTCCTGCTCAGCGCCGACGCCATGGTGCCCGACCCCGACGCGCATGCCGAGCTCCTCGCGCAGGCGATCGGTGTCCACACCCATCCCAACTGGCGCCAGTCGTTCGACACCCACGCCTACGTCGCGCACTTCCTGCGCGTGCACCGCTCGCTCGCGGTCGCGCCCACCCGGTTGGAGCTGCAGCATCACGTCGACAAGCCCGGCGCGTCGGCGGACCCCGCCTTCGTCGACCACCTGCAGAGCCTGTACGACTTCCAGGGCCGCTTCCGACCGATGAAGACGCACTCCATCGTGGTCGCCACCGGCCACATGGAGGAGCTCGTCGACCGCCTGATGAGCAGGCGGCTCGCGTTCCGCATCGCTCCCTTCGACGAGCACATGCCGTTCACCCGCCTGTGGTTGGGCATGACCCCGGAGAACCCGCGGTACGCGCCCGACGTCGACGGCGGGCTGTGCCTCGAGTTCATCCCGACCGCGCCGTTGCAGCTGCCCGCGGAGACGTTCTCCTTGCCGCCACCCGCGCCGCGGGATCCGGAGCCCGGCGAGATGATCCGCATCACCGCGCGCGGCTACCTCGTGCGCGACCTCCGGGCCACGCTCGACGTGCTCGGCGAGAACCTGGGCTGGCTGCCGATGCACGACGTGGAGACCTTCGACGATGAAGGCATGCGCCGCGCGCGCATGGCCTTCACCATCGGGCACAGCGCGACCCTCGACGTCATCGAGCCCGTGCGGGGCGACTGCGAGACCGGCCGCTACCTCGGCAACTGGGGCCCCGGCCCCTACTACACCCGGATCGCGGTGAACGGGCTCGACGCCAAGGCGGACGACCTCGAGTCGCGGGGAACCCGGTACACGTGGCTGCCCGAGAGCGCAGCCGCCGGTGGGCGGCGCCTCCAGGTGAACGCCGACGACCTCCGCGGCATGCTCGTCGAATTCGTCGAGCACCAGGGCTGACTCGGCGTCACACCGGAGCCGTCCCGTCCCTGTGAGCAGCTCGGACCCGCAACCGCCCACACGCCTCGCCCGCCGACTCGGAACCGGCGACGCGGTCGTCATCGGTCTCGGCTCGATGATCGGCGCCGGCGTGTTCGCCGCCATCGGCCCAGCGGCAGCCGCCGCCGGCGCCGGACTCCTCGTCGGCCTCGCGGTCGCGGCGTTGGTGGCGTACTGCAACGCCGCGTCCTCCGCCCAGCTCGCGGCGCGGTACCCGAGCTCCGGCGGCACCTACGTCTACGGGCGCGCGCGCCTCGGGCACCTCTGGGGCTTCCTGGCCGGCTGGGGATTCGTCGTCGGCAAGACGGCGAGCTGCGCGGCGATCGCACTCACCTTCGGCGCCTACGTCGCCCCCGATCTCGCCCGCCCCCTTGCGGTGGGCGCGGTCGCCGCGCTCACCGCGGTGAACCTGGCCGGCATCGAGAAGACCGCGTGGCTCACGCGAGCCATCGTGGCGATCGTCCTCGGTACGCTCGCGGTCGTGGTCTCCGCCGGTCTCACCGCCGGCCCGTCGACCGCCAATCTCGGCTCACTCACCGCGGGCGGGCTCCACGGCATCCTGCAGGCCGCGGGCCTGCTGTTCTTCGCGTTCGCCGGTTACGCGCGCATCGCCACCCTCGGTGAGGAGGTGAAGGATCCGGCGCGCACGATCCCCCGCGCGATCCCCGTCGCGCTCGGCATCACGCTGGTCGTGTACACCGTCGTCGCGACCGTCGCGCTCCTGACGGTCGGTCCCGACGTCCTCGCACACAGCGCGGCGCCGCTCACCTCGGTGGTCCACGCCGGAACGCTCGACTGGGCGGTCCCGGTCGTCCGGGTGGGCGCGGCCGTCGCGTCCCTCGGGGTGCTCCTCTCGCTCCTCGCCGGCGTCAGCCGCACCACGTTCGCGATGGCGGGTGAGCACGACCTGCCCCACTGGCTCGGTTCCGTCCACTCCACGCGCAGGATCCCGCAGCGTGCGGAGCTCACCATCGCCACGGTCACGATCGGCGTCGTGCTGTTCGCCGACGTGCGCGGCGCCATCGGCTTCAGCTCGTTCGCGGTGCTCGCCTACTACGCCATCGCGAACGCGTCGGCCTGGACTCTGTCGGCCGCCGAACGACGGTGGCCGCGCATCGTCCCTGCGGCCGGTCTCCTCGGGTGCACGGTGCTCGCGTTCTCGCTGCCGGGCGAGAGCATCTTCGGCGGGCTCGCGCTCCTCGCACTCGGCCTGGTGGCGTGGTCGATCCGGCACTTCTATGGGCACCCGCGGCGGGGGCGTCAACCGGGCTAGGTGAGATCGCGCCCGATGGCGACGCGGGCTCGATCAGGACGAAGGCTCACTCGTCGGTCGTCGCGCCGCTGGTGGTCCACTCGAGCTGCAGGCCCAGCGTCTGCGCGGGGTCGGTCGGGGCGAGGTCGTCCGCGATCGTGACCGACGGGAACGGAACGGCCCCGAGGTCGTCGACGCGCAGCGTCATCGAATACAGACCGCGGCCTCCGGAGTACGGGCCGCTCTCGGCGGGCGCGACGAGCCGGAGCACGACGTCGCCGATCGCGAGGTCGACCACGTCGGACCGCTCGGGGCGGGGAAGCCCGTCCACGGTGGTGGCCCCGAACAGATCGCCGAAGAGCCGAGCCGGCGGGTCGAGATCCTCGACGACCGCGGTCATCCACGCGACCTCACGCGCCGGGCCGTCGGCGGGGGCCGTGCGGCGCGGTTGGCCGGCCTGTTGATCGGTGAGCTCGATCAGGATGCCGAAGGTCTCCTTCGGGTGCAGGAACCAGTGGCGGGCCTCGCGGTTGATTCCGGTGACCGTGAACCCGCGGTCGCGCACCAGGGCTTCCGCGCCCGCGAGATCGTCCACCCGCCAGGCGAGCGAGTGCAGCCCGGCACCGTAGCGTTCGAGGTACCGGCCGATCGTCCCCGTGGTGTCGTCCTCGGCGGCGCAGAACAGAGCGACATTGGTGGGACCGAGCTCGAGCATCGTGGTCCAGTGCGTGTCACCGGGCTCGGGCTCCGAGTGCAGGATCCGGGCGCCAAGCTTGTCGCGGAACCACCGCGCCGGCGCCTCGCCGTCACCGCGCACCGCCACCCCGAGACGGTGGAAGAGGCCGACGTCGATCCCGGTCACCCCGGTACGTTACGGAACCGGCGCTCGGAAGGCGAATGGCCGACGCGCCGGAACCGGGCGGACGCGGATGCTAGAGAACCACCTGGCGCCGGCGGTTCATTGTCGGATACGCGCTCGTAGAGAGCGCGCATTCGACAATGAATCCGGCAGGGAGCTTCGCGGGCCGTCCGGCGACGTCGTGCCCGGCGCCGTCATCGACGCGAGCGCGGCGGTGTGCGGGCGGCCGCGATGTGGCGATCGAGCTCCTTCAGCGTGCCGGCGTAGATCTCGGAGAAGGTCGGGAAGGGTTGAATGGTGTCGCGCAGGACGGCCAGTGAGACCTGCGCGCGGATCGCAAGCGTGGCCTGCTGGAGCCACTCGCCCGCCTCGGGACCGAGCGCGTAAGCACCCGTGAGGCGTTCGCCGTCGCTGAGCAGGGTCAGGAAGCCGTTCGACTCGGCGTAGGCGTGCGTGTACGTCGAGGTTCGGCTGACCTCGGACAAGGGCGTAGTGGCGCTGAATTCGGCGTCGCCGACGCCGACCGCGGCGGCTTGCGGGTCGGTGAAGACGACGCGCGGCACCGCCTCGTAGTTGGCCGCGCGCGGCTGGCCGAGGATGTTCGCGGCGACGATCTCGCCCTGGTACTCGCCCATGTAGGTCAGCGGCCAGATGCCGGTGACATCGCCGATCGCCCACAGGCGCTCCCCCGCCCGGAGGTGCTCGTCGACCGGGATTCCCCGGTCGTCGGCCCGGGCCCCGACGGTTTCCAACCCGATGCCGGTGACGCGCGGGCGACGACCGGTGGCGACGAGGAGACGATCACCACGGAGCTCGGGTCGCCCGTCGATGTCGACCACGAACTCGTCGCCGTCGTGTCGCACCGCGGTGGCGCGCGCGCCCACCCGTATCTCGAGGCCGTCCCGCTGGAGGGCGGTCGCGAGAGCCTCGCCGAGCGGTGCGGGTTCCCGGGGGAGCAGGTGTTCCGCTGCTTCGACGACTGCGACCTCGGCGCCCAGGCGGTGCACGGCCTGCGCGAGCTCGACACCCGCCGACCCGCCGCCGAGCACGAGGAGGCGGCGCGGGATCTCCTTGATGCCGGTCGCGTCGTGCGTGCCCCACACACGCTCGAGCTCGCGCAGGCCGGGAATCGGCGGCACCACAGGATCGGAGCCCGTCGCCACCACGACGTCGCCCGCCGTGTAGGGGACGCCCGCGACTTCCACGACGCCCGGCCCCGCGAGTCGCCCGCTGCCGCGGATCAGGTCGATGCCCCTGCTCGCGAGCCATCGTTCCTGCCCCGCGTCGGAGTATTCGGAGACCATGAAGTCGCGCCAGGCGAGCGCGGCGGGCACGTCGACCTCCGCGCGCGCCGCGGCGTCGAGCGCGCCGCGAACCGCCTCACCGGGGCGCAACAGCGACTTGGACGGGATGCACGCCCAGTAGGAGCACTCACCCCCGACCAGCGCCCGTTCGACGAGCGCGACGCGCAGGCCGCCATCGGCGAGCGCGCCCGCGCAGTGCTCTCCCGGCGCGCCACCGCCGAGGACGATGACGTCGTAGCCACGGTTCACGTCGACGCCGGTCATGGGCCACCTCCGTTGGTGTGATCGCGAAGGGACATCGCCGCTCAGGCCGGGAGTCTGGTGGTCTGGCCCACCTCGATGAGGTGGCCGTCCGGATCGCGCAGGTAACAGCGGATCTCGGTGGCATGCTCCTTCGGGGGCGTGAGGAACTGCGCGCCGCGCGCGCTCCACTCGGCGTACACCGCGTGGATGTCGGCGACCCGGATGTTGAGGAAGCTGCTTGTCCGATCCGGGTCCGGGGGCGTCTCCAGGGTGACGGTCGGTTTGTCGTCGGTCGGCCCGCCACCGACGTTGATGATGATCCAGCTGTTCGACAACGCGACATAGGTGGGCTGGCCCGCGCGTACCGTCTGACCGCCGAGCACTTCGGTGTAGAAGCGACGCGAGCGTTCGACGTCGGCCGACACGATGAAGTGGGCGAGCACGATCCCGTGCGTCGGCGCGGGGAACGCGACCATGTCGAGCAAGCGTACGCGACCGATCACACCTGCGCCGGGGGCCGGCAGGTGCGACGAACGACCTGGGGGCGCGAAGATCGGGCCATCGTGCAACGGAGGTGAGCATGAGCGACAGCGGTGCGACCGCCGACGAGATCGTTGCCCACGCCGAGTCGAACGCGGTCGACCTGATCGTGATCGGCTCGCGCGGGCACGGGCCCGTTGCCAGCGCGCTCCTGGGGTGCGTCGCGCTGGGCGTCCTGCACGCGGCGAAGCAACCGGTGATCGTCGTCCGGTGCGCAGTGGCACCGGAGGCTCCGGCGGGAGCTGACGCGGTGCAGGCGACGGCGTGAGCCAGCTGCCGATCGCCGATTACGCGATGCTGTCGGACTGCCGGTCCAGCGCGCTCGTGAGCCGCGACGGCTCGATCGACTGGTTGTGCCTCCCCCGCTTCGACTCGCCGTCGGTCTTCGGCCGCATCCTCGACGAGGCCGCCGGCCACTGGTCGATCCGTCCCGCGGACGGAACCCCGTTCGACTCGACCCGGCGGTACCTCGACGGCTCGATGGTGCTCGAGACCACGTTCACGACCGCGAGCGGCACCGCCGTGCTCACGGACGCGCTCGCCGTCGGACGCAACGAACGGGGCCACCAGCTCGGCGCCGCTGCCGTGGGGGCCGTTCTGCGTCACGTGGCCGGCATCGAGGGCGCGGTCGAGCTGGTGCTCGAGCACGCTCCGAGACCGGGGTACGCGGTCGTCGCACCGACGCTCGAGCCGTTCGCCGGGGGCGTCACCGCCCACGCCGGGGACCACGCCTCGGCACTCTGGTCGACGGTGCCGCTCAGCACCGACGCCGGCACCGCCTCGGCGCAGCTCACCTTGCGACCGGGCGAGTCGGCCTCGTTCGCGTTGCAGTACGCAGATCCTGCGGAGGCGCCGCCCCGGGTCTGGACCGAGGCGGAGGTACGCGACCGACTCGACGACACGACCGAAGCGTGGCGCACCTGGTCGAAACTGCACCAGAACTACGACGGACCGTGGGCCGACCTCGTGCACCTCAGCGGTCGGGTGCTCTACGGACTGACGTACTACCCGACCGGAGCCATGGTCGCCGCGCCCACCACGTCGCTTCCCGAGGTGCCGGGCGGCTCGCGCAACTGGGACTACCGCTACTCGTGGGTGCGTGACGCGTCGTTCACGCTCCAGGCTCTGTGGGTCGCCGCGTGTCCCCACGAGGCCAACCGGTTCTTCGAGTACATCGAACGCGCCGCCGGATCGCAGATGAGCCGGAGCTCCGAGCTGCAGATCATGTTCGGCATCGGCGGCGAGACGGATCTCACCGAGCACGTCCTGGACCACCTGGCGGGGTGGCGGGGCAGCGCGCCGGTGCGGGTCGGCAACGGTGCGTGGGACCAACGTCAGCTCGATGTGTACGGGGAGCTGCTCGACGCCGCGTACCGGCTCCCCGAACAGATCGACCGCCTCGGGCCCATGACCCGCGAGTTCCTCGCCCGCCTGGCCGACACCGCTGCCGCGCGCTGGCAGGAACCCGATCGCGGCATCTGGGAGACCCGCGGGGAACCCCGCCACTTCGTCTACTCGAAATTGATGTGCTGGGTCGCGCTCGACCGGGCCATCGCGCTGGCCGACCGATTGCAGGCCGTCGACCGCGTCGAGCGATGGAAGGCGACCCGCGACGAGATCGCCGACGCGATCATGACCCAGGGCTGGAACGACGAAGTCGGCGCGTTCACCGGGTCGTTCGGCAGCGCCGAGCTCGACGCCTCCAATCTGATGATGCCCATCGTGGGCTTCATCCCGGCGACGCACCCGCGGATGCGCGCGACGATCGACGCCACTGCAAGCGGCCTCAGCGACGAGCACGGGTTGATCTACCGGTACCGCGGCGAGGACGGCCTCGAGGGCGAGGAAGGGACGTTCCTGTTGTGCACGTTCCTGCTCGCCCAGGCGCAGGCGCTCGCCGGCGAGCTCGAGCGCGCCCGGGCAACGTTCGAGAGCGCCGCCGCGTACGCGAACGATGTGGGCCTCTTGTCCGAGGAGGTCGACGCGCGCACCGGAGAGCTCCTCGGCAACTTTCCCCAAGCGTTCAGCCACATCGGGCTGGTGAACGCGGCCTGGGCGATCACCGAGGCCGAACGGCCGACGACCTCCCGCGCGTCGAACCCCCACGAGCGCGCGGATCAGACTCCCCGATCCACACCCGAGAGGCGGTAGACCGATGCGTTCCGACATCGTCCCCGGCGGCGTCTTCCCCGACTACGCGCTGCCCGACCACACGAACACCGTTCGCACGCTGAGCGAGATACAGGGCCCCGATCCCATGATCCTCACGCTCGCACGCGGCCACTACTGCCCGAAGGAGCACCAGCAGCACCTCGAATTGGCCGCGTTCCAGCCCAAGATCGGGGTGGCCTACACCAAGATCGCCACGATCGCGACCGACGAGCACCACGAGCTGCAGGAGTTCCGGGCGTCGGTCGGCGCCCACTGGCCGTTCCTCTCCGACCCCGAACGGATCGTCCAGAAGGATCTCGACATCCAAGAGTACACCGACCCCGACCACGACCCGATGATCCCGTACACGCTCGTGCTGAAACCGGGACTGGTCATCCACCGCGTCTACAACGGCTACTGGTTCTGGGGTCGCCCGTCTGTCTACGAGCTCTGGCAGGACCTGCGCGCGGCGACGAGCGAGATCCGGCCCGACTGGGATCTGAGCAAGCCGGGGCTCCGCGAGGAATGGGATGCCGGGAACTACTCGCTGTTCCACGGATGGGACCGGCGGATGGGGCAGTCCATCGGGGCGTCGTAGCGGCGACCGACGCAGAACGCAGACGCACGACTCGCCGCCGGAAGTCCGGCCGTAGGCTGAGCCGATGGACGCCCGAGAGGTTCTCTACACGACGCGCGCCATGCGCCGACTGGAGTCGGACCCGATCCCCGACGAAGTCATCGCTCGCATCGTCGACGCCGGTGTTCGTGCTCCCTCGCCCGGTGGGGTGCAATCGTGGCGTTTCGTGGTGGTCACCGATCGAGAGGTGATGGGAGCGCTGGCGGCGATCTGGCAGCAGAGCCGCGACGCGCTGTTGCAGGCGGTACCGAACCTCTATGACAGCGCGGTGCAGGCGGCGTCGTCGCAGTACCTCCACGACCACTTCGCCGACCTCCCGGTCGCGGTGTTCGGCTACGGCCCGGACGGCATCGGCATGACGACGGTGGTACCCGCGCTCTGGAGCATGTGCCTCGCCGCCCGCGCGGAAGGCGTGGGGTCGGTGTTCACCACCCTCCTCACGCGCGCCGAACCCGAGGTGAACGCGATCCTCGGTGTGCCCGCCGACGCCGGCGTGCGCCTGTACGGCACGGTGCCACTCGGGTACCCGAAGGGGCGCTGGGGTGTCGCGCCGCGCCAACCCGGCCACGACGTGGCCTTCGCGGACCACTGGGGTGTGCGGCCGGCGTGGCGAGCACCCGATGCACCCGATCCGGCACCGGGCCATCGCCCGGACGTGCCGAACGGATAGCGGATAGGGTCGTTCGAAAGACCGTTCAGCGACAAGCGCAGAGGGTGACGACATGAGCAACGACGGCGACCTGATCTACGTGCGCGACCGCAAGCTGCCCTACGACGTCTTCGACGCCGACAACCACATGTACGAGAGCCGCGACGCGCTCACGAAGTTCCTCCCTCGCGAGTACGAGGGCCTCATCAAATACGTCGACATCGACGGCCGCACCAAGCTTGCGATCCGCGATCGCATCACGAACTACATCCCGAATCCCACCTTTGCGCGCGTCGCCGTACCCGGGGTCTACGGCCTCGACGTGACGAAGGGCGGCGACGGGAACATCGGTATCCCCCGTGGCCAGCGGGTGCGCGCGATGCCCAGCCTCGACGCATTCTTCGATCCCGACCCCCGACTCGAGCTCATGCAGGACATGGGCATCGACCGCACCCTGCTCTGGCCCACGCTCGCCAGCGCGCTCGAGGAGCGGCTCGCCGACGACCCCGACGCAGTGTGCGTGGCCGTCCACGCGCTCAACGAGTGGATGCACGAGCACTGGTCGTTCAACTACGCGGATGCCATCTTCCCGACGCCGATCATCTCGCTCGCCAACCTCGACGCCGCGTTGGCGGAGCTCGAGTTCGTCTCCGAGCGGGGGGCACGCATCTTCCTGCTCCGCGTTGCCCCCGTTCCCACCTGGAAGGGTCTGCGCTCCTTCGCGCTGCCCGAGTTCGATCCGTTCTGGGAGCGGGTCCGGGAGCTCGGGTTGCTGGTGGGCATGCACGCCGGCGACCCCGGATACACGAAGTACATCAACGAGTGGGAAGGCGTGCAGCGCGAGGCGAGTTTCGGCAGCATCGGCAGTCCGGCCTTCATCGCTCTGATGTCGGAGAAGGACGCGCTCATCGACTCGATGGCCTCGATCATCGGTCACGGTCTCGCGACACGGTTCCCGGAGCTCAAGTTCCTGCCCGTCGAGTTCGCGAGCACGTGGATCCGCCCGTTCGTGCAGAAGTTGCAGCGCGCATACGAGTCCAGCCCGGTCATCTTCGACGAGGACCCGCTCGCCACGTTCACCCGGTCGATCTACGTCCACGCGTTCCACGAGCCGGACCCGAAGGGACTCCTCGAGCTCGGCCTGCACGCCGACCACCTCATGTTCGGATCCGACTTCCCGCATCCTGAGGGCATGTCCGACCCGCTCGCCTATTCCGAGGTCGTGGAGCCGCTCGCCCTCGAGGACCGGGAGCTCATCATGGGCGGCACGCTGCGGCGCCTCATGCGAATCGAGGCGCCGACCCCCGCCTGACTCAGGGCGTAGCGTCCGGTCGGCGACCCCGGGGAGGGTGACATGGTCCAGGACATCCGGAACGTCCCGCCCGAGGATCACTGGGCGCAGTTCGAGACCGCGTGGACGACGCTGCTGACCTACCGCTATCTGGGCAAGCTCTCGCCGGAGCTCGATGTGGGCGTCGAGCAGGAGACGATGCCGGTGCGCCACGACATGCGCAACAGCACCGGAGGGATCATGGCGGCGCCGCTGTGCATCGCCTCGCCCGAGCCGTACTGGAACGACGACCTCTGCGTCCCCGCGCCGGTCGTGATGTCGTACGAGATCCTCGACCCGGCACGCGACGTGCACCAGCTCGTCGTCTCACGCGATGTGATCCATCTCGGCCGCAGGATGGGGTTCAGCCGGTCGCGCATCGCGGACGCAGACCGCCCCGACCGCCTGATCGCGGTGTCCACCGGTACCGGCGTGAGCCTGGGGGACGTCCCGGAGGGCTACGAGAAGGTCGACAATCCGCCGGTGCCGGTGGAGGACTCGCCATCGCTGCCACCGCTGCACGAGGTCTTCGGTGCCACGCTGAGCGCCGACGGGCTCTGGCGGCTCCCTCCGCTCCGCGCGGAATTCTCGGCGCCGCACGCGGCCCTGCACCTCGGCCCGATCAACATCGTGCTCGAACGTTGCGCGATGGATTGCGCCGCGGATCACGCCGGCACCGACGCGTTGCAAGTCGAGAGCTGGACGATCATGATGGTGCGCCCCGGCACGGTCGGGCCGTTCCGCGCCGTCGGTGAGGTGATGACCGACAACGCGGCGCGGCTGCCGTTGCAACTGACGCTGCACGACGAGGGGAACCACGACCGAGTGGTCGCGACCGCAATCGCGATCTACCGACCTGCCTGACCACCCCGACGCGGCGGAGCGGCCGGGCAGGGCAAACGAAGTGGAGGTCGGGATGGAGGGTCGCAACGCAGCATCCCCCGCGGCAGGCACGGTCGATCAAGACCGGTTGCAGAGGCTGTTGGCGGTTCAGGACGTTCGCGACGTCGTCTACCGGTACTACCGGGGTGTCGACCGATGCGACTACGACATGATCCGCAGCTGCTACCACGCCGACGCGGTCGACGACCATGGGGAGTACATCGGCGGCGTCGACGGCTTCATCGCGCATGTCGAAGCGAACCTCGGACGATTCGAACGCACGATGCACTTCGTCGGCAACGTCCTGGTCGACGTCAACGGCTCGCGTGCGCGCAGCGAGGCCTACACCATCGCGTACCACCGTCTGCGCGCCGGCAGGGACAAGCCCAAGCGCGACTTCCTGGTAGGCCTGCGCTACGTCGACGACTTCGAGAACCGTAACGGCGGTTGGCGCATCGCGAGGCGCGTGTGCGTGTTCGAATGGTCGCGCATGGACCCCGTCCTCCAGAGCAGGTTCGAGTTCGGCGACACGCACGTACGCGGCCAACGCAACCACGACGACGTGGTCTTCGCGGCCTCGCTCGCCCCGCCGCATTCGTGATCCATCGCGTGCCGGTCGGCACTCCAGGTGGACGACGGTCAGGCCTGTGCGATGCGGACGAGGTTGCCCGAAGGGTCGCGGAACGCACAATCGCGCGCACCCCAGGGCTGGGACGCTGGCTCCTGCAGCACCTCGGCGCCCGACGCCCGCACCTTCTCGAACGTGGTGTCGAGGTCCTCGGAGCAGAAGATCGCAGCTTGCAGCGACCCCTGCGTCACGAGCGACAGGAGGGCGTCGCCCTCGGCCTGTGAACGACCGCCGTGCGGTTGGAACAGGACGATGTCGACGTCCTGTCCCGGGGCGCCGACGGTGACCCAACGGAAGCCGCCGGACGCGACGTCGTTGCGGACCTCGAGGCCGAGCGCATCGCGGTAGAAGCCGAGCGCGGTGTCGGGATCGTGGACCGGGATGAACATTGCGGAAACGGTGACTGCCATGCGACGACCGTACGCCGACCTCCCCGCCGCGTGCTTCTCCGATTCTGCTCACTACCCGGACCGGTCGCGGGCCTGTTCCCGGCCCCGCCCCGTTCGGAACCGACCCGTCGGCGGACGGTCCCGGCGGTCAGACCGTGACCCGGGAACGCCGCGGTCGCGTCGCGACCATGCTCACGCACGACGGAACAACCTCGAGGTCGCGGTGGTCGCGCGCGCGGTACTGCGACGGCGTCTCGCCGACGATCTCGGTGAAGCGCGAGCTGAACGAGCCGAGCGACGTGCACCCGACGGCGACGCAGGTGTCGGTCACCGACTTCCCCTGACGGAGGAGCGCCTTCGCGCGCTCGATGCGTCGCGTCATGAGGTAGGAGTACGGCGTTTCACCATAGGCCGCCCGGAACTTGCGCGAGAAGTGCGCCGGCGACATGAGCGCGGCGCGTGCAATCGCCGGGACATCGAGGGGCTGCGCGTAGTCGCGATCCACGAGATCGCGCGCCCGGCGCAGCCACACGAGGTCGGCGATCTCCTCCCCCGTCATGCCCACGACGGTACGCGACGCGTCGCCCCGCGACCACACGCGGTTCGAGTCTCCCGAGGTGCTGGAGCGACCGGGCGGCGAGAACCGCGCTGACCAGCCTCAATGCTCGTGCTCGGGCCGACACTGTGACCGGCCGAATGCGCGCCGATAGAGTTCGCGCGATGACGGAGTCGATCGACGCACGGGTGCAACGCCTCGAGGACCTGTTGGAGATCCACCAGCTCTTCGTCGACTACGGGCTCGCCCTCGACGCGGGCGACTTCGACGCCTACGCGGCGCTGTTCGCGAAGGACGGTGAGGTGCTGCTCGGGCCCATGGGCCGCGCCAAGGGCCGCGACGAGATCCGGGCACTGATGGTGGGCGTGCTCTCGGGTGGGGTCGGGTCGTCGTTCCACATCATCAGCAGCCCGCAGGTGCAGCTCGACGGCGACACTGCGACGTCACAGGTGATGTGGTCGGTGGTCAACCTCGACGACGACGGCCGAACCCGCCTGTCGATGCTCGGCCGTCACCGCGACGACCTCGTACGAGAGGACGGGCGGTGGGTGTTCGCCCGTCGCAGGGGCTTCGTCGACCTCCCCCGTGTTCTCCCCGGTCGCGACGGCAGCGTCTGACCGCAGCCCTCGTACCCCCGGTCCACGCCCTTCACTGTGGTCCGCCGGGCTCGCGGTTCAGGTCGGCCAGCACGTCGAAGGAGCGCTCCATCAGCTTCGCCAGTGGCTCCTGACCGCCGTGCTCGAGCCACCGGACGAACGTCGACCACATCACCGCGGCGATGGCGGTGGCCCACACTTGGACGCGCAGATCGTCGGGTTCCACGGCGAGGCGTGGCGCGATGACCTCGGCGTAGGAGGTCACCATGCTCTCGTCGGGCGCGGCGACGGGCTGGAAGCCGCGCCGGACGGCGTGGCCCCAAAGACGGATGAGGTCCTCCTCGTCGGGATCGATGCCCTCGTGCACCGCGGCGATGAACGAGTCGAGCACCCGCTCTCCTACCGGTCGCGCCGCGACCCGCCGGCACGCCGTGTCGTTGAGGCGACGCGGCAGCGCGGTGAGCACGTCGTCGCGCGACGGGAAGTAACGGAAGAACGTGCGCACCGAGATACCCGACGCATCTGCGATCCGCTCGACGGTGACCCCTTGGGCGCCGTGCAGCGCGAGGAGCTCGATCGCGTTGCGCTCTATGTCACGCGCGATGCGCGCGCGGCGCAGTGCCCAGCCGTCCTCTTCGGTCACGACGGCGGGGACTCGTCGGCGATGTACTCCTCGCACGCCGTGACCTTGCCGTCGTCGACGGTGAGAAGCTGCACGACGTGCGCGTGCCGGCCGTCGCGCTCGATCGTCGCCTGCACGAGGAAGCCTCGCTCGGTGACCATCGTGCGGACATCGGCGAAGCCGAGCGGCGCGGCGTCGGCACCGGCACCGGCCATGCGTGCCTGCGACGTCTCCCGGTCGAGCCAGACGTCGTCGAAGCTGTGCCACACACGCATGTCGGGCGAGGCGATCTCCGCCAGTCTCATCCAGTCGCCGGCGAGCCCCTCGGCCCACCGTCTCGCAACCTGCTCGTTCGTCATCGTCCCCATTGACTGACAGGGTATGCCAATCTAGAGTCGGGATCACGACCACAGGAGGTCCGAGGTGACCGACACGCACGAGATGATGCTCACGACGGACTGCCACTTCCCGCCGCCGCCCACCCTCGCGGAGGAGCTCCCCGAGGAGTACCGGCAGCACTTCGTGCGACTCGAAGAGCGAGACGACGGCGTGTACCTCGTGCGCCCGATGCCGATGCAGATGGCGGCGGAGACCGACGGCTACACGCCGAACCCGACCACCACGATGCTCAACACCGGGGTGAGGCTCGAGAACCCCGACGACGAGGCCGAGGTCGCGCGCATCGCGCAGGGCGACGTCGCCCACGACGCGCGGCCGACGTTCGCGATCGAAGACCTGATCCGCGACCTCGAAGCCGACGGCGTGAACGGCGGAGTGCTCATCACGTCGTTCGGCTCACCGTCGGGCAACCTCGACGCCGATGTCGCGTGGTGCCGCCTCGTGAACGACTGGGTCGCGCAGGAGTGCGCGGGCAACCTCCAACGCTTCGCGCCCGGCATCCAGCTCCCGCTCGAGTCGGTCGAGGAGTCGGTGAAGGAGCTCCAGCGCGCGGCCTCGCTCGGCCTGCGACCCGCACTCCTCCCCGACGTGTTCCCGGCCCGTCACTGGCTCGACCCCGAGTGGGAGCCCCTGTGGGAGGCGCTCGCAGGGCTGGACGTGCCGGTCACGATGCACGTGACCGACGCGCGTGCGGGTCTGCCCTGGAGCATGGCCACCGCGTTCGCGCCCGGCATCGGCGCCACGATCGGCTTCGTCCTCGTATCGGCGGGGATGGCCGAATCGGCCCTGTGGTTCGCGGGTGGTGGCATCCTCGAACGGCACCCCGACCTGCGCGTCGTCTTCACGGAGTGCAGCGCGGGTTGGTTCGCGTGGGCGATGCAGTTCTTCGACTACCACTACTTCGGCCGGTTCGGGAACGAGTTCCTCACCGACATGGGCATGCCGAGCATGCAGCACTGCGAGTTCCCGCCGAGCTACTACCTCAAGCGCCAGACTGCGTGCACGTTCATGGACGACCCGGTCGCGGTCCACAACCGCAACTTCACCGGGATCGAGTCGTTGATGTGGGGAAACGACTGGCCGCACACGGAGGGGTCGCATCCGCGCTCCGTCGAAGCGGTCGCCAAGCAGTTCGACGGCGTGCCGGAGGCTGAAGTCCGCTCCATCACCCACGACAACGCGGCACGGGTGTTCCGCCTCACGGTCTGACACACTTCCCCATGTCACGCGCGACACTGAGGTGACCGGCATGGCCCGTACCGGTGTGCTCGACGGGCAGGTGGCGATCGTCACCGGGGCGGGCCAGGGCATCGGGCGGGGGGTCGCTCGCGCGGTCGCGGACGAGGGCGCGCGCGTCGTCGTGCTCGGACGCACGTTGACGAAGTGCGAAGCAGTGGTCACCGAGATCGCCCAGCGGGGTGGACAAGCCATCGCCGAGGAGTGCGACGTGGAGCACCGGAACCAGGTCGAGAGCAGCGTGGCGCGCACGGTGGAGCGCTGGGGACGCGTCGACCTGCTCGTGAACAGCGCGCACAGCAAGGTGTACCGCTCGGTCCGCTCGGTGACCGAGGCCGAGATGGACACGATGTGGCAGTCGGGACCGATGGCGACGCTGCGGTTCATGCAGGCGACGTTCCCGCACCTCCGCGAGACCGCGGGCTGCGTCGTGAACATGGGCTCGGGCTCGTCGATCCTCCCGCAAGGCGCGATGAGTGGCTACGCGATGACGAAGGAGGCGGTACGCGTGTTGACGCGTGTCGCCGCGGTCGAGTGGGGACGGTACGGGATCCGGGTCAACGCGATCTGCCCGCTCGCCGACACGCCGGGCTTCGCGGAGTTCGAGGAGGCAGCGCCGGGCGCGGTGGCGGAGCAGGTGCTTCCGGCGATCCCACTCGGCCGCCTCGGCGACGCCGAGAACGACGTCGGCCGTGCGGTCGTCTACCTCGCGAGCGGGGACGGCAGCTTCGTCACCGGCACGACGCTGATGGTCGACGGCGGGTACAACTACCTGCGGTGACGAGTCGATCAGCGCCCGCGACCCGTCCTGCGTGATGGACCACGAGCCGTCGCCCGCAGAGCGCCTCGCCCACGCGCTCGACGGCTACCTCACCACCCAGCTCCTCTACCTCGCAGTCAGGCTCGGCATCGCGGAGTCGCTCGCCGATGGCCCGCGGTCGGCGAGCGAGCTCGCCGACGCCTCCGGCGCGCAGCCCGACCCTCTCCGCCGCGTCCTCCGTGGGCTCGTCGCCGAAGACGTGCTCGCCGAGGACGACGACGACCGGTTCTCGCTCACCGCGGTCGGTACGTGCCTGCCGGCATTCCGTGGCGCGGCCCTGGCGCGCGGCGAGCTGTACGCATCGGCGGCGCCGGGCCTCCTCGACGCCGTGCTCCACGGCGGCACCGGCTTCGAGCGCGTCTACGGGCACTCCTTCTTCGACCACCTGGACCAACATCCCGAGCACGACGCCGCGTTCCGCGCGTCGATGGCCGGGCGCGCGGAACGCGAGGCCGCCGCGGTTGCGGCTGCGTGCGACTTCACCGGCGTCGGGCTTGTTGTCGATGTCGGCGGCGGGAACGGGGTGCTCCTCGCGGAGATCCTGCGGACCGCTCCGGGGGCGCGGGGCGTGCTCGTCGACCGAGAGGTCGCGATCGCGGAAGCAGGCGCCTATTTCGCGGCTCGTGGACTCGCCCAACGGACGCACTGCGTGATCGGTGACTTCTTCGATGCGGTGCCGGAGGGCGGAGACCGGTACGTGCTCTCCCGCGTGCTCCACGACTGGGACGACGACGACGCGCGCCGGATCCTGACGACCTGCCGACGCGCGATGCCGGCCGCGGCCACGCTCGTGGTCGTCGACGCGGTTCTCCCCGAGCGGGCCGAGGAGTGCCCGGCGGCCGTGCGGCTCGACCTGAACATGCTCGTCCTCCTCGGCGGGCGGGAGCGCACCGAGGACGAACTACGCGACCTGCTCGCGGGAGCCGGCTTCGCACTCGACCGGATCGCCCCGACCGGGCTGCCGGCGCGCCTGTCGGTGATCCAAGCCACGCCGCATTGACGACCAGATGACGACCAAGCAGGATTCCCGGCACCGGAGGAGGCGACGCCATGACCGACGAGCTCACGTGGATGCCGGCATCCGAGATCCGCGCCCTGATCGGCAAGGGCGACCTCTCGCCGGTCGAGGTCACCGACCACTTCCTCGGGCGGATCGAGGACCTCGACCCGAAGCTGAAGGCCTTCCGCAGCCTCGACGCCGCCGGTGCACGCGACCAGGCGAAGCGCGCCGAGAACGCGGTGCGCGGTGGCGACGAGCTCGGCCCGCTCCACGGGATTCCCGTCTCGGTGAAGGAGCACATCGCGGTCGCCGGCCACCCGCTCATGGGCGCCGGCTTCCCGGAGCCGATCTCGACCCGCGATGCGCTCGGCGTGGAGCGCCTGCGTGACGCCGGAGCGATCGTGTTCGGGACGAACACCATGATGTACACCAACGGTCTCCGCCAGGACAGCGAGGGCCGGATGGTGATGGCCTTCGACTGGGACGCGGAAGCCCGGAACCCGTGGGACACGACGCGGGTGCCGGGCTGGTCGAGCTCGGGCGGCGCGGCGGCGACGGTCGCCGGGTTGATCCCGCTCGCGATCGGCACCGACGGCGGCGGCTCGACCCGCCTCCCGGCCGCGTACTCCGGTGTGTTCGGCCTGCACCCGACGACGACGCTCATCCCGTGGGCCGATTACGAGACGCCCCAGGTCTCGCCGATGATGATGTCGATGGGCCCCCTCTCCCGTCACGTCGGCGACGCCGCGACCGCGTTGCAGGCGATGGCCGGCCCCGACGGACGCGACTTCACCTGCATCCAGAGTGATCCGCCCGACTACCTCGCGGCCATCGACGAAGGCGTCGAGGGCATGCGCTTCGCGTGGACCGACGACTTCGGTTTCACCGAGATGTACGCGCAGGCCGAGAGCCCACGCGTCATCGAGGCGGCGCGCGACGCGGCGCGGAAACTGACCGGCATCGGCGCGACGGTCGAACCCACCTCGGAGGTGTGGGAAGACTTCTTCCCCGGGTTCGTCGCGAGCACGTACCTCTACCCGACCGGCGGAGCGCGCCCGCCCCGGCCTCCGCGCGACGACTGGGCGTCCGCGCTCGACACCCGCAAGCGGAACTACGACCGCTTCCGCGCCGTGCTCGCCGACCACGCCCTGATCCTGAGCCCGACGACGCAGCTCCTGCCGCGCACGTTCGAGGAGTGGAGTGACGCGTGGACGACCGGCGGTGCCGCGTTCGCTCCCCATGGTGCGTTCGCGCCCGTGTACACGAGCCACACGCACATGTTCAACTGGCTCGGCTTTCCCGCCGCCTCGGTGCCGTGCGCATTCGTCGACGGGCTGCCGATCGGGCTCCAGCTGATCGGGCTCCCCGGCAACGAGGCGACCATCTTGCGAGTCGCGAACGCGTTCCAGCGCGCGTTCCCGCAGCTCGACCATCCACCCGTCTCGTAGCCATGGCGCTGACAGAACGCTCGCTCGAACGGTTCGACGGTTCCCTGCCACTCCTCGTCGGCACGCCCGACCGAGACGGCAACGGAGCCGCGATCGTGCTCGCCACCGAGGCGTACGGGATCAACGATTTCACGCGCGGCGTGGTCACCAGGCTCGCGGCGCTCGGCTACGTCGTCCTCGCGCCCGACTATTACCGCGGCGACGGCCCGACGGATCCCGAGAACTACCTGGACTTCACCGAGGTGATGGCGTCGATCGACGCTCTCGACTTCGCACGCGCTACGCACGACGTGATGGCGTGCATCGAGTACGCGCGCGGGCTCCCAAACGTCGACCCTGCACGGATCGGCGTGTGGGGTTATTGCACCGGCGGCACACTCGCGCTCCTCACCGCGGGGCTCGACCGGCGGCTCGCGGCGGCGGTGATCTTCTTCCCGAGCCAGCCGACGTTCCCCGAGTTGACGGCGAAGCGGCCGGTCCAGCCGATCGACCTGCTCTGGAATGTCGCCTGTCCGATGCAGCTGCTGTACGGAGACCAGGACTTCCTCGTCGACGTCATGCCCGAGATCGACCGCCGGCTCACCCAGTGGGGCGTGGAGCACGAGATGCGGGTCTACCAGGGCGCGGGGCACGCCTTCAGCGCACCCGTGCCGCCGCTCCGCCACGACGCGGCCGACCGGGCATCGTGGGCCGACGCCACCGCGTTCGCGGCGCGCCACCTCGGGGCCTGACCGTCCGGCGCGGTCAGCCCTCGGCGATGGCGCTGAGCGCCGACGTGTCGGGGATGCCGAGCTTGCAGGTGAGCCCACCGTCGATGGGAAGGAGCACCCCGTTCACGTACTCCGCCTCGTCGGACGCCAGGTACACGCAGCCGTTGGCGATGTCGAGCGGCGACCCCAAACGAGGTGAGGGGATCGCACGCTTCACCGCGCCGATGAACGCTTCGTTCTCGACCATCTTCGTGATCACCTCGCCGCCGGTGGGCGTGAAGCCGACCACGATCGCGTTGCTCCGGATGCCGAAGAGCCCGTAGTCGACGGCCAGCTGTCGGGTCAGGGCGTTCACCGCGCCCTTCGACGCCTGGTACGCGGGACGACCGTCGATCGCGCGGATGCTCGACGCGGCGGAGATGTTGATGATCGCGCCGCCACCCGCGGCCTTCATGTGCGGGATCGCGTACTTCGAGGTCCACAGGAGCCCGAACACGCCGGTGCGCAGCACCTGCTCGAAGGTGTCGTTGTCGATCTCGTCGACGTGGTTGTCGGGGCGACCCGGCCCGGTGAGATCGGTCGCCGCCGCGTTGTTGACGACCGTCGTGAGCTTCCCGAACTCGTCGACCGCGCTCGCGACCGCGGCCTCGACGTCACGTTCCTCCGCGACACTGCCGTGGGCGAATTTCACTGACCGACCTTGCGCGCGCAGCTGCGCCTCGAGCGCCCGGCCCTTGTCGGCCGACCGGCCGGTGAAGACGACCGCCGCGGCTTCCTCGGCGAGTCGCTCCAGGATCGTGGTGCCGATGCCGTAGGTCGCGCCCGTGACGAGTGCGACCTTGCCGTCCAACCTCATGACACGCTCCCTTCGGTCATGGCCTCGTAGAGCGCCCGGTAGGCGTCGGGAAAGCTGGTTCGGCACGGCCCGGTGATCGATCGCCGCCGGGTCGGGTCGGCGAGCGTGCCCGTCGGCGCGCACGCGACCTCGCGGACCTCGAGCACGCCCGCCTTGCCCGACCAGTCGGCCGCCCACTGCACCCACTCCTGCGCGGTCGTCACGTCGTCGCCGCACCAGTTCGTGATGCAGGCCGTGGTTCCGGCGGCATCGAGCAGCGGCTCGAGCTGCCAGGCCATATCGTCGACGTGGATCGGAGAGTGGGGATTCGGGTCGAACGGCGCCACCATCGGTTGCCCGTCGAGCACAGCCCGGATGTGCATGCCGGGGAACGACGACGGCCCGCCCATGAACGTGTTCAACCGGGCGATGGTGACGGGGAGGTCGAACGCGCGCGCACAGAAACGCGCGACGGCTTCGAGGCCGAGCTTCGATGCCGGGCTGGTCGGTGCGTACGCGGTGGCACCGCGTCCGATCGGGTCGGTCTCGGTGTACGCGTGCCAAGGGTCGGCGCTCGGGGAGTAGATGCCCATTCCCGACATCACCAAGGCCGCCTTCGCCTTGCGGCAGTGTTGGAGCACGAGCCCCGCGCCCTCGACGTTCGTGCGCAGCGACAGGTCGAGCTCGCTCAGCTCGGCACGCGTCCACGCCAGGTGCAGCACGTAGGTGAAGTCGGCGGGGAGGTCCGCCAGGTCGCCCGCACTGAGATCCACGGCGCGCGTGGCGATGCCCGCCTCCTCGAGCTCGGCCCGCCGGTCCGGGTCCGCGAAGCGTGCGATGCCCCACACCTCGTTGTCGGCTGCGAGGTTTAGCGCCAGCGGTCGCGCCACGGTGCCCGACACCCCGGTCACCAGGATCTTCTCCCCCGCGATCATGCGGTCGCCTCCGGCTCGACCGAGAAGCGCTCGATGTACGGCGCGAACCGTCGTCGCAGCCCGTCGGGATCGAGGCCGAACTGCGCGGCGGAGTACTCGTGGACGCCGTGCTGCGTGCGCGGATGGTCGGCGACCCACTCGTCGACCGCACGCTTCGAGTCGCCCCCGAAGGAGACGTCGAAGTGCGCGCAGATGCCGGCGACGGCTCCGGCCGGATCCGCCATCAGGTCGCGGTACTGCAGGTCGTAGAAGCGGCCGTCGTCGTTCCCGACGCGATCGCGCACCGCCAGGCCGCGCAACAGGACCAGCTCCTCGAAGGCGGACCACGCGCGGCCGTACGTGGGCTCGTCGATCGTCCCGGTGGTGAGCGCGCGGATGTACCCGGTGAAGCTCGCCACCGATGGCAACACGACAGCCGGGTCCCGGTGGGTCCACACGATGCACGCGTCGGGGTACGTCGCCAGCAGCACGTCGAGCGCGATGAGGTGCTTGGGGTACTTCAACGTCCAGCGCCCGGGTACACGCCACTGCAGGTGCTGCAGGGTTCGGCGGTGGGCCTCCAGCGCGGGCGCGTAGTCGGTGCCGAGCAACCAGTCCCGGTAGCTCGGGATGTCGTAGTAGGCGAGGAGG
This sequence comes from uncultured Bifidobacteriaceae bacterium, assembly GCA_964505725.1. GTDB lineage: Bacteria > Actinomycetota > Acidimicrobiia > IMCC26256 > DASPTH01 > CAVRJC01. Next base: position 20,703 of record CAZDJK010000057.1, on the reverse strand, counting down.
GCCTGGTGCACGAGGCTCCAGTCGTTCAGCATGTTGCACTGCTCGGGACGCGTCGGCGACATGGGATGGCGCTTCAACATCTCGTCGGGCAGGGCGTCGACGATCGCCTGCACCTGGGCGATGCGCGGGTCGGCCGTGTACGTCGCCAGCTCCGGCGGCGGTGACGGCATCGTCATCTCCCAGTAGAGCGGCGTGCGCATGCCCTCGACGCGGCCGAGCAGCGCGTGGAGGTGGGTCGAGCCGGTGCGCGGCAGGCCCACGATGAAGATCGGCGCGACGATCTGCTCGTCGGCGATGGCGGGGAACCGTGCGCGGTCGGCGACGAGGCGCAGACGCTTCGCGAGGAGCCCGACGATCGTGTTCCCGGCGGCGGCGAGACGCTCGGCGTCGAGCCCGGCTTCGCCGTTCAGTGCGGCGACCAGGATCTCGAGCGGCTCCCGGTACGGGATGTCGCCGAGATCGTCGAGCCCGGTCTGCTCGAATGCGGCCGAGATCAGCTCGTCGGGGTCGAGATCGCTCAGTGTGCCGGTCCCGTCGTGAGGTGGTCGCTCCCGCGCACGCGCGGCAGGGCGGCGAGCGCGCTCGTGTCGCGCACCCGCAGCGCGTCGGCGTCGCCGACGATGTCGACACGCGCGACGCCGGTGCGGCCGAAGACGTAGAGGAGCTGCTCGATCGGCTCGCCGGTCAGCTGCACCACGGGCGATCCCTCGCGCACCGTGTGGGTGCGCCCGTCGGGATGCACGAGCTGCATTCCGTACGGTGCCTTCACGTCAAGCATCCGCTTCGCGAACGAAGGCACCTTCTGCCACGCCCGTTCCTGCTGCACGTCGACGTCGGTGCGCGGGCCGCGCCCATTCGCACGTCGAACATCCTCGTGGTGGACGAGGAACTCGCGGAACATCATGCGATCCCGGAACCATGCGTTGGCGGTCGGCCCGTACGCCGCCCCGCTCCGGACGCGGCCGACGAGACCTGCCCACCCGCGCGCCCGTTCGTGCTCCACCATGCGATCGAAATAGCGGCGCAACGCAGGCACCCGGTCCCCCATCGGCACCGCGAGCCATGCGTGCGGGCGAGCCTCGCAGACGATGAGGTGGACGGCGATGTCGCTCGTCGTCCAACCGTCGCACAGCGTCGGCGCGTCGGGCCCGAGCTCGAGGAAGAGGTCGCAGAGCGCGTCCCGTTCGAGCTGCTCGGTGGTGGCGGCGGTCATCGTGCCGGTGCCGCCCACGCCTCGAGCACGCGCTCCGAGTCGGTCATGGTGGCGATGAAGGGCAGCGTGTGCCGCAGCATCGACTCGTGGTGCTCTGCCGGGGTGCCGATCGTCGCATCACGCGCGACGACGACCGAGAACCCTTCGTCGACCGCCTCGGTTGCCGCGGTGGGGATGGCGATGTTGGTCGATACTCCTCCGATCAACAACGTCGTGATCCCGAGGTTGCGGAGGATCTTGTACGTCTCGGTGCCGTACGTCGGCGAGAGCCCCTGGTGACGCTCGAGGACGAGGTCCCCCGCGTCGACACCGATCTCGGGCACGACCGTGGTTGCCGGCTGATCCGGTTCCCAGCCGTCCATGTTGTCGTTGATCGCGGCGAACAGCGGCGGCTTGCGGTTGGACGACCGGTTGCCGGCCACCGGCACGTAGGTGAGGTGCACGACGATCGCACCGACCTCGCGCGCACGCGCGGCCAACGTGCCCAACACGCGGAGCGCCGGCCCCGCCGCCTCTGCGAGCGCGGGCAGCATCGACTGCGCACCGACCACACCTCCCTGGCACTCGATGATGACGAGCGCGCTGGTCTGCGGTCGGAGATCGAGGGTTCGGTCCGCCATCGGCCCATCATGTCACCCGTGGCCGACTCCCGCGATGGCCCTCGACCTGATCGCGCTTCACCGTCGACGTCGTCCGCGCGGGCAGCTGAGCGGGGCGAACTCAGGCGGTCGGAAGCTCGAGGCCGAAGATGCCGGCGAGGTTGCCGCCGACGATGGCGTCCTTGTCGGCCTGGTCCACGCCGGCGAACAACCGGTCGGTGACCTCTCGGCTCCGCGGCCACGTCCCTTCGGGATGCGGGAAGTCGGAGCCCCACAGGAGCGGCTCGGTACCCGTCACCGGGAGGAAGCGCAGCGGAGCCGGCTCGTCCATGAACGTGACCTTCACCTGGCGGCGCGCGTAGTCGCTCGGCTTCATCGGGTACTTCCACCCGCCCTGCTTGAAGTTGAAGCCGCGACTCGTCTCGTTGCCCGCGTCGTCGAGCCCTACCGGCAACTCCGACTCGCGGTCGTGGCCGGTCTTCGGCGTCCAGGCGAAGTCCATGGCCTCCATCAGCGGCGCGAGCCAACCGGCGCCCGCCTCGACCACGAGCACCTGCAGCTCGGGGTGGCGCTCGAGCACACCGGACGCCACCATCGTCACCACCAGCTGCTGAGGCGCCATCTGGAGCGCGAGACCCACTGATGTCGCGAGCACGTCACCGAAGCGCGGCGACGCCACGGCTTCACCCGCGGCCGCGGCGGCGATCGGGTTCCCGGCGCCGAACGGGTCGCCCCCGGTGCCGACGTGGAAGCACAGCGGGACGCCGTTCGCCTCCGCCGCGCCCCAGATCCGATCGTAGGCCTCGAGGAAGTACGGCGTCGGCGGCGTCATGGGCAGCGCGACCGATCGGAGGCCGAGCGCGGCGACGCGCTCGATCTCCGCGACCGCGGCATCGATGTCGCGCACGGGCACCATCGCCACCGGGAGCTCGCGATCGCGGTACGGCCCGTACGAGTCGGCGAGGTAGTCGTTGAACACGCGAGCACAGGCCATCGCGTACTCGGGGTCCTCGGCGCCGAGGCAGAACGTTCCCATGTTGCCGAAGATGAGCTCGGCCCAGATCCCGTCCTCCGCGAGCTCCTTCATCCGCAGCTCGACGTCGTCGGTGATCGGCGTGCCGTCGGCCCGGCCCTCGATCGCGAGGGGCTCCTTCAGGAACGCCTTGCCGTCGCGGTGCCAGATCCGGTGCGTCTCGGTGTACTCGTACCGCGGCGCGAGGTCGCGCATCGACCGCGGGAGCCCTTCGACCCACAGGTCCGGCGGTTCCATCAGGTGGCAGTCGGCGGAGCACATCACGGTCACAGGACGACCTCCACTGCGCGCACCTCCATATTGGTGGGCGCGTCGGCGCGCGAATCCCCCATGCTCCTCCGACGCGGGTCGTCTGTCAACAGCGTTGTCCGATTTCGTCAACGGCGTTGTCCCGGACGCCCGACCATGCTAGAGAGGCAGTCAGGACGAGCTCGGGGGTGGCAGATGGCAGAACCAGTCGTCGAGACAGCGCACGGCAAGGTCCGCGGCGTGGTGCGCAACGGGGTGAACACCTTCCTCGGGATCCCCTACGGCGCACCGACCGGGGGCGCGCATCGCTTCAAGGCACCTCGGAGGCCCGAGGCGTGGTCGGGCGTGCGGGACGTCTCGGTGCCCACCGCGATGCCGGCCGCCACGGTGATGCCCATGGCGACCCGGGGCCCGCTCGGGCAGATGGGAGCCGGCGCGGCCTCCGCCGTGCCGCGACCCGAGCCGACCGAGGACTGCCTCGCGGTGAACATCTGGTCGGCGGGGCTCGACCCGTCGCGGAAGCGACCGGTGGTCGTCTCGATGCCCCACTACGCCATGGGCGCGGCGATGGGTGATCTCCACAACCTGGTAACCGGGGGCGAGGTTGTCGGCGTGTCCTTCAGCCACCGCGCGGGCGCAACCGGTCATCTGTATCTCGCCGAGATCGGCGGCGAGGAGTACGCGGAGTCCGGCAACGTGGGCACCCTCGACATGGTGCTCGCGCTCGAGTGGATCCGCGACAACATCGCCGCCTTCGGCGGCGATCCCGACCGCGTGCTGCTCTACGGATGCTCGGGCTGCGGTTCGGAGACCGCGATCCTGTCCGGCGTGCCCGCGGCCGAGGGGCTGTTCCACCGCGCGGTGATCTCGGACGGCTTCATGCAGTGGGGGCTCCCTGCCTTCTACGCCACGATGGTCGCCGAACGGATGCTCGACGCGCTCGGCATCGGCGAGCACGAGTTGCACAAGCTGCACGATGTTCCCGTCCAGCAGGTGCACGACGCGGTCCCCTTCGAGACCGACCTGGCGCATGCCCTGACCGCGCCGCTGCCGTTCCAGACCTACTGGCACTTCTATCCGGTCACCGACGGCGTCGTGCTGCCGCGCGACCCGTACGGGGACGGCTCGCCGGCCAGCAGCGCCAGCGTCCCGATGCTGATGGGATTCGCACGCGACTCGTTGAACATGATCGCGTGCAGCCGGCCGTGGATCGGTCACCTCGACACAGCGGGACTGCGCGTGTTCGCGGAGAACCACGTCGGTCCCGAGCACGCGGAGGCGGTACTGGAGGCCGAGATGCGCGCCGCGCCCGGGGCGACGCCGTCGGATCTGGCGATGGCCATGCTCAACCACCGTTGGATGCTGGCGCCGTGGACGCGCATGTCGGAGCAGCGGGTCACCGGAGCTTCCGCGGCCACCTACCTGTACCGCTTCGACTACACGACGCCCGCGTTCGGCGGCACCTGGGGCGCCGTCCACGGCGGTGAGTTCAGCTTCTTCCTCAACAACGTCGACGGCGGCGGCTACGGCCCGCAGTTCACGAGCCTGTACGCCGAACGGGACGACCGTCACGAACTGCAGAAGGTGCTGAACGAGTCGTTCGTGCGCTTCGCGTGCGACGGCGACCCGTCGACGGCCGCGCTGGGCGCGTGGCCTGCCCACGACCTCGAGCGGCGCGCGGTGATGGCGCTGGACAACCCCTGCCGGGTCGAAGACGATCCGCACGCGGAACTACGCGTGGCGTACCGCGAGGTGGACGAGGCGGCCGGCCCGGGCGACTACCGGCGCGCGCTGCAACTCGAGGGGCTCGTGCGATGAAGAAGCTGGAAACCGCCTCGTACGCCGTCACCGACTCCTTCTTCGGCGCGCCCTACATCGAGGTGGACGAGGAGCGCGACCAGCCCTACCCCCACCGATTCGTCCAGGGCGGCTTCGAGGACACCACGACCCTCTTCGCGTTCTACTTCCCGCCCGAGGCGGACTACGAGGGCCGGATGTTCCAGCCGCTCGAGGGTGGCAACGGTGGGCACGTCGTCACCTTCGGCGCCGGCTATCTCGGCGAGATGTTCAACACGATCAGGTCGACCGCGCGGCTCGGCGGCTACCTCGTCGAGTCCAACCAGGGCCATATCGGCGACGAGCTCGACCCGAGGGCCGGCCCCGACCCCACGCTCTACGGCCACCGCGCCAGCACCGAGGTGGCCCGCTTCTCGAAGTACGTCGCCGCGCAGGTCTACGGCGCGCCACCGCACCACTCGTACGTCTACGGCGGGAGCGGCGGCGGACGCCGCTCGCCGCTGTGCATCGAGAACTCCCGCGGCGTGTGGGACGGCTGCCTCCCCTCGGCCAGTGGTGGCGAGATCGGACCACCCGGGAACACCCAGCGGATCCGCACCAGCAGCACGATGGCCTTCGGCACCTTGTTCAACGTCCAGCGCCTGCTCGGCTACGACGCGATCATCGAGCTCGCCGATCGCATGGCGCCGGGTGGCAGCGGCAATCCCTTCGAGGGGCTCACCACCCACCAACGTGAAGAGCTCGCCCTGCTCTACCGCCAGGGCTTCCCTCGCGGCAACGAGTTCATGATCAGCCAGCCGATGGGTCAGATCTGGTTGTGGGCGTCGCTCGCCGACGCGCTGTACGAGGCGGATCCGAGCTACTTCGACAACTTCTGGACCGAGCCCGGATATGTGGGCCACGACCTCCCGTCGGCGGTGGCGGGCGACGTGATCGACCAGCGCTGCACGGTGGTGCGCACCGTGTCCGCGCGCGAGCTCAACGAGCTCCCCGAGTTCGCCGGCCCCGAGCACCAGACGATGCGCGTGCTGTCGGCGATCATGGGGCAGGGCGCCGACGCGTACGACCTCCCGTTCGCGATCGAGGTCGACGGGTTGCAAGGCGGCTACCGGATCGGAACCGGCGTCGAGGTCCTCACCGGCAAGGCCGCCGGTCGCCAGCTGTACGCAACCGGCGTCGCGGGCGACGTCTTCACCTGCGACGGGACCGGCGACGCCAACGTCCTCCGGTTCGACGGCGTGCTCGCGGGTGACGAGGTCCAGATCGACAACCGGCGCTTCCTCGCGTACTGCTACTACGCCCATCACCACCTCATGGACGAGCCGCAACTCGACTCGCTGCGCGTCGACGGCATCGGGATCGCACCCCAGCATGTCGTCCCGGAGTGGTCGCCATTCATGGGTGTCTGCTACTCGGGGCAGTACGAGGGCAAGGTCATGTGGGTGCACAGCACCCACGACTCGTCGGTATGGCCGGCGTGGGGCACCGCGTACCACCGGGCGGTGCTGCAGGCACAAGGCCCGGAAGGAGCGGCGGCGAACTTCCGCATCCGCTGGAACGAGTACGCGGAGCACGCGACACCCGAGATGGTGCCCCCGGAGCCACACCGCGCGTCGAACACCCGGTTCATCGGCGGCGCGAGTGGCGAGCAGAACCTCCGGGACCTCGTCGACTGGGTCGAACGCGGCGTCGAGCCGCTGGGCACCGACTACACCTACGAGGACGGGCGCATCACCTTGCCACCGACCGTGGCCGAGCGCGGGGGGATCCAGCCGATCGCCTCGGTCTGCGCCAACGGGGGTGTGCGGGCCGAGGTGCGCGCGGGCGAGCAGGTGGAGCTGGCGGTGCACGCCGAGGTGCACCCGCAGGCCGGGACCATCGTGAGCGTGCGCTGGGACTTCGACGGGTCGGGCACGTACCCCTTCGGGCACGACGAAGTGGACGGCACGTCGTCGTCACTCGACCTCACGACGACCCACGCGTACGACCGACCCGGCGTCTACTTCGTCACCGCCCTCGTCGAGTCGCACCGTACCGGTGACCGCGCCGCGCTCGAGGGCCGCATCCCGACACTCGGACAGGCGCGCGTTGTGGTGAGCTGACCCCGTCTGCGCCACGGCGGGTGGAAACGTCTCGTGCTCAGCGGGGCAGGCTGGTGTCCCAGAAGGCCTCCCAGCTCGGGTAGGCGTCGGGCAGTTGTCGCTCGCGGATGTGGTCGCCGAAGTCGTTCACGCCCTTCCCGATCGCGGGACGGTCGAGCGCGTCGACGAGGTACCACCGGTACAGCCGTCGACGGGTGAAGCACCAGGTCCCGTCCACGCGTTCGTAGTCGTCCCAGTACTGCAGCGCGCCGTACGCCCACTCGCCGCGGTCGACCCGCTCGAGCTCGTCGCGGCAGTAGACGACGCCGGTCGCGTGGTCAGCGTCGACGAAATCGATCACATGGTTCGCGACCAGGTGGACCGTCGCCCGCATCAGGCTCATCAGGTCGCTCATCCGTTCCTGCAGAGCGACGCGCCCCGACTGCTCGCCGACCCGGACCTCGGGACTGAACAGCGCGACGACCGCCGCCATGTCGCGGGCGTCGAGGGCGCGCGCGTAGCGGGAGACCAGTTGTCGGATGGCGGCGTACGACTCCATGCGGTCGAGGCGGGCCTCGAGCGAAGATGGCCGCCACGGCCCGAGTCGCTGATCCGGGACGTCCGCCATGGTTCGCTCCATCGTCCTGCCGCCGTGTCGGGTCAAATTACGACCACACGGGCGGAGGCCACGTTGGGGATGCGGCGGTGCGCGGCGCCGACGTCGCCCTCCCGGTGCGACTCGACCATCGCGGTGGCGAAGTACGTGCTCGGACGGTCGTAGGCATGGGTCGTCGAGAGGTCCATCGTCGACGACGAGCCGTCGACGTCGTGGGAGAACGGGTACGTGCCCGACCCGTCGAAGTCCCAGCGCACCGCGATGATCGAGCCGGCCCCGGGCGGCACCTCCGTGTGGACGTCGAGGCGCACCGGCTCGCCGACCGCGACCTCGGCGCGCGCCGAGCCGTTCGCGGTCACCTTCACGACCGGCTGGATGCCGCCGCGCGCGGCGGCGGTCGGTGGGAGCGTGACCTTCCCATCGGTGTACTCGAACGCGGTCTCGGTGAGGTCGGTGCCATCCTCGACCCAGGCCGCGAGGTCGAGCAGGGACTGCTCGAGAACCGGCGAGTACTCGATCAGCCACGTGTTGTTGCGGCGGTTGGGCGGGGACGCCGCCATACCCGGCGGGACGTGCTCGGCGTTCTCGGTCCACCGCAGCCGGAAGTGCTCGCGCGCGCCGTCGGGACCGCGTTCGCGTTCGACGTTGTTCTTCATCCCGATTCCCTGCGAAGGCCACAACGACGCGTCGTGGGTGTGGTGGATCCACAGCATCTTTCCGTTGAAGCGCCCCGTGTGCAGCGTGCCCATGAACGGCGACGACTCGGGGACCTCGTACTGCGGGTACAGCGGCACGCCGTCGACGCGCAGTGAGTCGTACTCGGCGAACGGCAGGATGTGGTGCCGGTAGAAGTAGCAGAACGCGAGAAACACGCGGTTGTCGACGTGCACGTCGTCACCCGGCAGCACACCGGAGAACCGGAGGTTGCTCGCCTCACCTTCACCGTCGCACAACAGGACATCGCCCACCCCGCTGATGGCGTACAACTGACGGCCCGCGGCCGCACCGCTGAGGATGCGCACACCCGTCCCGAGCACGTAGCCGTCCGGAACGTCGGCCAGCTCGACCGCGAACGGGATGTCCCACATGTCGTGCATGCCGCCGAACAGCGCGGCCATCCCCCGGAGCTGCGCGTACTCCGGCGCGCGGAACCGCGAGTCTTCGATGATCATCTTGGCGTACAGGGGCCGCGCCACCGTCGTCTTCAGGTCGATGAGGTCGCCCGTGACGAGCTCGGGCGCGTCGTACCCTATGTGCCCGGGCTTGGACCAGAACGCGTCCCAGTACTCGGGGTGCTCCTGCTGGAGCCGCTCCGCCATGGACGACCACAGCCAGATCTGGCCCATCGGCTGGGCGATCATGAACTCGTCGCCACGTGGGTAGCCGAGGCGGTAGAGCGTCGCCAGCTCCTCCCGCTCGTGCGTGGTCAGTCCCGCGAACGGATCGCCGCTCCCTCCCGGCAGCGTGGCGTCGATCACGTCGTAGATCTTGTCGCCGAGGATGCGCTGCACGTTGAACATCGAGCAGAAGTGCTGGGCGACGGTGCGCAGTCGGTTGAAGTCGCCGAAATCGCCGTCCATCGCGTCGCCCATGAACGGCATCGCCGCGTCCCACACGTCGGGCGCGTACGCCAGACACAACGGCGACCGCCGCGCCCCGCCGCTCCCGCCCCAGACGTACGAGTGGTGCGGCGCACTCCCGTAGATCTGCGCGGCGACGTGCTTCGAGAACCGGCCGCTCTCCGCGGCGGCCCGCCAACCGTAGATGGTGGGGTCGGACCCCGCCTTCGGGTCCATCACATCGCCGACGTGCCCCATGTTCGACTCGACCATGTAGCCGCCGAGGCGGAACGTCATGTCGAGCCCGCCGATGTTCTCGCCGAGGGGCCCGGCGAACACCTCCTCGTGCCCGGCGTTCGCGCCCTCCAACGGCTGGTACATGCGCCCCTGGTACTGGGAGGCCGGTGGGAACCAGAACGCGAAGCGCGTGTCGGTGCCCTCGAAGCCGCCGTGGACGTAGCGGTGCGCGACCGGCGAGTCGCGCTCTTCGTCGACGTCGAGGTAGGGCGCGCCGAAGAAGTCGTCCGTGACCTGGTAGGACGCCACATCGAGCTTCGTGGTGGTGGTCATGATGCGTTGCTCCAATCGGGGTAGGTGTTCCGTTCCCGCGCGAGGGGTTGACCCTGGACGTCGGTGCGTTGCAGCATCACGCGGTCAGCAGCACGCAGCCCGAGAAGCAACCGACCGCGTTCGACCAGACCGAAACATCGGCGCCCGGCACCTGCCGCTCGCCGGCCTGCCCGCGGATCTGGCGTACTGCCTCGATGCAGAAGTTGGCACCGTGACGCCGCCCGAAGTTGGTCGCTCCACCGTCGGTGTTGAGCGGGATCGCTCCGTCGAGGCGGGTGTTGCCGTCCTCGACGAACGGCCCCGACTCGCCGCGTCCGCAGAAGCCCAGCGCTTCGAGCCACTCGAACGTGATGATCGAGAACCCGTCGTAGAGGTGGGCGCTGTCGACGTCATCGGGGACGAGGTCGGTACGGGACCACATCCGCTCCGCGCAGTGCGCGGGTGAGTTCCAGGTGAAGTCGTCGATCAGCGACATGTCGAAGTCGCGGATCGCGGAGAGGGCGTACGCCTCCACCATCACCGGCTTCTGCCGGAAGTCGCGGGCGCGCTCAGCCGTCGTGAAGATGACCGCCGCCGACGAATCGACCGGGTAGTCGCAGTCGAGGAGACGCAGCGGCTCGGAGACGAAGCGCGACGCGAGGTAGTCGTCGACCGTCAAGTGCTCACGGAAGATCGCCTCCGGGTGCAACGACGCGTAGTGCCGGGCGGTCACCGCGTTGGCGGCGAACTGCTCGTAGGTCGTCCCGTACTGCTGCATGTGCCGTTGCATCTGGAACGCGCCGATCGTCGCACCGGCCGCGCCGGCGCCGAATGGCGCCGAGAACTGCGAGTCGCCCGCCACGCGCATGGGCCCTGTTCCCTCGGCTCCGGGGCGGGCGTTGGCGCCACCGAACTGCCGGATCAGCCGCACGGCGACGCACGTGTGGGCGAGGCCCGACGCGACGGCAGAGATGGCCATGATCGCGGGCTCGACGAAGGCGGGACCGAGCAGCGTGGACGAGTAGAAGTAGTCGAGGGGCATGATGCCGAGGAGCTGGCCCATCGCCATCGCGTTCCCGCCCATGGTCGCGATGCCGTCGATGTCGGGCGGCGCCATCCCCGCGTCGTCCATTGCCGCGGTGACCGCCTGCCGCACCAGCTCGTCGTCGGAGTACGGCAACCGGCGGCCGGCTTCCGAGAAGCCCACGCCGGAGATCGCCACCCGCTGCAAGGGATTGGGCACGGATGCTCCTCAGTCCCGCGGCGCGGTGTCGGTGGGCGCGAACAGGGGCAATGTGCAACCGGGCACGACCTCACGGAACGTCACCCGCAGCGGCATGTCGATCCGGAGGTCGTCCTTGTCGCAGTCGACGATGTCGGTGACCATCTTCAACCCCCGCTGCTCGACCAGCTCGACCACCGCCAGGACGTACGGAAGGTGCGTGGCGTAGTACGGATCGAACGGCTGGTTCGGGAACGTCCACGTGGCGAGCGTGGCGTCGCCCGAGACCGGGCTCGGCGTGAGGCTCGTCGAGAGACACTTGGGGCACACCTCGCGGGGCCAGTGCACGTAGAAGCCGCACCGGTCACAGCGCAGGATCAGGAGCCGGTGCGCGGCGACGCCGTCCCAGAAGAACCGGGTGGACTCGTCGACCTCCGGCAGCGGTGGGTACACCGCGTCGGGATCGAGGGTCTCGGGCTCGAACACTCTTCAGCGGGCCGCGGCGACGGTGCCCGCGAGGTCGTCCCGGAACGCGTCCGCGATCGCGTCGGTGTCGACCGGATCGGCAGGGCGGCTGAAGCCACCCCGCTTGTGGAAGTGCTCGACCAGCTGCTCGGCGACCCGATGCTCGCCCAGGACATCGCGGGGCTCGGGGCCGATCCGCGCCGCGACCCGCGCGAGGTGGTCGCGGTCGAGGCCGTAGAAGCGGATCGCGTTCTCGCCGAGGATCAGCCGGGCCTCGTGCTCCGGCACGCCCGCGAACGCGGCCTGGATCCACGCTCGGGTGTTCGGCCAGGTGCCCTCGTGGTGCGGGTAGTCCATCCCGAAGATCATCTGTTCCAACCCGATCTCGTGGCGCATCTCGACCTCGGCCCGGTGCGTCGACGACGGCGCGACCGCGCAGTTGCGCCGGTAGTACTCGCTCGGCTTCATCGCGAGCGGCGCGCCCGCTTCGGCCGCGAGCTGGTCGAGGGTCGCGAGCGTCGCCGGGACCCAGTCGGCGCGGATCTCCGTCATCGCGAGTCTCAGGTCGGGATGGCGGTCGAACACACCGCCGAGCATCAGCTGCCACATGACCTGGCGCGGGCCGAGGTCGAGCCGGATCGGGGAGTCCTCCGCGCTCGAGAGCTCGTCCTGGAGCATCATGCTGAGGCTCTGGATGCGGTCGGTGTCGAGCTCGCCGCCCATCGCCTCCTTGCCGATGCGGTCCATCATCATGTCGAAGAACGCGTAGACCATGCCCTGGGGTTGGCCCCATCCCGCATGCACCGAGAGCACGAGGCCGAGCTCGGCGCACGCGGCCCAGAACTTCTCGTAGTAGGAGTCGTAGAGGGGCGGGAGTCCGGCGTCGTGGACGATGCCCGGGACGCCGATCGACTTGAACCCGTTGCCGGCGAGCCACTCGAGCTCGCGCAGCGAGGCATCGATGTCGAGTGTCGGGCCCGGCTCGGCGACGCCCACGAGCCGGCCGTCGGCGCCCGCCATGAAGTCGGTGAGCCAGCGGTGGTACGCCCGCACCCCTGCCCACTGCAGCTCGGCGGGGTGCGTCCGGTTGGCGACGCCGTACCACGGCGGCGGCGCGGTCTGGGTGCCCGAGTGCAGGATCTCGCACGCGCAGCCCTCAGCGTCCATCTCCGCCAGCCGGACGTCGAGGTCGTAGGAGCCCGCCTCGCCGCCGGCGGCCATGGCGCCGCGGTCGTCGAACACCGCCATCGCCTCGGGCGTCGGGTGCGCGGGACCGGCGATCCGCTGCGCGTACTCCTGCTCCTCGGCGAGCAGGTCGTCGAGGGCGGCGTGGTACTTCGACTCGAGGTACGGCCGGTAGGTCTCGAGCGGGGCGGCGGCGTGACCGTCGCCGGACACGATGATCAGACGGTCCACGGTTCTCCTCTCAGCGGGCCGACGCCGACCAGGTCGGCGTCGAGCACCGCGTCAATAGCGGTGGTGTCAACCACTTCGGCCGCGCGACGGTACGCGGCGCGCTGGTCGAAGTGGCCGACCAGCTCGTCGTCGGCCTCCCCGTCGGCGAGCAGCTCCACCGACGGGCCGATTCGCGACGCGACCTCGTCGAGGAGCGCGCCGTCCAGGCCGTAGGCTGCGACGGCGTTCTCGCCCAGGATCTTGCGTGCTTCGGCCTCGGGTACGCCGGCCAGGGCGGTCCGGATCCAGTCGCGCGTGTTCGGCCACGTGCCCTCGGGATGCGGGTAGTCCGTCCCGAAGAGCAATTGGTCGATCCCGATCTCGTGGCGCATCTCGACCTCGGCGCGGTGGATGGAGGACGGCGCGACGACGACGTGCCGCCGGTAGTACTCGCTCGGCCTCAGTTCGAGCTGCACGTCGGTCGCCGCGACGCGCGCGTCGAGGTGCGCGAGCGTCGAGGGGACCCAGTCGGCGCGCACCTCGGTGAGCGCGAGCTTCAGGCGTGGGTGCCGGTCGAACACGCCGCCGGTCATCAGCAGCCAGAGCGGGCGGCGCGACGTAATGTCGAGCGCGAGCGGCGAGTCCTCCGCGTTGCCCATCGCCTCGGCGAGGATCTCCAGCGCCTGGTCGGGGTCTCGCACGAGGTCGGAGTGACCGCCCATCATCTCCTGCACCTTGGTGTGGAACTCGAAGAACACGCCTTGGGGCAACCCGAACCCTGCGTGCACCGAGAGCACGAGCCCCAACTCCTCGCACGCGGCGAAGAATGGCTCGAAGTGCCGGTCGTACAAGGGGGGGAGGTCAGCGTCTGCGGTGGTGCCGGGCACTCCCACCGACACGAACCCGTGCTCGGATGCCCACAAAAGCTCCTGCACCGTCTCGTCCATGTCGTGGCACGGTCCGGGATCCGCGACACCGACGAGGCGACCGCCGGCACCGGCCATGAACTCCGCTGCCCAGCGGTGGTAGGCGCGCCGCCCCGCGGCGCGCAGCTCGGGCGCGACCGGCGAGTTCACGATCGAGAAGAACGGCAGCGTGGCGTTCTGATGTCCGGCGTGGACGAGCTCGCCGGCGATGCCCTCCGCATCGAGCTCGCGCAGGCGGACGTCGAGGTCCCAGCAGCCGTACTCCCCGCCATCGGCATGCGCGCCGCGCCGGTCGAAGATCGCCAGGGCTTCGGGGCTCGGCCGGCTCGGGTTGCCGGCCACCGCCATGTAGCGCTCGTTCTCCTCGAGCAGCCCGTCGACCTGGTCGCGATACTGGGGGTCGAAGTGCTCGCGGTAGGCCTCGACCGGAGCGCCGATGTGCCCGTCGGCCGAGAAGACGAGGAGATTGCCCATGGCCGCTCCCTCCGAGAACGTGGCTCGGGAGGGAGGGTAACGGTGTTGACTACGCTGCGCAACGCATCTAGGTTCCCTGACCCGCCGAACCCGACGCCCAGGAGTGGATCCATGAGCGACCCGACGCCGATCGACTGCGCCTCCTACACGGTCACCGACTCCTACTTCGGCGCGCCCTACGTCGACGTCGACGAATGGCGCGAGACCCCGTATCCGCACCGTCACGTCCACGGCGGGTTCGACGGCGGCGACACCCGCTTCACGTTCTACTTCCCGCCGGCCGACGAGTGGCGCGGGCGGATGTACCAACCGCTGGAGGGCGCGCACGCCGGCCACGAGGACTCCTTCGGCGGGATGATGGGCGAGATGATCGGCGGGCTCGCGCTCACCGTGCGCCTCGGTGGCTACATGGTCGAGTCGAACATGGGCCACATCGGCGACGACATCGATCCCAAGGGCGGCGACGACCCGACCATCTACGGTTGGCGGGCCGCGGCCGAGAGCGGCCGGTTCTCGAAGCACGTCGCCGCGCAGGTCTACGGGACCGCGCCGCACCACTCCTACGTGTGGGGCGGGAGCGGCGGCGGCAGGCGTTCGCCGCTGTGTCTCGAGAACGCACCCGACGTCTGGGACGGCGCGCTGCCGTTCATGGGCGGCGGCGACGTGCGACCGTTCCCCGCGACCCAGCGCATCCAGGGCGCCCAGGTCATGAGCTTCGCAAGCATGTTCAACGTGCAGCGCCTGCTGCGCGACAAGTCGCAGGCGGTCATCGACGCGATGCAGCCGGGCGGGAGCGGCAACCCGTTCGCCGGCCTGACGTCACACGAGCGCGAGGAGCTCACCTCGCTCTACCGCCAGGGCTTCCCCTTCGGCGACGAGTTCATGATCTTCAACCCCATGGGTCAGATCTGGCTGTGGACCTCGATCGCCGACTCGCTCGTGGAGCAGGACCCCACCTACTTCACCGACTTCTGGACCAAGCCGGGGTATGTCGGCCACGACCTTCCGGGAGCGGTCGAGCCCGACCTCATCGACGTCACCACCACCGTCGAGCGCGTGGTCACCGTGCGCGAGCTCCTCGAAGACCCCGCGTTCGCGGGGGAGGAGTACATCATGCTTCGCACCATGGGAGCGATCATGGCCGGCCCCGAGGGCATGGACATGGACTTCGCGATCGAGGTGAAGGGCCTTCCCGACGGATACCGCCTGGGCGCGGGCATGCGCCTCGAGAGCGGTGAGGCGAAGGGGCGCCAGCTGTACTGCATGGGCCACGCCGGCGACCTCTGCATGTGCGACGGGCAGGGCGAGGCGAACCTCGAGCGGTTCAACGGCGTGCGCGCCGGCGACGACATCCACGTCGAGAACCGCAAGTTCCTGGCCTTCTGCTACTTCGGTCGCCACCACATCATGGAGGACGCGCAGTTCGACTCCCTCCGCGTGAACGGCATCCCGATCTACGAGCAGCACCCGGTCCCGCTGATGTCGCCGCTCATGGGCGTCTCGTACACCGGCCACTACGACGGCAAGCTGTTGTGGATCCACCACACCCACGACAGCTCGCTCTGGCCGTCACAGGGGATCATCTACGAAGGCGCGGTGAACGAGTGCCAGGGCGCGACCGCCGCGGCGGAGAAGTTCCGGCTCCAGTGGACGGAGAACGCCGAGCACATCGGTTCCTCGATGTTGCCGTCGTCGCCGCTCCGGGCGACCAACACGTGGCTCATCGAGTACACGCCGATCATCGAGCAGGGCTTGTTCGACCTCGCCCGCTGGGTCGAGGACGGCATCGCGCCGGCGAGCACGACCTACCAGTACGTCGACGGCCAGGTCGTGCTCCCTGCCACCGCCGCCGAACGCGGCGGCGTGCAGCCCGTCATCTCGGTAAGCGCCGACGGCGGTGAGCGCACCGAGGTCGGAGTGGGCGCCCCGGTGCACCTCGAGGTGGTCGCCGAGGCACCACCCGAAGGCGGCACGATCGTCTCGGTCGAGTGGGACTTCGACGGCTCGGGCACGTTCCCGTTCCGCCACGAAACCTCGGGCGGCGACACCGCGGTCAAGCTGTCGACGACGCACACCTACGACCGGCCGGGCAGCTACTTCGCCACCGCGCGGGTGCGGTCGCACCGCGACGGCGACGTGAACGCGACCACGCGGTTGCTCGAGAACCTTGCCTCGGCCCGCGTCGTCGTGTCGTAACTCTCGCCGCCCCTCGCGCTACAGCCGGTAGATGCGGGCGGCGTTGCCGCCGATCATCTTGCGCATCACGTCGGACGGCATGTCGTCGAAGTGCTCGTGGATCACCTGCTGGGACTCCGGCCAGGTGCTGTCGGGGTGCGGGTAGTCCGTCGCCCACATCACGTTGTCGACGCCGAGCTCGTCGAGCAGCTTCATCGCGACGACGTCCTCCTCGAACGTCGCCGCCATGTTGGAGTACCAGTACTCGCTCGGCAGCTTCGGCAGGGTCATGCCGCGCTTCTCCCAGCCGTGGCGGTCCTTCATCTTGTCGAGCCGCTGCAGGTAGTACGGGATCCACCCGAGCCCGGCTTCGACGAGCACGACGGTCAACCGGGGATGGCGGTCGAAGATGCCGGTCAGCACCCACCCCCCGAGCAGCTCGGCCATGAAGATCGGAGGCAGCGACTGCATGATCGCACGCGCCGGCGTGGGGTCCCACGTGCCGATCTCGTTCGACTGCCGCACGTTGACGTGCTGGCTCACTGCGATCTCGAGGTCCTCCAATGTGGAGAACAGCGGGTCGTAGACCTCGTCCCAGTAGGGCGCGAGGGAGAAGTCGGTCGGGTATGCCGGCAGCATCACCGCCCGTCCACCTTCACCGGCAATCCGGTTCACTTCCTTGATGCTGAAGTCGAGGTCGTGCAGCGCGATCGGGTACACCGGCACCAGGCGGTCGGGGTTCACCGAGGCGACCTCGATCGCGGCGGTCGTGAACGCGTGGAAGCCTGCGCTGCAACCATCGTCGTCGAGTTGGTAGAACATGTCGACGTCGCCGAAGTTGAGGTAGAGCACCTCCGCGTCGACCTGGTCGGTGTCCATGTCGGCGAGCCGGGCGTGCGGATCGGAACCACCCGGCCGCCCCTCGGCCGGCCAGGACTGACCCTCGGGCCGCGGGACAGGGGGCGCCTGTGTCGACCCGCTCGGCTTGTTGCGCAGCGCCGGCTTGGCCGACGCGTCACCCATCATCTTCATCATCCGTTCCATGAGCCCCGCCCGCATCGCCACGGCGGCCTCCCGGTGCTGCTCGGGAAGGTGCTCGAGGACCTTGTCGAACGGGATCTCGAAGTGCGAATCAGCGGAGATGATGCGCTCGGGCATGCCGGCTCCTCACGGACGAAGACGCGGTGGCAGCCCCAACGGTAGAGCCCGCCGGTCATCGTGTCAACGTTGTTGACGCCACGCCCGCCGTCGCTGCACAATCCTGTGACCCGAACCGGCGAAGGAGCTTTCGATGTCGGATGATCTGACCTGGACCCCGGCGTGGCGGATCCGCGAGCTGATCGGGAAGGGCGAGGTGTCGCCGGTCGAGGTGGTCGACCACTTCCTCGGTCGCATCGAGGATCTCGACCCGAAGCTGAAGGCGTTCGCGTACCTCGATCATGCGGGCGCGCGCGACCAGGCGCGGATAGCCGAAGCGGCCGCGCGCCACGATGACGACCTCGGCCCGTTGCATGGCATCCCGACCGCGGTGAAGGAGCACATCGCGGTCGCCGGCATGCCGTGCTATGCGCTGGCGTTTGCCGGCCCTCCCTCCGAATCTGCAATCGCGCCGCGTGACGACTTCGGTGTCGAGCGCCTCCGGCGCGCGGGCGCCATCCTCGTGGGCACCAACACGATGATGGCGACCGGCGGTGGTGGCGGCATGGGCGACACTCCCGGCGTCTTCCAGGGCTTCAACTGGGACAAGGAAGCTCGCAACCCGTGGGACACGAGCAAGGTTCCCGGATGGTCGAGCTCGGGTGGCGCCGCGTCCGCCGCCGCCGGCCTGCTCCCGTTCACCATCGGTTCCGACGGTGGCGGCTCGACCCGCCTCCCGGCCGCGTACAGCGGTGTCGTCGGCGTGCACCCGACCGGTGGCCTGTTCCCGAACGTCGACTACGCCATGCCGAGGGTGCCCATGGGCACCACGATCGGCCCGCTCGCGCGCAGCGTGCGCGACGCCGCGCTGGTCACCGACGTGATGGCGGGACCCGACGGGCGCGATCCCTTCTGCATCCAGACCGACGCCCCCGGCATGCTCGACCGGCTCGAGGCGGGAGTCGACGGCATGCGGTTCGCATGGACCGACGACTTCGGCTACGCCTCCGTGTACGCGTCCGAGGACAGCCCCGCGGTCATCCACCATGTGCGCGACGCCGCCTCGGGATTCCGGAAGCTCGGTGCGATGGTCGACCCGACGAGCGAGGTCTGGGAGGACTGGACGCCCGCCCAGATGGTCACGGGGGCCGCGTACGGGCCGACCATCCCGGGCCACCCAGGTCCATCGGCCGAGGACCTCCAGCAGGCGTTCGAGCTCCGCGGCCGCGACTGGGACCGCTTCCGGGAAGTCTTCCGCGAGCACGACCTGCTGCTGTCGCCCACGGCACAACGCGTTGCTCGTTCGGTCGAGGAGTGGGACGCGGCGTGGACGACCGACGGGCACACCTACGTGGGAGGGAACTTCGCTCCGACGTACACGTCGCACACCGCGATGTTCAACTGGCTGAGGTTCCCCGCGGTGTCGGTGCCATGCGGCTTCGTCGACGGGCTGCCGGTCGGGCTGCAGATCGTCGGATGGCCGGGAACGGACGATCTCGTCCTGCGCGCCGCGCAGGCGTTCCAGGCCGCGTTCCCCCGCGACGAACGTCCACCGGTTTCGTAGTGCGCTACCGGCTCGAGGCGGACCGGAGCTCGTCCTGCGCTCCCCGCAACAGGAGGTCGAGGCCCGCGGCGAACGTCCCCGCCGATCCGGTGACCGTCGGAGCGTCCGACAACAGCGCGCCGGTTGTGTAGAAGAAGAGCGCGCTCATCAGATCGTCGACCTCAGCATCGGAGAACCCGGCGTCCGAGAGGATCTTCCCCAGCGTGCTCCGCAGGTGGGGAGGCCGGGCTCCGGGGGAGGAGTGCGCCACGTGCTCGGCGAGCCCGGGATGCGCGCGGAACGTGTCGTAGACGCGTACGAACAGCGCGTGCATGCGATCGAACCACTCCTCGTCCTGGGGGTCGGTGTCCTCGACGCGTGAGAACAGCTCATCGGCGACAAGCGCGAGGAGCACGCGCTTGTTCGGGACGTGCTTGTAGGTCGCGCCGAGGGCGACGCCCAGGTGGTCGGACAACCCGCGCATGGTCAGGCCATCCACGCCGCGCTCCGCGATGATCTCCAGCGCGGCGGCGACGACCTCCTGCTCGCTCAGCGGGCTGTGCCGCGCACTGCGCTTCGGCGGCCGTGTTGCTCGCGGTCGCGGACGCTTTGCCATTCGACAAGACTACGGCTGTCGATCGAACGCGTGCGTGATCGGCGCGCGCGCCGGCTCAACTCGTCGGCTGCGTTGGTAGCGCCGAGGTTGCCAGGTAGGTGTCCTCGATCTCGCTGAGGCGACCGGCCAGGTCCGTGGTCGAGCCTTCCAGCACGACGCGCCCATGGCTGAGCACGTACGCGCGATCCGCGACCGCCAACGCGTTGCGGACGTGCTGTTCCACCAGCAGGATCGCGGCGCCCCGATCGGCCGCGGCACGCACCGCGGCCAGCAGACGTTGGATCACGAGGGGCGCCAACCCGAGCGAGAGCTCGTCGGCAAGGAGCACCGACGGTTCCGCGCCGAGCGCCCGCGCGAGGGTCAGGATCTGCTGCTCCCCGCCGGACAACAGACCGACCTTGCGTCGGAGGAGCGGCTCGAGCTCGGGAAACAGCTCGAGGCACTTCGCCCGCTCCTGTCCACCGAGACGCAGGTTGTCGGCTCCCGACAGGTTCATGAACACCGACCGCTCCTCGGTGATCAGGCGCAGCCCGGCCTTGGCGCGGCGGTGCAGCGGTGCGGTCGTGACCTTGCCGTTCAGGAGCACCTCGCCGGCGAGCAACGGGATCTCACCCGCGAGCGCGCGCACCGCGGTGGTCTTGCCCGCTCCGTTGACCCCGAGGAGCGCGATCACCTCACCCGGCATGACGTGCAGGTCGACCTCCTGGAGCACTGCGATGGGGCCGTACCCGGCCGACATTCCTCGTGCTTCGAGTACCGGGGTGCCCGCCATGACACGGAAAGTAGCTGCTGATACCCTGCGCCACAACCATCAACAGCGTTGATCGCAACGTACCAATGGGGGAAGCATGCAACGGTTTTCGATGGGGCGGCGCGCGGCCGCCGGGGTGCTGCTGGGCGCGCTGGCGTGTGCGGGCCTGGCGAACGGGACCACTGCTGCGGGCGCCGCGACCTCGTCCTCGCCGCCGGTGAAGGTGATGATCATCACCGACGAGACGAGCCAGTCGATCGGCTTCAGCAACCCCGAAGGCCCCGCGTCGTTGAAGGCCGGGGT
>CAZDJK010000056.1:0-13684 GCA_964505725.1 uncultured Bifidobacteriaceae bacterium | reverse complement strand
ACGCTGCCCGCCGCGCCGGCGGCGTCGCGCGCCACCGCGAGCCCGAACGCGTAGCTGAGCGCCGTCGACGCGTGACTGTTCTCGACGACGTCGTGCTCCGACTCCTGGCGCGACGGATAGCCCGACAGACCGTCGCTCCGGCGCAGCCGCGCGAAGCCCTCGCGCCGACCGGTGAGGAGCTTGTGGACGTACGCCTGGTGGCCGGTGTCCCAGACGATCGGGTCACGCGGCGAGTCGAACACCCGGTGCAGCGCGAACGTCAGCTCCACCGCGCCGAGGTTCGAACCGAGGTGGCCCCCGTTCGCGGCGACCGCGTCGACGAGCGCGGCGCGCACCTCGCCCGCGAGGATCCGGAGCTGGTCCGCGTCCAGCTGACGGAGCTCCTCGGGCCCGTTGACCGCGTCCAACAGCACTCCGGAAACCGTACTTGGCTCCCCCAAGACCTGCCCCTTTGCGCTCGCGGCGCGCACGAGTGCGCCCACGCCCGGCCTGCGTGCCAACATGTCGCCATGACGACGACCGAAGTGGTACCGGCCCAACCCGCAGACGTCCTCGACACGTTCGAAGCCTCCCTCGCGGCCGAGCAGACCGCCGAGCAGCAGATGCTGCGGGCCATCATGCGGAGCGTGGCCTACGGCATCCCGATCGGGATCGCGTTCTTCATCGGCATGCTCGCCATCGCCATCAGCGACAAGGCGGCCTGGTACGTGTGGGTGGGCCTCGGGGCGGTGATGGGGCTGCTCGGCGCCGCCCTCTTCGGTGTGCTCGGCGGGGCGCTGATGACGTCGCACGCGCTCGACGAGGTCGATCGCCGCGTCCACCACTGACCGCGTCCACCGCGCTCGCCTCCCACACATCCGCGAGCCGACGAGACCGGTGGTGCTAGTGAAAACGCCGTTTCGCTAGGCTGGAGGCGTGACCGCCGAGGACTCCACCGCCGACCCGCTCTCGCTCCCGGAGCCACCCGACGATTCGCTCGTCGGCACGCCGGCGCGGATCCCGGGCTCCACCCGCCGCACGGCCAACCTGAACATGGTGTGGCCGGGCGGCTTCGGCACGCCCATGGAGATCCGCGGGCACGCACGCGACCTCATCACACGGCTCGAGGGCGACCCGGTCGTGGTCGCGGAGGCGGAGATGATCGTCGACGTCGGTCCCGACCGTACGATCGCGTCGATCACCGCCCACCCGGCGCGGCCGAGCATCGCGAACCTCGTCGGCGCGCGTGGCGGCTCCGGCCTGCGCGGCGCGGTCGACGCCGCGCTCCCGGGTGAACGCGAAGCCGCGACGCCGCTGCACTTCCTGCTCGACGACATCGCGGGCGCGAGCCTCGTCGGCGGGTTCGCGTGGTCGCGCTGGCGTCCGACGATGATGATGCAGCCCGCGCAGACGGCGAATCGCCAGCCGCAGGGCACCACCGATCGGCTGCTCGCCAATGGCAAGATCATCTGCTCGGGCCTCCGCCCCGGCGGCTACTCGTCGGTCAAGCGCGCGGCGGGCGACATGGGCCACTACATCCGACGCGCCGGCGACATCGAGACCCCCGACGACCCCTGGGGCTGGCACCACATGGAGCCGCCCGCGACCGACGGCGCCACCATGCGCCGCCGCCGCCGGGTCGACGTCGTGCCCCAGGGCGCGACCGTGCTCGTCGACGCGCACTTCCGCGACAGCTGCTGGGAGCCCGACGGCACCGAGGTGGTCGTGCACGAGTACTCGCTCCAGGCCGAGGTCGACCGTACCTCCGGCATCCTCGTGCGCATCGCGGCGCGGCCCCGCGTGCTGCCGTTCCCCGAGTGCCCGTGGGCGGCGCCCCACGCGACCCAGCTCGTGGGCCTCCCGATCGACACGTTCCGCACCAACGTGCAGGAGACCCTCACCGAGCTCGAGTGCTGCACCCATCTCAACGACATGTTGCGGTGCCTCGCCGAGGTCCCGGTGCTCGCCGACCACGTCGACGCGGTGGAAGCGGCGCGCGCATGACTCAGGCGCGCACCGGACGCGCCCGCCGCTTCGACCCCGAGACCGAGGTCGAGCTGCTGTTCGACGCCACCCTCGCGGTGCTCCGCCGGAACGGCTATGCCGACGTCGCCATCGCCGACATCCTCGACGAGGCAGGCCTGTCGACCCGGTCCTTCTACCGGCACTTCCAGTCGAAGGACGAGCTGCTGCTCCAGCTCTACCGACGCGATGCGGAAGCCGCCGCCCAACGGCTGCGTACCCGCGTCGCGCGGGCGAGCGACCCACCCCACGCGCTCGAGGCGTGGATCGACGAGATGCTCAGCCTCCGGTTCGACCGCCGCAAGGCGGAGCGGGTCGCGCTCCTCGGCGCCCAGAGCGTCAGGAAGGCCGACGGATACGAGGAAGAGTCCGCA
The DNA here is from genome assembly GCA_964505725.1 of uncultured Bifidobacteriaceae bacterium. Classification (GTDB taxonomy): domain Bacteria; phylum Actinomycetota; class Acidimicrobiia; order IMCC26256; family DASPTH01; genus CAVRJC01. The sequence goes on along the minus strand of CAZDJK010000056.1, from coordinate 11,309 downwards.
CGCACCCGCCGACTCCTCGCCACGCCGCTGCTCGAGCTGCTCGAGCAGGGTCGCCTCGACGGATCCTTCCCCGCGACCGAGCCCGCATCCGACACCGCGATGATCCGCGCCATCGTGTTCGACGTCACCTGGCTCGACGCCGTGGGCGACCAGACGCTCGCGCGCGCCGCGGCCACGCGGAGCGTGCTCGGCTTCTGCCTGCGCGCGCTCGGTGCAACCGGGCTCGCCGACGCGCGCCGGGCCACGAGCTGAACCCCGCGTCGCGCGACGCGTCGCTGGGAGGCGTCGCGCCCGGTTCCCGCCGGGGCCCGGTCGCCCCGCTCCGGGTTCTCGGGTATCGTGTCGCAGCGCAAACCGTGTTTTCACTAAACGGGCCGTCGCCCGGGAGGCGTCGTGATGGAAGCGAAGATCTGGACCAACTCGGGTGACTCGCACTGCATCGAGCCCCCGGACCTCTACACCGCGAACCTGCCGAAGCACTACGCCGAGCGGATGCCCCGCTCCGAGTGGGTCGACGGCGAGATCATCACCCACATCGACGGCAAGGAGATCCGGCGCCGCGCGCCGGGCGGCGCCAACCAGAAGATGATGGAGCTGATGCGCGCCCAGGGCGGCAACGACAACAGCAAGCGCATGGCCGACCTCGACGAGCAGGGCGTGTGGGGCGAGGTGGTGTTCCCGTCGCTCGGCCTCTGGTACGGCGAGCTCGAATCGCCGGACCTGGCGCAAGCTGCCGCCGAAGTCCTGAACGACTGGGTCGCCGACGAGATCATGACCCTGTCGCCCCGGCTCGTGCCCTGCGCGACCATGCCGCTCCAGTCGATCGAGCTCACGGTGGCGGAGGTGCGACGCTGCGCCGAGAAGGGCTTCAAGGCCGTCTTCCTGCCCACGAAGCCGCCGGTCGTTCACGGACACTGGAACTCCGCCGACTGGGAGCCGCTCTGGGACGCGATGGACGAGACGGGCATGGTGCTGGCGTTCCACATCGGCACCGAGTCGGGTGAGCCCCCGCAGAAGTACCGCGGTCCGGGCGGCGCCATCATCAATTACGTCAACACGACGTTCGGCGGCCAGCTCGCGGTCGTGATGATGATCGCCGGGGGCGTGCTGGAGCGTCACCCCGATATCAAGGTGCTCGTCTCCGAGGGGGGCGCCACCTGGGCCCCGTTCCTCGGCGACCGGATGAACGAGGCGTACCGCCAGCACTGGATGTTCAACAAGGGCGAAGTTTCGATGCCGCCGAAGGAGTACATCAACCGGCAGGTGTACGCGTCGTTCCAGCACGACGAGACCGCGATCCCCGCGCTGACCGCGATGGGCTTCCAGAACGTGATGTTCGGGACCGACTACCCGCACCTCGAGGGCGTGTTCCCCAACACGCAGAAGGTGCTGCACGAGCTCTTCGACGACGTCGACGACGCCGTCCGTGACCGCATCACGATCGGCGCGTTCCTCGACCTGTTCCCGAGCGTCGGCCGTCCGCCGGCGAGCGTCACCGGGCAGGCCTAGCCGTGTCGATCAAGGACCAGACCGCCGTCGTCGGCGTCGGGTCGACGCCGTACTACAAGCGCGGCGCGTCGCTGCCGCAGACCCAGATGGAGATGGCCTGCAAGGCGATCCTCCTCGCGCTGGAGGACGCCGGGCTCACGGTGCAGGACCTCGACGGCTTCGCGATCTACTCGAGCTCGTGCGACCCCGCGCAGGTTGCGGCGGTGCTCGGGGTGCCCGAGGTGCGGTTCGCGGCCACGCTCACCTCGGGCGGTGGCGGGTCTGCTGGGTCGATCGGCCTCGCCTCGGCCGCGGTCGCAGGCGGGATGGCTGACGTGTGCGTGTCGCTCATGACGCTCCAGCAGGCGACCCGTCGCCTCGGCGGGAGCCAGGTCGGCGAGGGTGGCGGAGGCGGGGGCGGCGGCGGCAACCCCTACGGAGGCGGCGGCGTGCCGCCGGAGATGGCGTTCATCTCGGGGGCGGGCCTGGTGTCGCCGGGCCACAGCTTCTCGATCCTCACCCAACGCCACATGCACCTCTACGGCACCAAGCGCGAGCACCTCGCCGAGATCTGCATCTCACAGCGCAACAACGCGATCCGGCGCCCGACGTCGATCCAACGCGAGCCGCTCACGGTCGACGACTACTTCAACGCCCGCATGATCTCCGACCCGCTGTGCCTCTTCGACTACACGATGGAGACCGACGGCGCCGTCGCCGTCATCACGACCTCGGCCGAGCGCGCGCGCGACCTGCGCCAGCTTCCCGTGTACGTGCTCGCGTCCGCGCACGGCGGGCTCGGGCGGTGGGGTCCCGCCATCTTCAGCTACTTCCAGCAGCCCGACGAGTACTTCGCCTCGTCGGGCCACCGTCCGGTCGCCAAGCGCATGTACGAGATGGCCGGCGTCGGGCCCGACGACGTCGACGTCGCACTGCTCTACGACCACTTCTCGCCGATGGTGCTCATGCAGATCGAGGACTACGGCTTCTGCCCGATCGGTGAGGGCGGGCCCTTCGTGGCCGAGGGCAACATCCGCTGGCCCACCGGCAAGATCCCGGTGAACACGCACGGCGGCCACCTGTCGGAGGCCTACATCATCGGCATGACGCACGTCCGCGAAGCGGTCGAGCAGCTGCGCGGCGTCGCCATCAACCAGGTGGAAGGAGCCGAGATCGCGCTCGTCACGGGCGGTCCCGCGTCCCTTCCCGTGAGCGGCACGTTGCTGCGGAGGTAGCGGAACATGACCGAGCTACGTCAGGGCGTCTACCCGATCGCGTTGCCGGAGCCCTACGCCGACGAGCACACGCAGCCGTTCTGGGACGCCGCGCTCGAGGGTCGGCTCGTGTGCTCCCGCTGCACGAACTGCGGCACCTACATCATGCCGCCGGCTGCGTACTGCTTCGTGTGCCAGCACCACGAGTTCGAGTTCGTCGAGCTTCCGGGCACCGGCACCATCTACTCGTTCACGGTGGTGCGCCACCCGCTCGCCCCACAGCTCGGAACGGTGGTGCCCTACGTGTCGGGCGTGATCGAGCTCGACGGCACCCAGGGTGCCGGCGCGCGCATGCTCGCCAACATCGTCGATGCCGACCCCGAGACGGTCAAGATCGGCGACAAGGTGCGCGTCATCTTCGAACGGGTCAGCCCCACCTTCGCCGCCCCCCGCTTCGAGATGGAGTGAATTCCGCGGCTGGGTACGCGGCTACAGCTAGCCGATCTTCGCGTCGGCCCAATCGACGAGCTGGGGGACGAGCGCGGGCCAGTGGTCGAACAGGCTCTCGCCCTGCGGCGTGGCCTGGGTGCGCTCGATCCATTCCCGGTCGCCCCACGGCGGTTCCACGAGCTGAGCGGTCGGGATGAGCGCCGCGAGCCGCTCCGAGGTCGCCCGCGTGTGGTGCACGTCGCTCGCACCGCTGCGGAACACGAGCGCGGGAACGGTGATGGCGCGCGCGTCCGCGTCGGGGAGGCCCGGAACGAGCTCGTCGTCGCGCGGGTAGTACGCGAGCATCCAGCGCTCGAGCGTCGCGATGAACTGCTCGCGGTCCTGCTCCAGCAGCCGGGCGCGGTTCGACGGGTTGCGCTCGATGACCTCCTGCCACTCCGGGAGCACGACGACGGCGTCCATGCCGTCGCGCCACGCCGCCGCGATCGAGTCGCCGCAGTAGTGCACGCCGAGCGACATCAGCCCGAACGGGCCGCCGCTGATCCACCAGACCGCGAGCCCCGCCGCCACGTCGGGGTGGCGGGCGACGGTGAGCAGCGACACCCGCGCGCCACCGGACCCCCCGGTGATCACCGCCGGGGTCATCCCGAGCTGCCGGAGCAGGCCGGCGAGGGCGTCGGCCTGGACCGCCGACTCCGACGACCCCGCGAACGTGACGTCGGAGGCCCCGCAGTTGGGCCGGTCCCAGATCAGGACCTGCTTCCCGTGCTCGGCCAGGGCCTCCGCCGTCTGGCGCACGCCGCCGTAGTCCTTGCTGAAGCGGCCCCCCGGCGTGATCACCCAGGGCTGCCCGGAGCTCCCGATCACCTCGTAGGCGATGGCCAGTCCGTCGACATCGGCGAGCGACATGGCGAGAAAGGTATGCGATTATGGGTGGGCCATGCACACGACGCAGAGGGGTTGGCGGAGATGACGATGCTCGCCGATGACATCCGGGTGATCGACTGCGACACGCACCTCACGGAGGCTCACGACCTCTGGGTGAAGCGCGCGCCGGCGGCCTACAAGGACCGCGTGCCCCACGTCGTGGACATCGAGGGACGGCCCATGTGGGTCGTCGACGGGGCCGAGCTCGGCTTCGCCGGCGGCGGCGGGGTGATCGACCGCGAGGGAGGGAAGCACCCGTTCGCGGAGTCGATGATCGTGTGGGGCATCGACCGCATCCACCAGGCCGCGTACGACACGAAGGCGCGGCTCGCAATCATGGACGAGTGCGGCGTGTGGGCACAGGTGCTGTACCCGAACTCCATCGGTCTCGGTGGTCAGGGGCTCGCCAGCGTGGTGCAGGATCCGGTGCTCCGGCGCCTCTGCGTCGAGATCTACAACGACGCGATGGCCGAGCTGCAGGCCGAGTCGGGCAACCGCTTCCTCCCGATGCCGGTGCTGCCGGCGTGGGACGTCGACGAGTGCGTCCGCGAAGCGGAGCGGGTCGCCGCCCTCGGGATGCGCGGCGTGAACATGACGTCCGACCCGCAGGACCTCGGGGCACCCGATCTCGCCAACCGCGCGTGGGATCCGCTCTGGGAGGTCTGCGACGACCTTCGGCTCCCCGTGCACTTCCACATCGGCGCGAGCCTCACCGCGATGAACTTCTACGGCAACTACTTCTGGCCGTCGCAGCACGAGTACGTGAAGCCGGCGATCGGGGGCACGCTGCTGTTCATCGGCAACGCCCGCGTGGTCGTGAACGTGATCCTGTGCGGGATGCTCGACCGCCACCCCGGGCTGAAGTTCGTGTCGGTCGAGAGCGGCGTCGGCTGGCTCCCGTTCATCCTCGAGACGGTCGACTACGAGGTGGCGGAGAACGCGCCCGAGCAGCTCCGCGACCTCCAGCGGATGCCCTCGGAGTACTTCAAGGACCACTGGTATGCGACGTTCTGGTTCGAGAACAACCGGGGCGACGTCCAGGGCCTCATCGACTCCGTGGGCGAGGACAACGTGCTGTTCGAGACCGACTTCCCGCACCCCACGTGCCTGTACCCGAACCCGCTCGGGACCGTGGCCGACAAGCTGGCTACCCTCCGCCCCGAGACCCGGCGCAAGCTGCTCGGCGAGAACGCCGCCAAGCTCTACCGGCTGTAGACGGCGCTACTCGGCCGCGCCGGTGGGCGCGGGCACCGTCGAGCGCTCGATGGCGCGGATGTCGCCGCCGAGGTACGACTCGATGACGCGCGGGTCGCTGCGCACCTCGGCCGGCAGGCCGTCGGCGATGATCCGCCCGGTCTCCATCGCGATCACCCGGTCGGACAAGCTCATCACGAGCGGGATGTCGTGCTCGATGAGCACGATCGTGAGCTGCAACTGGTCCGCGATCGGGCGCAGGACCTCGCCGAGCATCTCGGTCTCGCGCTGCGCGATCCCCGACGACGGCTCGTCGAGGAGCAGCACGATGGGGTCGAGGGCGATCATGCACGTGAGCTCGGCGACCCGGCGGGTTCCGGTCGAGAGCTCCGCGGTCTGCTTGTCGCGGTACCGGTGCAGCCCCATCATCTCGACCAGCTCCCGGGCGCGCGCCTCCTTGCGGCGGTCGGCGCCGCCCAGACCGATGAACGAGCCCGCGAACCGCGTCGGTTCCGTGCGCTCGAGCGACAGCCTCACGCACTCGAGAACGGTGAGCGTCGGGAAGAGTGCAGCGTCCTGGAACGAGCGGATCAGGCCGAGCCCCGAACGGCGCGACGGGCTGAGCCCCGTGATGTCACGGCCGAGGAACTCGACCGTCCCCTCGTTGGGACGGGTGAAGCCGCTGACGAGCTCGAACAGCGTCGTCTTCCCCGCGCCGTTGGGGCCGATGAGGCCGAGCGTCTCCCCGGCACGCAGCTCCAGGGAGACGTGGTCGACCGCGTGTAGGCCCCCGTACCGCTTCGTGATGTCCCTGGTGCGCAGGATCACGTCGCCGGGCGGCACCGGCCGCGGACCCGGCGCCGGCAACGCGATCGACGTGCGCATCTCGACCGTCGCCTCGCCCGCCCCGGCGTCCCATTCGGTCTCGGGGTCGAGGCCGTGGCGGCGCGCGATGCCGTTGGCGATCGCGTTGCGGATGTTGACGATGCCCGACGCGAAGCCGCCGGGCACGAGCACCACGATGATCAACCAGCCGGCCGCGACGCCCAGCATCTCGAACAGGTCGAGCGGTGGAATGTGGAAGACGTCGGGGACGATCGGGATGCCGATGATGAACAGCGCCCCGAGGAACGGCCCGAACATGATGCCGAGACCGCCGAGCACCGCCGACGCCGCGGCGTCGATGCTGCGCTGGGTCGCGAACGCGTCGACAGTGAGCAGGTTGAACGACCCGCCGTACACCGCACCCGCGAGGCCGGCGAGGAACCCCGAGACGGTGAACGCCTGCAGCTTCACCAGCGTGGGGTTCACCGTGAACGCGCGTGCGCTGTCCTCGTTGTCCCGCACCGCGCGCATGCGTAGGCCGAGACCGCTCTTCCAGACGTTGCGCGCGAAGAAGACCGTGATCAGCAGCATGACGAGCGCGATCACGTAGTACGCGCGCTGCGTGTCGAAGTTGATGCCGAACAGGGAGGGCGGGTCCTGGCTTCGCCCCGCGCCGAGCGCCCACGGCTGGGTGAGGAGCCACCCGCCAGTGACGATCGCGAAGCCCAGCGTGGTGACCGCCAGCATCGGGCCCCGGATGCGCAACGCCGGTAGCCCGATCACGAGCGATGCGGCGGCCGCGCCGAGGCCTCCGGCGACGAACCCGAGCACGAACGTCCCGCTGTCGCGCGTCACGTAGTACGAGACGACCGCGCCGATCCCCGCGAGCGCGAACTGGCCGAGCGACAGCTGGCCGCTGAGACCCGCGACCACAGCGACCGACAGGCCGACCGTGGTCATCACGAGAATGAAGGTGAACGACACCGCGTTGGCGTTGCTCACCAGGATCGGGATCGCGATGCCGATCGAGAGCAGCACGCCGAAGACGACCCACCGCATGTTCCGGATGGCCGAGATCTTCCGGTAGCTCTCCGGCAGCGGTGGCCAGTTCTTGATGACGGTCCAGCTGCCCTTGCTCTCACGCCGGTCGAAGCGCTGCCGCTGGAGGAGCAGCGCGACGAGGATGATGACGAAGAGCATCACCTCGACCAGCCCCGTCGTGGGGTAGTTCCACAGGAGGAGCTGCTCGATGATGCCGACGCCGATGCCCGCGATCATCGCCACGCTGATGCTCGACATGCGCGCGATCACCGCCGCCGCGAGCGCACGGAGGAACAGGCCGTTGCCGAGGAAGTCGCCTCCGGTGTAGCCCCGGCCGCCGAGCACGAGGACGGCGGTGAACGCAGCCAGCCCACCGGCGATGGCCCACGCCAGCGTCGACATGCCGTTGGCGTTCACGCCCGCCATCTGCGCGGCCTCGGGGTTGGTCGAGGCCGCGCGCATCGCGAGGCCGAACCAGCCCCGCCGCAGGAAGTACGCGAGCGCGAGCACGACGACGGGGGCCCCGAACAGCATGGCGAACGCCGACGGGTTGATGGTCTCGGCGCCGACGTGCCACGTGGGCAGCGCGGTCGGGGTCGGGAACGTCGCGCCCGCGGTCACCTGGCTGTTGATCAGTGACGAGAACGTGAGCACGACCGCGCTCAGCCCGAGGGTCGCGATGACGCCGATCAGCGCCGGCGCGTTGCGCAGGCGGCGTACGATCAGCATCTCGGAACCCGCCGCGACGCCCGCCGACACGACGAGCGCGATCGCCAGCGCGACCCAGAAGCCCAAGCCCCATTCGAGCACCGCGATGCCCGCGAACGCGGCACCGATGGTGCCGAGCGCGCTCTGGGCGAAGTTGATGATGCGGCTCGTGCGGTACACGAGCACGAGGCCCACGGCGACAAGGCCGTAGGTCATGCCGATGATCGCGCCGAGCGCGAGCGCGCCGGCCGTGACCTCGAAATGGGTCAGCCAGTCGGGGTGCGTGAGCCAGCCGAAGTCCATCAGCTCACCTCTCCCCCGACCGGACCGTTCGCAGCGGGCGTGCCCTGCCCGCCTTTCGGAGCGGATGCGGAGTCGCCGCCCTTCGCATCGGCTGCCGCCATCGCGCGCATCCCGCGCGACGCGCCCTCGAGGAACACCGAGCGCAGGAGGTCGGGCCGCTCGATCAGCGCGTGCGCATCGCCGTCGAAGCGCACCTCGCCCCGCTCCATGAAGTAGGCGTGATCGACCATCGCGAGCGCGATGTTGACGGACTGCTCGACCAGCACGACCGCAGTTCCCGACTCGTTGATCCGTCGCACCATGTCGATGAGGCGGCCGACGACGAGCGGGGCGAGGCCGAGGGAGAGCTCGTCGATGAGCAGCAGCCGCGGGCGCAGGATGAACGCCTTGCCCAGCGAGAGCATCTGCTGCTCACCGCCCGACAGCGTCGCGGCAGCCTGGTTGCGCCGTTGCGCGAGCGCGGGAAACGCCTCGAAGGTGGCTTCGATGCCGTCGTCGACCACCCGGCGCGTCTTGCGCACGCTGAACCCGTACATGCGGAGGTTCTCGGCGACCGACATGGTCCCGAAGACGGAGCGACCGCCCGGCATCTGCGTGATGCCGTAGCGCACTCGCCGCTGCGGGTCGATGTAGGTGATGTCCGCGCCGCGATAGTGCACCGAGCCGCGCGTCGGCTTGCCGATACCGGAGATCACCTTGAGCAGGGTCGACTTGCCGGCGCCGTTGGTACCGAGCAGCGCAACCATCTCGCCGTCGTCGACGGTGAAGTCGACCCCGAACAGCACCTGGATCTGCCCGTAGCAGAAGTCGATGTGGCGGCAGCCGAGCAGCGGGAAGTGCTGCCCGCTCGACACGCGGACGCGGAGCTCCTCGCGTTCGGTCTCACCCTCGATGAGGTTGCCGAGGTCCCGGGGCATCGACTCGCCGACGATCCGGGCGGCACCGCCGAGGCCGAGGAAGTTCAGCGCGAAGAACGTCAGCGCGGCGGTGACGCCGTACCGGCTGCTCAGCTGGCCCGGGAGCGCACCGCCGGCGAGCACCGCGGTGACGATCGTGATGCCCGCGAACGACGCCGCGTGGGGCCGCAGCCTCGGGTGCACGATCGACAGCAGCACCACGTAGCCCACGACGAGGAGCGCGTAGAGCGACACCGACACCAGCGCCACCCCGACCACGGTGACCGTCCGGTTCGCAACGTAGGCGGTGACGATCAGCGAGACCGCGCTCACGAGCGAGAGCCGGGTGACGTACCGCAGGAGCCGGGGCGGGCTGGTCGAGAACCAGTGGTCGCCGCGGAGGAAGAGACCGGCGAGCGGCACGAGCCCCACCGCGAGGTAGAGCACGAGCAACCAGGCGCGGTCGGAGAGCCCCCAGCCGTACCGTGCGACGACGAACTGCCCGAGGAACGCGGGCAACGACACGATCATGGCGCCGTACAACGTGAACGCGATGACGATCACGAGCGCGGAGCGGGTGGCGAAGAGCTGGCGCATCTGCTCCCCGAAGCCGACCGCGACGTCCTCCTCGGAGAGCTCACCGGCGAACGCTCCCCTGGCGCCGACCCGTTCGCGGACCAGCTCGTCGATGCGGTCGAGGTCGTAGCGGCCGACGCCGGGATCCCGCACGACGAGCGAGGCGAAGGCGACCACCGTCGCCACGCCGGCCAGGATCATCAGGATCCCGCGCCACGTGAGCGACCAGGAGTCGGTCCCCACCGCGATCAGGAGGGCGCCGAGGAACGTGCCGATCCCCACGAAGAGCACGTACGTGGAGATGACCCGGACCCTGACACCGGGCGGGTAGGCGTCGATGAGGAGGCTCGGCACCGACGCGTAGTGCGCGCCGAGCGCCAGACCGGCGACCACGACGGAGATGATCAGTCCCACCTCCTCCGTCGAGAACGCGGCGAGCCACATGCCGGCCGCGAACGCGAAGGCGGCGAACACGATGGCACCCGTACGACACCGCTTGCGCAGGGTCAGCCACGCGGTGAAGAAGGCGGCGAGGCCGGCACCGACGCCCACGAGGGGCGCTTCCACCGACGAGAACAGGCCCGGGTACTGGTAGCCCAGCAGGTCCGTGCCGAGCGTGCTCGCGATCGCGTTGTCGAACATGAGGAAGACGAGCGTGAGGTAGACGATCGGCAGAGAGACGACGGACACGGCGAGGAGGTTGGACCATCCGGCCCCCGACGAGCGGATCGCGTCGCGCATCCGCGGCACGCGCGCGTCGGACGCGAACCCGAGCGCCGCCATGCTGAGGTCGCGCAGCTCGCGCGCGTCGCGTTCGAGGGTAGCGATGGCGGCTTCGCCGGCCCGGACCTCGTCGAGACCTCCCGAGGCGCTCATATGCTCGGCACGTAGAAGCTCGTGGCCCAGAACTGCTCGCCCATACGCACGTTGCGCGCGTCGAGCACCACGATCGTGGCCTGGTGCAGGTAGGTGAGGTCGTCCACCGGGAAGGGTCCCGTGCTCGGTACCGCCTGGACCTTCACGTGGTTCGCCCGGGTCAGGAACAGGAACTGGGACGTGAGGTAGGCCGTGTTCGGGCAGCCGGGCGTGCGCTTGCACGTGTCGGTGACGAAGTACTGCATGGATTCACCGGGCGGCATCGGCTGCTGGTCGACGACGACGAGGTACCGCTGGCCCGCGGCGAGGGGTGCCCCGCGCCAGGACAGGGTGACGGGCAGCTTCACGTGCGTGAACGCCGCGGGCCGGAGGTTCTGCACCTGGGTGGGCTGCTTCAGCACGAGATCCTGGGTCCCGAAACCGCACCCGGTGAGCGCGACGGCCGCCACGAAAACGGTCAGTGCCAGCACCGCGCTTCGAGGCCGGTTTCGCGGCGCCCGTGGCCGTCGCCGGTCTCGAGCCATGAATCCCCCTGGTAGCGCAGTCGCTGGCCGGGCGAATACTGACGGTCGAGTACCCGAATTGCAAGGCACTCGAGCGGGGCATCGGCCGCGAACACACACATGCGCGCCGGGTTCGGGCAGGTTGGTGGGGACAGGGCTCGGTGGTACGGTCGGAGCAGTCGTCGAGGAGGTCCGCCATGACTGCGACCGAGGCTGGGGCAGCTGCGCTCCCCTATCTCATCAACGATGCCGACGAGCACTCCACGCCGTCACGCGGCGCGTACGAGAAGTACATCGACCCCGACAAG
>CAZDJK010000055.1:0-5684 GCA_964505725.1 uncultured Bifidobacteriaceae bacterium | reverse complement strand
ATCGGATCCCGGGCCTGGGCGTCGGGGTTCGAGGCCGCGTTGACCCGGGCCGACACTGCGATCTCGGCGAGCTGCTCGAGCGTGGTGCCGTATTCGTGCATGTGACGCCGGGCGGCCATGGCGTACTTCGAGATCAGTGTGATCCCGTGTGGTGCCTCCCATTGCTGGGGGCCACGCGACCCCCAGTCGAGGTTCGCGGTGCGCAGTCCGGCACGGAGGTCGCTCCGCGCGGTCGAGCCGTAGGTGAGCAGCACCACGTCGGCGTGACCCTCGGCGATCGCGTCCGTCGCGTGTGACGCCATGACCTCCCACGAGGCGCCGCCGACCGCGGTGGAGTCGACCCATCGCGGACGCAGGCCGAGGTATTCGGCGACGTCGACCGGTGCGAGCGTCCCGAGGCCCGTCGACGCGAAGCCGTCGATGTCACGCGGCGCGAGCCCCGACTCCGCCAGTGCCGCGCGTGACGCCTCCGCCGCGAGCGCGTACGGCGTGAGGCCCCCCGCCGCGCCGTTGCGACCACCGAGCCCGACACCTGCGATGGCAACTCTGCGACCCACCGACGACCTCCTCGCCGGAGGCTAGCGCGGGCCGCGAGCATGGTCGCCGCTCGCGCTGCGGCGGTCGACGGCGGCGCGCGACGCCGAGCCCCTCGGTACCATCTCGGCCGTGCGCTACAACCTGCAGTTCCCGAACCGGGCCGGCAAGTACCTCGAGCAATGGTTGGGCGAGGGCCGCTTCAGCGACTTCGGGGTCTTCGCCGAGCAGGCGGGATTCGACGCGGTCTCGGTGTACGACCATCCGTTTCCGGAGAACACATGGCTGAAGTACGGCCACATCTCGCTGGATCCCTTCGTCTCGCTCGCCGCCGTGGCCGAGCGCACGGAGCGGATCCGTCTCATCACGAACGTCCTGGTCTCGGGATACCGCAGCCCGTACGTCGCCGCGCAGGCATTCGCCACCATCGACCGCTTCTCCGGCGGCCGGGTCATCGCGGGGCTCGCGGCGGGATACCTCGAGGTGGAATTCGCGACCCTCGGCGCGCAGTACCGGGGGCGGGGCGAACGACTCGACGATGCGATCGCCGCGATGCGTGCGGCCTGGACGGGCGAGACGGTCGAGCGTGACGGGCTCTTCCCCGCGCACGGGCACACGATGTACCCGTCGCCGCTGCAGCAGCCGATCCCGGTGTGGATCGGTGGCAACGGCACGCGCGCCATGCGCCGCGCGGCCTCCCTCGGAGATGGATGGTTGCCGATGTCGGTGACGGAGGAGGAGGCGGCGGTGAGCCTCACGCCCCCGTTGGCGACGTTCGGCGACCTCTCCGATCGCATCGCCCGCGTCAACACGATGCGAGCGGAATCGGGTGGCGACCCGCTCGAGATCTGCTTTGCGCCGTTCGAGCGTCACCTGAAGGACTGGGGCGAGGCAACCGCGTCGATCGCCGCGAACCTCCATCAGTACGCGGATTGCGGCGTGACCTGGATGACGATCGTGGCCTCGGCGCGCAGCCTCGACGATCTCGAACGCGACGTCGCTCAGTTCGGCGAGACTGTGATCGCGACCGACGACGGCTGAACGTCAGGCCGTCGACAGCACGCAGCCCGCGCGATAGCCGACCGGGTTCGACCGCGCGGAGACGTCGGCGCCCCGAACCCGGGCGCCGCGCGCTAGGTTCGCCCGCGTGGAGCTCGACGAGATCGTCTACGAGAAGACGGGCGGGGTCGCCGTCATCAGGCTCGACCGTCCCGACAAGCTCAACGCGATCTCTGCCCGCGCCGGCGGTACCCGCGACCAGATCGCGTGGGCAGTCGCGGATGCCGAGAGCGACCCCGAGACCGGCTGCGTGCTGCTCCGCGGCGCAGGGAAGGGCTTCTCGTCGGGTGGGGACGTCACCGGCAACGCTCGACGGGAGACCGCGTTCGAGCAGCAGCGGTTCCTGGAGGAGGCCGAACGCTTCCACCGCCGGATACGCGAGGCCGCGATCCCGACCGTCGCAGCGGTGCACGGCGTCTGCCTGGGCGCCGCGCTGTCGCTCGTCGTGAGCTGCGATCTCGTGATCGCCGGCGAGTCGGCGAGCTTCGGCTTGCCGGAGGGACGCATCGGGCTCGTGGGTGCAACCTCCCTCGTCCCCGTGGTGGGCCGACAATGGACGAAGTTCCTGATGCTCACCGGCGAGAACCTGCCCGCGGCGACGGCGCGTGAGATCGGGCTCGTGCTGAGCGTCGAGCCCGACGACGAGCTGTTTGCTCGCGCCCTGGACCTCGCGGGGCGCCTCGCGCGACTGCCGCGCGAAGCGGTCGTGCTCAACAAGCGGGCCATCGACGCGGTCGCCGATGCCGCCGGCGACGGCGCGGGCAGGGTGGCCGGGCTCACGGCCGACGCAGTGACGCTGGCCAACAGCGGCCGCGCGACCGCACCCGACGGCCGGACGTTCCGGGAGATCATCGACGCCGAGGGCATGGCCGGGCTCAAGGCCGCGCGCAGCGCCCAGTACGACTCGTCGTGGCTTCGGTGAGCACGGCAGCGCAACCGGGAAGACGGCTCCCGTGAGCGACGACGTCCTCGGCACCACGATCCTCCACGAGGTGAACGGCGGCGTCTCGACGATCACGCTGAACCGACCGGATGCCGCCAACGCGCTGCTCCCCGAGATGCGCGACGTCATGATCGGCCTCCTGGCGGCGGCTGATCCGGATCCCGACGTGCGGGCCGTCGCCATCCGCGCCAACGGCCGCCACTTCTGCTCGGGCGCCGACGTCGGATCGATCGCGACCGGCGGTCGCGAGGGAGGGCCCCTCGTCGGCGACGGGATGCGACGCATCATGGAAGGCGCGCAACGCCTGGTCGCGGCGGTGCTGGACTGCCCGAAGCCGGTGGTCGCCGTCGTGCAGGGCACGGCCGCCGGACTCGGCGCCCACCTCGCGTACGCGTGCGACATGGTCGTCGCCTCCGACGCCGCGTCGTTCCTCGAGCCGTTCCTCTTGCGCGGGATCGTGGTGGACGCCGGCGGCGCCTATCTCCTCCCACGGCTCGTGGGGATGCAACGCGCCAAGGAGCTGATGTTCCTGGCCGACCGGCTACCCGCCGAGGGTGCGCGTGAGATGGGACTGGTGAACCGCGTCGTACCCGCCGAAGCGCTCGACGCCACTGCCGCTGACCTCCTGGGCAGGCTCGCGGCCATGCCCACGAGCGCGCTCGCGTTCACCAAGCGGCTCGTGAACGCCAGCCTCGACCACGACCGGGCCGGGTCGTTCCTCACCGAGGCCGCGTTCCAGGAGCTGCAGTCGCACAGTCACGACGCCACGGAAGGCGTCGCGTCGTTCCTGGAGCGTCGCCCCTCGGAATTCAGGGGCTACTGACGGCCGCCGCGTCGCCGATGCGGCGCGACGCCCGCCGATCACACAGGCGCTCGGCACTCACCACGCGTCGAGAGGTCGATCGGTCAGGCGAAACTGCACACCGAGCGTGTCGGCGGGATCGAGCGCGACGTGACCATCGGCGATACGGTCGAGCCTGATGTCCTTCGACGTCACATGGCCCACCGCGCGTTCGAGATCTGCGACGCGGAAGGTCACCGCGTGGAAGGTGGTTCGGGCGTCGAGGTCCCGTGCGGCCGTGCTCGTGGCGTCGAGAGGCTGTGCAACCTCGACCACGACGGCATGCCCGAGCGCCACGAAGCTCGACTGCGTGCGGTAGGGCGTGGCGCTCTCGTGCACGACCTTGCCGCGCAACGCGTCCACGAAGAAGCCGGTCGCACCGCCGAGATCATCGGTGACGACCGTGTAGCACGCGTCCTGGATCGCCAACGGGTGCTGCTCGCGCCAGAACGCGGACGACCACCCGGTGCCGTGGCGCGGATCCTCCATCGACTCGCGCGGTTCGAACAGCTCGAGCACGACGGGAGTCTCCCGCGGTTGGGTCCAGATCTCGTCACGTGGATCCTCCAGGTCGCGTCCGCTCGACCCGGTGAGTCGCAGGCCCATCCCACGTAGGTGGTCGATGACACCGACCGGCTCTTCGACGTAGAGCGCGAGCGAGTGCAGGTGGGCCCCGAAGCGAGCACGGAACCGACCGGGCGACGACGGGATCTCCGGCTTCGGGGCCATCGGCATGAGCACGGTGTCGGCGATGACGAGAAGCGCGAGCGGCGTGCCTCCGACCTCGACCCGCTGCCACACCTGCGGCGAGAACACGTCGTCGTACCAGGCAACCGCGGTGTCGAGGTCGTCCACCACGTGGCTCACGTGGAACACCTGTTGGATCTCGAACATCACACTCCTCCTGTCACGTCGCGGGCGGCTTCGAGACGAACGCGGTCACGGGATGTCGATGAAGCCGCGCCGGCGCTGGAACCGCCAACGGCCCTCCTCGCGGACGAGGTCGTCGACGTGGTGCCCGACCATCGTGACCGAGGGCTTCCCGTCGTCGCCGCGCGCGATCACGGTCCACATCACCTCGCCCGTCGCGGTGTCGCCGTCGAGCTTGATGCGTGGGCCGCTGACGATGTGGAACCCGCCGAGGCGGCCGTCGCTCGGAGCACCGTCGGGATAGGAGAAGCTCTCTCGTGCCACCCGCTCGATGTCTTCCCGACCGTCGGCGCGAGCGGGCCCGAGCCGCATCTGACCATCGCGCGCGTACAGCGCGGCGTACTCGGGAAAGTGGCCGCGGTCGAGATGGTGGATGTAGTCCTCGAACAGCTGACGGATCTCCTCGAGGTCTTCCAGTCGCTGCAGGCGCGCCGCCACGTCTTCCTGCCGAGCCACGTCCATCATCTCCTTCGCATCGAACGTCGGAACGGAGCCGCCGAACCGGCGCACCCACCCGACGCGTCGTCGATCAACTCTCCCTCATCTCCCAGAAGTGGCACCACCACTCGTGCCCCACGAGGATCTGCAACTTCTCGTGCCAGCAGAACGCGAGGGGCGACCCGGGTTCCAGGTAGTAGAAGCAGCTGTCACAACGGTCGTCGTCGAGCGGCTCGCCGCGGAGCGCGGCGACCTTCACGACCCGCTGCGCGTCGGCGAAGCGGGCTTCGTCGACGCCGGGCTCGGTCACGACGCGAGCGGGAGCGCGCCGAGCTCCGTTGCACGCGCCACGCCCCTCGGCGCCACCAGGAGCGCCTTGAGCCCCCGGAAGAGCGCGTTCGGCGTGTACTCGAGCACCTGATCGGGAACGAGCTCCAGGTCGGGAGTCATGGTCGTGAGCAGCTCGAGCGCGAGGCGGGCTTCGATCCGTGCGAGCGGGGCACCCAGGCACAGGTGCGGGCCCTTGCCGAACGCGAGGTGGAGCTCGGCGTCCTCACGGTCGATGCGGAACGAGTCGGCGTCGTCCCCGAACTGGGACGGGTCGCGGTCGGCGGAGGCGAACGCCATCATCACCTTGGAGCCCGCAGGGATCGCGACGCCACCGACCTCCGTGTCGACCTTGGCGATGCGCCGGTGGTAGAGCACGGGGCCATCGAAGCGGAGCGCCTCCTCGACCGCGTTCTCGATGCGAGACGGGTCGTCGATCAACTCCTGCCACTGGTCCCGTCGCCGCATGAGCGCGAGCACCATGCTCCCGATCGTGTTGCACGTCGTCTCGTGGCCTGCGAGAGCCATCGAGTACACCATGTTCACGATGTCGAACTGGTTGAGCTGTTCGGGCTTGTCATGCGAGAGGCGGACGAGATCGCTCGTGAGATC
>CAZDJK010000054.1:0-66478 GCA_964505725.1 uncultured Bifidobacteriaceae bacterium | reverse complement strand
GCACCGACCCTGCGATGGCACCCTTCAGGTGCAGCCGTGGTGAGCTGGGAATCGTTCCCGAGATCTGACCACGAAGCCGCAGGTCAGGTGAGTGAGTGGAGGTGAGCGGACTCGAACCGCCGACTTCTACGTTGCGAACGTAGCGCTCTACCGGGCTGAGCTACACCCCCGAAGGATCCGCCAAACTACCACCGCGTCGCTCCACGACGTCCTGCATGCGGGCGACGACGAGGGCGGTGGTCACGTCACCCCTCGTGCGCTCGAGGACCGCCCGGAGCGCGTCGGTGGTCCGGCGGAGTCCCCCGGTCATCGCGTCCGGGTAGTCGACCGTCACCAGCACGCCGTACACCTCGTCCATGATCGCGAGCAGCCGCTCGGCCTCGACGGTATCGCCGTCGCGCAGGCAGTCGAGCACCTGCCGGCGGAGCTCACTCGCCGCCTCGCCCATCCCGTTCAGGTACGCCTGCACCTCCACGTTGAGCTCGTCGGCCGCGGGGAGGGGTTGGTCGGCGACGAACGCGAGCGTAAGGTTGGCCTCGACGAACTCCTTCTTCGCATCGTGCACGAAGCCCGCGTACCGCACGTCGGGATGACCCGCCAGCACCGCTTCGGCTTCGGCGAGATACGCGGCTGCCACCGCGATGAGCTCGCGCGCCTCGTGGAACTCCCTGCGCTGCACGGCGCGGATGGCGCTCGCGCACGAGCGGATCGCACGGCGCGACGCGTTGAGGGTGACCTCGCGCGCCTGGTGCTTGAGCTCGAGGACGTCGCGCGCGGCCTGGCCGGCCGCTGCGATGTCGGCCGCGTGGTCCGCCGGACTCGTGTCGACCCGCTAGTTCGAGGCGGACTGGCGGAGCGGAACTAGCCGCGGACCGCTCTGCGCGTGGTCGTGCGCCGGAGCGTCGTCCGCGTATCGAGCCGGCTGGCGGTAGGCGGTGCTGAGGAAGCGCACCTTCGCGCGCTGCTCGTGCACGCGGTGCTTGTACTGCAGGAGCAGGTACACGTATCCGCCGAGGACGGCGTCGGCGAGCAGGTGGATCACGAACAGGCCGGTCATGCGACTGAGCACGGCGAGGAACAGCGTTCCCGCGCACACGCCGAGCATGATCAGGAGCACGTCCTGGCGCCGCTTCTGGGCCGCGCTCTGAGGAGGACGGTGCGCGGCGGGCGCGAACGCAGGGTGCGACGGCGACACCGCGTCGTGGCGGCTCCGCGGGAACCCGTTGGTCTGCCCGAGCATGCTCAGGCGGTGACGGAAGTCGCCGACGGAATCGCTCCGGGGACGCTGGGACTTGGCCTTGAGGATCGGCGGGATGAGCACCGCCGCCCAGATCAGGCCGAGGATGAAGATGACTGCGATGGTCAACGCCAGAGCCCTTCCACCCGCCGCTCGGCAACGTACCAGCCATACCTCGAGGTGAGGAGGATGGCCGGGAACGTGGCACCTTAGCCCGCGACCTTCTCACCCGGTCAATCGGGGGCGAACAACAGGTAGCGAGCCGGCGAACGGCCGCGCACCGGTCGCGCGAAGGCGCAGGTCAGCGACTCGCGGCGGGTGAGCGGCGGAGGACCACCGCTACCGGTCGAGCGGGTCGTCGGCGGGCGACAGGGGCCGCCGGTAGGTGCCGGAGCGGCCGCCGGTCTTCTCCCACAGCTGGAGATCACCGATGGTCATGGCCCGGTCGATCGACTTGCACATGTCGTAGATGGTGAGCGCGGCGACCGCGGCGGCGGTGAGCGCTTCCATCTCCACGCCAGTGCGGTCGACGGTGTCGACCTGCGCCTCCACCTCCACGTGAGAGTCCTCGATGCGGAAGTTGACGTACACCGAGCCCACGAGGAGCGGGTGGCAGAGCGGGAGGAGGTTGGGAGTCTGCTTCGCCGCCTGGATGCCCGCGACCCGCGCGACCGCGAGGACGTCGCCCTTGCTGATGGCGCCGGACGCGATCTTGGCCGCGGTGTCGGCCTCCATCAACACCTTGCACCGGGCGATCGCCCGGCGGTGCGTGGCGTCCTTCGCGGTCACGTCGACCATGCGGGCGCGGCCGAGAGGGTCGAGGTGGGTGAACTCCGAAGCCGCCATGAAGGCCAGTCTAGGGGTGGCCGGGGTCGCGCCGCTCTGTCCAGGACCGGCCCGGAGGCCCGCCTTCGATCTGGCTCAGCCGCCGATCTGGCTCATGGAGCGGGCGGGGCGCACGAAGTCGACCCGGCCGATGTGGTGGCCCGCCCACTTGGTGGCGACCGCGCCCACGATGGCGTCCGCCAACCGGTCGTCGAGCTCGTCGTCGGGGGCGCCGCTCCGCAGGATCGAGCGCAGGTCGAACTCGTCGAGCGCGAACAGGCAGGTGCGGAGCTTGCCCTCGGCCGTGATGCGGATCCGGTCGCAGCTCTCGCAGAACGGCGCGGTCACGCTCGGGATGACGCCGACGTCGCCACGACCGTCCACGTAGCGGAACGTCGCCGCCGGCTCGACGTGGGTGGACCCCGCCAGGTGGTGATTCTCGAGCGGGAACATCGCGTCGATGCGGTCGAGGATCTCCGACGCCGGGACGACCTTGTCGGCGCTCCACTCGCCGTCGGCGTCGAGCGGCATGAACTCGATGAAGCGCAGCGCGACGCCGCGATCGCGTCCGAACGCGGCGAGGTCGGCGACCTCGTCGTCGTTCACACCGCGGATGACGACGGTGTTCACCTTGACCGGGTCGAGGCCCGCCGCGAGCGCGGCGTCGATCCCCTGCAACACCCGATCCAGCTCGTCGCGCCGGGTGAGCGCGAAGAAGGTCTCGCGGCGCAGCGAATCGAGCGACACGTTGATCCGGGCGAGGCCCGCCGCCGCGAGGTCGCCTGCCATCTCAGCGAGCTTCACGCCGTTGGTGGTGAGGGAGATGTCGATCCCGAGCGGCGCCAGCATCTCCACCAGACGCGGCAGGTGGGCGCGTACGGTCGGCTCGCCGCCGGTGATCCGCACCGACTCGAAGCCGAACCGCTCGACGCAGACCCTGACGACGCGGGCCTGCTCCTCGTACGTGAGCAGCGCCTCGCGCTCGAGCCACTGCAGCCCCTCCTCCGGCATGCAGTAGGTGCAGCGGAAGTTGCAGCGGTCGGTGATCGACACGCGGAGGTCGGTGACCCGGCGCCCGAAGCCGTCGACGAGGGGTTCCACGCGTCCATGGTAATGCCGACCCCAGCCGGATTTCCCGGGTCGACTTGACGAGATACCACTCTACGTGTCAGACTAACCACGCTCTGCGGTAGCCAGGTAGAGCACGAACAGGAGAAACAGGCAACAGCAGGAACCAGCCAACCACTTCGATTCGGGGAGGCGACGATCCGCAGGCGACGAACTGGTCGCTTCAGCCTGCGGGGAGCCAGAGCGAAACCGGCCCCACCCAAGCGCATTGGGGGGCCGGTTCTTCTTGTTCCGGGCGAGCCGCTCGATCGTGGGGGCCGAGCGGCTCGTCCGGGGCGGGCTGGGGACACGACGGGCGCCCGGGTCGATCCGGGCGCCCGGTCGCGTCAGGCGTGCGGCAGCACGACGCACGACGGGTGGTCGGCCTCATGAAACACCTGCTGGTCGGCCGCCTTGCACGCGGTCGCGGTGGCGATCGGGTCCCCGGTGCCGAGATTGCGCAGGTAGACGGGATGCGCGCCGCTCGATACCTGCACCCGCACGCAGTGACCGGCGCCGAAGCGGTACCCCGCGTCCCACAGCGGCACCTGCACGCGGAACACGCCGTCGGCGTCGCGGTCGATCGCACCGGGCTCGAGGCGCCGGAGGCCGTCGCACACGTTCAGCGACGCACCGTCGGGGTGCATGTCGCACACGCGCACGAAGAAGTCGGTGTGGTCGAGGGTCGAAGCCACGAAGAGCTCGGCGTGCACCGGCCCCGTCACCTCGAGCGGCGCGTCGAGCGGCGCACTGGTGAACACGAGCACGTCCTCACGCGCCTCGAGCTCGCGGTTCTCGACCATTCCACCCGAGAAGAGGCCGATGCCGCCGAACGCCGGCGTGGGCTCGACCGGGTCGTAGTGGTACGCGCTCGCCGACCCGCCTTCCGCCGGCGGCGTCGTCGCCAGCGTGGCGTCGGCCTGCAGGTACCAGCGGGTGGGCGTGTGCGCGGGTGGCCAGTCGTCGACGTCGCGAACCTCGCGCCGGTCACCGGTGAGGGTGTAGGTGACGGACTGGTCCGGCACCCGCTCGCGCATACCGCGCAGATGGGTGTCGAACCAGGCCAGCGGCACCTCGAGGTACGAGTTGATGTCGACGTTCCCCTCTCCCGCGTGCGCGCCGGGACGGAGCACGAGCCGGTGGGGCACGCCGGTGGTGCGCAGGATGCGGTGATCGGCGATCGTGCGCGGCAGCTGGTAGTCGTGCCAGTTGTCGATCAGGCACACGGGAACGCCGAGGTCGCCGAGGAGGCCGGTGTACGCGAGCGGGGCCCACACCGGATCGGAGAGGTCGGGGTGCTCGAGGATCAGGTCGACGAGCGGGATGTCCACCCCGGTGAGGAGCCGCGCCGCCTCGCCGACGGGAAGGTGGGCGAACGCCTCGTCGAACCCCGCCAGCCGATCGGCGATCGGTTCCGCCGTCTCCCGGCGCGGGCGCGAGACGCCGCTCTGCGACAGCCGCCACTGGTTCACGTTCCAGCCGAGCACGAGCTCCCACGCGATCGAGCCGCCGGCGAACCAGGCGAAGGTGCGGTCGGAGCCGAAGACCGAGACGCACATCGCGCGGAGGTGGGGCGGACGGGTGGAGGCCAGCGCGTAAGCGGTGAAGCCCATGTAGCTCGCGCCGTTGAGCCCGAGGCTGCCGTCGAACCAGGGCTGCCCGGCTACCCAGTCGGCGGTGGCGCGGCCGTCGCCCGCCTCGGCGAACATGTCGCACTCGCCACCCGAGCCGTCGATCCCGCGCACGGTCTGGAGCACGTAGTGGTAGCCGTGGCGCGCGAAGGCCTCCGCGGGCGTGGCCATCATCTGGCGCCCGTACCCGCTGCGCTCGATGATGACGGGCCCGCGCTCGACGCCGACGGGGTGGTACACGTCGGTGAGGAGCTCGACGCCGTCCGGCGCCCGAACGACCAGGTCGCGCTCCACCATGACGTCGTGCTGCGGTCCGCCCACCGTCGCTCCTTCCTCCGGTCAGCCGAGCAGCATCACCCGCACGTCGGCTCCGGCATCGACTCCTTCGCCGTCGGCGAGCAGCACGAGGCCGTCGGCGGCGGCGGTGGCGGCGAGCTCGTTGCTCGCCTGACCTCCCGTGCTCGAGACCACGTAGCGCCCGCTCTCGTCGAGGCGCACGCGGACCCGATCGAGGTGCAGCTTGCCGTCGCGCCGGCGGCGCATCGCGTGCTCGGCGCGTGCCGCGACGACGGGCCGCTCGAGCACGGCGTGTCCCATCATGTGCCGCAGCGCCGGTCGCGCGAACAGCTCGAAGCTCACGCGTGAAGAGACCGGGTTTCCCGGGAGCCCGAAGACCGGCTTGCCGTGCAGGACGGCGAAGCAGAGCGGCTTCGACGGGCGGATCGCCACCTGGTACCAGTCGACGCGCGAGTCGGCACCCTCGCCGGTCGCCGCGATGCGCTGCAGCGCCGCGCTCATGTAGTCGTAGTCGCCGACCGACACCCCGCCGCTGGTCACGATCGCGTCGCAGGCCGAGAGCGCATCCTCGAGGGTGCGCGTGAGGACGTCCTCGTCGTCGCGCGCGATGCCGAGGTCGACCGCATCCATGCCCGAGGCCTCGACGAGACCGAGGAGCATCGGCCGGTTGGAGTCGCGGATGCGCCCCGGCGTGAGCGGCCCCGCCTCGACGAGCTCGTCGCCGGTGGAGATCACGCCGACCCGGGCGCGCGGGTACACGCTCACCTCGTGCACGTCGATGCTCGCGAGCACCCCGAGGTGCGCGGGGCCGAGCTGCGTGCCGGCCGGGAAGACCACTTGACCGACCTCGACGTCCCCGCCCGCCGGGCGCACGTGGTCGCCCACGGCGGCGGCCTGGAACACGTCGACCGCGTCCCCGGCCTCGCCCACGCGCTCGGTGGTCTCGACGATCACGATGGCGTCGGCGCCTTCGGGGATCGGCGCGCCGGTCATGATGCGCACGGCCTTGCCCCGCCCGACCGCGACCGTCGGCGCGTGACCGGCGGGGAGCTCCCCCACCACACGCAGCCGCACCGGCGCGTCGGCGCGCGCGCCCTCGGTGTCGGCCGCGCGCACGGCGTACCCGTCCATGGCCGTGTTGTCGAACGGCGGCACGCGGTCGCCCGCCACGACGTCGGCCGCGAGCACGAGACCCAAGGCGTCGGCGCGCGCAAACTCCACCGGCGCGAAGCGCGTGATCGACCGCATCACCGACGCCTGGACCTCCGGGAGCGGGATCATCGGAGCCGCTCGTCCACGAGTTTGCGCAGGTACGCCGAGAGCTCGGAACCGAGGTCTTCGCGCGTCAGCGCGATCTCGATGTTCGCGCGCAGGAAGTCGATCTTGCGCCCGACGTCGTAGCGACCCTCCGAGAAGACGCGACCGAACACCGGTTCCCGCTCGAGGAGCAGCCCGATGGCGTCGGTGAGCTGCAGCTCACCGCCCACGCCGGGCGTGATGCGGTCGAGCGCGTCGAAGATGCCGGGCGTGAACACGTAGCGCCCGATCACCGCGAGGTTCGACTTGGCGAGGTGGGCCGGCGGCTTCTCCTCCACGCCGCGCACGCGGCGCAGCTGCCCGCCGGAATCACTGGCGGGGCGAGCGTCGTCGGTCTCGGCACACCCGTAAGCGGAGATCTCGCCGGGCGCCACCTCGAGCAGCGCGAGCACCGACGCCTGCTCGCGCTCGTGCACCTCGAGCATCGACCGGAGCAGCGCGCCGCCGTCGACCATGATGTCGTCGCCGAGGATCACGACGAACGGCTCGTCGCCCACGTGCTCGCGCGCGACGCTCACCGCGTGCCCGAGGCCGAGCGGGTCGCGCTGGCGGATGTAGTGGATGTCGGCGAGCTCGTTCACAGCGCGGATCTCGGCGAGCAGGTCGAGCTTGTTCGAGGCCTCGAGGTAGTGCTCGAGCTCGAAGTTCCGGTCGAAGTGGTCCTCGATCGCGCGCTTTCCGCGCCCGGTGATCACGAGCACGTCGGTGAGCCCGGCCCGGGCCGCCTCCTCGACCACGTACTGGATCGAGGGCTTGTCGACGACGGGCAGCATCTCCTTGGGTTGGCTCTTGGTCGCGGGGAGGAACCGCGTGCCGAGGCCCGCTGCCGGGATGACCGCCTTGGTCACGCGGGTGGCGCTCACGGAGTGGACGCTAGCCCGGTGCCTCGGGCTCGCCGCCGGGATCGAGCCCGAGCTCCTCGCCCCGCACCAACCGTCGGACGTTCGAGAAGTGGCGGGCGAGCACCAGCAGGGAGAGGCCCGAGATCACGGCGATGTCGGTCCACGTGTGTCCGGCGAGCGCGACCGCGGCCGGGAAGACGACGAGCACGGTGAGCGACGCCACCGACGCCTTGTGCGTGATGCGCACGACGACCAACCACAGCGCGCCGGCGCCCAGGGTCAACAGGGGGAAGATCACGAGCATCACGCCGGCACCGGTCGCGACGCCGCGTCCCCCCTTGAAGCGCCTGGTCACCGGGAGGGTGTGACCGATGATCGCGGCCCCGCCGAGCACGTACGCGCCGAGGTGCCCGTCGATCAGGAGCCCGGCGAGCGCGGCGAGCGCGCCCTTGGCCGCGTCGAGCGCGAACACGAGCACGCCGGCCTTCCATCCGAGCACCCGGAACGTGTTCGACGCTCCGGGGTTCCCCGAGCCCGAGGCGGTGATGTCGACGCCGCGGCGGCGGGCTACCAGGTCGGCGCTCGGGAACGTCCCGAGGAGGTACGCGAGGGGCGCCGCGAGCAGGACAACGGCGAGGTCCGACATCGGCCCCCATTCTCCGCCAGCCTGGCAGCCGGGAGCGAACGGACGCGGAATGTCCGGCGGCGCGATAGGGTTAGCAGTCAGAGGAGGCGAGTGCTAGCCGCTGATCGCCCGGCCGGAGGACGCTGGTTCGATGCCCACCTATGTGTACGAATGCGCCAAGTGCGGCGACGAGGTCGAGGTCTGGCAGTCGTTCCAGGACCCCCCGCTCAAGCGCCACGCCGACGGTTGCGGTGGGAAGCTGTCCAAGGTGTTCCAGCCCGTCGGCATCGTGCTGAAGGGATCGGGTTTCTACAAGACCGACAGCCGCAGCGGCAACGGGCGCAACGGCTCCACCAAGGGTGACCGCGGCACCGAGAAGTCCGAGAAGTCGGAGAAGTCCGACAAGAGCAGCAGCTCGGGCGACGGCGCCGGGAGCTCGGCGGGCAGCGCCAAGGCCGACAAGCCCAAGGACTCCGGGAAGACCGACGGACCCAAGGCGAAGTCGTCGGCCAAGTCGACCGCATCCGCGTAGCGCCCTCCCACCACCTTCCCCTCCCTTCCCCGGTCAGCCGCCGCGCCACCGCGCGGCCGCAACCCCGGGAGGGCCCGTGCCTCGTCGTCCACCCCGTGTGCTCGTCCTCTGGGCGGCCGCGGCCACTGTCGCGGTGGTGACCGCAGTGGTCGTCGGCTCCGACCTCGCCGCGCTCCACCGCCGCGCCGGCGAGCTCGGTCCGGTCGTCCGTGCCGTCGTCGCGCGCCACGACCTGCCCGTCGGCATCACCGTGCGCGCCTCCGATGTCGACGAGCGCGCGGTCTACCGGCGCGAGCTCCCGCGGGGCGCGCTGACCGGCGCGGTCGACGCGGTGGGTCGGGTGGTCGACATGACGGTGCCGCGAGGCGGCTACGTCGTCGCCCGCAACGTGGCGCCCCGGCACCGCCACGGGGTCGACGGGGTCGTACCGCGCGGGATGCGCGCGATGCGGGTGGTCGCAACCGACGCCATCCGCCCCCGTGCCGGCGCGGCCGTCGACATCCTCGCGACCTTCGACACCGGCACCGGAGGCACCTCCGCCGACGGCGCCACCGCCACCACGGTGATCGCACGGGGCGTCGTGGTGCTCGGCACGGACGCGCGCGCCGACCACACGCGCGGCGACACCCTCGGGGTCACGGTCCTGGTCGACCGCGTGACCGCGCCCCGCCTCGCGTTCGCGCAGGCCAACGGCGTGGTCACGCTCGCGCTGGTGCCTCCGGAGGACGCCGAGAGCCCGTGACGCGCTGCCTCGCGAGCCGCCCGCCGGGAGCCATCGGTCAGGTGCCGCCGGTCAGGCGCCGGCGATCGACATGTCGGCGATCAGCACCGTCATGCCGGCGCCGCCGCCCGGCAACCACCGCAGGTCGTTGCCGATGTGCGCGAGGTCGTGGAGCATCCGCTGGAGCGTGGAGGCGATGGTGATCTCGCGCACCGGCTCGGCGAGCGTGCCGTCGCGCACCATCAGGCCCTCGGCACCCACCGAGAAGTCACCGCTCACGATGTTGGTGCCCGAGTGGAGGCCGCTCACCGTCTGCACGTACAGCGCCTCCGGCACCGACGCCAGGATCTCCTCCGGCGAGAGCGGCCCCGGCACGAGCGACAGCGCGCGGGCGCCGACGCCCGGCGCCGACTTGAAGCCACCGCGCACAGCCGAGCCGGTCGTGCGCGCGCCGGCCCGGCGGGCGGTGTACACGTTGTGCAGGAACGCCTCGAGCCGCCCCTGCCCGATGAGCTCGAGCCGGCGGGTCGGCACCCCTTCCGCGTCGTGGGTGGCGGCGCCGAACGCGTCGGGAACGGTCGGGTCATCGACCAGGGTCACCTGCGGCGCCGCGACTTCCTCGCCCTCTCGGCCCACGAACAGCGAGCGGCCCTTGATCACCGCCTCGCCGCCGAGCGCGCCACCCACCAGGCCGACGAGCGCCCGGGTGACGAGGGGATCGAGCACCACCGGCATGCGGGCCGACGGCACCGGGCGGGCGCCGAGCAGCCGCACGGCACGGTCGGCCGCGTCCCGCGCCGCCTCGTCGACGTCGAGGTCGGCGACGGTCCGGGCCGCGGAGAAGCCGCTCCCGGTGCGGGTGTCGGCGCCCTCGCCCGCCATCGCGTACGCGGAGATCGCACAGCTCGTGCGGCGCGTGGCGGCTTCCACGCCGAGCGAGTTGGCCACTGCGCTCTCGACCGCGGAGTCCCCGTAGGTCGACGACTCCACGCCGCGGATGCGCGGGTCGCGCGCGCGGGTGGCGGCGTCGAGGCTGATCGCCAGCGCGACCTTGTCGGCGGTCGGCACCGCGAGGAGGTCGTCGCGCCACAGCTCGAGGGCAGCGGGGATGACGCCGGCGAAGTCGTCGGGCGACGCGAGCGCGTAGCAGTCGTCGGGCGCACCGAACCCGGCGTTGTCGCGTGACTCCTCGACGGTGTCGGCGACGACCTCCTCGTCGAGGGACCCCGCCCACGCGTAGCCCTGACGACGATCGGCCACCACCCGTACGCCGACACCCTCGACCTCGGCCACCGCCAGCGACTCGACGTCGCCGTCGAACACCTTCACGTCGACGTCGCGCGACCGTACGACGTAGGCCTCGATCTGCTCCCCGGCGCGGGCGGCGCCGGCGACGCGGCGCGCCAGCGCGAGCAGGTCGACGTCAGTCACCGGCGGTGCCGCCGACCGTGAGCTCCGCGACCCGCAGCGTGGGTTGGCCGGAGGACACCGGCACACCCTGGCCGTCCTTGCCGCACGTACCCGCCCAGGTGTCGAAGTCGGAGCCGACGGCGTCGACGAGGCGCAGTGTCTCCGGCCCGTTGCCGATCAGCTGCGCGGCCCGCACCGGTTCGGTGATCTCGCCGTTCTCGATCATGTAGGCCTCGGTGATCCCGAACACGAAGTCGCCGGTGGCGGTGTTCACCTGGCCTCCGCCGAGCGCGACGCAGTAGAGGCCGTACGGCGTGTCGCGGATGATCGCCCCGGGTTCCTCCTCGCCTTCGAGGAGGAAGGTGTTGGTCATGCGCACCATTGGGAGGTGCTGGTAGGTCTCGCGGCGGCCATTGCCGCTGCTCGCGCGACCGCTCCTGCGGGCGCGGACGAGATCCCACATGTAGTCGGTGAGGACGCCGTCCTCGATCAGCACGTTGCGCTGCGCCGGTGCGCCTTCGTCGTCGATCGCGTACGTGCCCCACTCCCGCGCGTAGGTGCCGTCGTCGACGAGGGTCACGAGCGGCGACGCGACCTGCTCGCCGACCCGGCCCCGGAACACCGAAGCGTCCTTGTCGACGAGGTCGGCCTCGAGCCCGTGGCCACACGCCTCGTGGAACAGGACACCGCCCGCGCCCTTCTTGAGCACCACCGGGAGACGCCCGCGCGGAGCCGGCCGGGCCCGCAGCATCGTGAGCGCGCGCTCCGCTGCGACGCGTGCGACCGACTCGGGATCGATCTCGTCGAAGATCTCGAAGCCGAGGGTGCGCCCCGGCGCCTCGTAGCCGGTCTGCATGCCCGTGTCGCCGACGGCGACGCACTGGACCCCGAAGCGCGTGCGGACGCGGTCGTCCTCGACGAGCAGGCCGTCGGAGTTGGCGATCAGCACCCGGCGGCGGCCGTCGGCGTAGGTGGCGCTCACCTGGCGGATCGAGTCGCTCGTCGAGCGCGCGGCGTCGTCGGCCCGCTCGAGCACTTCAGCTTTGCGCACCTTCGCGACGGTCTCGGGCAGCTCCCGGACCTCGTGCGGCGCCGGCACCACCTGCCGCTCGAGCGCGACGACCCGTGCCTCGCCGGACCCGCCACGCGCCGCCGCCGCGGCTGCCCCGGCCGCAGCAAGGAGGCCGCCCTCGGTGAGGTCCGCGGTGTGCGCGTAGCCGGTGGAGTCGCCCCGGACGACGCGGATACCGGCACCGCGCTCGCGCCCGGACACGAGCTCCTCGACCTTGCCGTCGTCGAAGCGGGCCGACGAGACCCGACGGTCCTCGGCAAACACCTCCGCGAAGTCACCACCGTGTCGCAACGCCTCGCCGAGCGTCCGCTGGAGCACCGATTCTTCGATCAAGACACCACCTGACGGGCCACGTGAACGGAGGTCAGCCCGTCTATCGTAGGCCGATGTCCCTGCGCCCCGGCCTGGCCGCCTCGGTCGAGCTCGTCGTCACCGAGGACGACACCGCGCTGACGATGCGCACGGGCGACGTGCCCCTGCTCGCGACGCCGCGAGTGGTGATGATGGCCGAAGAGGCCTCGGTGATGGCGATCATCGGTGAGATCGCGGACGGCAACACGAGCGTCGGCTACCGGGTGCAGCTCGACCACCTCGCGCCCACTGCGATCGGCGGCCGAGTCCGCGCGGAGGCCACGTTGGAGTCCATCGAGGGCCGGCGCCTCACGTTCCGGGTGTCGGTGAGCGACGGGCACGGGTTGGTCGCGGCCGGTCGCATCACGCGCGTGATCGTCGAGCGCGCCCGCTTCCTCGAGAAGGCCGGCGGCGACTAGCGCGGGAGCCCCGCGAGGAAGTCCCCCAGCGCGTCGCGCCACGCGGAAGGGTTCTCGAACTGGGGTGAGTGGCCGGCCTGCGGCACCACCACGAGCCGCGCGAGGGGCACCGCCACGGCGATGGCGTGGCACCCGGGCAGGAACTCACGGTCCTCGTCGCCGACCAGCACGAGCGTGGGCACGCGCAACGCCTGCAGCTCGGCCGTCTGGTCTGGCTGCTCGACGATCTCCTGAACGAGGGTCGTCCACATCACCGGCGACAGGGCGGCCCACTTCCGCTCGACATACTCCTCGAAGCCGGGGCGCTCGCGCAGGACCCGCTGGTAGGCGTCGCTGCCCAGCACGTCCACCTCGTCCTGCGCCGCGCGCAGGGCCGACATCCCCTCGGATTCCACGATCGCGACGCCCATGGCAACGAGCTCGGGGTCGATCGGCGGCGCACCCGGCGAGGTGTCCATGAAGACGTGGGCCGCGGCCCGGCCGGGGTCCGCGCACGCGATGCGCCGGGTCACCATCCCGCCCATCGAGTGGCCGAGCAACCGGAGCGACCGGAGCTCGTGGGCCTCGGCGACCTCGAGCACGTCGGCAGCCAACCGGTCGAGGGAGTACGCCGAGGGATCGTCGGGCCTGTCGCTCTCCCCGTGGCCGCGGTGGTCGAAGACCACGACCCGGTGGTCCGCCGCGAGCGCGTCCACGTGGTCGGCGAAATCCTCCTTCGCGCCGCCGAAACCGTGGACCAGGAGGAGGCCGGGCGCGTCGGCGGGGCCGGTGGCCACGGAGGCGAGGCGCACGCCGTCGGCGGTGGTGATCCAGACGGTCGGTTCGGGCACGGCCGAGCACAGTACCGGCAGCAGCACGGAGGCCGGGTCAGAACACCCAACTCGTAACATGATGGGATGGCGGCCTCGGACACGGCTCGCGCGCGTGGCGCGACGGGCAAGGTGAGCCGCTGGCACCTGACTCCCCGGGCGAAGCTGGCGCTCCGCATCGCCGTGAGCGCCGCGCTCCTGGTGTTCCTCGTCACGAAGATCCCTGGCGACAGCGTGACGCCGCGCAACGACCACGCGGGCACGATCGCGTTCCTCGTCGCCGGGCTCGCGATCACTTTCGTCGGGTTCGTGCTCTCGGCCTGGCGCTGGCAGTGCGTCCTCGCGGTCTTCGACGCGCGCGTGCGCCTCCGGACGCTTCTCTCCCACTACCTCGCCGGCCAGTTCGTCGGCAATGTGCTCCCGTCGACGATCGGGGGCGACGTCCTGCGGGTGAGCCGCGCCGGGAAGTCCACCGGCACCACCGACGTCGCCTTCGCGTCGGTCGTGATCGAGCGGCTGAGCGGCTTCATCGTGCTGCCCGTGCTCACGTTCATCGGGTTCGCGCTGGAACCGTCGCTGATCCAGGTGCCGCACGCGTGGATCGCACTCCTGATCGAGACGCTCTCGATCGTGGCGTTCGGCGCCATCCTCCTCCTCGCCGCCCATCCCCGCCTGGCCGGACGGTACGCGAGCCGCGAGAACTGGATGCGCTTCATCGGCGCCGTTCACATCGGCATCGACCGCATCCGCCGGCAACCCCGTCATGCGGTGCGGGTGCTGGTCGCCGCGTTCGCGTACCAGATCTCGGTCGTGATCGCGGTGTGGTGCGCGATCCACGCGCTCGGTGTGTCGGTGCCGAACGCCGCGGTGCTCGCGTTCGTGCCCGCGGTGGCCAGCGGCCAGGTGCTGCCGGTGTCCCTCTCCGGGCTCGGCATCCGGGAGGGACTCCTCGTGCTGCTCCTGCACCCGCTCGGCGTGCCCACCGGGCGGGCGATCGGCGTCGGGTTGCTGTGGTACGGGATGATGTTGATCGTGAGCCTCCTCGGCGCACCCGCGTTCGCCGTCGGCCAACGCGACCGCGAGCGTGCCGCCGCTCCATGAGCGGCGCGGGCACCGACCTCACCTCCGGCGACAACGCACGAACCGCGGTTCCACTCCGCCACCGTCTCCGCGGCGGCCGTCGGCTCCGCGACGGTCGCACGCTCTACTGGTGGCTCGAGATCCTCTTCGTGCTCGCGTTCTACCTCGTGTACACCGCGATCCGGAACCTCAACGACGCGCACCGTTCCGAGGCGATGGCGCACGCGCTCGACATCATTCGCCTGCAGCGTGACCTCGGAATCAACCACGAAGCCCAGATCCAGGCGTGGGTGATCAGCAGCCGGCCGGTGATCATCGCCGCCAACTACTTCTACGGGTCGTTCCACTTCATCGTGACCGGCGGCGTCATGGTGTACCTGTACCGGCGCTGGACCAACGACTACCCGCGCTGGCGGAACACGCTCGCGGTCGCCACCGGACTCGCCCTGATCGGGTTCGCGTTCTTCCCGTTGCTGCCGCCGCGCCTGCTCGCGGCGCACTACGGCTTCGTCGACACGCTGGCCAAGGATCCCGCGTTCTGGTCGTTCAACTCCGGCGCCGTGAACAAGATCTCGAACCAGTTCGCGGCGATGCCGAGCGTGCACTGCGCCTGGGCGCTGTGGTGCGCGTGCGCGCTGGTGCCGCGGGTCGAGCACGTCTGGGCGAAGGTCCTCGCGGTGATCTACCCGGTGATCACGGTCACCGTGATCGTGGTGACCGCCAACCACTACTTCCTCGACGCGGTCGGGGGCTTCGCGGTGTTGGGCGTGGGCTACGTCGCCGGACGCGTGTTCACCCGTGCGGGACGGTCACCGGATCCGCGCCCCCGGCCGGCGCCGGTCTAGCCGCGACGCCTATCCCGCACGGCGGTGGCGCGCGACGAGCCAGCCGATCACGAACCCGACCACTGCCGACACCACGATCACGACGATCATCGCCACGTCGACGCTGGCCACGATGAAGTCGACGTTCACCTGGTTCGTGTTCACCAGCCCGAACACGATCAGGACAACCGCGAGGACCAGGATCGCGACCAGCTTGGGATTGACCGATCGTGCGGGGGGTGCTCCGTGCTCGTCGGCCATCGCTCAGCCCTTCGCCGACCGCGACGGTACCGGCTCGGATGGCGGCGTGCGCGCGTCGAGTCGGGAGCCGACGATCCGGTAGACGCCGTCACGCACCGCCTGGTCGGCCATCGACAGCTGCGCGTCGCGCGCGTGCACGATGCCGAGTCGGCGCGGTGGCATCCCGTCGATGGTGACGATGCGGACGTTGTGGAGCTCGGGCGGGATCGCGGTTTCGGGCAGGATCGACGCGTAGGTGCCCGCGGCCACGAGATCGCCGATGAGCCGGATGCCCTCGATCTCGACGGCGACGTGCAGCGGGAGTCCCTGCGCCGCCGCGACGGTCTCGACCTCCATGCGCAGCGGGTTGCGTTCGGGCGGGAGGACGAGTGGCATTGCCGCGAGCGCCTCCAACGGGACGGGATCCGGAGGGAGCTCGACGTCGGTGGCCACGATGCCGACGTTCGCCTCGCTCAGGAGGTGCTCGAGCGAGAGCCGCCGGTCGATCACGGGCTCGGTGACGATCGCCTGCGCGAGCTCGCCCTCGAGCACTTCGGAGAAGAGCCGCTCGGACGCACCCTCGTTGACCCGCAGGCGCACGCCGGGCGCGCGCGTCCGGAGATCGGCCACGAGGGACGGGACCAGCCAACGGCTCGCGGTGCCCACGACGCCGAGGCGCGCGTGCCCGGCCTCGAGTCCCTGGATCATCGACAGGTCAGCGCGCATCGCCTCGAGCTCGCGTTCGATCCGGCGCGTGCGCTCGAGCACCACCGCGCCGAACTCGGTGGGCTCGGCACCGCGGCGACCCCGCACGAGCACGGGCACCCCGAGCTCCTCCTCGAGCTGGCGGACCTGCTCCGACACGTTCGACTGCACCGTGTTGAGCGCGTCGGCGGCCGCGGTGAACGACCCCTCGTCGGCGATCGCCAGCAGGGTCTCGAGATGCCGCAGCTCCACTGGAGCCTCCTGTCCTTCTTCTCGGCTGTTTCGTGCCTCTCGTCGGTTCGTGAATCCATCGCTGGATCAGATCGATACTATCGAGTATGACTGTTGGACAGATTTCATGGGATGCGTGACAATGGTGGGCAGCAGGACGATTCGGGGGGCCGGTCAACCCCCCAACCGGCTCCCCGATTCTCCCGCTCTCACGCACTCTCTGGGATGTCACACGGGGTTCTCCTTGTCCGTCGCCGATCCGATATCGAGCATCGTCTTCACCGGTCCGCTCAACTGGACCGCCAACGCTGCGTGCCGAGGGCAGAACGAGCTGTTCTTCGCCCCCGCCGGGGAGCGACCCGAGACCCGCCTCGTGCGCGAGTCCAAGGCGCGCGCCGTCTGCACCACCTGCGTCGTGCTGAACCAGTGCCGCCAGTGGGCAAGGGAAAACCGCGAGTACGGGTTCTGGGGCGGCGAATCCGAGGAGGACCGCGCCGCGGCCGGCTTCCGGGTCGACATGCCCGTGGGCCGCGTCGCCCGCTACCCCAAGGGTGAGGGCACCCCCGTCCAGCCCCGCGCTGCGCGCATCGCGTAGACGCACCGCGCCGGTCACATCGCTCAGGTCGCATCGAGCGGCGCACATCGCGCAGACCCACATATTCGGGCCGGCGCTCGGCCTCGGCCGGCACCCGAACCTGTCACTCCTAAGCTGGAACCATGGCCGACGGGCTCGTGTGGAGTGCGCATCCCGATCTCCGGGACCCGCTCCTCGTCGCGGCGTTCGAAGGCTGGAACGACGCGGGGAACGCGGCGAGCGGCGCCGCCGACTGGTTGATCACCCGCCCCGCCGCCACTCGCTTCGCGTCGATCGACCCCGAGGAGCACATCGACTACCAGTCGCGCCGGCCGGTGCTCGCCCTGCACGACGGCGTCGTCGCCGACATCACGTGGCCGGCGAACGAGTACTACGCGGTGCCGTTCCCCGAGCGCGACATCGTCGTGCTACGGGGAGTCGAGCCGAACGTGCGCTGGAAGTCGTTCTGCAACGCCGTCATCACGGTGGCCGCGGAGACCGGCTGCCGGATGGTGGTCACCCTGGGCGCGCTCCTCGGCGACGTGCCGCACACGCGCCGGGTGCGGATCACCGGCACCGCCACCGATCCCACGCTCGTCACCGAGCTCGGCCTCACGCGCTCACGGTACGAGGGCCCGACCGGCATCGTGGGCGTGCTCCACGACGCGTGCCAGGCGTCGGGGATGCGGTCGGCCTCGCTGTGGGCGCCGGTTCCCCACTACGTGGCGCAACCGCCCAACCCGCCGGCGACTCTCGCGCTGCTGCAGCGCTTCGGCGCGCTCGCGCACCTGCGCCTCGACCTCACCGGGCTCGACAAGCTGGGCGACGCGTGGCGGCTGCAGGTCGATCACGCCATCTCCGAGAACGACGAGGTGAAGACGTACGTGCGCGAGCTCGAAGCCCGCGCCGACGCCGACGCCGAGGCCGCGAGCACGGAGGGCGTCGTGATCGGCGAGACCGACCTCCCGACGGGCGACCAGCTCGCGAACGAGCTCGAGCAGTACCTGCGCGGCCAACGCGACGACGAGTGAGCTGACCCGCTAGCCCACGAGCTCTCGCGCGACCTCCTCCCAGAGGCGCGTCGACAACGCGAGCGATTCCTGGTCGACCCGCTCGTCGTTGCCGTGGAACATCGCGGAGTAGTCCTCGTAGGCCAGGCGGTGCGAGAACAGGCCGAACCCGTACCCCACCGATCCCGCCCGGCGGAAGAACCGGTTGTCGGTGGCACCGGTCATCAGCTGCGGGACGAGCGCCGACCCCGCGCAGAGACGTGAGCTGACGCGCGCGAGCGCATCCCAGAGCGGCGTGTCGAGGGGTGAGGCGGTCGGGGGATCGTCGCGCGCCTCGATCTCGACCCGGTCCGCGAGGTCGCCGAGCGCGTCGGACAGGAGCTCCTGCACGTGCTCGCCCGACTGGCCGGGCAGCGTGCGGATGTCGACCTTGAGCTGCACGAGATCGGGGATCACGTTGATCTTCGTGCCGCCGTGCGCGACCGTGGGCGTGAACGTCGTGTGCGTGCACGCATGCGCCTGCCGGGCGAACCCGACCGGCAGCTTCGCCAGCGTCTCGTCGACGCGGTCGGGGTCGACGAGGCCAGCGGCGATCTCGGGATCGAGCTCGATCCCCTGCACGAACCCGCGCCACGCGTCGTGGATGATCGCGGGCGGCCGGAACGCGGCCAGCCGGCGGACGACGTCTGCCGCGGTCGCGAGCGCGTTGTCGGTGGCGTAGGGCGCCGAAGCGTGCCCGGGCGTGCCCCGGATCGTCATGGTCGACCAGTACGTCCCCCGCTCGCCGACGAGCACCGGCAACCGGGGACCGTGCGCGGTCGGGATCTGGAGCCCGCCCGACTCCGTGAGCACGTAGTCGGCGTAGACCGCGTCGCGCTCGTGCTCCAGGAGCCAGTCGGCGCCCCAGACCCCCTGCGACTCCTCGTCGGCGACCGCGAGGTAGAGGAGCGTCCCTTTCGGGCGGAACCCCGAGTCGGCGAGTCGCCGCAGCGCGACCGCCTGCGACGCCGTGAGGTTCAGCATGTCGACCGCTCCCCGTCCCCACACGAACCCGTCGACCAGCTCGGCCTCGAAGGGATCGCGGCTCCAGCCGCCCGGGTTGACCGGGACCACGTCGGTGTGGCCCATGAGGAGGAGGCTGGGCGCGTCGGGGTCCGTGCCCTCGAGCCGGACGAGGAGGCTGGTGCGGCCGGGACGCGGCTCGTGCGTCTCCTGGTCGCCCACGCCGGACAGGTAGTCGGCGAGGAGGTCGGCGTTGCGTGTCTCCTCACCGGACCTGACCGTGCCGTCGTTCACGCAGCGGTTGCGGATCAACCGCTGCAACAGATCGGTGACCTCGGCCGTCGGATCGTCCGCGTGGGCCGCCATTCGCGCACCCTACTGCGCGAGGGTCGCGAGCTCCGCGAACGAATCCTCCAAGCCTCCTGCGAGCACCTCGACGTCGGGTGCGGCATCGGGATCGGCGAACACACCGACGTGGAGCTGACCGCAGTACGACATCACCGCGATGTTGACGGTGAGGTTCCGCGACAGCGGCACGATCGGGTACACCTCGAGCATCTGCGCGCCGAGGCAGTACAGCGGCGACTGCGGGCCGGGAATGTTGGTGACCATCAGGTTCACGAGCGGCTGCGCGTGCACCGCCCGCGCGGCGAGGCCGAGCAGCGTGGGTGCCGCGTACTCCCCCAGCCCGAGCAGCGTGGCAGCGCCCACCGCCTGCTCGCGCTCCTTGAGATCGGCGGTATCGGCGCGCACCGCGTCGAGACGCGCGCGTGCGTCCGGCTCGCCCACGGGAACCGACGCGAACATGAGCGACAGCCGGTTCCCGAGCTTCATGCGTTGGCTGTCGTCACGTACGGACACCGGACAGACGACCTTCAACACGAGATCCTCGCGGAGCTCGCCGCGCCGGTCGAGGAGGCGCGCCAGCGCGCCGCCGACACCCGCGAGCACGACGTCGTTCAGCGTGCAGTCGAACGCGTTGCGCACCGCCTTGATGCTGTCGAGAGGAATCCGGAGCGGTACCAGCCGCCGCGCCGGGCCGACGTTCGCGTTCAGCGAGAGCTTCGGCGCGAACGGCTGCTCGCCCAAGAGCGCGCTGAACGAACGGAACAGGCGACCGGCGCGGTCGAGCAGGATGTGCGGGGCGTCGGCGGCGCGCCGTCCCGCGCGCATGATCCCCGCCGACTGCACGACCCGCTCCACGATCGTGTCGGCGAGCAGGCGGGCCGGCTCGGGCGCCGGCTCCGGGTCCCACGCCGGCGGGTCGAGCACGGTCGGTTCCGCAGTGAAGTCGAGGAGCACCAGCGCGATGTCGATTCCCGAGATTCCGTCGGTGAGCGTGTGGTGCGACTTGTGCACCAGCCCCACGTGCTCGCCGTCGTCGAGGCCGTCGACGAACCAGAGCTCCCACAGCGGCCGGCTGCGGTCGAGGACCTGGCTCATGAGCCTCTCCGTCAGCGCGAACAGGTCGCGCCGGTGCCCGGGCGCCGGCAGCCGCGTGAGATGGACGTGGCGCGCCACGTCGAAATCGGCGTC
This sequence comes from uncultured Bifidobacteriaceae bacterium, assembly GCA_964505725.1. Taxonomy (GTDB): domain Bacteria; phylum Actinomycetota; class Acidimicrobiia; order IMCC26256; family DASPTH01; genus CAVRJC01. The sequence continues at coordinate 46,081 of CAZDJK010000054.1, read as the reverse complement.
GTCGACCCATATCGGGTAGCCGAGCCCGAACGGCACGTCCATGATCCGCTTGCGGAACCGTGGGATCAGGTGGAGCCGCGAGGCGACGAGCGAACGGATGTCATCGAGGCGGAAGCGCCCGGCGGCGTCGTGGAACGGCGCTCCCTCGAGCACGGCCACCGCGCCCACCTGCATCGGCGTCTCGATGCGCTCGAGATGGAGGAAGCTGGCGTCGAGCGCCGAGAGTCGGTCGTAGCCGGACGCATCCACTCTGGTTCGACTCCGCTCCCTCGTCCGTCGCGCCCGGCATGCTACGACGGCGTCGTCGCGATTTCTCCGCCGACGCGCATACCGTCCCTGCGGTGGGACTCTCGGCGACGTGCGTCTGGCGGGTCGACGGCGACCTCGTGCTCGCGCTCGACGCGCGCCTCGGCCCGCCGATCGACAGCTACGTGAACGGGTCGCAGACCTGGCTCGCCGACGGGCCCGGTGACATCACCCTCGAGTGGCGACTGCACCCGGTCGCCTCGTACCGAGCGCCCTCGGGGCTGTCGCACTATGACCTCTGGGAAGCGGTCGTCGCCGCCCTGGTCGAGGGCGCGGACGAGGACGAGCTCGAGCTCGGCACCGAGCACCGGGCGCTCGGCTCGCTCTGGGACGGACTGGAATGCTTCGCCGCCTACGGCGAGGACATCGAGCCCGCCCCCCTCGCCCGCGCCGCGGGCGACACCCTCGGGCGCGCGCCGTCGGCCGGCGGTCTGGTCGACCACGACCGCATCGGGGAGGCGTGGGAGCACAGCCGGGGCGCGGTCTCCATCGTCGGCATGCTGCTCGCGGAGCTCCGCTCCGGCGAGACCGACGACACCGACGACGACACCGACGACGACGACACCGATGGGCCCGACGAGCCCGATGTCGCCGACGGGCCCGACGAGCCCGGGGGATGAGAAGCTGACCCCCATGGAGCACCTCGAGCTCGCGGCGGCGATCTACGACCGGACGCACCTCACCGGGAGCTTCACGCTCCGGTCGGGCGCGGTGAGCAGCGAGTACTTCGACAAGTACCGGTTCGAGTCGGATCCGGTGCTGCTCCGGGCGATCGCGGAGGCGCTGGCGCCACTCCTGCCCGAGGGCGCCGACGGTCTCGCGGGCCTCGAGCTCGGCGGGGTCCCGCTGGCGACGATGCTGTCACAGGTCACCGGGGTGCCCGCGTACTTCGTGCGCAAGGAGGCCAAGACCTACGGCACGTGCCAGCTCGCGGAGGGCGGCGACATCGAGGGACGGCACCTCGTCGTGGTCGAGGACGTCGTCACGTCCGGGGGCCAGGTGATCACGTCGTGCGGCGACCTGCGCGACCGCGGCGCACGCGTCGACCACGCGTTGTGCGTGATCGACCGGGAGTCGGGGGGGCCGGCGGGACTCGCGGCGATCGGGGTCGAGCTGCGCGCCCTCTTCACGATGGGCGAGCTGAGCGTTACGGCCAGTTGACCGGAGGCGGTGCGTCGCCGCCTTCGCGCCAGGGTGGCGTCCGCGGCAGGTCGAAGTCGCACGTCCGCTGCTCGCCGTCGAGCGCTGCGAACGCCACGTCGAGCCAGCGCACACCGCCGGCGAGCGGCCATGGGAGGTTGTCGCGACCGAAGAAGCCCACCGCTCGCGTCTCGAGCGGGTGTCCGTGGAGCTCGCCGCCGAGCATGCGGCAATGGAACAGCAAGGTGTAGAGAGGGAACCGGGCGAATCCGAGGCGCAGGCCGTCGAGCACCGCGATCAACGCGACCGGCTCCGCCTCGATGCCCGTCTCCTCGTACACCTCCTTCACCGCGATCTCGGACGGCGAGTACCCGGGGTCGGCGTACCCCACGGGATAGAGCCACATCCCCGAGTCCGCGCGTTGGGTGAGCAGGAGCTCACGGTCCTCGTTCCCGACCACCGCGGCGACCGCGACCTTGGGCGTGACGTAGCCCGCGGTTCCCTCACCGACCGACGCCAGCCACTCCTCGAATTGGACCTCGGCCTGCGCCTCCTCCACCGAGGCGGCGTAGATGTCGGCCGCGACCTTCAGCACCTCCTGGAAGCGCTCCTGCTCGTAGAGGCTCTGGGTGAACGCGAGACCGGTCCGCGCGATGGCCGAGAGCGCCTCGGCCCAGCGCGCGAGGTCGAGGGCGGACGGGGCGAACGGATCGGTCACGGCCGACACATTAAGGCGCGTCGTCCGCCACGTCAGTCGAGCGCGACCGCGGTGGTGAGCCGCGCCAGCACCGTCGCGCGCAGCCGCTCGAGCGTGAGCGCGTCGGTGAGCTTCTGCCCGTTCGCGTCCCGCACGTAGAACACGTCGACGACGCGGTCGCCGAGCGTCGCCACCAGCGCCTGCGAGACGTCGAGGTCGAGATCGGCGAACACCGCCGCGACCCGCGCCAGGAGCCCAACGTCGTCGGGGGCGTGGACCTCGACGACGGTCGCGAACGCGGCCGCCTCGAGGTCGACCCGCACCTGGACGTCGCGGTCGCTCGTCGGGAGCGGGCGGCGGTAACGCCGCCGGCGCTCGGCGAGGCGCTCCTCGAGCGCGAGCTCGCCCGCGAGCGCCTGCTCCAACATCCCGGTGGCCCGCGCCTGGTCGTCCGGGCTGCGGAGCCGCTCGAACCGGTCGGTGCCGGTGAACACCTCGATCGCCATGCCGTCGTGGTGCGAGTAGCCGGCGGCCGACGCGATGTCGAAACCCAGCAACGTGAGCGTGCCCGCCACGGTGGCGAGCAGACCGGTGCGGTCGGGCGCGGCGAGAGTGCAGCGCACGCTCCGGTCGTCGCCCACCGACCACTCCACCGTGGTGGTACCGGCGGCGACGAGCTCGAGGTGGTGCGCGAGCTCCGAGGCGGGAAACGCCACCGCGTACGACGACGGCATCGCGTCGAGGAAGTCGTCCGCGGCCGCGCCGACGAGGTCGCGGAGGGCGCGCCGGTGCTGCACCGACTCCCGGGTGAGCGTGCCTTCGTGGAGCAGCGCGTCGGTCCGCATCCAGAGCTCACGTACGAGCTCGCCCTTGCTCGTGCTCCACGCAGCAGGGCCCGTCGCGCGCGAGTCGGCGATCGTGAGCCCGTAGAGCAGATCGAGCCGCTCCGGAGTCGCCACCTCGCGCGCGAAGCGGTTGATCGTGACCTCGTCGCCGATGTCGCGCCGGGTCGCGGTCTCGGCGAGGAGCAGGTGTTGCGAGACCAGCCACACGAGCGTCTCGGTGCCGGGACCGTCGAGACGGATGCGCTCGGCAACCTGGCGCGCGGTCTGCGCGCCGACGGCCGAGTGATCGCCCGGCCGTCCCTTGCCGACGTCGTGGAGCAGCGCGGCGAGCAGGAGCAGGTCGCGGCGCGCGCGGCGCGCGACGTCGCCGTCGAAGCCGCTGCCGGCGGGGTCGTCGGGGTCGAGGAGCGCCGCGGCCTCGGCGACCGCCTCCCACGAGTGCCGGTCGACGGTGAAGCGGTGGTAGGCGTTTCGTTGCGGCCGCGCGCGCACGTGCTCCCACTCGGGCAACAGGCGCACGAGCACGCCGACGTGGTCGAGGGTCTCGAACACGCCGATTGCCTGACGACCGGTGGCCAGCAGGTCGACGAACGCGTCGCGAGCGTGGTCGGTCCAGTCGACTTCGGTGAGGGTCCCGATACGGTTGAGCGTGGGTCGCTCGTACTGGCACCGGAGCCTCGCCGCCGCTGCCGCGAGCCTGAGCGCCGTGGTGGCGTCGAGGGGCTCGTCGCGCTCGTACGCGATGCGCCCGTCGCGGACGACGATGCCGTCACCCAGATCGCGCGTGCCGGTGCTCCGGCTGCGCGGGCCACGTTCGGCGGCGAGCAGCCGCGCCCACAGGTCCGAGGTGATCCACGCCACCTCGCGCCCGGTGGCGCCGAGCTCCCGCACGAGCGCGTCGGCATCCGCTGCGCCCACCAGCCGGGCGACCGCGTCCTGGTCCTGGAGGGTGAGGAGGTCCGAACGACCGCCGCTGGCACGGTGGAGCGCGACGCGGGCGTCGAGCAGCTGGTCGCGGGCGGCGGCGAGGCGCTCCGGCTCGCCGGGATCGACGAAGCCGCTCGCCACCAGCGCACCCACCCCGCCGAGCCAGCCGTCGGCGACGGCACCGGTGGGCCCGAGGGCCCATCCGGCCCAGCCCGGCGCCTGGACGTCGCGCAGCGCGCCGGCGCCGTCCTTGAGGTTGGGCTCGAGCATCTCCGCGATCGGGCCGGGTTGGTCGACCCGCGCCGCGGCGGCTTCCGCGAGCTGGGGCACGAGACGGCTTCGGCGGCGCGGCGCGAGCCGCCGGACGCGTTCGGTCAGGTCGGCGAGGAGGGCCTCGTCGCCGACGATACGGCGCATTTCGAGGAACGAGGTCATCGCGTCGAGATCTTCGTCCGCGAGGTCGAGCGCCTGCTTCACGGTGCGCACCGAGTGCCCGAGCACGAACCCCGCGTCCCACAACGGGTACCAGAGCCTCCCGACCCGTTCGGACGGCAGCGACGGGCCGCGCCGGCCACCGCCGTGGAGGAGCATGACGTCGACGTCGGAGCCGGGGCACAGCTCGCGCCGCGCGTACGAGCCCAGCGCCACGAGCGTCCACGTACCCGGGAGCTCCAGAGCGACCGCGTCCGCACCGAGGGCCGCGTCGACCGCCTCGCTCAGCGCGGCACCGAACTCCCGACCACGCAGGCTCCGGTCGGCGACGAGCGTCTCGCGCGCGAGCTTGAGCGAGCTCATGCGCCGTCCCGGTGGCTAGAGGGCGTCGGGCCCCGACTCCCCGGTGCGGATCCGGTACGCGTCGGCGATGTCGACGATCCACACCTTGCCGTCGCCGATCTGGCCCGTCCGGGCGGTCTCGACGAGCTGGCGGGCCACCCGGTCGGCGTCGGGATCGTCGACGAGGATCTCGAGCTTGACCTTGGGCACGAAGTCGATCGTGTACTCGGCGCCGCGGTAGACCTCGGTGTGGCCGCGCTGACGACCGAAGCCCTGCACGTCGGAGACGGTGAGACCCTGGACATGGAGATCCTTGATCGCTTCCTTCACGTCGTCGAGCTTGAACGGGCGGATGATCCCGACGATCAACTTCATCGTGCAGCTCCCATCATGACGCCTCGGCGCGTGCGAGTCAGACCCGATCGAGCGAGTAGCCGACCTCGGCGTGCTGCGAGAGGTCGAGCCCGAGCTCCTCGTTCTCCGCGCTGACGCGGATACCGCCGGGGAACACGCGGTCGAGCACCTTCACGATCACGAAGGTAACCGTGAACGACCACACCACGGTCGCCACCACCGCGATCACCTGGTCGCCCATCAGCTCCCAGCTGCCGCTCACGAACACGCCCTGGTGCACGACCGCGGGGTTGAACGCGCGGTCGGCGAAGAGTCCCAGGAGCAGGGAACCCACGATGCCGCCCACGAGGTGGACGCCCACGACGTCGAGCGCGTCGTCGAAGCCGAAGCGGAACTTCAGGCTGCACGCGAAGTAGCAGAGCGCACCCGCCACCAGCCCGATGTAGATCGGCACCATCCCGCCCACGAAGCCCGCGCAGGGTGTGATCGCGACGAGCCCCGCGACCGCACCCGACCCCGCACCCAGCGTGGTGGGATGGCCTCCCTTGAGGCGTTCGAACAACAGCCAGGACAGCATCGCGGCGGCCGCCGCCATGTTCGTGTTCACGAACGCCTGGGCGGCGACCGCGTTGGCGCCGAGCGCCGATCCCGCGTTGAAGCCGAACCAGCCGAACCACAGGATGCCGGTGCCGAGCAGCGTGAGCGGCAACGAGTGCGGCGGCGTCGGGTGCTGGGGCCAGCCGCGACGACGCCCGAGCACGAGCACCACTGCGAGCGCGGCGATTCCGGCGTTGATGTGCACGACGGTGCCGCCCGCGAAGTCGAGCGCGCCGCGCCGGAACAGCCAGCCCGCCGGGGAGAAGACCCAGTGCGCGACCGGCGTGTACACGACCACGAGCCAGATTCCGAGGAACCAGAACCAGGCCGAGAACTTCATGCGGTCCGCGATCGCGCCGGTGATCAGCGCCGGCGTGATGATCGCGAACATCAGCTGGAACGCCAAGAACGACAGCGGCGGGATCGGCAACGCCCCGAACCCCGTGGCGGGCACGGTCGCGACGTCGTGCATCCACGCAAGGTCGAGGTTCCCGATGTACCTGCCGGTGCCGTGGAACGCGAGCGAGTACGCGACTGCTGCCCAGAGGAAGCTCACGAGCCCCATCGAGAAGAAGTTCTGCATGAGCATCGCGAGCACGTTCTTCGCGCGCACCATGCCGCCGTAGAAGATCGCGAGCCCCGGCGTCATGAACAGGACGAGCGCGGCCGAGGCCAGCACCCACGCGGTGTCGCCGGCGTTGATCCGCATGCGCGCCCTCCCCCGGGTCGTCGGACCAGCCGCCAGGGAGCATACCGACCTGTCGTGAATCTGACGGGGAATGCCGGCGAGGGGTCACCCCTCCAGCACGTCGCCCTCCATCGTGTTCACGGTGCAGCCGATCTCCTCGAGGTACGCGATCGCGCCGTCGACGGCGGCGCGGTCGCCGGTGAGCTCGACGATCAGCCAGCCCGAGTGCGACTCGACGTTGGCGCGCCGGATGTTGGGCATCACGTCGAAGCGCTTGATGATCTCGTAGACGATGGGACGGTCGACCAGGTCCTCCGGGAACGACACGAACAGACGGATCGGCACCACCGATGCCGCCTAGCCCAGCCCGACCCGGCGGAGCGCCTCGGGCGGCTCCAGCACGAGCCCGGTGACGAAGGGTCCGAACTCCGCGTACTCGGCCGACACGGGGTCGAAGCGCATCTCGTAGACGATGTCCTTCAGCGCGGCGGGGTCGTCGGCGAGGAGCGTCACCCCCCACTCCCAGTCGTCGAGACCGGTGGACCCGGTGATCAACTGCAGCACCCGGCCCGAGTAGGTACGTCCGAGCCGGGCGTGGCCGGCCATCAGATCCTTGCGGTCGGCGAAGGGGAGCGCGTACCAGTTGGCTCCGGGATCCCGGCGCTTCGACATCGGGTAGAAGCAGATCGCCTTCCGGAGCGGCAGCCGCGGGTGGAGGCGCTGCTCGCGGTAGTGCTCGATCCGCGCCCGCCACGCCGCGAGGCGCGCTTCGAGGTCGACCCCGGAGAGGCCCTCGGCCGTCGCGGCCCGCTCCTCGTCCTCCTCGGTGGCGCCGTATTCCGACAGCTCGGTGAGCGACACGTACGAGTCGACGAGGCGGACCGGCGCCGCCGCGAGCTCGTGCTGGAACGCCTGGAGGCGTGCGAGATCGGGGCCGAGCGCCATGACGCCGAGGTCGGCCTTGTGCCCGAGCAGCGCGAACAGCAACGCCTGGTGGTCGTCGGCCTCGAGCGAAGCCACCGCGTCGAGGACGCGCTTGCCGCCGTGCGCGTCGTCGTCGGCGCGTGCGTGGTCGACCGCATAGAAGAGGTGCAGCACTCCCCATCCTGTCGACGGCTGCACCGGTTCCACAGCCTGGAGGGTACGCGAAACCGGGGCGCCCGAAGGCGCCCCGGTTCCCGTTCGGTGGAGCGGACCGAAGCTCAGAAGTCGCCCATGCCGTCCATGCCGCCGGGCATGGCGGGCATAGCGGGCTTCTCCTCGGGCTTGTCGGCGATCACGGCCTCGGTGGTGAGGAACAGCGCCGCGATCGACGCCGCGTTCTGGAGCGCCGAGCGGGTGACCTTGGCCGCGTCGGTTACGCCGGCCTTCACGAGGTCCTCGTAGTCACCCGTGCGGGCATTGAGGCCGTTCGCACCCCTCAGGTTCTTCACCTTCTCGACGACCACGCCGCCCTCGAGGCCCGCGTTCACCGCGATCTGCTTCAGGGGCTCCTCGAGCGCCCGGGCGACCAGGCGGGCCCCGGTGGCCTCGTCGCCCTCGAGCGACTTGGCCAGCGCCTCGACCGCCTCCTGGGCCCGGATGAGGGCGACGCCGCCACCGGGGACGACGCCTTCCTCGACCGACGCCTTCGCGGTCTGCACCGCGTCCTCGATGCGGTGCTTCTTCTCCTTGAGCTCGACCTCGGTGGCCGCGCCGACCTTGATGATCGCCACGCCGCCCGACAGCTTCGCGAGACGCTCCTGGAGCTTCTCCCGGTCGTAGTCGGAGTCGGTGTTCTCGATCTCCTGGCGGATCTGCGCGATGCGGCCGTTGACGTCGCTCTTGCTCCCGGCCCCCTCGACGATCGTGGTCTCGTCCTTGGTGACAACGACCTTGCGCGCCCGCCCGAGCAGGTCGAGGCCGACGTTCTCGAGCTTCAGGCCGACCTCCTCGGAGATGACCTGACCGCCGGTGAGGATCGCCATGTCCTGGAGCATGGCCTTGCGCCGCTCGCCGAAGCCGGGCGCCTTGATCGCGACCGACTTGAACGTGCCGCGGATCTTGTTCACCACGAGGGTGGCGAGCGCCTCGCCCTCGACGTCCTCGGCGATGATCACGAGCGGACGGGCCGAGTTCATGACCTTCTCCAGCACCGGCAGGAGGTCCTTGACAGCCGAGATCTTGGCCGAGTGCAGGAGGATGTACGCGTCGTCGAGGACACCTTCCATGCGGTCGGTGTCGGTGACGAAGTAGGGCGAGATGTAGCCCTTGTCGAACCGCATGCCCTCGACGAAGTCGAGCTCCATGCCGAAGGTCTGGCTCTCCTCGACGGTGATGACGCCGTCGGTGCCGACCTTGTCGAGCGAGTCGGCGATCATCTTGACGACCTCGTCGTCGGCCGCGGAGATGGCGGCGACGTTGGCGATGGCCGAGAGGTCGGTCTTGACGCTCTTCGAGTTCTTCTTGATCGACTCGACCGCGGTTTCGACGGCCTTCTCGATACCGAGCTTCAGCACCATCGGGTTCGCGCCGGCGGCCACGTTGCGCAGGCCTTCGCGCACCATCGCCCACGCGAGCACGGTGGCGGTGGTGGTGCCGTCACCCGCGACGTCGTCGGTCTTCTTCGCGACCTCCTTGACCAGCTCGGCCCCGACCTTCTCGTAGGGGTCCTCGAGCTCGATCTCCTTCGCGATCGACACGCCGTCGTTGGTGATGGTGGGCGCACCCCACTTCTTCTCCAGCACGACGTTGCGGCCCTTGGGCCCCAGCGTGACGCGCACCGCGTCGGCGAGCTTGTTCATCCCGGCTTCGAGGGAGCGGCGGGCGCTCTCCGCGTAGGCAATCTGCTTGGGCATCGTGTGGCACTCCCTTGGGCTGAGTTGGGTGGAACGACGGGACCGGCCGGCGGCGTTAGCACTCCATGCCGCCGAGTGCTAACCATGTTGGCACTCGGCGCCCGAGAGTGCAAATTGAGGCCGGCGGAGGGCGCCCGGCCTCGCGCCGCGTTGCGCGTCGTACGCTGGAGCCGCCGCCTACGCGCTGGGAGACCGATGGCCGAGTTCCACGACGCGACCGAGGAGTACCTCGAGGCCATCCTCGAGATCGAGGAGGAGGGCGTCACGCCGATCCGCGCCCGGCTCGTCGAGCGCCTCGGGCTGTCGGCCCCCGCGGTCTCCGAGACGGTGAACCGGCTGGTGGAGCACGGCTACGCCGAGCTCCTCGACGACCGCTCGCTCCGGCTCACCGACAAGGGCCGGGACGTTGCGGTGTCGATCGTGCGCCGCCACCGCCTCGCCGAGAGGCTCCTCGTCGACGTGATCGGGCTCGAGTGGGAGAAGGTCCACCGCGAGGCCGCCCGCTGGGAGCATGCGATCTCGGCCGACGTGGAGGAGAAGCTGGTGGCCCTCCTCGGGGACCCGGCCACCTGCCCCCACGGCAACCCGATCCCCGGCTCCCGACACAAGGTCGAGGGCCCGGTGTCCACCCTCCTCACGCAGTCGGCACCCGGTCGGGTCGTCGTCCGCCGGATCAGCGAGAAGGTCGAGATCGACGACGACGCCCTCCGTTTCCTCTCCGACGCCCGGCTCACGCCCGGGTCGTCGGCGGTGGTCGTGGGCGACGAGTCCGAGGGGGTCCGCGTCACCGGCGACGACGGCGACCACGTGGTGCCGCGCCGGATCGCTCAGCTCATGTGGGTGGTACCCGCCTGATCCCTGCCTCGCTCGCTACGGCGCAGGGTACCTGCGCCGTTCACGCTCGCTCGGGGCCGCCTACGTTCGCTGCGCTCACTACGGACGGCCTGTGACCTCACCCTCGCTCGCTACGGACGGCCTCTCTTCAACCGCCGGCGACCGCGGGGACGATGCTCACCGTCTGACCCGCCTCCACCGCGGTGTCGACGCCGTCGAGGAAGCGGATGTCCTCGTCGGCGACGAAGACGTTCACGAAGCGGCGCAGGGTGCCGTTCTCGTCGAACAGGCGGGCGGCGAAGCCGGGATGCGCCACCTCGAGCTGGTCGAGGACGGCCTTCACGGTGGCGCCGTCGGCCTGCACCTCCGACGCGCCGCCGGAGAGCTCGCGTAGCTGCGTGGGTATCCGGACGGTGACGCTCATGGGTCCTCTCTCGCTCAGTCGTTGACCGTGTCGGGTGGGAACGCCTCGTGGAACGCGTCGAGCGTCGGCGCGATGACTGCGGTGGGCCCCACGGTGGGCACGACCGCGTCGAGGGTCTTGAGCCCGTGACCGGTGATGTAGACGACGACGCGCTCGTCGGGTCGGACGACGCCTTCCGCGGCGAGCCGGCGCAGGGACGCGATCGTCACCCCGCCGGCGGTCTCCGCGAAGATGCCCTCGGTGCGGGCGAGCAGCTTCATCGCGTCGACGATCTCGTCGTCGGTGACCGCGGCGAGCGCACCGCCCGTCTGGCGGACCGCGTCGAGCGCGAAGTAGCCGTCGGCCGGGTTCCCGATCGCGAGCGACTTCGCGATCGTGCTCGGGCGGACGGGACGGATGGTGTCGGAGCCCTCGATCCACGCGGTCGCGATCGGCGAGCACCCGGCCGCCTGCGCGCCCGACACCCGCACCGCGGGCTCGCGGTCGAGGAGGCCGACCTTGGCGAGCTCGTCGAAGCCCTTGCGGACCTTGGTGAGCAGCGAGCCGCTCGCCGCGGGCACGACCACGTGGTCCGGGGCCTCCCACCCGAGCTGCTCGGCGGTCTCGAACGCGAGGGTCTTCGACCCCTCGGCGTAGTAGGTGCGCACGTTCACGTTCACGAACGCCCACGGGTACGTGCCCGCGAGCTCCGCACAGAGCCGGTTGACCGCGTCGTAGTTGCCGTCGATCGCGACCACGTTGCCGCCGTACACCGCGGTGGTGACCACCTTCCCCTGCTCGAGGTCGGCGGGGATGAACACGAAGCTGCGCAAGCCGGCGTGCGCGGCGTGCGCAGCAACCGCGTTGGCGAGGTTGCCGGTGCTCGCGCATGCCGCGACCTTGAAGCCGAACTCGAGTGCCTTCGCCAGCGCGACCGAGGTGACGCGGTCCTTGAACGAGTTGGTCGGGTTGACCGTGTCGTTCTTGACCCACACCTCACCGAGACCCAGCTCGGCCGCGAGCCGGTCGGCGCGTACGAGCGGCGTGAAGCCCGCACCGAGGTCGACGGCGGGGTTGCGGTCGGTCGGAAGCAGATCGGCGTAGCGCCAGATCGACAGGGGCCCCGCGGCGATCTTCTCCCGGCTCGTCGCGGCGGCGATCGCCTCGTAGTCGTACGCGACCTCGAGCGGACCGAAGCACCACTCGCACGTGAAGATCGGGGCGACCTCGTAGTCGCGGCCACACTCGCGACATCGGAGTCCGTGCACGAACGCCATGAGTCCTCCATCCTCTTCGGCAGGCTCTCGCCTGCTTGCCTCGACGCGCTCTCGAGCGCCTCGAGCGGAGGACCGCTCTCCGGCTGCTCATCGTTCAGGCATTGGCACCTTGCTCGAGCCGCTCCATCGGATCGTCTCGGGCGGGTTGCCGCGGCGTCGTCGGGCCTGTCCCTCGGCCGCTCTGGATGAGCGCGTAACTCCGGTCACGGTACCACGCTGGCCCCGGGCGACCGGCACACGAACCGCGCCCCACGTCCGGCGGTGCCCGCGGCGGTCGCCCCTTAACCTGTGAGGATGGCCGGCCACCTCGACGTGGGCGAGCTCCTCGCTGCCAAGGCACGTCTCGGCATCACGATCTCGGTGTGCCTCCCGGCCCGTAACGAGGAGACGACGATCGGCGAGATCGTCTCGAGCACCCGGCGCGATCTCGTGGACCGCTCGCCGCTCGTCGACGAGATCGTGGTGATCGACGACGGCTCGACCGACGAGACCTCGGTGGTCGCGAGCTGGGAGGGCGCACGCGTGCTCGCGGTCGACGAGATCCTGCCGGAGGCGCCGCACGGCTCCGGGAAGGGCAACGCGTTGTGGCTGTCGCTCTACGCGTGCGACGGCGACATCCTCTGTTGGCTCGACGCCGACGTGCGCAACTTCCGGCCACACTTCGTCACCCGCCTCCTCCAACCCCTGTTGACCGACCCGTCGATCGGATTCGTGAAGGGCTATTACCGTCGCCCCCTCGACGGCGCGCCGACCGGCGGCGGCCGGGTGACCGAGCTCATGGCGCGTCCCGTGATCTCGACGCTGTTCCCCCACCTCGCGCACTTCGTGCAACCCCTCGCCGGCGAGTACGCCGGTCGCCGCCGCCTGCTGGAGACCGTGCCGTTCGTCGACGGGTGGGGCGTCGAGCTGGGTCTGCTCGTGGACCTGACGGCGCGCTTCGGCGGCGCGACGCTGGCGCAGGTCGATCTCGACGTCCGTGAGCACCGCAACCGCCCGCTCGACGACCTCGGGCCGCCGGCGATGGCGATCCTGGTCACCGCGCTGCGCCGAGCCGGCGTCTCCGTGGACAAAGGGGTCACCGAGCTCGTGCGCTACGACGACGATCTCCGGCAGGAGCGCTTCCCGGTGGACATCCGCGAGCGCCCCCCGATCGTGAGCGTGCCCGCGTACCGACAGAAGTTCGGGCGAGAGCTCTCCGCCTGAGCCGCCGCGGCGACGTCAGTCGCCGTCGGTCTTGGCGCCTCCGGCCGGCGCGTCGTGGTCGTCGCCCTCCACGCCCTTCTTGAACTCCTTCGAAGCCTCGCCGAGCGAGCGCGCGAGCTTGGGAATCTGCGAGCCCCCGAAGAGGAGGGCGATGACGAGCAGCACGACCAGCAACTCCCAGCCGAAGATCTCGCCGAGCACAGGAATCATGTCGTGGTCCTTCCTTGGCTGCGATGCCCAGCCCAGTGTAGGAACGGTCACACGGTCCCGAGCACTCGCCTTCCCGCCTCGGTCGCGGCCTCCTCCACCAGGGTCGCGGCCCGGGCGAACGCCTCCCCCGTCTGCCACACCCGGTCGGTGAGGGCGAGCAGGTGGGCGGCGGCCCGCACCTCGAGCTCGTCCCGGGCCTCGGCCGTGACCTGGCCCGCGATGACCGCCTGGTGGTGCACGTCGTGGTCGGCCGCCCACGCCAGCACGCCGCCCACGACCTTGCCCTCGAAGCTCGTGCGGTCGAGGCGCCCCTCGCCGGTCACGACGAGGTCGACGCCATCCAGCGCGTCGTCGAGGTCCAGCGCCTCGGCCACCGCGTCGAACCCCGGCTCGAGCCGGGCGCCGATCGCGGCCAGACCCCCGGCGAGACCACCGGCCGCGCCCGATCCCGCCAGCGCTCGCACGTCGACACCGGTGCGCCGCTCGTACTCGTCGGCGAGGCGCTCGAGCCGGCGGGTGAGGAGCGCGGCCTGGGCGTCGGTCGCGCCCTTCTGCGGCGCGAACACTCGCGCCGCGTCGAGGAACCGCGTCGTGACGTCGCACGCGACGGTGACCGGCACGCCGTGCAGCGACCACCCGAGCGCGTCGAGCGCACCGAGACCGCCGTCGGTCGTGGCGCTGCCGCCCACGCCGACGATCACCTCGCGCGCACCGGAACGGATCGCCGCCGCGATCAGCTCACCCGTACCGCGCGTCGAGGCGCGCAACGGGTCGTTGCGCCCCTCGACGAGCTCGAGCCCGCTTGCGCGCGCCATCTCGACGACCGCGACCCGGCCCGCGAGCACGCCCCACTCGGCGTCGACCCGGTCGCCGAGGGGACCCGTGACGCTCGCTCGGCGACGGGACCCACCGCGTGCCGCGAGGAGCGTGTCGAGCGTGCCCTCCCCGCCGTCGGCGAGCGGGAGCTCGTGCACCTCGTCGAAGCCCGCGACGCGCAACCCTCGGCTCATCGCCGCGGCCGCCTGCGACGCGGTCAGCGTCCCCTTGAACTTGTCAGGACACGCGAGCGCGGCGGGCACGGCCGATAGATTGACATTCCCCGCGGAGGGCCGCTCTCTCGCTCGTCCCGCCACCCAGGAGCCAAGAGTGCTCGAACGCGTCCCGGTACTGGAGCGAAACGTCGACGACTACGCCGACCTCGTGGGCGCGGACGTCGTCGACCGACTGCATGCGTTGGCGGAGCCGTTGCGCGACGCGAGAGTCCTGCATCTGAACGCGACCGCGTACGGAGGCGGTGTCGCCGAGCTCCTCGCCACCCACGTGCCGCTCATGCGGAGCACCGGCATCGACGCGGACTGGCAGGTGATGCACGGAAGCGACGAGTTCTTCGAGGTGACGAAGGCGGTGCACAACGGCCTCCAGGGCGCCGACATCGACTGGACGCCGAACATGCAGCGCGTCTACCTGGAGAAGGTCCTCGACAACGCGCTGCTCTTCGAGGGCGAGTACGACTTCGTCGTGGTGCACGATCCCCAGCCCGCCGCGCTGCTCAGCTTCCTGCGGGAGCGGCTCGGGGGGTCGATGACAAATACCCGGTGGATCTGGCGGTGCCACATCGACCTCACCGACGCGAACCCGGGCGTCTGGGAGTTCTTCCGTCCCTTCGTCGAGCTGTACGAAGCGTCGGTCTGGACCATGCCGGAGTTCGTGCCCGCCTCGCTCGCGATGGAGAACGTCATCTTCCTCCCGCCGTGCATCGACCCGCTCTCGGTCAAGAACCTCGACCTGGCGATGCCCTTCTGCCAGGAGCTGGCACACCAGTACGGCGTCGACGTGCACCGTCCCGTGGTATGCCAGGTCAGCCGGTTCGATCCGTGGAAGGATCCGGTCGGCGTGATCGACGCGTTCCGCATCGTGAAGGACAAGGTGCCCGACGCCCAGCTCGTCCTCGCGGGCTCCATGGCGACGGACGATCCAGAGGGCTTCCGGGTGTGGCAGGACACCGAGACGGCGCGCGCAGGCGACCGCGACATCTTCCTGCTGTCGAACCTCCACCAGGTGGGCTCGGTGCAGATCAACGCGTTCCAGCGCATCGCGCACGTCGTGCTGCAGAAGTCGCTGCGGGAGGGGTTCGGGCTCACCGTCAGCGAGGCGCTGTGGAAGAGCCGGCCCGTCGTCGGCGGTCGTGCGGGCGGCATCAAGCTGCAGATCCGCGACGGCTACAACGGGTACCTCGTCGACTCCGTCGAGGAGTGCGCAGCGCGCACGATCGACCTCCTCGCGGATCCCGTCGGCGCCGACGCGCTCGGCGTCCAGGGACGCGAGCTCGTGCGCGAGGAGTTCCTCAGCACCCGCGAGCTCGCGGACTGGCTCCAGCTCCTGGGGACGCTGAAGTAATGATGCTGGTGACGCACCGCGGCCCGTTCCGGTTCTTGGCGCGTGACGACGGCGGATTCGACGTGCACCGCGGTGCGGGCGGCGTCGTCAGCGCGTTCCTCCCGCTCATCGAACGCGGCGAGAGCGCCGACGGGGAGCGCGTCGCATGGATCGCGGCCGCGATCGACGAGGATGACACCGCCGCACTGGCGGCCGATCCGACGATCGTCTCGAACATCGACCTGCACCTGCTCGGGCTCGACCCCGAGATGCACCGACGGCACTACGACGTCGTGTCGAACGCCACACTCTGGCTGCTCCACCACGGCCTCTACGACCTCCCGCGCCGGCCCCGCTTCGACGAGCACTTCCGCGAGGCGTGGAACGCGTACGCATCCGTCAACGCGGAATTCGCGCGCGCGGTCGTCGAACGGGCGAAGGACGGCGAGACCGTGCAGGTACACGACTACCAGCTCGCCCTCGTGCCCGGAATGGTCCGGGCGGCGCGGCCCGACGTGCGGATGATGCACTTCACCCACACGCCGTTCTGCGGGCCGAGCTCGATCCGCGTCCTCCCCACCGACGTCGCGATCGAGCTGTGCCGGTCGATGGCGACGGTGCCGGCCGGCTTCCACACCCAGCGCTGGGCCGACGCGTACGCGGCGTCGGTGCGCACGATGCTCGGCCTCGAGGCGCCGGCCGCCGGCGCGTTCGCGGCACCGCTCGGTCCCGACGCCGACCTTCTCGCCGAATCGGCGGCGATGCCCGAGACCCGCCAGTTCGTCATGGAGCTCGACGAGCTCGTCGGCGACCGCGCCCTCGTGGTGCGCGTCGACCGCATCGACCTCTCGAAGAACATCGTGCGCGGCTTCCTCGCCTACGACCGCTTCCTGGCCCGCTACCCCGAATGGCGCGAGCGGGTGGTGTTCGTCGCCATGCTCAACCGCTCCCGCGACACGCTCGCCGAGTACCTCGCCTACCAGCAGGAGGTCGAGCAGGCCGTCGCGCGCGTGAACGGGCGCTGGTCGCGCCCGGGCTGGGACCCGATCGTGCTCGACACCCGTGATTCGTACACGCGCAGCCTCGCGGGGTTCGCGCGCTACGACGTGCTGTTCGTGAACCCGGTCAAGGACGGCCTCAACCTGGTGGCGAAGGAGGGCCCGCTCGTCAACGAGCGCTCGGGCGTGCTGTGCCTGTCGCCGGAGGCGGGTGCCTACGAGGAGCTCGCCGAGGCCGCGGTGCCGGTGCACCCGTACGACCTCGAGCAGGATGCGAGCGCGCTCCACGAAGCGCTGACCATGACGGCCGCGGAGCGGGCCCGGCGGGCCGACCGGCTCCGCGAGCTCGTCGGGCGGCACACCCCGCGGTCGTGGCTCAACACGCTCACCCGGCACGCGCGCTGATCGCGCCCGCGAGCGCCTCGAGCAGCGCGGCCAGGCCCCGCGGTCCGTCGACGACCACGTCGGCGTCGAGGATCTCGAGCGGCGATTCCGGCGACGCGACCCCGATGCGCACGCCGGCGTCGAGCGCGCCTTCCGACACCAGCGAGGAGAGCGCGTCGAAGGCGGCCACGTCGCCGGCGTCGTCGCCCGCGAACGCCGCGAGCTGCGCGTGCACCGCGAGCTCGCGCACCACCGTGCCCTTGTCGACCGGCACGGGCGGCCGCAGCTCCACCGCCATGCGCCCGCGCAACGGGGCCTCGATGCCGTAGCGGGCCGCGAGCGCGTCGGCGACCGCCCGGGCTTCGGTGGCGCGTCCCGGCGCGGTGCGGTAGTGGATGGTGACGCACAGCCGGCCCTTGCGCTCGACCAGCAGGCCGGGCAGCGCGGCTTCCGCGGCGTCGGCCGCCGCCGCGATCGGCTCCGCCCACGGCTCCGCGCGCGGATCGACCACGGT
Organism: uncultured Bifidobacteriaceae bacterium; assembly: GCA_964505725.1. GTDB lineage: Bacteria > Actinomycetota > Acidimicrobiia > IMCC26256 > DASPTH01 > CAVRJC01. Next base: position 28,717 of record CAZDJK010000054.1, on the reverse strand, counting down.
GCTCCCGCCGACGCGACGCTCGAGCCCGTAGAGGCCCACGAGCGTCACCGCCCTGGTGTCGAGCGCCGAGAGGTGATCGGCGAGATAGCCCACCGGGCGGCCGCTGACGACCGCGACGACGCGCAGGTCGGCCGACAGCGCGCCCAGGGCGGCGACGGTCTCGGGGAGCGGCACGGCCCGCGCGGGATCGTCGACGATGGGCGCCAACGAGCCGTCGAAGTCGACGAGCAGCGCCGAGTCGCCCGGGCGGTCGGCGAACGGCGCGAGCGGAGTCGGGAGCTCCACCCGTCAGGTCGTGCCGAGGAACACCAGGCAGTCGGCGTCACCGGCGTCACTCGGCGGTTGCGACGGGAAGTCGATGACCTTGGCGCCGGACACGCCGACGCCGGTGCTCGCGAGCTGCTGACCCTCGCCGGCGAACCCCTTGCGGCACGCCACCGTGACACCCTGCTGTTGCTTGGTGTTGCCGATGCCGATGACGTTGTAGCCCGACGCCTTCAACCGGTCGCGCATGTTCTTGGCGGCACCGGTGATGTCCGAGGCGTTGTACACCACGATCTTGACCTTCGAGTTGTCGCGCAGCTTCGCTCCGGTCGTCGTCGACGTGGACGCCGCACTCGTGGTCGCGGTCACGCCCGTCGTCGCGGTGGGCCCCGTCGTGCCGGTACCCGCGACGGTCGTGGTGGTGACACCGGACGTCGTCGTGGTCGATCCCGCGGTGGTGGAGGTGACCGTGCTCCCGCCCGGGCCGCTGTCGTCGAGGATCTGGAGGCCCACGATGCCCACGACCACCAGCAGCCCCACCAGGATCGCCCCACGTGCCGCAGGGGCCAGGCCCGGCGGGCGCGCCGGGCCCCGGCCCAGGCTCACGGCAGCCTCGGGTCGGCGCGCGGCCCTTCCACGCGCTCCCGGCGCCGCTCGTCGCGCCGGCGACGGAGCCGCCGTACGGTCAGCGGGTCGTGCTCGTAGGCCGACGGGTCGTCGAGCAGCCGCCGGAGGCGGTCACGGTACGCGGTCGCCGACATGCCGAGCTCGGTGCGGATCGTGGCCTCCTTCACCCCGGACCGGGTCCACCAGGTGCGTTCGAAGTCGAGGATGGCACGATCACGGGCGGAGAGTCCCATCAGGCTCATCAGCCTGATCTGATGCCCTCCCAAGGTCAAGCATTTCGGGTTTCTGACGGCCGGTGGGGCCGGAGCCTCCGGGCGGCCCCTGGTCAGTTGGAGACGTCTGCCTCGTGGAGTAGGTCCGTGACTCGTGCGTTGAGGACGTCGGGGGAGACGGATTCGCCGGGTTGTCCCGTGACGGGCTCGGCGACGTGAAAGGGTTGGGCGAGGTATTCGTCGAGGACCCGGTCGACGGCGAAGACGATCGACGTCCTGACCGAGAACCGTGTTCGCCCGTTTGACATGCAGGCTGCATCCAACTAGACGTAGACCCCGTCAATGGATCGCTGTGCTCGAGGAGAGGACACTGCGATGGCCGGCCGAGACCCAACGGCGCGATGACGGACCACCGCACCGGCCTGCCCTCAGGATCGCCGGTCGTCGAGGTGCGGACACATACCGGCTTGGTGGTGCGAGTCGCCGAGCCGACGGGTCCACCGCGATCGACTCTGTACGCACTTCACGGCGGCGGACTGAACGCCAGCTACTGGGACTGCGGGATCGATGCGCAGCTATCGCTCGCCCGGCTGGGCACCTCACTCGGGTTCCGTGTCGTGTTCCCCGATCGCCCCGGACATCGCGCCAACCAGGAGCGGTGGCCCGACGGGCTGCCCGCGGAAGACGAGGCGACGGTGCACGTCGAGACGATTCGCGCCGGCTGGAACGACGCGCCCGTCGTTCTCGTCGGTCACTCGGCAGGCGCCATCGTGCTGCTGCACGCTGCCGCGCTCGCCCCATGGCCAGGCCTCGCCGGGGTCGCGTACTCGGGTGTTGGCATTCACCTCGACGCGCAGCAAGGCGCGAACGTGTCATCCCGCGAGCGGTTCTGGGGACCGTCGGAGTTGTATCCCGACTCGGTGTTCGACCCCGACCAACGCCCGACGGAGCCGACAATCGCGGAGGACGGGAAGTCGTCGCGAGCATGGGGCGAGCGTTTCGGGACCCTCGCGCCGTTGGTGAACGTGCCCGTGCGGATCACCCTCGCCGACCACGAGCAATGGTGGGGCGACGTGCAAGAGGTGCTGGCAACCGTGTCGGCGGCATACTCGGGAAGCCCGGACGTCGAGACCGACATCGAGTTCGGTGCAGGCCACAATCTCTCGGTTGGCTATGCCGCGCTGTCCTATCACCTCGGCGTCCTCGCTTTCGCCGAGCGTTGCCGTCGCCGAATCGAAATCGACTCCGAGCGCTCTGGTTCCGCGCTCGAGTCCACCTAGGAACCCACAAGGATCACGCGCATGGACGCATTCATCTTTTCTGCCGACTCGCACGCAGCGGAGCCGCCCAACATGTGGGGAGACTGGATCGATCCCGAGTACCGCGACCGCGCGCCGCGGTCCGAGCGACAATTCGATGAACGCCTGCAGCTGAGCACCGACGTCTTCCTCGCCGAGGACGTCGAGCCCACACGCGTGTCCGGCTTCTTCGCCGCGCGGATGTTCGACCTTCCCCTGGCCGACACACCGGAGGAGGCCGTCCAGCGCCAGGCTCTGGTAGCCGAGGTATGGAAGGCAGGATGGGACGGCGCGCCGGCGAGTGTCTACAACACTGCCGCCCGCCTCGCCGAGCAGGATCTCGATGGTGTGAACGGCGAGCTGATCTACCCGGGCATGGCGATGTTGCTCTTCGGCATGCGCGATATCGGGCTGCAACGAGCGTGCTTCGATGCGTACAACCGGTGGATCGTCGAATACTGCTCGCACGACCTCAGCCGGTTGGTGCCGATCGGGATCGTTTGCGCGCACGACATTCCAACCGCGGTCGCGGATCTCGAGCGCGCGGTCACGCGCGGCCTCAAAGGCGCGTTCCTGTGGGGTTCGCCGCCCGACGAGCGCCCGTACAGCCACCCGTCGTTCGACCCGCTGTGGGCAGCGGCGGCGGCCAACGACTTCCCGCTGACGCTGCACGACCTCATGTTCCGAGGCGCGATCTCGTTCAACGGCGCCAACTACCACGCGCTGCCCATGGAGATCGAACTGACGCTCGCCGACATGGTGCTGAGCGGGGTGTTCGAGCGCCACCCCAACCTGAAGATGGTCTCGGCCGAGAACGACGTGTCCTGGTTCCCACATTTCATGTACCGGATGGACCACGCGGTGGACAAGCTCCGGGGTGGTCCGGTCGGAGCGCAGATGTCGATGCGGCCGAGTGACTACGTGAAGCGGAACATCTGGGGCACGTTCCAGTTCGAGAACCGGGAGATCCCGTTCGTCAACGAGTTCCTCGGGGCCCAACAGCTCATGTGGGGCTCCGACTACCCGCACCCCGACGGCACGTTCCCGAACAGCAGGACGTTCCTCGCCGACGCGTTCCCCGGCCTCGCCGAGGACGACAAGTCGCTGATCATCGGCGGGAGTGCGATGCGCCTGTACAACGTCAAGCAGCCCGTCGGCGCGGCCGGATGACGTCGAGCGCCGCGCGTTCGGCGTCCGTTGCCGACGCGTTGGAGTTCATTGGCGAGCACGCACACGTGTACCTGCTCGGCCGACGGCCTGACGGGTACCCGACGGGTTGGGCGATGATGGCGCGCGTCCGCGGCGACGCAGTCGACTTCAGCACCTACCGCTCGAGCGCGAAGGTCCGCTACCTCGCCGAGGCGGGTGTTGCGAGCGTCCTCGCGGCGTCGGAGCAGGAGGCCGACCACCGGGTGCTCCTGGCCGAGGGCACGGTGTCGGTGCTCGACGCCGCCGTGTGGTTCGACGAGGATACCGTGCCGCCCGCGCCTCGACCGGGTGCGAGTCGTTCGGTGCCCACCGAGATCACCGACAAGGTCGCGTCGCGTCACGAGAGTGGCAAGCGCTGCGTGCTGCGTGTCACGATCGAGCAGGCGCGCTTCTCCGATCGGCTGGTGTGAGTCGTGCCCAAGCGGGACATCCGGATGTCGGACGACGAGATCCGGCGCTTCCTCACCACGCGGTCGACGGTCATGGTGATCGGCGCACCGCCGGCGGGCGCGCCGGTCGGTGCCGTGGGACGCCTCGAGTACGGCAACGATGCGGTCGCGTTCACCGTCCACGACGACGACCCGATCGTCGCCTTGCTCGGAGAGGACGACCGCGTCTGCTGCGTCGTCGAGCAGTTCCCCTCGTACTACGAGATCGCGGGCGTCATGCTCCACGGACGGGCGCGTCGGCGCGGCGCTGCGGCACCCTCGGAAGCGACCTTCGACCTCGTCGTCGACAAGACGGTCAGCTTCGACTTCGCCAAGCTCCTCACGACGAGCTGAACGATCGTGGCCGAAGAGACCGGGCTCCTCGCAGGACTGCGCGTCCTCGACCTCTCACAGGGCCTCGCCGGCGCGGTGGCAACTCTGATGCTCGCCGAGGTGGGGGCCGACGTCGTGAAGGTCGAACCTCCGAAGGGCGATCTCGTCCGGGGCCGCCCCGCGTTCGCAACTTGGAACCGGAGCAAGCGCGGCATCACCCTCGATCTCCACCAATCTCACGACGTTCGCCTACTGCACGAGCTCATCGCCGACGCCGACGTCGCGGTCCACAGTCTGCTCCCATCGGCTGCCGCGAGCGTCGGCCTCGGGCCCGAAGAGCTCGCCGGCCGACCCGTCCACGTTCCGCCCAATGCGTCGACTCGGGCACCGATCCTGGCGACGGTTTCGGTCTCGGTCACGGAGCGGCCGGGCCCTCCGCGAGGAACTTGCTCATCGCGAGCGCGAGCTCGTCGGGCCGGTCGAGCATCACATAGGTGCTGGACCCGGCGATGACCTCGAGCCGCGCGTTCGGAAAGTCGGCTTCGAGCCGTTGGGCGTGGTCGAGCGGGAAGAGCTTGTCCTGGTCGCCCCACGCGAGCAGCACCGGCTTCGCGAATGCCTGCAGCGCGGGGACGGCGTCGAGGGTGACCGACGGTTCGAGAGACTGGGTGACGCGTAGGGCGTCGCGTCGCGACCCTTTGCTATCGGGGAACGCTTCGAACACGCGTCGGGCTGCATCTCCAGTCGGCGGACTCGTACACACCGACTTGAGGAACTGCCGTTGGCCCGGCTTGGTCGCGAACAGGCGCAGCAATCCGGCGATCGCCGGCGGAAACCGGCGCGCGATGCTGGCGATGCGATCGAAACCCTTGGGCGGGAAGTGCTCGTAGCTGTCGCAGTTGGTCAACACGAGCCGACCGATACGTTCGACGCCGGGATGACTGCTCCCGAGCGCGGCCAGGCACAGCCCGCCCCCGGTGTCGTTCCCGACCAGCGTCACGTCAGCGAGATCGAGCGCCTCCAGGAACGCTGGGATCCGTCGTGCGATGGCGCGGGCCGAGAGGTCGGCGTCGGGCGCCGGATCACGATGCGCCCCGAGGGGCCAGGTGGGCACGATGCAGCGTTTCCCGTCGAGCCGTGCCACCAGCTCGTCCCACACCGCGCCACCGACGTAGACGCCGTGAACGAACACGACCGGAGCACCGTCACCATGCGTGCGGTAACGAACGGTGACGCCGTCGAGTACGACGGTGTCACCGTCAGATCGTCCTGCCGCGCTCATGCTGAAACGACGAGGATCAATACGTGGGGACGAGCGCGCTGGTGTCCTCGCCCGCCATCATCTTCCCCATGAGACCGGTGTCCCAATAGTCGGTCCAACGCACGATCTTGCCGTTGCGCAGGATGAACGTCCCCATCACCGGCAACGCGTGCACCGTACCGTCGGGACCGCGGACGTGATCGGTGCGCTCGTTCATCACCACGTTGCCTTCAGCGGCGATGTTGTGGGTCTTGTACTCGTACGAGTCGGCGAACATGGCGAACTGGCCGGCCAGATTCGCGATCACATCCTCGACGCCCGACGCGGCCGGCATCCCCGTGTTCTGGTAGACGACGTCGTCAGCGAGATACGGCCGCAACGACTCCGCGTCTCGCTTGACCATCGAGTCACAGAACTCCTGGACCACCTGCTTCGCTTCCATCGCGCTCCTCCGTACTGGCGGCTGTTGGGTCAATGCTAGCGCGCTCACCTGCAGCCTGCATCTGAGGACTCAAGCAGCCGCAAGCCCTGCCACCAGGGCGGCGACCGACGCGCCCGCGGTTGCGCGTGCCGCTGCAGGATTGTCGGAGTGCGCGATGAACAGCGCGGCTTCGTCGACCACCGACAAGAGCAGGTGCGCCATCGCGTCCGCGTCGACGTTGATGATGCTCCCCTCTTCGACGCCTTCCCCGATCATGTGGCGGAACGCGCCGAGGCCATAGCGCGCTTCGATCTCGCGCCAAGTGTCCCAGCCCAGCACCGCGGGCCCGTCGATCAGGAGGATGCGCCGTACCTCGGGATCGAGCGACGCGTCGAGGAACGCAGCCAATGCCTGGTCGAGGCGTTCGAGCCACGTGTCGCCGGTGATCGTGACGCCGACCTTGGCGCCGAGATCGATCTCGATCTCTTCGAACACCGCCAGGAACAGCGCCTGCTTGTTCTCGAAATGGTGGTAGAGCGCTCCGCGCGTGCCCACCTGCGCCTGTTCGACGATCTCCGTCGTTCCCGTGGCGAAGTAGCCCTTGTCCGTGAACAGCCGACGTGCGGTTGCGACGATCCGCGCCCGTGTCGCTTCCGCTCTCGCCTGGCGCACACTGGCCATATTCCGTAAATCTACCGGAGCTGTCGTTCGGCGACGTCAGTCAGGCCCCCGCGAGCCGGCCCGAATGACCCGGTCACCGAGTGAGCACCGGCAGTGCTTCCCATCCCCGCACCGTGGTCGTGTGGGCCTGGACCGCGTGGTCCCAGTCGACTTCCCACGTCGGGAAGCGCTTCAGCACCTCTTCGGGCGCGACGCGACCTTCGAGACGCGCGAGATGACTGCCCAGGCAGAAGTGGATGCCATACCCGAAGGCAAGGTGGTGATCGATCTTCCGGTGAATGTCGAGACACTCGGCTTCGGGGAAGTGGCGTTCGTCGCGACACGCCACCGAGTCGCGTCGACTCCTTCAATCCCTTCGATGGAGCCGGGTGTCGGATTCGAACCGACGACATCTTCTTTACAAGAGAAGTGCTCTGCCGACTGAGCTAACCCGGCGCAATGACAAAGGCTATCCGGCTCTCCGGCGCGCGATCTCGGAGCACGCGACCGCCGCCGCCGCGCTGACGTTCAGCGACTCGACGTGACCGCGAATCGGGATCGACGCCACCACGTCACAGCGCGCTCGGGCGAGGCGGGAGAGGCCGCGACCCTCTGCCCCGAGCACCAGCACCAGCGGCTGGTCGGCGACCGCGAGCTCGTAGACGCTCTCGGGGCCACGACCGTCGAGCCCGACGCACCACACTCCCGCGCGCCGGGCTCGATCGAGCGCCGACGGGATCCCGGACACGAACGCGACGGGCAGGTACTCGAGCGCGCCCGCAGCGGCCTTCGCCACTGCAGGCCCGAGCCCGGCGGCGCGGTGCGCTGGGAGCACCGCACCGGTCGCGCCGCACACCTCGGCGGTGCGCAGCACCGCGCCCACGTTCTGCGGATCGGTCACGCCGTCGAGCGCGACCAGGAACGCGTCCGGTGCCTCCACCAGCTCGTCGAAGCCGACGGGCGCCACCGGCGCCGCGAACGCCACGACGCCCTGCGGGACCTCGGTGCGGGCCTTGTGGGCGAGCTGCTCGCCGGGCACCCGGCGCACCCGGACGTGACGCACGGCGGCGAGCTGGACGATCTCGTCGAGCACCGGCGACGGCGCGGCATCGGCCGCCAGCCACAGGTCGTGGACTCGGCGGCGGTCGGCGACGAGGAGCTCGCGGACCGCCCGCCGACCCTCGACCTGTTGGCCGAGGTCGCGCGGGCTGCGTGCGGTCGCCACGTCAGCGGTGCCAGATCGTGCCGCTCGGCGTGTCCTCGAGCCGGATGCCCCGGGCCGCGAGCTCGTCGCGCAACGCGTCGGCGGTGGCGAAGTCCTTCGTCGCGCGCGCGTCGTCGCGTCGCCGCACGAGCGCGTCGATCTCGTCGTCGCCTCCGCCGTCCGCCCCCAGCTCGAGCCCGAGCGCGGCGGTGAGGTCCGCGACGGTCGCGAGGAGCGACGCAGCTGCGACGTGGTCACCCTCGTCGATCGCGCGGTTCGCGCGCGCCGCGGCATCGAAGACCACTGCCATCGCGTTCGGAGTGCTGAAGTCGTCGTCCATCGCGGCGCGGAACTGCTCGACGGTGGCGTCGTCGAGCGGAGCCCCCGCGGTGTCGATGCCTGCTGCGGTCGCGCGTCGGACGAGCGCCTGGAGCCGCTCGACACCCTTCGCCGCGGCCTCGAGCTCCGCGGCGCCGAGATCCATCGACCGGCGGTAGTGGCTCTGGAGCACGGCGAGCCGGAATGCCGCACCGCCGTACCGGTCGAGCGCGTCCTCGAGCGACACCACGTTGCCGAGCGACTTCGACATCTTCTCGTCGTCGATGGTGACCATGCCCGAGTGGATCCAGTGGCGCGCGAAGGCGTGTCCCGCGGCCTCCGACTGCGCCCGCTCGTTCTCGTGGTGCGGGAAGGTGAGGTCATTGCCGCCACCGTGGAGGTCGAACGCCTCGCCGAGGAGGTCGAGCGACATAGCCGAGCACTCGATGTGCCACCCCGGCCGACCGCTCCCCCACGGTGACTCCCAGGCGGGCTCGCCCGGCTTGGCCGACTTCCAGAGCGCGAAGTCCATGGGGTTGCGCTTCGCCTCGTCGACCTCGACCCGCGCGCCGGCGGACGCGCGCAGCTCATACAGCGTGCGGTGCGACAGCTCCCCGTAGCCTGCGTAGCTCGCCACATCGAAGTACACGCCCTGCCCGGGGACCACATACGCGTGGCCGCTCGCCACGAGCTCGGCGATCAGCCCGAGCATCTTGTCGATGTACGCGGTCGCGTGCGGCCGGTGGTCGGCGCGCTTCACGTTGAGCCGGCCCATGAGGTCGAAGTAAGCGGTCTCGACCTCGGCCGCGAGCTCGGGCTCGCTCCGCCCCTCCTCGGCGGCGCGGGCGATGATCTTGTCCTCGACGTCAGTGACGTTGCTCACGAAGGTCACGTCGAAGCCGCGCCACTCCAGGTACCGACGGATGGCGTCGAACGCCACCGCGGTGCGGGCGTTGCCCACGTGGGGCACGTCGTAGACGGTCGGTCCGCACACGTACATCGACAGCTTGCCCGGCTCGCGCGGTACGAGCTCCACGGTGTCGTGCAACAGCGTGTCGCGGATCCGAACCATGCCCGCCGAGGGTAGTGGCGACCGCGACCCGCGGTCGTAGAGCTTTCCGCCCTCGCGTGCGGGTGGATCAGCTCGTTACCCGCGTTCGAGGAGCGCGATCGCCCATACGGCGATGCCCTCGCCGCGGCCGATCGCGCCGATGCCTTCACCTCGCTTGGGCTTCACGCTCACCAGGACGCCGGGCCCCAATGGCTCCTGCGCCGCGCGCAGCACCTCGGTGAGGTTCGCGGCCATCGAATCGACGTGCGGCGCGAGCGGCGGATGCTCCGCCGCGATCACGACGTCGACGTTGCCGATCCACCATCCCGATTCCTTCACCTTGCGCACGACGTCGCCGAGGAGCTCCATCGACACCGCGCCGCGGAAGCGGTCGTCGGACGCCGGGTAGAGCGTCCCGAGATCGGGGAGTCCGGAGGGCCCGAGCACCGAATCGGCGACCGCGTGAGCAACCGCGTCGGCGTCGGAGTACCCGGCGAGACCGGGGCCCTCGACGGTCACACCACCGAGCACGAGCGGACCATCACCGCCGAACGGGTGCACGTCGTAGCCGAGGCCGATGCGGATCACGCGCGTCTCCCGTCGAGGTCGTCGCCGAGCAGCGCGGACGCCACTCGGAGATCGGACGGGGTGGTCACCTTGATGTTCGACGATTCACCGGCGACAACGGCTACGTTCCCGCCGTGCGCCTCCACCACCGCCGCATCGTCGGACGCGTCGGCCCCGCCGGCGTGGGCGGCGCGGAGCGCCGACCCGCGGAACGCCTGCGGGGTCTGCACCGAGACGAGCCCGACGCGGTCGACGGTCTCGACGATGCGATCAGCGTCGACCCGCTTGAGCGTGTCGGTGACTGCGAGCCCGGGGACCGCACCGTCGGCGCCGGCGCGCACCGCGTCGATCACGGCGCGGAACAACGCTTCCGACGCGAGCGGGCGCGCGGCGTCGTGCACGAGGATGACCTCCGCCGACGCCGGAACGCGCGCAAGCCCGTTGCGCACCGACTGCGCGCGCGTGTCACCACCGATCGCGACGACGAGCGGTGGGTCGAGGATCGGGAGCTGCCAGTCGGCGCCCGCGGGCACGACGACGACGACGCGGTCGCAGGCGGCTGCGGTCGCGCACACGGAGCGATCGACGATGCGGACGCCGCCGAGCTCGGCGAGCTGCTTGAGCGACCCGAAGCGGTCGCCGCGGCCGGCGGCCACGACGACGCCCCACACCTCGCCCAACGCGAGGACCTACTTCTTGGGCTTCTTGGTGGTCGCCGGCTTCTTGGCCGGCGTGTCCTCGCCCTTCAGCACCGCGTCGAGACGCGCCTCGGCCGTCTCCTCGTCGACGTTCAAGGCGAAGGTGAGCTCGGACACGAGGATCTGGCGCGCCCGCGCCAGCATCCGCTTCTCCCCGGCCGACAGGCCCTTGTCGGCCTCCCTGATCGAGAGGTTCCGGACCACCTCGGCGACCTGGTAGATGTCGCCGCTCTTGAGCTTCTCGACGTGGTTCTTGAACCGACGCGACCAGTTGGTGGGCATCCGCGCCTCCTTCTTGCGAAGGACGGCGAACACCTCCTCGACCTCCTCGTCGTTGATCACCTCGCGCAGGCCGATCTCCTCGGCGTTGTCGGCGGGGACCATGAGGGTGAGATCGCCGTACGCGAGGCGGAGCACGAGATAGTCGCGCTTCTCGCCGAAGGCGTCCTTCTTCTCGCGACGCTCGATGGTGGCGGCTCCGTGGTGCGGGTACACGACCTTGTCGCCGACGTCGAACGTCATGACTCTCCTCGGGAACGACGAACCAGGCGGGAAGAACGCCCGTGCCGGAAGCGGCAGACCACCCAGGGTACCAGAGCACTCCTCCCGCACCGGTCAGGCACGGCACGCACGCACTACCACTCACGTCGCCGGGGCCGTTACTGTCGGTGGTACATGCCCGATGGCAGCATCCTCGAGACGACACAGCTGCTGAGCGCCCTGCCCAAGACGACGCTCGACACGCTGCGCAAGTCGGCGACTCTCCGCGACGTCGAACGCAACGAGGTGCTGTTCTGCCAGGACGACCCGGCGACCGAGCTGTTCGCGATCGTGAACGGGCGGGTCGCGATCCTCAACCGCTCGAGCGACGGGCGGGAGTCGCTCGTCGCGGTGCTCGACCGGGGCAATCTCTTCGGCGAGCTGCCTCTCTTCGACAACGGCCTGCGGTCGGCCGATGCGCGCGCGCTCGAGAACACCCAACTGCTCGTGCTGCCCTACCCGGCGGTGCGGGCTGCGCTCGAATCACATCCGCAGCTGATGTGGATCATCACGCGTGTCATGGCTCGCCGGCTGCGCTCGACCGACGACACCCTCGCCGACGCGGTGTTCCTCGACGTGCCGGCGCGCACCGCCAAGCGCCTGCTCGAGCTCGCCGGCGACCAGGAGCACTTCCGCCTGCCGATGACCCAGGAGGACCTCGCCGGCCTCGTGGGCGCGAGCCGCGAGCGCGTCAACAAGGCACTCTCCCAGTTCGCGCGTCTCGGCTGGCTCGAGGTCGAGGGCCGCAACACCTACCACTTCCTCGACCGCGCCGCGCTCGAGCAGCGAAGCAACCAGTGATCCCGCCGCCGCGACGGGTCAGTCGGCGCGGCGGAGGAAGTCGAGCACCCGGCGCCACGCGTCGGCCGCGTCGTCGGCGCGATGGGACGGCCGCTCGGGCGCGTGCACGAACCCGTGCTCGGCGTCGGCATACACGACGATCTCGCAGTCGGGGCGGTCCGCCCACGCGGCGCGGAGCGCCTCGATGTCGGCGTCGGGCGTGAACGTGTCCCGCCCGCCGAAGATCGCCAGCGTCGGGCATACGTCGCGCGCGGTCTCGAGCGGGATGCGCGTCGCCGGCCCGACCCAATCTTCGGGCGGTCGGATCATCCCGTAGAACGCGACCGCACGGTCGAATCGCCCGCTCGCCGCCGCCTTGAGCACCTGCATCCCGCCCATGCAGAAGCCGAGGGCGGCGACCACCGCGATGTCGTCGTGGATGACGAGGTAGTCGGCCGCCGCCTCGAGGTCACCGATCTGCACCTCGTCGTCGAGCTCACGCACGTAGCCCATACGCGCGTCGGGCGTTTCCGCCGAGCGCACCTCGAGCGGCGCGCGGGCGAACGGCTCGGGCGCGCACACCGCGAATCCGTGGGTGGCGAGCCGCCGGCACAGGTCGTCGAACAACGGCCGCAGTCCCATGATGTCGGGATGCAGCGCGATCCCCGAGACCGGCACGCCGTCGGGCCGGGCGTGCAGCGCGTCGACGGTCGCGCCGTCCACTCCCCGGAGCCCCACCGACTCCACCTCGACCTCGAGCGGGCCCGTCTCCAGCTCGGCCACGGTGTCCTCCCTTTCGCGTCGGAGGGACGCTACACGTAGCGTTCGAGGATGGAGGTCTCCGCCACCCGGGAGAGACCGTCCTTGATCGCACGGGCGCGGGCGTCGCCAACGCCTTCCACCTCGGTGAGATCGGCGAGCCCGGCTCGCATGAGCTTCTGCAGGTTCGAGAAGCGGGCCACCACCTGATCGGAGATCGTCTCGGGGAGCCGCGGGATCTTGTGCAGGAGGCGGTAGCCGCGCGGCTGGAGCGCGCTGTCGATCCCCACCGCGTGACCGAGCTGGAGCACGGCAACCACCTCGCCGAGATCGAGGAGCGCCTCGTCGTCGAGCTCGCCGAGCGCGCCGATGGCCGCCTGGACCTCCTCCGGGCCCGACTGCCGGCAGTAGTCCTTGGCGACCAGGCGCCTGTCCTCCTCGACGCCGCCGACGAGCTCCTCGAGCTGGAGGAGCACGAGCCGTCCGTCGGAGCCGAGCTCGACCACGTACCCCTCGATCTCGTCGGCGATGCGCCGCACCATCTCCGCACGCTGCAGCACGGCCGCGACGTCGCGCGCGGTGACGAGATCCTCCACCTCCAGCGCCGAGAGGCTGCCGCTCACCGCGTCGAGCCGCTGCTTGTAGCGTCCGAGGATCTGGAGCGCCTGGTCGGCGCGAGCGAGCACGCGGGGTGTCGGTTCGAGCGTGTGCTTCTCGCCGCGACGGTGGATCTCGACGACCGACATGTCCTCCGACACCGTGATCGCAGGGACGTCGAGCTGGCGCCCGACCCGCTCGGCCGTGCGGTGCCGGGTACCGGTCTCCGAGGTCGGGACGTTGGGGTCGGGCACGAGGTGGACGTTCGCACGCGCGACGCGCGAGCAGTCGGAGGCGAGGATGATGGCACCGTCCATCTTCGCCAGCTCGTACAGACGTTGGGGCGTGTACTCGGCATCGAGGAGGAACCCGCCCGAGCACACGGACAGGACCTCGGGCCCGTCGCCGATCACGATCAGCGCGCCCATGCGGGCCTGCAGGATCCGATCGAGGCCGGCTCGCAGCGGCGTTCCCGGCGCGACCACGCGCAGTGCGGCGAGCATCGCTTCCGAACGCGGTTGGGCAGGCACGGTCTCGCTCTCCCCTGCTCGACAGGGACCGGATCAGCCGGTGGCTCGCGGCGACGCGAAGAGAAGTCTACCCGCGTCGCCGGCACGGTTCTCCGGCCGTCACGCGGGCGCGAGCACAACTGGTGCGAAGCACTGGTCGAGCGCGTGCGCGAGATCGGCAACGGTGACCACGCGCAGCGCGCGTGACCCGCGCGCGCCACTCGGAGTGAGCGCGCGCGAGAAGCCGAGCCGCGCCGCCTCCGCGAGCCGCCGATCCACCTGGGGCACCGACCGGATCTCGCCGCCGAGGCCGAGCTCGCCGAGCGCCACGGTGTCCGCAGCCACCGGCCGTGCCGCGATCGCGCTCGCGACCGCGAGCGCGATCGCGAGGTCGAGCGCGGGCTCGGTGACGCGCAGGCCGCCGGCGACGTTCACGTAGACGTCGGCACTCCCCACGCGCACGCCGGCGCGCTGTTCGAGCACCGCAAGGATCTGGGCGAGCCTCCCCGCGTCGAGCCCGGCCCCCGAGCGACGCCCGGGCGCGTTGGTGCCGACCACGAGCGCCTGCACCTCGACGAGGAGCGGTCGCGCGCCCTCGATCGCGGCGGCCACCACCGATCCGGAGAGACCGTCTCGGCGGTCGGCGAGGAAGCGCGCCGACGCGTCGGGCACGTCGACGAGCCCTTCGGCCGTCATCTCGAACAAGCCGAGCTCCTCGGTGGCACCGAACCGGTGCTTGAGCGCGTGCAGCGTGCGCAACGAGTGGCCGCGGTCGCCGCCGAACGAGAGCACGGTGTCGACCACGTGCTCGAGGACCCGTGGCCCGGCGAGCGTGCCCTCCTTGGTGACGTGGCCGACGAGGAGCACCGGCAAGGCGCGCTCCTTCGCCACCTGGACCAGGCGGTACGCGCAGTCGCGCACCTGGCTGACGGAGCCCGGCGCGCCGGCGAGACCGGGGTCGACGACGGTCTGGATGGAGTCGACCGCGAGCAGAGCGGGAACGCAGTCGTCGACGTGCGCGAGCACGTGCGGGAGGGACGTCTCGGAGACGACGAGGAGCTCGGGTGCGAGCGCTCCGATGCGCGCGGCGCGCAACCGGACCTGGGCGCACGACTCCTCGGCGGTGACGAGGAGCGACCGCACGCCCCGACGCGCCAGATCGCCGAGCACCTGGAGCAGGAGCGTGCTCTTGCCCATTCCGGGCTCGCCGGCGAGGAGAGTCACCGAGCCCGCCACGAGCCCTCCCCCGAGGACACGGTCGAGCTCGGCGATGCCGGTGGGCGTGGAAGCGGCATCGCCCGCCGGGACGTCGGCGATGGGCACCGGTGAGCTGCCGGCGCGGCCCGGCCCCGCGGCGATCCGGAGCGGCGCCGGGCCGACGAGCGCGGGCGCCACCTCGACCAGGCTGGCCCACTCCCCGCAGGCCGGGCAGCGGCCCAGCCACCGCGGCGACTCGTCGCCGCACTCCCGGCACCGGTGCACCGTGCGCGTCCTCATGGGGCGACGGTACGGCCGGGGTACGACAGCGACGCCGGCTCGCCCCGACCGACGCACGCGCGCGGTTTCAGGCGCGGCGCTGACGGCGTCGTCGCCCGGTGGCGAGCACGACGAACGCGGCGAGGAGCAGCACCAACGCGACCACGAGGAACCCGACCCGACGGGCGTCGAGCGCGTTCGACGTTGT
Organism: uncultured Bifidobacteriaceae bacterium; assembly: GCA_964505725.1. GTDB lineage: Bacteria > Actinomycetota > Acidimicrobiia > IMCC26256 > DASPTH01 > CAVRJC01. Next base: position 13,297 of record CAZDJK010000054.1, on the reverse strand, counting down.
GTCGATGGGCACCTTCTGCCCGGGGACGCCCTTGATCGTGGTTATGCCGCTCGGGGTCCTGACCACGACCCGCACCGACAACGACTGGCCGAGCTGCGTCGACAGCGCCTGGTCGAGGGCGCTCACGTCGACGTGCTGGTTGGTGAGACCGGCAACCAGCTGCGGATCGGCCGATATCCCGGTCTGGAGCGACGACAGGTCGAGCGTCCCGGTGGTCTCGAAGCGGGTCGAGAGCAGCCCGTGGTCACGGGTGACCCGCACGTCGCGGATCGGGCCCGAATCGCCGTTGATCTCGTGGAGGATGCCGGCGACCTCGTCGGGGCGGCTGAACGGCTTCGACAGGGTCATGGCGGCCGAGCCGTCGCCGGCGCGCGTCCACGACGACACCGTCCACCCCGCCGCCGCGAGGTCGCCGAGCCGCACCCGGTCCTCGAGCTTCCCGCCCCCCGCCTCCACCGCCTGCACCGCGGCCGGATCGAGGGTGGCGCGGACCGTCACCGTCCCGCTCCCGTCGTGGTGGACGTCGATGGTGACGAGCGCGTCGACCTTGCAGCCCGCGGCGAGGACCGCGAGCGCGACGACCGTGAGGAGCAGCCGGAGCCGGCTACCCGGGCGGAGCTGGCTCAGCTAGCCCTCGGAGCCCGAGCCCGCGAGCTCGACCGGCGGCGGCTCGATGCCCTCGATGGCCCGGAACACGATCTCGCCCGCGTCGGCGTCGATCACCACCGTCTCACCTGCGTGGAATTCCTTCCACAGGATCTTCTCCGAGAGCGGATCCTCCACGAGACGCTGGATCGCGCGCCGCAGCGGCCGGGCCCCGAGGGAGGGGTCGTAGCCCCTCTCGGCGAGGAGCAGCTTCGCTTCGTGGGTGAGCTCCAGCCCGAGTCCCTGGCCGTCGAGCTGGTCGATGACCCGCTTCATGAGGAGGTCGACGATCTCGGTGACCTCCTCCTTGGTGAGCTCGTTGAAGACGATCACCTCGTCGATGCGGTTCAGGAACTCGGGGCGGAAGTTGCGCTTCAGCTCCTCCATGACGCGTTCCTGCATCTTCTCGTAGGTGACTGCGGAGTCGGCGCGTCCGAACCCGATGGCCGCCTTCCGCAGGTCGGCGGTTCCGAGGTTCGAGGTCATGATGATGACGGTGTTCTTGAAGTCGACCGTGCGTCCCTGCGCGTCGGTGAGCCGCCCGTCCTCGAGGATCTGCAGCAGCGTGTTGAACACGTCGGGGTGCGCCTTCTCGATCTCGTCGAACAGCACGACCGAGAACGGCTTGCGCCGGACGGCCTCGGTGAGCTGGCCGCCCTCGTCGTACCCGACGTAGCCGGGGGGCGAGCCGACGAGCCGCGAGACGGTGTGCTTCTCCATGTACTCGCTCATGTCGAGCTGGATCAGCGCGCTCTCGTCGCCGAAGAGGAACTCGGCGAGGGTCTTTGCGGTCTCCGTCTTCCCGACACCGGACGGGCCGAGGAAGATGAACGAGCCCGACGGCCGCTTGGGGTCCTTGAGGCCGGCGCGGGTGCGGCGGATCGACTGTGACACCGCCTTGATCGCGGCGTTCTGGCCGACGATCCGCTTGTGCAGCTCGTCCTCCATGCGGAGCAGCTTGGCGGTCTCCTCCTCGGTGAGCTTGTACACCGGGATGCCGGTCCACAACGCGAGGACCTCGGCGATCGACTCCTCGGTGACCTCGTTGAAGAGGTCGACGCCCTCGGCGCGCCACTCGCTCTCCTTGGTGCTGCGCTGGTCGAGCAGCTCCTTCTCGCGGTCGCGCAGCTTGGCCGCGCGCTCGAATTGCTGGCCGTCGATGGCCGCTTCCTTCTCGCGGCGCGTGGTCGCGATCTCGTCCTCGAGCTCCCGGTAGTCGGGCGGGGCCTGCATCCGGCGGATGCGCAGACGCGAGCCCGCCTCGTCGATCAGGTCGATCGCCTTGTCGGGGAGGTGGCGGTCGGAGATGTACCGGTCGGCCAGGTTGGCCGCCGCCACGAGCGCCTGGTCGGTGATGGTGACGCGGTGGTGCTGCTCGTAGTGGTCGCGCAGCCCCTTGAGGATCTCGATGGTGTGGGCGACCGTCGGCTCCTCGACCTTGATCGGCTGGAACCTGCGCTCGAGGGCCGCGTCCTTCTCGAGGTGCTTGCGGTACTCGTCGAGCGTGGTGGCGCCGATGGTCTGGAGCTCTCCGCGGGCGAGCATCGGCTTCAGGATGCTGGCGGCGTCGATCGCGCCCTCGGCCGCGCCCGCCCCGACCAGCGTGTGGAGCTCGTCGATGAAGAGGATGATGTCGCCGCGGGTGCGGATCTCCTTCAAGACCTTCTTGAGGCGCTCCTCGAAGTCGCCGCGGTAACGGGAGCCGGCGACGAGCGCGCCGAGGTCGAGGGTGTAGAGCTGCTTGTCGACGAGCGTCTCGGGCACCTCGCCCGACACGATGTCGGAAGCGAGGCCCTCCACGATGGCGGTCTTGCCGACGCCGGGCTCGCCGATGAGCACCGGGTTGTTCTTGGTGCGGCGCGACAGCACCTGCATGACGCGCTCGATCTCCTTCTCGCGCCCGATCACCGGGTCGAGCTTCTTGTCGCGCGCGAGCTGCGTGAGGTTGCGACCGAACTGGTCGAGCACGAGCGAGCCCGACGGCTGCGACTCGGAGCCCGCACCACCCTGGGGTGCGCCTTCCTTCGAGCCCGAGTAGCCGGACAGGAGCTGGATCACCTGCTGGCGGACCCGCGACAGGTCGGCGCCGAGCTTCTGCAGCACCTGGGCCGCCACGCCCTCGCCCTCGCGGATGAGACCGAGGAGGATGTGCTCGGTCCCGATGTAGTTGTGGCCGAGCTGCAGGGCCTCGCGCAGCGAGAGCTCGAGCACCTTCTTGGCCCGAGGCGTGAACGGGATGTGACCCGAGGGCGACGAGCCGCCGTGCCCGATGATCTCCTCCACCTGCGCGCGGACCGCCTCGAGCGAGATCCCGAGCGACTCCAGCGCCTTCGCGGCGACGCCCTCGCCCTCGTGGATGAGGCCGAGGAGGATGTGCTCGGTCCCGATGTAGTTGTGGTTGAGCAGGCGCGCCTCTTCCTGCGCCAGCACGACAACTCGGCGGGCTCGGTCGGTGAAGCGTTCGAACACGGTGGGAAACCGCCTCTCGTCAATAGGCCCGGTCGAGGACGCAGCGCTCTCGTGAGGATTCGTCGCGCCAACCCGGCCCGGACGCCATGTATGCCAGTGTAATCGGCCCTGCCGACGCACTTCCGCCGCCGGGGTGCGGTGCATCGGCACGATCGAGGGCCACGTCAACCCATACCGACGTCGCGCGCTTGGAGATTGTTCCCCTCTCTGCGTACCGTGTGCCCATGACCCGGCCGGGAGCCCCGCCGAACCCGGCGACCAGCGTCGAGCTCGGGCCGCTCGGCGCCGACCTCGGTCGGGTGGAGACGGCACTGCGCGAATCGGTCAGAACCCCCGATCCCTTCCTCTCCGAGGTGGCGATGCACCTCATCGAGGGGGGCGGGAAGCGGATCCGGCCCACCCTCACCCTCTGCGCCTCCTACGCGGTGACCTCGGTCGACGGCCCCGCGACCCGGGAGGCGGTGCTCGGCGGCGTCGCCTGCGAGCTCGTGCAGACGGGCTCCCTCTACCACGACGACGTGATCGACGAGGCCGAGACGCGGCGGGGAGTGCCCAGCGTGAACGCGCGGTGGAGCAACATCGTGGCGATCCTCGCCGGCGACTTCCTCCTCGCGCGGGCGTCGTCGTTGGCCGCCGCGCTCGGGGCCGACGTCGCCGCGCTCCTCGCCGAGACCATCGGCGACCTCTGCCGCGGCCAGGTGCTCGAGCTCCAGCACCTGTTCGACGTCGACCGCACCGAAGAGGACTACCTGTCGGCGATCGAGGGCAAGACCGCGGCGCTGTTCGCCACGTCGTGCCGAATCGGCGGGATGGTGTCGGGCGCGCCCGACGCGACGCTCGACGCGCTGACACGCTTCGGGCGTCACCTGGGCATGTGCTTCCAGGTCGTCGACGACATCCTCGACCTCACCGCCACCGACGAGGGTCTCGGCAAGCCCGCGGGCAAGGACATCCTCGAAGGCGTGTACACACTTCCGGTGATCTATGCGATGCGGGACTCGTCCACGTTGCGAGCACTCCTCGGTCGCCCGCTCGAGGGCGACCAGCTCGACGAGGCCCGCTCGATCGCGAGCGACAACGGTGCGGTCGACCTCGCGCTCGCCGTCGCGCGCGCGCACGCGACGAAGGCGGCCGACGCGCTCGACGGCGCCGACGGCCTCGACGCGCGCGTGTGCAACCAGCTCGGCAGCCTCGTCGACGGGCTCGTCACGCGCGAGAGCTGACGGGCGGCGCGCCTGTCAGCGGTTGCGCTCGTAGACGATGCGGAGGCCGTGGAGCGTGATCCACGGCTCGAAGCGCTGGATCGTGCGCGAGTGCGGCATGATGAGCTCCGCGAGGCCGCCGGTCGCCACCACCGTGCACTCGCCCAGCTCGGCCTCGAAGCGTTCGACGAGTCCGTCGACCTGCCCGCTGAACCCGTAGACGGTCCCGGACTGGATCGCCTCGACCGTCGACTTGCCGATGACGTTCTTCGGGGCAACGAGCTCGATGCGCCGCAGCGCGGCCGCGCGCGCGAAGAGGGCGTCGAGCGAGATCTCGATGCCGGGGAAGATCGCGCCACCCAGGTACTCGCCCGCCGCGCTCACAGCGTCGACGGTGTTCGCGGTGCCGAAGTCGACGATGATGGTCGGCCCGCCGTAGAGGTCGTAGGCGCCGATCGCGTTCGCGATGCGGTCGGCGCCGACGTTCTTCGGCTCGTCGTAGAGGATCGGCATCCCGGTGCGCACACCCGACTCGAGCACGAGGGCGGGCATGCCGAAGTACCGCTCGGTCATCTCGCGCAACGCCGCCGTGACACGGGGAACGCCCGAGGCAATCGCGACGCCGTCCACCTGGTCGTCGAACGAGAAGCCGTGGAACCCGAGGAACTGCTGGAACATCAGCGCGAGCTCGTCGGACGTCCGTTCGGCGATGGTGGCGATCCGCCAGTGGTCGGCGAGCTCGTGGCCCTCGAACAGGCCGATGACGGTCTGGGTGTTCCCGCAGTCGATCGCCAGCAGCACGACTACCCCCCGTTCGCGGGCGACGAGGCGAGGTCGAACCCGATGTCGAGCGCCCGAGCCGACTGGGTGATGGAGCTGGTCGACACGAGGTCGGCGCCGGCATCGGCGTACGCGCGCACGTTGTCGAGCGTCACCCCGCCCGAGACCTCGATGAGAACACCCGGCGCCTCGGCCCGGACGACCTCCACCGCGGTGCGCACCTCGGCCGGTGTCATGTTGTCGAGCATCACGAGGCCGGCGCCCGCCGCGATCGCGTCCCGGACCTGGTCGAGACGGTCGCATTCGACCTCGACCGTCCGCGCCGGCCAGCGGGCGCGGGCGCGCGCGACCGCATCGGCGATGGTGATCCCGGCCAGGTGGTTGTCCTTCACCAGCACGAAGTCTGACAGGGAGCCGCGGTGGTTCACCCCACCGCCCGCCCGCACCGCGGCCTTCTCGAGCGCGCGCAGGCCCGGCAACGTCTTGCGCGTGTCCCAGATGCGAGCCGCGTCGCCGGCGACCTCGACGAACCGGCGGGTCGTGGTCGCGACTCCGGAGAGATGGCACAGGAAGTTCAGGGCGGTGCGCTCGCCGGTGAGCACCGCACGCAGGGGACCGCGCACGCAACCCAGCTTGGCGTCGGTGCCGACCGCGGCGCCGTCGTCGACCAGCCACTCGACGGCAACCGACGCGTCGAGCTGCGCGAACACCTCGGTGACGCACGCGGTGCCCGAGACGACCCCGCTCTCGCGCGCCACGACGTCGGCTGCCCCCCGCGCGTCGGCAGGAACGAGCGACGCGGTGATGTCGCCGAGCGGCCCGAGATCCTCGGCCAGCGCGCCGGCGACCGCAGCCCGCACCACGTGGGCCGGCGCGTCGTGGTCGCTCACGATGCCTGCCGGCGCGGGGCCGCGTCGTGCAGCGGGACGAACGCCGGATCGTCACCGCCGGCGAAGACGAAGCGCCCGAGGTAGGCGGGCGAGGTCTCGGGATAGTCGGACCGGGTGTGGCTGCCGCGCGACTCCCGACGGACGCGGGCGGCGCGCACGAGGGCGCGGCTGACCGTGAGCAGGTTTCGCTCCTCGGTGTCGGTCGGGTGCAGGCGATCGAGCTCGTCCGCGACCTCGGCGAGGCTCTCCGCGCTGCGCAGCACCCCGGCGCCGGTCGTCATACGGCGCTGGAGCCGGCTCCGGATCGGCGCCGCGCCCTCGGCGAGCGGCGACACGGGCGGCGCGGTCACCGGCACGAACGGCTCGACGCCGCGCATCACGCCCGTCGGATCGGCACCCTGCTTCCCGCTCGCGATCGCGGCCACCGCCCGGCTGGCGAACACGAGCCCATCGAGCAGCGAGTTGGACGCGAGGCGGTTCGCGCCGTGGACACCGGAGCACGCGGCCTCGCCGCAGGCCCACAGCCCGGGAAGCGACGAGGCGCCGTCGAGGTCGGTGCACACGCCGCCCGACAGGTAATGGGCCGCCGGCGCGACCGGGAGGAGGTCGCGGCGCGGATCGAGGCCGACGGACTGGCACGCGCGCCAGATGGTCGGGAAGCTTTGTGGGAACCGGTCGATGCCGGTGGCGTCGAGCCAGAGGTGGTCGAGCCCGCGCTCGTTCAGCCGCCGCGCGATCGCCCGCGCCACGACGTCCCGGGGCGCGAGGTCGGCGAGCGGGTGTTCGTCGCGCATGAACGCGACGCCGTCCTCGTCGCGCAGCACCGCGCCCTCGCCGCGCAGCGCCTCGGACAACAGCGGTCGCGGCATCGACGGGTGGTGCAGCGCGGTCGGGTGGAACTGCATGAACTCCACGTCGGCGACGGCCACTCCGGAACGCAGGGCCATCGCGACGCCGTCGCCGGTCGACAATGACGGGTTGGTGGTGACGGCGAAGCACTGCCCGGCGCCGCCGGTGGCGACGATCGTGTGCGGCGCGGTGAGCGCGTGCTCGACGCCGCCGGCATCGACCGCGCGCACCCCCGCGGCACGCCCGCGGTCGACCATCAGCTCGGTGACCATGATGTGCTCGCGCACGTCGCTCCCCGAGCGGGCGACCGCGTCGACGAGCGCACGCTCGATCTCCGCGCCGGTGGCGTCGCCGCCCGCGTGCACGACCCGGGCGACCGAATGGCCTCCCTCACGCGCGAGCGCCAGCGCGTCGCCCGCCCGGTCGAAGCGGGCGCCCATCGCGATCAGCTCGCGGACGCGCTCGGGCCCCTCGGTCGTGAGCACGCGGACCGCGTCGGGGTCGCACAGTGCGGCGCCCGCGGTGAGCGTGTCCGATCCGTGGAGCTCTGGAGAGTCGTCGGCTTCGACGAGCGCGGCGGCCACGCCGCCCTGGGCGAACCGGGTCGCCGACGACCCGAGCTCAGCCTTGGTGAGGACGGTCACCGACAGGCCGAGCCGGCGCGCGTGCACTGCGGCGCTGAGGCCGGCGACGCCGCTCCCGAGGACGAGGAGGTCGGCGTCGGTCATGGAGGGCGTGATCCTCGACGCGGCGCCGCGCCGCTAGGGCGCGACCTCGCGCAACGACTGGAGACTCGGGCGGTTGTCGGCGTCGACGTGCACGACAACGGGCTGGTAGCGCTCGAGCTCGGCGGCGTCGTAGTGCGCGTAGCTGATGACGATCACCCGGTCGCCGCGGTGGACGAGCCGCGCCGCCGCGCCGTTGACGATCACGTCGCCCGGTCCCCCCTTGATGACGTAGGTCTCGAAGCGCGCGCCGTTGTCGACGTCGAGCACGTGGACCTGCTCGTGCTCCATGAGGTCGGCGAGCTCCATCAGCCGCGGATCGAGGGTGATCGACCCCATGTAGTTGAGGTCGGCTCCCGTGATCGTGGCCCGGTGGATCTTCGACTTCATCATGATGCGGTGCATCAAGCCTCCTGGGGAGATGTCGCAGCCAGCAGTCCGAAGTCGTACGAGACCGGCGGGCCGCGCATGATAGTCACGTTGTCGATGAGCCGCGCCCGGCCGACGAACGCGGCGACCGCGAGCAGGGAGTCGGTGTCGAGGCGCTCGACCGGCGCCAGGGTCGCGGCGTCGACCAGCTCCGCGTAGTCGAGGCGGACCAGGGGCTCGGACGCGATGGCGCCGACGACGGCGTCCCGCAGCGCGCGGGCGTCGCGCTCGCCCGCAACCGCCGCGTCGCCGGCGTCGCGCAACGCTCGGGAGAGCACGGTCGCCGCGCGTCGCTCGTCGGGCTCTAGGTAGACGTTCCGGCTCGACATCGCGAGCCCGTCGGGCTCCCGCACGAACGGGCATGCGACCACTTCGACCGGGAGGCAGAGGTCGCGCGCCATGCGCTGGACGACTGCGAGTTGCTGCGCGTCCTTACGGCTGAAGTACGCGCGGCACGGTCCGACGATGGAGAACAGCTTGGTGACCACGGTGCTGACGCCGTCGAAGTGACCGGGGCGACGGGCCCCGCAGAGACCGGCGGTGAGCCCCTCGACGTGCACGGTCGTGCACGCGCCGTCGGGGTACATCTCCGCGACCGACGGCGTGAACAGCACGTCGACGCCCTCGGCCGCCGCCTTCGCGGCATCGCCCTCGGGATCACGCGGGTACGCCGCGAGGTCCTCGGTCGGCGCGAACTGCGTCGGGTTCACGAAGAGGCTGACGACGACGAAGCCGTCGCGCTCGCGCGCGGCTCGCATGAGCGAGCGGTGTCCCTCGTGGTAGTAGCCCATGGTCGGGACCAGCGCGACGTTGCGCCCGGAGGCACGGGCGGTGTCGCATGCGCGTCGGACCTCGGCGATCGTCTCCACCGTGATCACGGGACGGTCACCCCGATGAGCTCGCGCATCGACGCGTCCCCGCCACCCGCGAGGCGGAGGGCCTCGGCCGCGAGCGCGCGGTAGGCGTCGCGTTCGTCGTCGGGAAGCGCGTCGAGATGGCGCTTGACGGTGTCGACGTCGCCGCGGCCGATGGGCCCGGTGAGCGCGGCCTCGGGCCCGAGCTCGTCGACGTTGTCGAGCGTCGCCCGGATCAGAGGGAACAGCGCGGCTGGGGGGGTGCCGGCCGCCTCGGCGAGACGCGTCACCTGGCCCATCAGCGCGACGAGATGGTTGGACGCGACCGTCGCGGTCGCGTGGTAGAGCGCGCGTCGCTCGGGGTCGACGCGGAAGGGCCGCATGCCGAGCGAGACGGCGATGCGTTCGACCTCTGCCGGCCCGTCGACCGCGCACCAGGACCCGGCCAGACGGGTGACGCCCACCTCGGGCGACGGCAGCGACTGGAGCGGATGGAGCGAGCCGACGCGCACGTCGGGACGGATCGCGCGCAGCTTGTCGAGCTCGTCGAGCGTGCATGCGCCCGAGAGGTGCACCACGAGCGCGCGCGGCGAGAGGGCGGGGGCGAGCGCGGCGGCGGCGTCCGCGATCACGGCGTCGGGCGTGGCGACCACGACGAGCTCCGCCTCGGCGAACGCGGCCGGCAGCGCGTCGGGCCCGCGTCCGACGACCGCCACCGCGCGCCAACCGCTCGCCTCGAGCGCACGGGCGATGGTCGTCCCGGCGCGTCCGGGCCCCACGAGGGCGAAGGCCCGCTGCTCGTCGTGCTGCACGTGAACCTCTTCGTTCCAGCCCTGGTCGGGTGCCGGACTACTCGGCCAGCGACAACTCTATCCCGGTCCGGTGGACGCCCGCCTGCCCGGCCGCCCGGGCGGCCTCCTCCCAACGCGGGTCGAGGTCGGCGAGGGGAACGAGCACGAACGCCCGCTCGTGCATGCGGGGATGGGGCACGACGAGGTCCGGCTCGGACACCTCCTGGTCCCCCACGAGGAGGACGTCCACGTCGAGGGTTCGCGGGCCGAAGCGTTCGGTCCGGACCCGTTTCGCGTCCGCCTCGAGCCGCTGGGCGACCTCGAGGAGCCCGCGTGCGCCGAACAGGGTGTCGACGGCGACCACGGCGTTCAAGAACGCCGGCTGTGGGGGGCCACCGACCGGGGCGGTCTCGTAGACCGGCGACACCGCCACCACGGCCACGCCCTCGGTCCGGCCGAGCCCGTCGACGGCGCCCTGCAGGTGGCGCGCGCGGTCGCCGAGGTTGGAGCCGATGCCCAGGTAGGCGCGCCTCACCGCTCGATGCAGACGGCGACGTGGTCGACCATCGCCCGCACCGGCGGGTGCAGCTTGCGGACCGTCACCGCGACCGACGTGACGCGCTCGTCGACCCGGCACACCTCGGCGATGCGCGCCGCAAGGCGTTCGAGGAGCTGGTAGCGCTCGGACCGGACGACCCGGCTCACCGCCTCCGCCACCGCCGCGTAGTCGACGGTGTCCTCGAGCGAGTCGGACACGCCCGCGGGGTCGAGATCGACCGTGAGCTGGACGTCGACCTCGAACGGCTGCGGTCGGGTCTGCTCCTCGGGCAGGACACCGTGGACGCCGAGCTCACGCAGCCCTGCGATCGCGATCGTCCCCACTCAGCCGGCCTCCACGATCTTCTCGTCGACGGTGACCGCGACCACCTCACGCGCCACCGAGCCGAGCTGGCGCCCGGTGAGCTTCTCGACCACCACCACCGCGTGCGGGCCCTCGGTCACCAGGCCCGCGTACAGGAGGTACCCGGCGATGACGCCGAGCAGTCGGTCGCCGAACTCCTCGTGGTGGATCAACACCCGCTCACGCGGCACGCGGAGCCACCGGGCGAGGAGGCCGTAGAGCTCCGGGAGCCGCTCCGGCCACTCGTCGTGACGACCGAGCGGGACGTGTGCGAACGGGATCCCGGCCTCCTCGTAGGCGTGCAGGTTGTGGGGCGAGTCGAGGATCGAGAGGATGTGCGTGAAGCCGTGGCCGATGAGCCAGATCAGCTCCTCCTGGCGGCGCACCTTGCGGTGGTTGCGGGCGAAGCCCCCCGGGCGCTCGGACGCCGCGAGCCGATCCTTGATCACCCAGCAGAACGCGCGCGGCTCGAGGCCCTGCGCCCAACGGCCCTTCACGCGGCGGCCTCGTCGAGCGCGTGGAGCAGCCGCAACGCCTCGACCACCGGCTGCACGCGGTGCACCCGGAGCACCGCCGCCCCCTGCGCCGCCGACCACACGGCGGTGGCGAGCGTGGCGTCGTCTCGCCCGTCGACCGGCGCCCCGGTGAGCGTGCCCAGGAAGGACTTGCGTGACGTTCCCACCAGGACGGGAACCTCGAGGCGCTCGACGAGCTCGGACAACCGCGCCAGCAGCTCGAGGTTGTGCTCGACCGTCTTGCCGAAGCCGATGCCGGGGTCGGCGCACAACGCCTCGGGCGCGATCCCGGCGTCGCGCGCCATACCCAGCCGCTCGACGAGGAAGTCGCCCACCTCGGCGGTGACGTCGGCGTAGCGAGGGGCGCGCTGCATCGTGCGGGGCTCACCAAGCATGTGCATCGCCACGTAGCCCACGCCCGCGTGGGCGACGACGTCGAGCATCGCGGGATCGGCACGGCCCGCCGACACGTCGTTCACGACGGTGGCGCCCACGTCGATCGCGGCCGCCGCCACCGCGGCCTTCGTGGTGTCGATGCTGACGGGCACCCGCGCAGCCGCTGCGAGCCCGGCCACCACGGGCACGACCCGCCGCAGCTCCTCCGGCTCGTCCACCGGCTCGGCGCCCGGGCGGGTCGACTCGCCGCCGACGTCGAGGAGGGCGGCGCCCTCACGTTCGAGCCGGAGGCCGTGCTCCACGGCGTCGGCGGGATCGAGGTGGCGGCCGCCGTCGGAGAAGGAGTCGGGGGTGACGTTGACGATGCCCATGACCGCGGGACCGTTCCCGCAGACCGACGACCAAGCCCACATCACCTCATCCTCGCCTCGCTCGCTGCGGCGCAGGTTACCTGCGCCGCAGACGCTCCCCTCGAGGCTCACTACAGGCGGTTGCCGGGATGGGTGATGAGGCTCATGGCCTCGGCGCGGGTACGGGGGTCGTCCTTGAACAAGCCGCGCACCGCAGAGGTGATCGTGAGCGAACCCGGCTTCTTCACGCCTCGCATCGACATGCAGAAGTGCTCGGCCTCGATCATCACCAGCACGCCGGCGGGCTGGAGAACGGTGACGAGCGCGTCGGCGATCTGGGTGGTGAGCCGCTCCTGGACCTGCGGCCGGCGGGCATAGCCGTCGACCAGCCGCGCGATCTTGGAGAGCCCGGTGATGCGGCCGTCGGGGCCGGGGATGTAGGCGACGTGCGCCTTGCCGGCGAACGGCACCAGGTGGTGCTCGCACAGGCTCACGACCGTGATGTCACGGAGCATCACCATCTCGTCGTGGTCGGCCTCGAAGGTGACGGTGAGGTGGCGCGACGGATCGTCGTGCAAACCCGAGAACACCTCCTCGTACATGTTGGCCATGCGCTCGGGCGTGCGCTGCAGCCCGTCGCGGTCAGGGTCCTCGCCGATCGCCTCGAGGATCTCGCGCACGGCCTTCTCGATGCGGGCGTGGTCGACGCCGTTGGTTCCGGGCTCGCCGTCGGGGTCGCTCACGCGGGGCCTCCTCGGTGCGGCGGGTCGGCGCTGGTGGCAGCGGCCGAGCTCGTGCGGTTGGGTGCGGCCGCGGCGCCCTCGGGACGCAGGGACGCGCCCGCGCCCGCGCCACGCGGCACGCCGTCGTGCATGCGCACCTGGGCGAAGATCGCGTGCACGCGCTCGGCCTCGAGCGTCTCGTGCTCGATCAGCTCGCGGGCGAGGCGGTCGAGCACGTCGCGGTTCTCGGTGAGCACCTCGCGCGCGACTTCGTGCGCGGCGTCGATGAGCCGTCTGACCTCGGCGTCGATGCTCGAAGCGACGGCGTCGGAGTAGTCGGGCGTCGACGTGAAGTCGCGCCCGAGGAACACCTCACCCTGCGGGTGACCGAACCGCATCGGGCCGAGCGAATCGCTCATGCCGAACTCGGTCACCATCTGGCGCGCCACGGTGGTCGCGCGGTCGATGTCGTTCTGCGCACCGGTGGTGGGCTCGGTGAAGATCAGCTCCTCCGCGGTGCGGCCTCCGAGCAGCATCGCCAGCTCGTCGACGAGCTCGCTCCGCGTGACGAGGAACTTGTCCTCGGTGGGCAGCGTGAGCGTGTACCCCAGCGCGCGACCACGCGGGATGATGGAGATCTTGTGCACCGGGTCGGTGTTGGGCAGCGAGCAGGCGACGAGGGCGTGGCCGGCCTCGTGGTAGGCGACGCGCTGCTTCTCCTCGGGCATCATGATCCGGCTCTTGCGCTCCAACCCAATGGCCGCCCGCTCGATGGCCTC
>CAZDJK010000053.1:0-29334 GCA_964505725.1 uncultured Bifidobacteriaceae bacterium | reverse complement strand
CCTGCGTGGCAAGCTCGCTCCCTGACCTCGGGTCGCTCACTGCGCGGCCGGGTTACCGGCCGCGCCACCGTTCGCTCGGTGATCCCGGGTCGCTCACTGCGCGGCCGGGTTACCCGGCCGCGCCACCGTTCGCTCGGTGATCCCGGGTCGCTCACTGCGCGGCCGGGTTACCGGCCGCGCCACCGTTCGCTCGGTGATCCCGGGTCGCTCACTGCGCGGCCGGGGTTAGACGCGCGAGGTGGGGCGGCGCAGGGGCGAGGGGTCGAGGCGACGACGCAGTCGCTCCGCGGTCGACCGCGGTGCGAGGAGGGCATGCTCGAGGCGCTCGAGCGCGCTCCACGCGGCCTCGGCGTCGGCGGGCGCCGGACGACGGTCGCCGTAGGCCGCGGTGGTGTACGAGCGCGCGAGCGTTCGCATCGACGCGCCGGCCGCCTCGGCCACACGCGCCGGCGCCGTGCGCGCGAGCTCGATCGGCGTGAGCGCGGGGTCGGGAGTGAGGCGCGCCTCGCGCAGTCGATCCAGCGCCTCCTCCCACGCGCCCGCGATCGCCGCGGCCGGCTCCTGAGCGCGTCGGCGCGCGCGGCGTCGGCGCTTGGCCGCGACGACGGCGAGGACGTACGCGGCCGCGAGCGCACACATCGCCGCAACGACGACCGCGAGCAACCGCCACCACGACGAGCCGCCGCTCGAACCCGCGGTCGACACGTGTGGACGCGCGTTCGGAGCGGGGGAGACGCTGCCGCCGCTCGACCGGTTGGCATCGGCCGACGGTGCCGCTGCGCTCGGGGACGGCGCGACGGTTGCCGAAGGCGTGGGTGACGGCGACGCGACGTCGCTCCCGGTGTCGCCGGGGAGCGCACTCCCGCCGGTGCCGTCGCTCCCCGCCGGCGGAGTGGGATCGAAGAGGTGCGTCCAGCCCAGGCCGGCGAGCCACACCTCCGGCCACGCGTGCGCGTCGTGCGAGCCGACGACGTACACCCTGTTCTGCAGCGTGCCGGGCGTGTAACCGACCGCCAGACGGGCGGGTAGGCCGACCGCCCGTGCCATGACCGCGTACGCGCTCGCGAACTGCACGCAGAAGCCCCGCCGATCGCGCAGGAACTGCTCGATCGCGTTCGTGCTCTCGTCGAGCGCGACGCTCGTGTCGTACACGAAGCTCCCGTCGCGGAAGAAATCGCGCAGCGCCGCCGCCTTCGCGTACGGCGTGCTCGCCGACGCGTCCCGCACGATGGTCTCGGCGAGCGTGCGGATGTCGGCCGGGAAGTCCGACGGCAGCGCGAGATCGCCGCGCAACGACGACGGCACCGGCTTCGCGGTCGCGCGCTGCTGCGCGGAGGTCACGTCCCCGGGGCGCGCCGCAGGGAGCGAGTCGACTGAGTACCGGAGCCCGCGCACGCTCGACTCGGTGGTGACGACGGTCGCCGACGCGGTCACCACGATCACGTCCTGAGTGCTGATGCGCACGGCGCGGTACGCCGCCGGCATCCACCGTTCACCCAGCGGTCCGATGTCGTAGACCTGATGCAGCGCGCCCGCCGGGACGGGCCCGCGCAGGCCCGAACGAACCGCGCCGTCGCCGGACGCCTGGAGCGTCCACTGCCCGCCGTCGACCGGCGAATAGCGGTCCAGCGCGACGACCCGCCAGTAGTCGGGGACGGGAGCGCGCACGGTGAAGAGGTCGGGCACGTCCGATCGGTGCAGCTCGGCGCCCACGTCGACGAGCGGTGCGACGGTGGCCGTGTACGTGTGTCCGCCCGTGCCCCGGGCGGCTGCGCCGTGCAGCCGGAGGAGCGCGGCCGCGTCCGCTCCCGGCAGGGCGGGCGCCACCGCGATCGCCGCCGCCGCCGCCACCACGACGAGCACGGCCACGCCCCGCACTCGGTGGACCGCGGGAGTGCGGGTGACGAACCAGCTGCGGCGCCAATCGAGCAGCGCCAGACCCTGCTCGTACAGGAACACGCTCGCGAACACCGTGAACGCGCCCACGGTCTCGGCGCGGAACGCCGAGGAACCGAGGTACGACGCCCAGACGAACATGACGAGGGCCGGCGTCAACGCGCCGAGCGCCGCGCGACGGGTGAATGCGAGCCAGTCGGCGACGATTGCCATGCCCCAGACCGCGAGGACGGCCAGGAGCACGGCACCGTCGGTGGCGGGCGCAGGTGCGCGTGCCGTGCGCAGCTCGTGCCATCCCGCGCTGAGCCGCCGACCGACCTCGTCCCAGGTGTGCCCGAGCGGCAGCCCGGCGGTCGTGGCGCCGGGTGCCAGAACCCACACGACGTAGCCCGCGAGCGCGGCCGCGGCGACCGCGAGCACGAGTGCAGTCGGCCACCGCCACCGGCGACCGAGCGCGCCGATCACGTGGGGGAGCGCGGCCGCGCCCACGACCGGCAGGACGTACCGCGACGAGTCGAACAGGCGCCCCAGGCAGAGGCCGGCCGTGATGCTGAGCGCGGCCAGCGCGACCGGTGCTAGGACGCGGGCTCGGGTGACCATCGCACGTTCCGGATCCGGCCGGGGTCCGCCGCGCTGAGCGCCCGGTTCCACGCGTCGGCGAAGGGTGCAGCGGTGGCGTCGACGACGGTGAGCGAGGGGCTGCGCGGCAGGGTGCCGGGACGGGTCAGCACCGCGATCACCGGGATGCCGGCGAGCACGCCGAGCGCGCGGCGCGCGTCGGGACCCACGGCGCCGAGGACCACGACCACCACGTCGGCCCGCCGGTGCGCGCGCACGTTCGCGCACGTGAGCTCGAGGCGTCCATCGCGACTCGGTGTCACCGTCGCGAGACGGTCGATCACGTCGTGACGGGCGTCGCCCCCGGTGCCGAGCACCTCGGCGGTGCTCGCGACGACCTCTACCCGTCGTCGCTGGCGCACCAGGCGTGCGACGACGGAGGCGGTCGCCTCGACCGCCAGCTCGAACGACTCGGCGTCGTGCGCGTCGGCTCCGACGTCGAGGACGACGGCGGCGCGTGATCGCCAGCGTGCCTCGTCGTGCCGGATCATCAGCTCGCCCAGCCGTGCCGTTGCGCGCCAGTGCACGCGGCGCAGATCGTCGCCCTGCTCGTACTCGCGCAACATCAGGAAGTCGTCGCCGAGGTCGCTCGCGAGCACGTTGGCGCCCCGCGCCTCGCCGTCCGCGGCCATGCGGCTCCCCGCGGCGAGGGGCGCAACGATGTCGTGGACGCGCGGACGGACGACGAGCTCGGTCTCGCCGGCTCCCGGCAGCATGCGCCGGGCGAGGCCGAACGGATCGGTCTCCGACAGCACGAGCGGGCCGACGACGTAACGCCCGCGTCGCCGGGTCGGGATCCGGTATGCGGCGTGCCCACGCGTGCCGGGCGCCAACGGTGGTACGAGGAACCGCGCCGCCCGTCGTCGCCGGTCGAACCAGTCGGTCACGCGCAGGACGGGAGTGGGCCCGGTACCCAGGTTCTCCACCACGATGTCGATCCGGCCATCGGACCCCACGTGCAGGCGGTCGGGCTGCACGCGACGCGAGACCGCCACCCGCGGCGCGGGCCGGAGCCGGAGCCAGATCACCGCCCCGGCGAGCAGCGCCGACGCGCCGATGCCTAGCGCCAGCATCTCGACCATTCCGAGGAGGAACTTGCCCACCACGAGGCCGAGCGCGCCGCCGAAGAGCGACCAACCGCGTCGCGTGAGTGTCACCTCGGCGCTGCTCCGATCACGCGCGTTCCGCCGGCTCCACTGCGACGGAGCCGAGCACGGCGCGCACGACCTCGGCCGCCGACGCGCCGCGCAGCTGCGCGTCGGGGGTCAACACGAGGCGGTGCTCGATGACGGCCGGCATGACGCGCTTGACGTCGTCGGGGATCACAAACGAGCGCCCGAAGCTCGCGGCGAGCGCCCGCGCCGCGCGCTGCAACGCGAGCGACGCACGCGGGCTCGCGCCGAGGAGCAGATCGGGGTGGCGTCGGGTCGCGGTGACGAGGTCGACGATGTAGGTGCGCAGGGCCGGCGCGAGGAACACGGCCGTCACGGTGCTGACCGCGTCGGCGATGTCGGCGGCGGATGCGACCGGCCGGAGGTCGTCGACCACGAGCGCGCCATCGCCGTGGCGTTCGAGGATGGCGAGCTCGGCCTCGCGGTCCGGGTAGCCCATCGGGATGCGCATGAGGAAGCGGTCGAGCTGCGCCTCGGGGAGGGGATAGGTCCCTTCGAGCTCGATCGGGTTCTGGGTCGCGATCACCATGAACGGGCTGGGGAGCCGGTAGGTGCGGGCGTCGACGCTGACCTGGCGCTCCTCCATCGCCTCGAGGAGCGCCGACTGCGTCTTGGGCGACGCGCGGTTGATCTCGTCCGCGAGCACAACGTTGGCGAAGACGCCTCCGGGGCGGAACTCGAACTGGTCCGCCGAGCGGTTCCACACCGACACCCCCGTCACGTCCGAGGGCAGGAGGTCGGGGGTGAACTGGATGCGCACGCACGACCCGCCGATGGACCGTGCGATGGCCTTCGCGAGCAGCGTCTTGCCGACGCCGGGCACGTCCTCGATGAGGAGGTGGCCCTCGGCGAGAAGGCACACGAGCGCGAGGTGCACCTGGTCGCGCTTGCCCTGGACCACCTGCTCGACGTTGGCGAGGAGCGCGGAGAACAGCCGCCCGAACGGTGCGTCGCGACTCGGCGCGGTGGCGGGCTGGACCACGGAACCTCGCTTCCGGTCGGTGGGTCCGGTCGGCTCCTCGGGCCGGTGTCCCGGTCGGTGCAACGTGGTGAACGGCGGGTCGGGTCCGCGTGCCGGGTCGGGCGCCGACGGTACCAGAGGCCCCGGAGCCGGCCCCGTCACACGGTACCGTCGCCCGGTGCGGGTCGGGACGTGGTACTGGCTGCGAGCCGGTGCGTTGGTGCTCACCCGGCCGCGGCTCTGGCGCACCGCGTTGCGCCAGGCTCAACGGCTGGCGGTGCCCGGGTGGTGGCGGCGGCCGCCGTTCCTGCCGCTGCCGTCGCGCGCGTACCTCGGGTTCCGCTTCGAGACGCAGTATGGCCGCGACGGCGTGGCGCGGCCCGCCGACGTGGTCGCCTACCTCGAGTGGTGCCGCGACCTCGACCGGCTGGCCTGAGTCCCCGCGGCGCCCGGAGAGCGCCGGGCTCGATGTGCGCGCGCCGTAGACTTCCGTCACCACAGAGTGCCGAGGCAGCCCGGAGGGATGCAGAGGTGGGGAGAGCGCTGCTGCTCAACGCCAGCCACGAGCCCCTCTGCGTCGTGCCGATGCGGCGAGCGGTCGTGCTCGTGCTCAAGGAGAAGGCGGAGATCGTGGCGCGCAACGGCGCCGAGCTCCACTCCGAGCGCGTCACCCTCCCCGTGCCCTCCGTGATCCGGCTCAACCACTACGTCCGGGTCCCGTACCGGAACCGCGTCCCCCTCTCGCGCCGGGCGGTGTTCGCGCGCGACGGCCACCGCTGCCAGTACTGCAACCGGGCCGCCGAGAACATCGATCACGTGCTGCCGCGGTCGCGCGGCGGTGGGCACACGTGGGACAACGTGGTCGCGTCGTGCCGCTCCTGCAATTCCCGCAAGGAGGATCGGCTCCCGGCCGAGGCGGGCCTCGCGCTACGCCACCAGCCCCGCGAGCCCCACGCCGACCTTTGGGTGGTCGCCACCGCGGGGAGCATCGACCCCGCCTGGGAGCCGTACCTCCCCGCCGTCGCCGTCTGACCCGGGCGCGCCCGACGCGCCGCGGGTTCTGCGCCCTCGGCCCACCGACTCCCGCCCAACCCGCCCGTGCAGGCGCGCGCCCCGCGCGCCTGACGCTGTCCCGCCCGGGCCTCCTCGTCGCGCCCGGGGGCGCCACCTCCACACGATTTCGGCGAATTCGGGTGCGGCAGGGTTGAAGAGTGGGGGATGGGGGTGTAGGGTGCCACGAAGTGGTGAGGAGTGGTGAGTAGCGGGGGATCCGGCAGGGCCTCCCGCCCCGAAGTGGCGGACGAGCACGAGCGAGGGGTCGGCGGCGATGTTCCTGGGGGAGTTCGAGCACTCCCTGGACGCCAAGGGCCGGGTGATCCTCCCGGCCAAGCACCGTGACCAGCTCGCGGAGGGCGGCTTCGTCACCAAGGGCCGGGGTGGCTGCCTGTGGGTCCTCACGCCGGAGGAGTTCGATGACGTGGCGAGCCAGGTGCGGGAGCAATCGAAGCGGGGTGCCAAGGAGCTGAACGCCGCACGCGCGTTTTTCGGCGGGGCGGCCGAGATCCAGCCCGATCGCCAGGGTCGCGTGGCGCTGCCCGCCAACCTCCGCGAGTTCGCGGGGCTCGGACGCGACGTGGTGGTCGCGGGCGTGTTCTCCCGGATCGAGATCTGGGACCGCGACCGCTGGCACGAGCTCGAAGGCGCCGGTGGCGCGGCGCTCGCCGAGTCCGACGATCTGCCGGACTTCGGGATCTGAGGCGTCGAGGCGGCGCAGCGGTACCGGGCCCGCACGGGGTCCGCATTGACAACGGCGGCTCGCCGAGCTCGCCACCAGCCCCCCGGGCGATGCGGCGCAAGCGCCCCTTCCGCCCGCTTCGCTTTCGTCGACGCGTTCGGGGGGCTGGTGGCGGTCTCGAGAGCAACGGATCGGAATCGGGGTGGACGCGACGAGGGAGAGCGGGGAGGCCTTCGACCATCGGCCGGTGATGGTGGAGGAGGTCGTCGAGCTCCTCCGGCCAGTGCCGCCGGGGCTCGTGGTGGACATGACCGTCGGAGGTGGCGGCCATGCCGCCGCCCTCCTCGGGTCCCGATCCGATCTCGAGCTCCTCGGGATCGACCGGGATCCTGCGGCCGTGGCCGCAGCAGAGAGGCGGCTCGAGCGCTTCGGCGCCCGGGCCCTGGTGGTGAGGGGCGGCTTCGAGGGAGTCGCCGACATCGTGGCGAGATACCGAGGCGAGGGGACGACGATCGTGGGCATCCTGTTCGACCTGGGCGTGAGCAGTCCGCAGCTCGATCGCCCCATCCGGGGATTCTCGTACTGGGCCGACGCCGCGCCACTCGACATGCGCATGGACAGCGCGCAGGAGTTCACCGCGGCGCACGTGGTGAACGAGTACTCGGAGGTCGACCTCGCGGCGCTCATCGCGCGCAACGGCGAGGAGCGGTACGCCCGCCGCATCGCGGCCGCCATCGTGGCGGCGCGCCCGCTCGAGACGACAGGTGACCTCGTCGAGGCGGTCAAGGCCGGCATCCCCGCGCCGGCGCGCCGCCGCGGTGGCCATCCGGCGCGACGCACCTTCCAGGCCATCCGCATGGAGGTGAACCGCGAGCTTCCGAACCTCGCCGAAGGCCTGGACGAGTCGGTGCACCTGCTCTCGCCCGAGGGTCGGCTCCTCGTCCTCGCCTACCACTCGCTCGAGGACCGTCTGGTCAAGGAGCGTTTCGACGACTGGTCGCGCACGTACGACCCCGCGCCGGCGCGCGGCCTCCCGGCGACCGAGCGCGAGCCCCTCGTCACCCGGGTGACGCGTCGACCCCGTCGACCCCGCGATGTCGAGGTGGAGGAGAACCCGCGCGCTTCGAGCGCCCGCTTGCGCGCGGTCGAGAAGCTCCCGCAGTGAACGCGGTCCGCGAGCACGTCGCGCCGGCGCGGCCGCCGGCGCGAGCTGCGGGCGCGCCCCGCCGGCCGCCGATCGCCGCGGTCCCGCGGGTGACACCCGCGCGTTCCCGCGGGTTCGCGGTCGCGGCCGTCCTCACCGTCGTCGCGCTCGTCGTCGCGGTCGTGTTCCACGTGATCCTCGCCCAGGGCCAGCTCGAGCTCGACAACCTGTCCACCCGGATCGCGAGCGCACAGCGCGTGTACGAGACGCGCCGGCTCACGGTCGCCCGGCTGTCGGCACCCGAGCGCATCATCGACGCGGCCTCCCGGCTCGGCTTGGTCCTCCCGCCCGACCCGCCCACCTATCTCTTCGTGCCGGGCGCGCCGACGCCCACGAGCGGTTCCAACCCGTCGACCACCCTCGGCGACTGGAAGCAGGTGAAGTCCCACCTTGGCGACCCGCAGCCGTGACCCGGGCGCGGCCGGCTCCCGCCGGGCAGCGCCGACTCCGCGTGCCGGTGCCCGCACGCGCGCTCGTCTGAGCGACCCGGGAAAACGTGCGAAGAGCGGGAACGCGACTCCCCGCGACCGTGAGCGGCGCGTCGCTCGTGCGACACGGCCGTCGGCGACACCGCGCCCGCGCCTCTCCGTCGTCCGCCCGAGCCCGGCGCGGGCTCCCTCGGCGCCCGCGCCCGTACCGTCGACCTCTACGCGGACGCGGCCCACGCGCGCGAGCGCACGGACGACGACACGACTGACGCCCATCGGCAACCGGCTGATGGTGCTCCTGGTCGTGCTCGCGCTGACCTTCGTCGGCATCGGCGTGCGGCTGTTCCAGCTCCAGGCACGCGATCAGCGGCATCTCTCATCGCTCGGCGTGAGTCAGCGCGTCGCCACCGTGCAGCTCCCCTCCGAGCGGGGGAGCATCTTCGATCGCAACGGTGTCGATCTCGCGGTATCGGTGCCGCAGACGACGATCACGGCCAACCCGCAGGTCATCAAGGACCCCGAGGCCTACGCGAACGCGCTCGGGCCACTCGTCGGCATCGACCCGTCGGTGCTCGAGCCGCGACTCGCCGACCGGAAGCTCCAGTTCGCGTACGTCGCGCGCCAGGTCGACGACGCGACGGTGGCCAAGGTGAAGGCGCTCGGTCTGCCCGGCCTCGCGTACACCCCCGAGCCGAAGCGGTTCTACCCGTCGGGCGACCTCGCCGGCCCGGTGCTGGGCTTCGTGGGCGTCGACAACGACGGCCTCGGCGGGCTCGAGTCGCTCTACAACAAGCTGTTGAGCGGCCACCCCGGTGAGGCGGAAGTGGAACGCGATCCGCAGGGCAATGAGATTCCGGGAGGTGAGCGCAAGCTGAAGCCGGCCGAGGCCGGCTCCGACCTCGTGCTCACCCTCGACCGCTCACTGCAGTGGAAGACAGAGCAGGTGCTGACGTCGGAGGTCGCAAACACGAACGCCGAGGGCGGCATGGCCATCCTCGCCGACGTGCGCACCGGCGACATCCTCGCGATGGTGACGGTAGACGGCGCGACGAGCACGTCGCCCGCGCAGCCGGCTCCCGCCACCGAGGCCAACGCGCCGGTCACCACCGTGTACGAGCCCGGTTCCACCAACAAGGTCATCACCATGGCGGCGGCGATCCAGGAGGGGCTCGTGACGCCCGACACGGAGATCCCGAACCTCGGCTCGTCGATCCGCATCGGTGGGCAGGACTACGCCGACGTCGAGAGCCATCCCACGACGATGACCGTCTCGCAGATCCTGAAGATCTCGTCCAACGTGGGGACGATCACGATTGCCGGGATGCTCGGCAAGACGCGCTTCGACCGCTACCTCCACGGGTTCGGCTTCGGCACCCAGACCACCCTCGGCTTCCCCGGCGAGTCGGCGGGCCTCATCCTGCCGTTGCGCGACTACAACGACACGAGCATGGGGTCGATGCCGATCGGCAACGGCATCGCGGTCACCGCGATGCAGATGCTCGACGTGTACATCACGATTGCCAACGGAGGGATCGCGCGGCCTCCTCGTCTGGTGGAGGCGACCATCGACGCCGAGGGGAACCGGCACGACCTCCCGCTGCTGCCCCCGCACCAGGTGGTGTCGCCGGCGACCGCGAGCGCGGTCACCGGCATGCTCGAGGGAGTCGTCTCCGGCGGCACCGGCACCAAGGCCGCGGTCGCGGGCTACGACGTGGCGGGCAAGACGGGAACGGCGCGCAAGCCTCCGTACACGGGTGCGTACATGGCGTCGTTCGTCGGATTCGCGCCGGCACAGTCGCCGCGTCTCGCTGCGATCGTGGTGCTGGACGCACCCCGATCGGGCAGCTTCTACGGCGGTGACGTCGCCGCCCCCGCGTTCGGCCAGATCATGCAGGAAGCGTTGCGCGCCGAGCGCGTCCCGCCGACCGCAGCCGCACCGCCGGCCGCATGATGACGGTCCGCACCGGGCCCGATCCAACCCGAGCGGGCGCACGAAGCGCAGGTACCCTGCGCAGCCAGCGAGGACGGAAAGGAGGCGCGCGCTTGCGGTGGAACGATCTGCTCGCCGACCTCGACGTGCAGGAGCGTCGCGGCGACGCACCGACCGGGGTGACCTCGATCACGCACGACAGCCGGCACGCCGGAGCCGGCTCGTGCTTCGCGTGCATCGCCGGGGCCCACTACGACGGCCACGACTTCGCGCCGGATGCCGTGCGTGGCGGGGCGGTGGCCCTGCTGGTGGAGCGCCTGCTCGAGCCCGAGGTCCTCGGCGCGCCGGTCGCGCAGGCCCGCGTCGCCGACGTGCGCGCCGCGCTCGGCCCGATGGCCGCGACTCTCTTCTCGCACCCGTCGCGCGCGATGCGTTGCATCGGCGTGACCGGCACCAACGGCAAGACCACGACCACGTACCTGCTGGAGGCGATCGCGCGCGCCGCAGGCGAGCGGGTCGGCGTGATCGGCACCGTGGGCGCGCGCGTCGGGACCGACCAGCTCGCGACCTCCCGTACCACCCCGGAGGCCGACGAGCTCCAGGCGCTCCTCGCGTCGATGCGCGACGAGCACGTGGCGACGGTCGCGATGGAGGTGTCGTCGCACGCGCTCGCCCAGCACCGCGTGGACGCAACCTGGTTCGCAGCCGCCTGCTTCACGAACCTCAGCCACGAGCACCTCGACTACCACGGCACACTCGACGCCTACTTCGAGGCGAAGGCGATGCTCTTCGACCCGGCGCGTGCCGCCGCCGCGGCGGTGAACGTCGACGACCCGTATGGAGTGCGGCTCGACGCGCTCGCGCGCGTGCGCGGGCTCGACGTGTGGACGTTCGGCGCCGAGGTCCACGACCCGGGCCCCGCGGTGCGCGCCGAGGACGTGACGCTGGACCGGTCGGGCTCGACGTTCGTGCTCGTCGACACTCGTCGCGCGCAGCGCGCCGAGACCCGTACCGCGCTCATCGGGTCGTTCAACGTGGCGAACGCCCTCGCGGCCGCCGCGTCCGCGCTCGCGGCCGGGTTCGGCTTCGACGACGTGGTTGCGGGGCTCCGGGCACCGGTCGTGGTCCCGGGCCGCATGGAGCGCGTCGACGCCGGCCAGGGCTTCGACGTGATCGTCGACTACGCGCACACACCGGATGCGCTCGACCGCGTGCTCGGCGCCGCTCGCGACGTGGCCGGCGCCGGGCGTGTGCTCGTGGTGTTCGGCTGCGGCGGCGACCGCGACCGCGCGAAGCGCCCCATCATGGGGGCGGCAGCCGGGCGCGCCGCCGACGTGGTCGTGCTCACGTCCGACAACCCCCGGTCCGAGGCCCCCGAGGCGATCGCGGACGAGGTCATGCCCGGGCTCGCCCCGACCACTGCGCAGGCGGTCGTGGAGCTCGACCGCGAGCAGGCGATCGCGCTCGCCCTCGATCGCGCCGGGCCCGGCGACGTGGTGGTCGTGGCGGGCAAGGGCCACGAGACCGGCCAGACCGTCGGCGACGTGACCCGCCCGTTCGACGACCGCGTGGTCGCGCGCGAGGTGTTGGCGAGGCTCGGATGGAGCTGAGCGCCGGCGACATCTCGGGGCTCGCCCACGGTGAGGTGGTCCAGGGCTCGGTGGATGCACGCGCGTCGTCGTGGTCGGTCGACAGCCGGACGCTCCAGCCGGGTGCCGCGTTCTTCGCGCTGGTCGCCGACCGCGACGGTCATGAGTTCGTCGGCCACGCCTTCGCACGCGGGGCGTCGGTCGCGGTCGTCGACCGTCCGATCGGCGGACCGCTGCCCGACGGCGCGACGGTGGTGCAGGTGACCGACACGCTCCACGCGCTCACGGTGCTCGGCCGTGCCGCGCGGAGCGCGTTGCACGACGCGACCGTCGTCGGGGTCACCGGGTCGAGCGGCAAGACCGCCACCAAGAACCTCGTGGCCGCCGCGCTCGGGGGCAATCTCTCGGTGCACGCGAGCCCGGCGTCGCACAACAACGAGATCGGGGTGCCGCTGACGCTGCTGGACGCGCCCGCCGCGGTTGAGGCGCTCGTGCTCGAGATGGGCGCGCGCGCCCTCGGCAACATCGCCGACCTCTGCGCCATCGCGGCGCCGAACGCCGCCATCGTCACCAACATCGGGCTCGCGCACGTCGAGTTCCTGCGCGACCGCGACGGCGTCGCCGACGTGAAGGGCGAGCTGCTCGAAGCGCTGCCGTCCGCCGGGCTCGCGGTGCTCGACGCGGGCGACGAGTACACGCCCGCGCTCGCGCGCCGGACCGCGGCGCGGGTGCTCCGGGTCGGTGTCGAGGGCGCGGTGCCGGCCGACGCGGACCTCGACGTGGTCGCGTCCGGCGTCGAGCTCGACGCCGAGCTGCGTCCGTCGTTCGTGCTCCGCAGCGCCTGGGGTGCGGGGCCGGTCTCGCTCGGTGTCCGCGGCGCCCACCAGGTCGTGAACGCGACCCTCGCGGCGGCGGTCGCGCTGGCGGTCGGGGTGCCGTTCGAGGCCGTGGCGTCGGGCCTCACGTCGGTCCGGCCCGCGCGCTGGCGGATGGAGGTCGGGCGCTCGGCCGACGGCGTGCTCGTGATCGACGACGCGTACAACGCCAACCCGGCCTCGGTCGCCGCCGCGCTGGAGGCGCTCGCGCGGGTGGCGGTGGCCGGCCGGCGCGTGGCGGTCCTCGGCGAGATGCTCGAGCTCGGCGAGCATGCCGACGCCGAGCACGCGCGCGTCGGCGCGCTCGCGGCGACGCTCGGCATCGACGCGCTCGTCGCCGTGGGTACCGGCGCCTCGGCGACCGCGGCCGCCGCGCGCGAGGGTGCCGCGCCGGTCCGCTACGTGGTCGAGGTGAGCGGACCGGAGGCGGCGCTCGCCGCGGTCTCCGGCATCGTCGGTCCCGGCGACGCGGTCCTGGTGAAGGGGAGCCGGCGGGTCGGGCTCGAGGTCGTGGCCGCCGGCCTCCGTGCCCGTGGGGGCCCCGCGTGATCGCCCTCCTCGTCGCGCTCGGGACCGCGTTCGGGTTGAGCATCCTCGGCACGCCGCTCCTGATCCGCATCCTGCGTCGCCACGGGATCGGGCAGCTCATCCGCGAGGACGGCCCGTTCGTGCACCCGCACGCCCAGAAGGCCGGCACGCCGACCATGGGCGGCATCGCGATCGTGGGCAGTGCGCTCGTCGCGTACCTCGTCTCGCACATCCGGACCGAGCAGATCCGCTTCGCGCGCGCCGGAGTGACGCTGATGGTCCTCGTCGTCGCGATGGCCGTCCTCGGCTTCGTCGACGACTACCTCGGGGTGAGGCGGGCGCGGAACCTCGGGCTGCGCAAGCGGGGCAAGACGGCGGGGGAGCTGGTCATCGGCAGCGGCTTCGCGCTGCTCGCACTCAACTACGTCGACGTGTCGACCGGCCTCTCGTTCACTCGCGACCTCGACCTCCAGCTCGGGACCGTGCTCTGGTTCTTCGTCGCGGTCGCCGTCGTCTACGGCGCGAGCAACGGGGTCAATTTCACGGACGGCCTCGACGGCCTCGCGGCCGGCTCGGCAGCGATGGTGTTCGCGGCGTACGTGGTCATCGCGTTCTGGCAGTTCCGGCACCCTGGCGTGTACCACCTTCTCCCAGCCGCAAGCCTCGACCTCGCGGTGATCGCGGCTGCCATGCTCGGCGCGTGCACCGGGTTCCTGTGGTGGAACGCGGCGCCTGCCCGCGTGTTCATGGGCGATGTCGGCGCGCTCGCGATCGGCGGCGCGATGGCGGGCCTCGCGCTGCTCACCCACACCGTGCTGCTCCTCCCGATCCTCGGTGGCCTCTACGTCTTCGAGAGCCTGAGCGTGGTGGCGCAGGTGGTCTCGTTCCGGGTGTTCCACCGGCGCGTGCTGCGGATGGCTCCCATCCACCACCACTTCGAGGTCGGCGGCTGGCCCGAGTTCACGGTGATCGTCCGGTTCTGGCTCCTCGCCGGCCTGATGGTCGCGCTCGGGCTCGGCATCTTCTACGCCGACTTCATCAACATCCCCGGGGTGCTCGGATGAGCGCGCTCGTCGTCGTGGGCCTCGGGGTCACCGGCTCCGCGGTGGTGGCGGCCGCGCGCGAGCGGGACGACGAGGTGACGGTCGTCGAGGACGACCCTCGCGGCGACGCGTTCACGACGCGTGCGCTCGACGCGCGAGAGCGCGGTGCGTGCGTGCTGGAGTCGCCCGACGCGGTCGAGGTCGAGCGGGCAGTGGCGTGGGCGGACCTCGTCGTGCCGAGCCCCGGTGTGCACCCGGACCATCCGGCGATCGTCACGGCCCGGCGCCTCGGCACTCCCGTGCGGTCCGAGGTCGACCTCGCGGCCGAGGTGCTCCACGCGCGCTCGCCACGTCCGAAGCTCGTCGCGGTCACGGGGACCAACGGCAAGACGACGGTGACGACGCTGGTGGGCGAGATCCTCGGGCGCAGCGGCGTACCGTGCACGGTCGCAGGGAACATCGGTCGGCCGCTCGTCGACGCGGTGCACGACGACGTCGCCGTGGTCGTCGCCGAGGTCTCGTCGTTCCAGCTCGACCTGACCACGCCCGCGTTCGCCCCGGATGTGGCCGTGCTCCTGAACGTGGCCGAGGACCACCTCGACTGGCACGGGTCGGTCGACGCGTACGTGGCCGCGAAGGCCAGAGTGTTCGAGCACCAGGACGCGAGCGGTGTGCTCGTCGTCAACGCCGACGACCCCGTGGCTCGCCGGCTCGCCGCAACCGCGCCCGGCCGGGTGGTCGCGGTCTCCGCGGCCGTCGCCGGGCCGCCCGGGTCGGCAACGTCGCCGCACGACGTCGTCAACCGCGCCGCTGCGGTCGCGGCCGCGATCGCCGCCGGCGCCGACCCTGCGGCAGCCGACGCGGCAGTCGCCGCGTTCCGGGGCCTGCCGCACCGGCTGCAGCTCGTCGGCGCGCTCGGGGCGATCCGGTTCTACGACGACTCCAAGGCCACCAACCCGCACGCAACCGCGAGCGCGCTCCAGGCGTTCCCGAGCGTGGTGCTCATCGCCGGCGGCCGCAACAAGGCCCTCGACCTCGGCAGCCTCCGCGCGCACGTCGATCACGTCCGTGCCGTGGTCGCGATCGGCGAAGCCGCCGACGAGGTCGCCGCGGTCTTCGAGGGGACGGTACCGGTCGCCCGGGCCGCGTCGATGCAGGAAGCGGTACGCGCCGCGGCCGACCGGGCGCAGGATGCGGACGTCGTCCTGCTGTCACCGGCCTGCGCGTCGTTCGACTGGTACGAGAGCTACGCGGCGCGCGGAGACGACTTCGCGCGCGAGGTCTCGTTGCTCGCAGGGGTCCGGGCGTGACCGCGGTCAACGCGCGCCCGCCGGCGGCACGCTCCCGTACTGACGTCCGCGCGACGCGCCGCGCCCCGGCACGCTCCTCCACCGCCATGCTGCTGCTCGCGATCGTGGCGCTGCTCAACGTCGTCGGCGTGGTCATGGTCCTCTCGGCCTCGTCGGTGGCGTCACTCACGGACTACGGGTCGCCCTGGTACTTCTTCCTGCGCCAGCTCCTCTGGACGCTCCTCGGGATCGTGGCCTTCGTCGTGGGCGTGCGGATCGACTACCGGTGCTGGCGCCGCTTCGTCGTCCCGCTCGTGGTCGTGAGCGGCGTGCTGCTGGCGGCCGTCCTCCTCCCGGGTGTCGGCGTCTACGTCGCCGGCTCGCGCCGTTGGATCGGGACCGGTCTGGTCCGGTTCCAGCCCACCGAGCTCGCCAAGCTCGCGCTGCTGCTCTACACCGCCGATCTCGTGAGCCGGCGGGCGCACGAGGTCGACGACTGGCGACGCGTGGTCGCGCCCGCATTGTTGGTCGCGGGCGCGTTCGCGTTCCTCGTGATGCGCGAGCCCGACCTGGGCTCGACCATCGTGCTCGTGCTCGTGGTGGCCGCGGTGCTCGTCGCGGGCGGTGTGCGGTGGCGGCACCTCGTCGCGCTCGGGCTCGCCGGGCTCGGCGCGTTGCTCCTCCTCGCGCTCGCCGAGCCGTACCGGCGGACCCGCCTGCTCACGTTCCTGCATCCCTTCGACCATGCGGGGAACGCCGGGTACCAGGTGAGCCAGTCGCTCATCGCGCTCGGAAGCGGGGGGTTCACCGGGGTGGGCCTGGGGGCGGGTCGCGCGAAGTGGAACTTCCTGCCGAACGCGCACACCGACTTCATCTTCGCGGTGATCGGCGAGGAGCTCGGCCTGCTCGGCTGCGCGCTCGTCCTCTCGTTGTTCGTCGCCCTCGGCGTGCTCGGCATCCGAGCCGCGTCGCGGGCGCCCGAGCGGTTCGGTGCGCTCCTCGCGGTCGGCATCACGATGTGGATCGTGGGCCAGGCGGTCATCAACGTGGGTGCGGTCGTCGGCCTGCTGCCGGTCACCGGCATCCCGCTCCCCTTCGTGTCGTTCGGCGGATCCGCGCTGATCACCACCATGCTCGGGGCCGGGGTGCTCACCAACGTCGCACGCCAGGGGCGACGCGCGTCGGGATGACCGCCGCGGCGCGGACCTATGCCCTCATGAGCGGCGGCGGAACCGGCGGGCACGTGTACCCCGCGCTCGCGGTGGCCGACGAGCTCGTGGCGCGCGGCCACCCGCGCGGCGCCATCGGCTTCGTCGGTGCCCGCCGGGGGCCCGAGTCGACCGCGGTGCCGGCCGCGGGCTACCACATCGACCTGCTCCCGGGGCGGGGGCTCCAGCGTTCGCTCTCGCTCCGCGCCACCGCCGCCAACCTCGAGGCCGCAGGTGGGAACGCGGTCGCCTTCGCGCGGGCGGCGGCCCTGGTCGGGAGGGTACGGCCGGCGGTGGTCGTCGGCGTCGGCGGCTACGCGTCGCTCCCCGCGGTCGTTGCCGCTCGCGCGTTCGGCATCCCCGTCGTCGTCCACGAGTCCGACGCGCACCCCGGCCTCGCCAACCGGGTCGCGGTCGGCCTCGGTGCTCGCGCCGCGGTGTCGTTGCCGGGCACGCCGTTGCGCGGCGCGGTGGTCACGGGGAACCCCATCCGCCCGGCGCTGGCCGCAGTGCGGCGTGCGCCCTCCACACCGCCGCTCGTCGCGGTGGTGGGCGGGAGCCTCGGCGCCCGTCGCATCAACGACGCCGTGCTCTCTCTCGCTCGGGACTGGCGGGCGCGCGACGACGTCGTGATCCACCACGTCACCGGAGCACGCGACTACGAAAGGTGTGTGCAGGAAAGGGACGCCGCGCGGCGCGCCGGAGACGTCCTCGACTACCGGATGGTCCCCTATCAGGAGCAGATGGAGGAGCTGTACGCGCACGCGAGCGTCATGGTGTGCCGATCGGGCGGGATGACGGCCGAGCTGGCGGCGGTCGGCATGCCGGCGCTCCTGGTTCCCCTGCCCGGGGCGCCGGGCGACCACCAGACCCGCAACGCCGAGGCGTTCGCCGAAGCGGGAGGAGCGGTCCTGGTGCCCGATGGCGAGCTCGACGGCGAACGGCTGGCGGCTGCGCTCGACCGGGTCCTCGGCGCGCCAGACAGGCTCGCGTCGATGAGCACCGCGGTACGTTCGTTGGCGCGTCCGGACGCGGCGGCGCGCGTCGCCGACCTCGTGGAGGAGGCGGCGCGTGCCCGAGGCTGACCTCGACCTCGCGATCCCGCGCACTGTCCACATCGTGGGCCTCGGCGGCGGTGCGATGAGCGCGCTCGCCACCGTGCTCGTCGGGATGGGACACCGCGTCAGCGGCTCCGACCTGCGCGACTCGAGCGTGCTCGCGCGCCTGCGCGGCATGGGCGTGACCGTGTTCGTGGGCCACGCGGCCGCCAACGTGCCGCGGGACACCGAC
This sequence comes from uncultured Bifidobacteriaceae bacterium, assembly GCA_964505725.1. Taxonomy (GTDB): domain Bacteria; phylum Actinomycetota; class Acidimicrobiia; order IMCC26256; family DASPTH01; genus CAVRJC01. Next base: position 11,568 of record CAZDJK010000053.1, on the reverse strand, counting down.
GTGGTGGTGGCGTCGACCGCGATCGCGCCCGACAACCCGGAGGTGCAGCGCGCGCAGGAGCTCGATGTCCCGCGGTGGAGCCGCGCGGATGCGCAGCGCGCGGTGCTCGCGACCAGGCGAGCGATCGCGGTGGCCGGCAGTCACGGGAAGACCACGACGTCGTCGATGCTGGCGTTGATCCTGCGCGCGGCGGGCTGGGATCCGAGCTTCCTCATCGGCGCCGAGCTCAACGAGGTGGGCGCCAACGCGGCGTGGGACGACGGCGAGTGGCTCGTCGTCGAAGCCGACGAGAGCGACGGCACCTTCCTGCGCCTGCCGGCCGAGGCGGCGATCGTCACCAATGTCGAGCCCGACCACCTCGACTTCTACGGCGGGTTCGAGCCGCTCGTCGCGGCGTTCCGCGACTTCGTCGCGTCGGTGCCCGGACCCCGGGTCGTGTCGGTCGACGACCCGGTTGCGGCCGAACTGGCGCGTGCGCACCCGGCGGTCGTCACCTTCGGCGCCGGCGAATCGGCGCGCTACCGGATGCGCGGCTACGAGGGTCGCCGCAACGGCTCGCGGTTCGTGGTCGAGCACGACGGCCGTGCGCTCGGTGCGGTGGAGCTGCCGGTCCCGGGTCGGCACAACGCGATGAACGCCCTGGCGGCGGTCGCGATGGCCGCCGAGCTGGGCGCGCCCTTCGCCGCCGCGCAGCAGGCGCTCCAGGCGTTCGCGGGCGTGGCGCGCCGCTACCAGGTCCGCGGCGAGCTTCGGGGCGTGACCTACGTCGACGACTACGCGCACCTTCCCGGCGAGGTCCGCAGCATGGTCGCCGCCGCGCGCGAGGGCGGCTTCGACCACGTCGTCGTGGTGTTCCAGCCCCACCGGTACTCCCGCACGGCGCGCCTCTGGCGCGACTTCGCCGACGCGTTCGTGGGCGCGGACACGCTCGTGCTCACCGACGTGTACGGCTTCGACGAGACGCCGATCCCCGGCGTGTCGGGCCACCTCGTGCTCGACGCGGTCCTCGACGCGCATCCGGCGCAGGAGGTCGTCTACCTGCCCCACCGGGCCGACCTCGCCCGGTACGTACCCGGCCTCGTGCGTCCCGGCGACGTGGTGCTGACCCTCGGCGCGGGCGACCTGACGACGCTCCCTGACGAGTGGCTCGTACCGGCGTGACCACCGCGCTCGCCTCCGTCGCCGACGTGCTCGAGCAGCAACTCTCGGGTCTGGCGCGGGTGGAGCGCGCCGTCCCGGTGGCGCGGCTCACCACCTACCGCTTGGGCGGCCCCGCGGCGGTGCTGGTACGGGTCGGCTCCCGCCGCGCCCTCCCGCCGCTCGCCGAGGTGCTCGGCGAGCACCGTCCGCCGGTGCTCGTGGTCGGGCGCGGGTCGAACCTGCTCGTGGCCGACGCCGGGTTCGCAGGGGTCGCCATCGTCCTCGAGGGCGGACTGGCGAGCGTCGACGTCCGCGGCCCTCGGGAGACGGTCCGCGCCGGGGCGGGCGCCGCGCTCCCGGTCGTGGCACGCACGAGCGCCGCGGCGGGCCGGAGCGGGCTCGAATTCTTCGTCGGGATCCCGGGCAGCGTCGGCGGCGCGGTGTGCATGAACGCCGGCGGCCACGGTCGCGACACCCGCGCTGCCCTCGTGACCGCGGAGGTGTTCGACCTCGCCGGCGGTACCGAGGTGTCGGTGCGCGACCGGGATGCGCTCGGCCTCGGCTACCGCACCTCCGGGATCGGCCCGACCGAGCTAGTGGTCGCCGCGGAGCTCGCGGTCACCGCCGCGCCCGCGAGCGACTGCGAGGCCGCGATCGGGGACATCGTCCGCTGGCGGCGCGAGCACCAGCCCGGCGGCTCGAACGCGGGGTCGGTGTTCCGCAACCCGGAAGGCGACTCGGCCGGCCGGATCATCGACGCGCTGGGGCTGAAGGGGCTCCGGGTCGGTCGCGCCGTCGTGTCGGCCAAGCACGCCAACTTCTTCCAGGCCGAGGCCGGTGCCACCGCGGACGACGTGCACCGCCTCGTCATCGAGGTGCAGACGCGGGTGCGCGACGCGACGGGCATCGAGTTGGTGCCCGAGCTCCAGATGGTCGGTTTCGAGGTCGCCCGATGAGCGCCCGCGCGCCGGTCCGCTCGCGGCCCGACGCGCCGAGGCCGCCGGTCGATCCCCGCGTCCGTGCCCGGTGGATCGCGGCCCGACGAGCAGAGGGCCGGCGGCGCCTCCGCGTGCTCGTAGCAGTGGCGAGTGTCCTCGGGACGCTCGGGATCGCGTGGGCGGTCACCGTCTCGCCCCTGCTCGGCGTGGACAAGGTGGTCGTGCGGGGCGCCCAGCACCTCTCGGCCGCCGACGTGCAGCAGGCCGGGGGAGTGCACGACGGCGACAGCATGGTGTGGATGGATCCGGGCGTGGTGACCGCGCGCATCGAGGCGTCGCCCTGGGTCCGCACGGCCAAGGTGACCCGCGACTTCCCACGGACGCTGGTCGTCGACGTCACCGAGCGCATCCCCGCCGCGTGGGTCGGCGCCGGGGACCACTCGCTCGTGGTGGACGGCTCGGGACGCGTCCTCGAGGACACCCCGACGCCGCCGGCGAACCTGCCGGAGCTCGTGGGCGTCCACGGCGCCGACCCCGGGCGGACGATCGCGCCGTCGGCCGGTGCGCGCATCGCGACGGGCTACGGGATCTACGCGGCCGGGGTCACGCGGATCGAGCTCCACGACGGCGACGCGACGGTCACGCTGCGGTCGGGCACCCAGGTGCGCATGGGCCCGCCGACACGGATCCACGCCAAGATCGTCGCCGCCGGTGCGGTCCTGGTGGCGCTCGGCCCGAACGCGCCGCAGTACGTCGACGTCTCGGTGCCGACGAACCCCGTCGCCGGTTGACGGTTGACCGATGTGGCTCGTGGGGCTACAGTGAAAGTAGAGGTTGACATAACTCTCAACCTCGTGTTGAGGGTGAGGCCGTGTTCGGGTGTGGCGTGAGGCGTGTGATCGGGCCGGTATCCACGCCGTCGCCGATCCGATTGGGGACAATGGCGCGGCAGCGCGGAACGAGCGTCCGGACCGGACGGACAGAAGGACGACGCACATGTTGGGCGAGCCTCAGAATTACCTCGCCGTGATCAAGGTCATCGGCGTCGGCGGTGGCGGGTGCAACGCGGTGAACCGCATGATCGACGCGGGGCTGAAGGGCGTCGAGTTCATCGCGGTGAACACCGACGCGCAGTCGCTGCTCATGAGCGACGCCGACGTGAAGCTCGACATCGGCCGTGAGATCACGCGCGGGCTCGGCGCGGGCTCGGACCCCGAGATCGGACGTCAGGCCGCCGAGGACCACCGCGACGAGATCGAGGAGGTGCTCAAGGGCTCCGACATGGTGTTCATCACCTGCGGCGAGGGCGGCGGCACCGGCACCGGCGGCGGCCCGATCGTCGCCGAGGTCGCGAAGGCGGTCGGCGCGCTCACGATCGGGATCGTGACCCGGCCGTTCAGCTTCGAAGGGCGACGGCGTGGCGTCCAGGCCGAGAACGGGATCCAGAAGCTCCGGGAGAAGGTCGACACCGCGATCGTCATCCCCAACGACCGGCTGCTCACGGTGTCGGACGAGCGCACGTCCATGCTCAACGCGTTCAAGACCTGCGACGAGGTGCTGCTGCAGGGCGTGCAAGGCATCACCGACCTCATCACCACCCCCGGTCTGATCAACACCGACTTCGCCGACGTGCGCATGATCATGAGCAACGCGGGCAGCGCCCTGATGGGCATCGGCTACGCGTCGGGCGATGGACGCGCGGTCAACGCGGCGCGCGCGGCGATCTCGAGCCCGATGCTCGAGGCGAGCGTCGAAGGCGCGCGCGGGATGCTGCTCAACGTCTCGGGCCCCTCCGACCTGGGGCTCTTCGAGGTGAACGAGGCGGCGGAGATCGTGGCCAAGGCCGCGCACCCCGACGCCAACATCATCTTCGGCGCGGTGATCGACGACTCGCTCGGCGACGAGGTGCGCATCACCGTGATCGCGGCCGGATTCGACCGGTACACCGGCGAGCGGCGTCCGGCCCGCGGGCTCACCTCGCTCGGGCTCGACGACGACCTCGGCATCGACGACGACGGCATCGACTTCTCGCAGGGGGAGAGCGCCGACGACGACGAGGGCGGCTTCGACGTCCCCGAATTCCTGCGCTGAGCCCTGGCGCGTCCCGCGCCACGCCGGTTCGCCGTGATCCTCGAGCAGGTCGGCGACGCGCGCGTCGTGTTCACCGACCGCCACGGTCCGCCGCCGGGTGGCGCGTCGCGCGGGCAGTACGCGTCGGCCAACCTCGCGGACCACGTCGGCGACGCCGCCGGCGCGGTCCACGAGAACCGCCGGCGGCTCGCCGCGTCGCTCTCCGGGGTGCCGCGCGACCCGGAGCAGTGGGTGTGGCTGCGGCAGGTCCACGGCACCGCGGTCGCCGCCGTCGCGGCCGGGACCGGCGCGTCGCCGCCCACCGCCGACGCCGCGGTGACGACCGTGAGCGGGCTGCCGCTCGTCGTGCTCACCGCCGACTGCGCGCCCGTGGTGCTCGTGGCGGGCGGTGTCGTGGCGGTGGCGCACGCGGGCTGGTCCGGCCTCGAGCAGGGCGTCATCGGTGCGTCTGTCGCCGCGGTGCGGGCACGGTCCGACGGCGCGGCGGTTCGGGCGGTCCTCGGCCCGTGTGTGCACCCGACGCGGTACGAGTTCGGGGAGGACCTCCTCGCGCGCCTGGTCGCGCGTCTGGGGCCGACCGTCGCCGGGCGGACCGCCGGCGGCGCGCCCGCACTCGACATCCCGGCGGCGGTGCGCGTCTCGCTCGCGGCGGCCGGTGTCGACGACGTGACCGACGTGGGGATCTGCACCGCCGCGTCGCCGGACTACTTCTCCCACCGGCGTGACAGCCCCACCGGCCGCCAGGCCACGCTCGTCGTGCGCGATCCATGAGCGGGCGTGGCGAGCCGGGTGTCCCGGCGAGCAGCGAGCCGGGCCCGAGCGGCCCGGCGGCGGAGCCGCCGAGAGCGGGAAGGATGAGCGGGCGTGGCGAGCCGGGGCGGATGGGGGGCACGATCGCGGCGTCGGTCGCGGAGGTGCGCGAGCGGGTGGCCGCCGCGGCGGTGCGCGCGGGCAGGGAACCGGCGTCGGTCAGGATCGTCGCCGCGACCAAGACCGTCGAGCCCGAGCGGATCCGCGAGGCGGTGGAGGCTGGGATCGCCGACGTCGGCGAGAACCGCGCGCAGGAGCTCGTGGCCAAGGCCCCACTGCTCGACGGCAGCGGGGCGCGTTGGCACTTCCTCGGCCGGCTCCAGCGCAACAAGGTGCGCGGCGTCGCGCCATGGGTCAGCTGCTGGCAGTCGGTCGACCGCGTGGAGCTCGGCGAGGAGATCGCCCGCCGCGCGCCCGGTGGCGTCGTGCTCGTGGAGGTGAACCTCGCGGGTGAGGCGGGCAAGGGAGGCTGCACGCCCGCGGCCACCGCGTCGCTGGTGGACGGGCTGCGGGCGCTCGGGCTCGTCCCCACCGGCCTCATGACGGTGCCGCCCCGCGACGACGACCCGCGGCCCTGGTTCGCCCGGCTGCGCGAGCTCGCCGGGCGCGTCGGCGTGCCCGAGCTCTCCATGGGCATGACCGACGACTTCGAGGTCGCGGTGGAGGAGGGGGCGACCATGGTGCGGGTGGGCCGGGCCCTGTTCGGGAGCCGTCCGCTACCGCCTTCCGCAGGCGGCCGACGGTAGGCTCGGGCACCGAGGAGGCAGACGCGCATGGCTTCGTTGTGGCGTCGGGCGATGGTCTACCTGGGGCTCCAGGACGACGACGAGCTCGACTACGGGGGCGAGTACGAGCCCTACGGCGACTACGCCGATCATGCCCTCGACGACGCGCCCGACGACGTGCGCGAGCGCGGCGCACGCGAGCCCGCGCCGCGGGACGCACGCGACGTCCCGCCCGAGTACAGCGCTCCCGAGCCCCCTCCGCGCCCGAGCGGCCGGGACGAGCCGTCCGGCGTGTCGGTGCCGCGGCCAGCCGTGGTTCGCACGATCGGCCCGGCCACCGCCGCGCGCGTGCACGTCGTCGAGCCCGATAGCTTCAACGACGTGCAGGAGGTCGGCGATCGCCTGAAGGCGAGCCAGCCCGTGATCCTGAATCTCCAGGGCCTGACCAAGGAGCTGGGTCGGCGGCTGATCGACTTCTCGAGCGGGCTCGCCTATGCGCTGGGAGGGACCATGGCCCGGGTGGCCGACAACGTGTTCCTCATCACCCCGAGCAACGTGGAGATCTCCGCGGAGGAGAAGGAGCGTCTCCAGGCTCGCGGGTTGTTCCAGATCTGACCGTGCGAAGCTTCATCGGCTGGCTGCTGGGCGTCTACCTGATCATCCTCGCGTGCCGGGCCATCTTCTCCTGGTTCCCGGTGCGCCCGGGGACCTTCCTTGCTTCGATCAATTCCTTGCTGTTCGACCTCACCGAGCCCGTTTTGCGCCCAGTGCGCAAGATCATCCCGCCCGCGGGCATGTTCGACCTCTCGTTCATGGTCGTGTTCTTCGTCATCCTCATCCTGCGGTCGGTGGTCCTCGCGGGATGAGCGCGGGCTCATGCGCGAGCCCGGCGGAGGTCGTCGCTACCATGACGCACAAAGGCGGGCAGCCGTTGGCAACCCGATTGTGAGGACCTATGGACGTCACACCGCAGGAACTCCGCGGCAGCGAGATCAAAGAAGCGTTCCGCGGCTACCACCGCGACGAGGTCGACGACCTCCTCGAACGCGCTGCCGGAACGATCGAGAAGCTGCAGCAGCAGGTCGACGAGGCGGGATCGCGCCCCGCTGACCCCCGCGGGCCCCAGGCCAGCCGCGAGGACGCGGAGACCATCCAGCGCACGCTGCTGCTCGCCCAGCGCGCCGCCGACGACGCCGTCCGCGACGCCGAGACGCGCGCCCACCAGATCGTGGGCGACGCGGAGGCCAGGGCGCAGGCGATCGTGGGCGACGCCGAGTCGAACGCTCGCCGCATCGCCGACGGCGAGCGCCGCCGCCTCGAGTCCGAGATCAACGAACTCACCGGCAAGCGCGACCAGCTCGTCTCCGATGCCGACGCGCTCGACGAGTACGTCGACGGCTACCGAGACCGCGTGCGTGCCGCCATCGAGGCCGATCTCGCCGCGCTCGGTTCGACGCGGATCGAGTCCGGCACGCGCCCCGAGCTCCACGAGATCCCCGACGGGCCGCGCCTCGGTACCGGTCTCGACCTGCCCACCGCGGTGTTCCCCGAGCCCGCCGACGTGAGCTCGGAGCCCGCGGGCGCACCCGCGCACGCCGGGAACGGCGGTGGTTGGACGCCGCCGGCGCGCACCGACCTGCCCACCGCGCTCACGTCGTCGGTGCCGGACTCGCCGGAGGCGGAGTGGCCGCCGCGGGTCGCGGCGGCCGAGGAGCCCGAGGCGTACGAGGCGCCCGCCGATGTCGACGAGCCCCGGCCGTTCGCATCCGAGGAGCCGATGGAGGCGCAGGCGATCGACAGCGACGCGCTCGACGACGACGCGTTCTTCGCCTCGCTCCGGGACGCGGTGCACGACGAGACCCCACTCGGCCCGGTCGACAGCGAGCGCAGCCCGTTCTTCGACGCCGAGCTCGAGACGAACGAGCGCCGCCGCTTCCGGCGGCGGTAGGCCACCGGAAGCGGCCCGGCGCGCTTGCGCCTTACGAGCCGGCGCGCTCGAGGCGGAAGCTCACCGGGGAGCGGTCGATCTCGACGACCGGTGCCCCGGCGTCGACGGTGCCGTCGACCTCGAGCTCGACCGCGAGCACCTCGCGGGCGATCCAGTCGCGGTGCGCGTGCGCGGCGGCACCGACCACGCCCGACGCGCCGATCCACAGCCGTACGCGGTCGGAGATCTCGAAGCCCGACGACTTGCGGAGGTCGTTGACGATCCGCACGATCTCCCGCCCGATCCCCTCGGCGCGCAGCTCGTCGTCGACCGACGTGTCCAGCGCGACCGCGTACCCGCCGTCGCGCGCCAGCGCGAGCTCCTGGTGTGACGCGGCGCGAACGTCCACGTCGTCGGGGGCCAGCGTGATCGTCGTGCCGTCGCCGAGCGCGAGCTCGTACCTGCCGGTCGCGTCGAGCGCGGTCCGGATCGCCCGCGCGTCGGCGCGGGCGATCGCGTCCTTCGCCGCCGGCACCCGCGCCCCCGCCTTGGGGCCGAGCGAGCGGAAGTTCGGGACCACCGAGTAGTCGAGCAGCCCTTCGAGGTCGGTGACCGGGTCGAGCTCCTTGACGTTGAGCGCGTCCGCGATCTCGCGGGAGACGTCGTCCGAGAAGGGCTCGCCGCCGGGCACCACGACGATGGCGCGCCGCAGTGGCTGGCGCACCCTGAGCTTCGCCTCGCTGCGGGCGGCGAGGCCGAGCGAGACCACCGCGCGGGCGCGCTCGACCTCCTCTTCGAGCGCGCGGTCGACAGCCGACCGATCGGCCACGGGCCAGTCCGCGAGGTGCACCGACTCGCCCCCGCGATCGAGGTTCACGAACAGGTCGTCGGCGACGAAGGGGCAGAACGGGGCCAGGAGTAGCGCAGTGGTGCGCAGGCACTCGTACAACGTCGCGTGCGCGGCGGCGTCGGGCGCACCGCCCGCGTTCCAGAACCGGGCACGACCGCGGCGCACGTACCAGTTCGACAGGTCGTCGGCGAACGCCTCGAGGCTCTGCGCAGCCCGCAGCGCGTCGAAGCCGTCGAGTGCGTCGGTGACCTGCTCGACCGTCGAGTGCAGCCGCGAGCGGACCCACCGGTCGAGCACGTGCGACACCGGGGCCGCGTCCGGCGTGGGTTCCCACCGATCGAGGTTCGCGTACGTCACGAAGAACGAGTACGTGTTCCACAGGGTGAGCAGGAAGCGGCGCGTCGTCTCGGTGATCCCCTCGACCGACACCCGCTTCGGCGTCCACGGCGACGACGACGAGAGGAAGTTCCAACGCAGCGCGTCGGCACCCTGGGTGCCGAGGATCGACCACGGGTCGATCACGTTCCCGCGTGACTTCGACATCTTCTGCCCGTCCTGGTCGACGAGCAGCTCCAGGCAGAGCACGTTCCGGTACGGGGACCGGCCGAACGTCAGCGTGTTCACCGCGAGCAACGAGTAGAACCATCCCCGGGTCTGGTCGATCGCCTCGCAGATGAAGTCGGCGGGGAAGCGGCGCGCGAACGTCTCGTCGCCCTCGAACGGGTAGTGGAGCTGCGCCGCGGGCATGGCCCCCGAGTCGAACCACACATCGAGGATCGCCTCGTCGCGCATCGCCCGCCCACCCTCGCAGTGCGGGCAGTCGATGACCACGTCGTCGACCGCGGGGCGGTGCAGGTCGAGGTCGCCGAGGTCGCGCCCGGCGAGCGCCGAGAGCTCCGCGACCGAGCCGACGCACGTGTCGGTGCCGCAGTCGCGGCAGCGCCACACCGGGATCGGCGTCCCCCAGAACCGGTCGCGCGACAGCGCCCAGTCGACGTTGTTCTGCAGCCAGTCGCCGAAGCGCCCGTGCTTGATGTAGTCGGGGTGCCAGCCGATCCCCTCGTTCTCGCGCAGCAGCTCGGCCTTGTGCGCGGTGGTGCGGGCGAACCACTCCGGCTTCGCCCAGTAGACGAGCGGCGTGCCGCAGCGCCAGCAGTGCGGGTACGAGTGCGTGTACGGCACGACCCGCACGAGCCGTCCCGACGCCTCGAGCTCGGCGATCAGCGCGGGGTCGGCCGCCTTCACGAACACGCCACGCTGGGGAGTGTCGACGAACGTCGCGGCCGGCCCCACCGGGTTGAGCATCGGGAGCACCTCGCGCTCGCCGACCTCACGGTCGATCTCGCCGAACGCGGGTGCGAGGTGCACGATCCCCGACCCGTCCTCGATGGTCACGAACTCGTCGACGACGACCCGCGCCGCTGACGGGTCGAGCGGGAGGTAGGTGAACGGCCGCTCGTAGTGCAGGCCGACCAGGTCGTCGACCGCGATCGTGCCGACGACCTCGACCCCGTCACCGAGCACCTCGGCGACGCGTGCCGCCGCCAGCACGAGATCCCGTCCGCCCTCGGGCGCGCGCACCTGCACGTACTCGATGCCCGGCCCGACCGCGGCGGCGACGTTCGACACGAGCGTCCACGGAGTGGTCGTCCACACGAGCAGGTCGAAGTCGCGGTCGACCACCGGGAACCGGACGTACACCGACGGGTCGGTGATGTCCCGGTATGCACCCGGCTGCCCGAGCTCGTGGCTCGAGAGCGCGGTGCCGCACCGCCCGCAGTAGGGGACGACCTTGTGGCCCTCGTAGATGTCGCCCGCGTCCCACATCTGCTTGACGTGCCACCAGACGCTCTCGATGTACTCGTTGGTGAGGGTCCAGTAGGCGTCGCGCATGTCGAGCCACATGCCCATCCGGCCGGTGAGTGCCGACCAGTCCTCGACGTAGCGGTAGACCGACTCGCGGCAGCGCTGGTTGAACACGGCGATGCCGAGCTCCTCGATCTCGTGTTTGTTGGTGATGCCGAGCTCCTTCTCGACCTCGATCTCGACCGGGAGGCCGTGGCAGTCCCATCCCGCCTTGCGGGCGACGTGGCGGCCGCGCATGGTCTGGTACCGCGGGTACAGGTCCTTGAACGTGCGTGCCCACACGTGGTGGATCCCTGGACGGCCGTTGGCCGTCGGCGGCCCCTCGTAGAACACCCATTCGGCCGCGCCGACGCGGCCCTCGAGGCTGCGCGCGAACACGTCGTCGTCGTGCCAGCGGGCCAGGACGCGGTGCTCGAGCTCCTGTGGAGCGAACGCGGGCACCGGATCGAACGGCATTTGAGTACTTTACGGTCGGCTCCCGCGGGTCCCGGCAAGGAATCGCACGCACGCGGGGACCGCGCGAAGGAACGTACATGGACTGGTCCGGCTGCTACGAGGTTGCGGACGACTCGGTGGTCCTGCGCGTCCACGTGCAGCCCAGAGCGGGGCGCACCGCGGTAGTCGGGCGCCACGGTGACGCGCTCCGGCTCCGGGTCGCCGCACCCCCGGCCGGCGGCCGCGCGAACGACGCGGTCGCCGCGCTGCTCGCCGAGGTCGCGGGCATCGACCGTGGAGCGGTGACACTCGTCTCGGGCGAGCGCTCGCGCGTGAAGCGGTTCCGCCTCGCCGGCGTCGACGCCGAGCGGCTCGAGCAGGGGATCGAGGTCTCCGCCGAGCGCCAAGACGACGGACGACGTCGCCGGCGCTGATCGGCGCGTCCCGACCGCCGCCTCCACCAGGTCCCTCGGACCCGCGCGGGGCGCCTACTACCATCGGGCGCTCTCCACCGCCTGATCGACGTGCCGAGGGGAGCAATGGCCAAGGCCGGACCCGCCAAGAAGCCTGCGAGGACGAGCGCGCCGCCGCCGGCGCGCCCCCCCGCGGGCGCGGCCGGGAACGCGGCCACCAAGGGACCCTCGCGGGCGGCCGGGGCGAAGAAGGCGGGAGCCGCGAGCGCGGCGTCGCCGAAGATGCCCGCGGCCAAGGTGCCCGCGGCCAAGGTGCCCGCGGCCAAGGTGCCCGCGGCCAAGGTGCCCGCGGCCAAGGTGCCCGCGGCCAAGG
>CAZDJK010000052.1:0-130395 GCA_964505725.1 uncultured Bifidobacteriaceae bacterium | reverse complement strand
CTACTGTCGGCGGATGCCCTTCGTCGTGCTGTGCGGTCCTGCGAACCATGCGCCCGACCAGATCGTGGGCCCGTTCGAGTCGGAAACCGACGCGGATGCTTGGGCCGCGCAACAGCCCGGGCCGCCGGAGCGTTACGCGGTCGTCGAGCCGCTGACCGCGCCGACCTCGGCCTGGCCGTAGCCGCGCCATCGCACCGGGGGCGCGTCGCCCGGGCTGCGTCCGTGATGCGAGACGCCGACGCTGCTAGCGGTCGTCGCGGCGCTCCTGACGGCGGCGGTGGCGTCGCATCACGCCGAACCCGAACCACACCACGGCGCCGATCAGGGCGGTCACGATCGTGTACAGCCACAGCGGCCAGGTGAAGCTGAAGAACAGGAAGTGGAACCGGACGTCCTCGGTGTTCTGCACGATGAAGATCAGCAGCGCGCCGATGCCGCCGAGCGAAGCGATCGCACCGCCGCTCAGTCCGCGCTGATCTCTCCGTTCCATGGCGGCCCCCCTTCAACCGCGCCACTGTCGCGCGCCGCAGTGGCCGCGGCGCGGACCCCGGATCGTGCCGATCGCGCCAGCGCCCCTGCCGCCCGATCGTCGACCGGGGGCAGGGGCGCAGGCCGCGTCCAGGGGACGCGTCGAGCTGCTCGCGGAGCTCAGTTGTCGGAGCCCACCTCGATCGCGTCGGCGCCGGTGTGCACCTCGACCTTGCGGGCCTTGGCCTGCTCGGCGACCGGGATCCTGATCATGAGGACGCCCTGCTCGTAGCGGGCCTCGAGGTGCTCGGTGTCGAGCGAGTCGCCCAGCATCACCTGGCGGGTGAGCGATCCCTGGGGACGCTCGTGGACGAGGACCTCGTCACCCTCCCGGGGCGCCCACGAGCGCTCCGCGCGCACGGTGAGGACGTTGCGCTCCACCTCGACGTCGAGGGAGTCGGCGGCAACGCCGGGGAGGTCGAATCGCAGCTCGAGATCGTGATCGTGGCGCAGGACGTCCATCGGCATGAACCGCGAACGGCGGGGGCCGCCGAAGAGGCCATCGGTCACTCGGTCGAGCTCGTGGAAGGGGTCGTAACGGACGAGCATGGCTTGCGCCTCCTTGATCTCACTGGGCTTGCTCCGGCTGGGCTTGCTCCGGAAATCCTTGCTCCGGAAGGGCCATCGGGGTGACTCAAGTCATGGTAGCAGAAAACCTGAGTGCTATGCATGCAAGTCTGGGACCGGGACGAGAAGGCAGCAGGAGCGGCGTCCCGGGATCGGCGCGGGGAAAGGGCGTGCGGGAGCGGGGTGGGCGGTAGGCGATTCGAACGCCTGACCCCGTCCGCGTGAACGGTGTACGGCAGTCGAACACATGTTCCGCGACAGCGCTGTCGGATCATGTCGCGGCGACGTCTCGATGAAGCCGTGGTTCGTGTCCGTCCTCGGGTTCGGGACTTCCGGCCCTGTCGGGCGGCCCCCGGCTCGAGCATGGTAGTGAAAATCCCGTTCTCAGGCTGAAGGAGGCCACGGTGGAGCAGAAGTTGTGGGCCAACTCGGGCGATTCACATTTCGTGGAGCCCGCCGACCTGTTCGATGCGAACCTCCCGAAGGCGCTCGCCGCGCGGATGCCCCACAGCGTCAAGGACCCCGACGGGCAGTGGGAGACAGTGACCGTCGACGGGCAGACGTTCCGGCGCCGGATGCCCAAGCCAATGACGGGCGGGCTGACGTCCGACGAGTTCGCCAACGAGAAGCAGCAGGCGCGACCGGCGGGAGGCACTGCCGGTTCCGGCCGGGATCTGCAGGCGCGCCTCGCAGACCTCGACGACGAGGGGATCTGGGCCGAGCTGACGTTCCCGTCGCTTGGGATCTGGTCGTTTTGCATCCAGGACCCCGTGCTCGCAAAGGAGAGCGCGAGGGTCATGAACGACTGGGCGAACGACATGCAGCGCCAGTCGCCGCGCTTCGTGTGTACGGCCTCGTTGCCGCTGGTCGACGTGGACGACGCGCTCGCTGAGGTACGACGAGCGAAGGGCCTCGGGTTCGCCGCCGTCTCGCTCCCCACACGACCGCACTCGAGTGACGTCACCTGGGCCTCGGAGCAGTGGGACCCACTGTGGGACGCGCTCGACGAGGCAGGCATGGTCATCGCGTTCCACATCGGCACCGAGCCGCACACGCCCGATCAGCGCACGGGGGTCGTCCACCACGGACGCGGCGGCGCGGTCATGAACTACACGGAGACGACCTTTGGCGGCCAACGCTGCGCCGCGATGATGGTGGCCTCTGGTGTGCTCGACGCCCGTCCCGACCTCAAGGTGATCATCTCCGAGGGCGGGTCGGGCTGGGTGCCGTTCCTCGCCGACCGCCTCGACGAGGCGTACCGGCAACACAGCGCAGCAGTGCGACCGAAGCTCAGCCGCCTGCCGGGCGAGATCCTCTACTCGCAGGTGTACGCGTCGTTCCAGCACGACTACCGCTCGTCGGTGCTGGCCATGACGGGGGCGGGGTATTCCAACAGCGTGTGGGGGAGCGATTACCCGCACTACGAGGGCACCTTCGGCCACACGCAGAAAACCCTCCACGAGCTCTTCGACGACGTACCGGCCGACGTGAGCAATCGCATCCGCATTGGCGCCTTCCAGGAGCTGTTCCCGCATGTCCCGGCCCCACCCGAGCCGTAACGGCGCCGAGAAGGCGATCTCCGCTCGAAACGACATCCGTGAGCTCGGGGCTGCGGGTATCGACGGCGTGTGACCAACATGGCGATCGAGGACGCGGGTGGCGGGTGTCGGCGATGATCGCTGGAGCGTCTTCGCGCTGTAGCGATGCATCATGCGCCGCCTCGTCGCTCCAGACTTCAAAGCCGCAGACTTCATCGTCGCCGGACGTCGATACGAAGTCCCGAAGTGCGATCAGGGGCAGATCCCGTCGGACGCCCGGTACCATCACAACTGATGCCGTGAAGACGGCGAGGTGAGCGAGACGCCGACAGACGCCACCGCGTTCCGCCGAACGTCGTTCGCCTCGCCCGTCCGGGCGAAGGAATACGCTCCCGCTGCGCGCGGCTCCCAAAGGAGGACGAGGTCATGGCTCGCCACAGCAAGTTCGTGGAGGAGCAGTTGTCGAGGATTCCCCTCTTTGCGGGGCTCGACCGCGATCACCTCCGCGAGGTCTCCAATCTCTCGACCGAGCTCCGGGTTCCCGCGGGAACGGAGCTCGCAGGTCCCCACAGGCAGGGCCAGCTCGTGATCGTCGTGGAGGGCAGCGTGGAGGTGCGCCGAGGCGACACCGTGGTCGCGAGCGGTGGACCGGGGATGTTCGTCGGCGAGATCGGGCTGCTGAGCCGGCGGCCTCCGACAGCCACCGTCATCGCGACCGCTCCCTCGGTCGTGGAGGTCATCGGCCACCGCGAGTTCCAGACCCTCATCGCCGATATGCCCGAGGTGCGACAGACGCTGGTCGACGCGATGGCGGCGCGTCTCGAGGAGCTCGACGCCCAGGGGGGCTGAATCCCGAGCGCATGGATGGTCCGTTGCAGGGTCGGGCCACCCTGGCCGCACACTCCACGAGTGAGGCCCACACGACGCATTGCCGAGCCGGAAACCGTGTACGGGCAACTTGTTCCCGGGGACCGACGAGCGGCTCGACGGGTTGCTCGAGTCGACGTCCGCGGAGGCAGGTGTCGGATTCTCGCGGACTTTTCGCGGACTCGCCGGAAGCGGACCCGAAACCGGGGTTGCAGGAAATGGCCGCCGACCTGCACCTTTGGGGTGGGCGGTAGGCGATTTGAACGCCTGACCCCTTCCGCGTCAAGGAAGTGCTCTACCCCTGAGCTAACCGCCCGGTCGAGGCGCCGATGGTAGCAACCGCTCCCCTGCGCTCGGCCGGTTCAGGCTTCAGGCGCCGTCCGCCGCCGCTTGCAGTGCCGCGAGATCGAGCTTCTTCATGCCGAGCATCGCCCGCATCGCCCGCTCCGCGCGCGCCTGGTCGGGATCGTTGAGCACCTCGACCATGCCGCCCGGCACGACCTGCCACGAGAGCCCGTAGCGGTCTTTCAACCAGCCGCACTGGCCCTCTTCGCCGCCGTCGGTCAGCTTGTCCCAGTAGTAGTCGACCTCGTCCTGGTCCTGGCACTCGATCAGAAGCGAGATCGCCTCGTCGAAGGTGAACTCGGGCCCGCCGTTGATGGCGGTGAAGTGCTGGCCGTCGAGCACGAAGTCGACCGTGAGCACGGTCCCGGCGGGCCGGGGGCCGGCGTCGTTGTAATGGCTGATGGCGCGGATCTCGGAGTTCGGGAACACCGAGACGTAGAACCGCGCCGCCTCCTCGCTCTCGGTGTCGAACCAGAGGTTGGGGACGATTCCGGGCATGGCGGCTCCTCTCGTCGGGGCGGGGACACCACTCTCCTGACGGTGGTGCCCGCCCCGAGTCATCGCCATGCACGGCTTCACTCGGCGGCGATCGCCTCGAGCACGTCGAGCCGGGTCGCCCGGCGTGCCGGGAAGACCGCCGCCACCACGCCGGCGGCCATCGACGCCAGCAGGAACAGCAGCACTTCGAGCACCGGTACCCGGAACACGTCGAGCCCCTGGGCGCGCAGGGCATGGGTGAAGGCCCAGCCCCACAGCACGCCGAGCACGACCCCGACCACGCCGCCGAGCAGCGCGATCACCACCGACTCCCCCCGCACCATCGTGCGCACCTGCGGTCTCGACATGCCGACGATGCGGAGCAGGCCGAGCTCGCGCGTGCGCTCGTACACCGATAGCGCCAGCGTGTTCACGATCCCGAGCACCGCGATCACCACCGCGAGGGCGAGGATGGCGATGAGGACCGCGAGGAACTGGTCGACCTGCGCCACCTGCTCGGCGCGGAATTGGTCGCGGGTCAACACTCCGATGTTCGGGAAGTCGCGACCGAGCGCGTGCTCGATCGACCGCTTCGCTCCGGCCACGTCGCCCGGCTGCGCCCTGACCAGCACGAGCGTGTCCTGGTCGCTACCGCCGAAGCCGGCCTCCGCGGTGGCGGGCGACACGATGAGCGGCACCGACTGCCCGAAGATCCCTACGAAGTTCGCCTGTCGGTACACCCCGGCGACACGTAGCTCGGCGAGGGTGCGTGGGAGCTGCACCAGGAGCGTGTCGCCGGTCGTCACGTGGTGTGCGCGGGCGACGTCGTCGGAGACGAGGATCCCGTCGTCGCCCAGTTGCTGCGCGCCGCCACTCTCGAAGTCGAGCGCCACCACGCGGTCGATGACCGAGGGATCCATCGCTCCCACCACGTCGACGTCGCGGCCGATCCGCGCGTTCGCGAACTGCACCGGCGCGACCGCGGCGAGCCCGGGCACCTGCGCCACCCTCTGGCCCACGTCGGGCGAGAAGCCGGCGAGCCCGTCGGCGCGGATGACGAGGTCGGCGCGCAGGCCCCGGCCGGTGTCCCGGTGCACGGACGCGCGGGCCGAGGCGCCGACGGTCGCGGTGAGCCCGACCAGCGCGAGCCCGATCACCAGTGCCGACGCGGTCACCGCCGTACGACGCGGGTCGCGGACGGTGTTGGCCTGCGCGAGCACACCCGAGATCCCGAACGCGCGCAGCGGACGTCCGATCAAGCGCGCGAGCGGTCGAGCGCACGCTGCGAGCAGCACGACCACGCCGACGAGGACGCCGAACGCTCCCAGCGCCACGAGCTCGGCCTGGTTGACGATGCCGTGCACGTGCGCCGCCCGCACGAGCCCGTAGGCGAGCACGCCCGCGCCGACGGCGGTCACGCCGATGCCGACGAGCAGGCGCCCACGGAAGCCGCTACCCGGTCGGGCCCCGACGCCGTTGATGGCGGCCATCGGGGGCACGCGCGCGGCGCGCAGCGCGGGCACGATCGCCGCGAGCACGGTCACGCCCACGCCCACGAGGAGCGAGACGACGACGGTACGACCGAGCACCACCGTGCTCGTGTGCGGTAGCTGCAATCCGAGGGTGCGGAGGAGCGCGAGGAGACCGGTGCCGAGCCCGATCCCCGCCACGAGTCCCAGTGCCGACGCCACCGCGCCGAGCACGAGCGCCTCGAGCACGACCGACCACACCACCTGCCCGCCGGTCGCGCCCATCGCCCGGATCAGCCCGAGCTCGCGCGTGCGCTGCGCCACGAGGATGGTGAAGGTGTTGAAGATGATGAAGGCTCCGACGACGACGCCGACGGCGGCGAACCCGAGGAGGGCGTCGGTGAAGAACCCGAGGAAGTCGCGTACCGGCGCCGCGGACTGGAACGCGGCTTCGCGCGCGCCGAGCACCTCATAGCCCGGACCGAGCGTGCGCTCGATGCGCGTCCGCAGCTCGGGGATGCCGACGCCGGGCTCCCGTTGCACGTAGATGCGCGAGAGCTGACCCGTCTCCTCGAACGCCCGCTGCGCGGTCGGGAGGTCGAACGCGGCGAAGGTCACGGCGCCGAAGTCCGACTGGTCGCCGAACCCGAACAACCCGACGATGCGGAACCGCTCGGCCGGCCCGCGCAGCAGCACGCGCACCTCGTCGCCGACCCGGTACCCGTTGCGTGCCGCCGTCGCCTCGTCCATGAGCACCTCACGGGGCCCCCGCGGCGCGCGGCTCACGCCGTCGTCGGCCAGGCGGAAGGGCCCGTGCGGGACCCACGACACCCCGAACGTCGGCGGTCCGCCGCCGCCGACGCTGTCGCCGTTGCGGTCGACGAACTGCGCGTAGCCGACGACGAAGCCGCCGGCATGGGCGACCCCGGGCACCGCGCGCACGGCCCCGAGCGTCGCCTGCGGGATGCGATCGGGATCGCCGTTGTCACCGAGCGGCTGCGGGCCCTCCACGACGAGGTCGACGTTGGCGACGGTCTGACGGAAGACCGCGTCGAACGACCGCTTCACGGTGTCGGTGAGCACGAACGTCGCGCTGACGAAGCTCACGCCGATCAGCACGGCCGCGAGGGTCACCGCCAGGCGGATTCGGCGCGCCAGGAGACCCCTGATCGTCGCCTTCCACATGTTCGGGTCGGACTCCTTCCGGCGGCGGCCCCATCTTGGCTGCCGGGGCTCGCCGGCGAGTGTCACCAGGGGCGTCGGCGGGAGCGTCCCCACGATTGAGGCTCAAGCCCGCCGGCCGGCTGCCGAAGACTCAACCACGCAGAGTGACGGGCGAAGGGACGCACTGTGGTACGCGCACTGGGATCGATCCGAGGCCGCGCCGGGCTGCTGCTGGCGGCAGCCCTGATCGTCGTCGGCGCCTCGGCGTGCCTGCCCGACACCGGACCGGCGCCGACCAGCGACGCGTGGCAGCTCCAGCTGTTCAACGCCATCAACGCCGACCGCGTCGCCAACGGCGTGCCGCCGCTCACCAACGGCCCGAAGCTCGCGTGGCTCGCAGGCACCCACTCGTGCGACATGGCCCACGCGGGGTCCATGTACCACACCGACCTCAACGCCACGCTCGCGACCCCGGACTACAAGGCGTACTGGACGCTCGGCGAGAACATCCTCGTGGGTCCGGGGAGCCTGAGCCCGGCGCAGATGGAAGCGGCGTGGATGAACTCGCCTCCGCACCGCGCCAACATCCTGTCGCAGAGCTTCACCATCGTGGGCGTCGGCCGGTGCGTCGGTCCCGACGGCCGGATCTGGTCGACCGAGGACTTCGGCGCCCTACGCTGAGCGCCGACGGGCCGGCGGGTGTCGCGGGCTCAGAGCACCTCGGAGAAGACGGTCCGCGGGCGGGCCGCGGCGAGCAGCGGCCGCACGATCGCGTCGACGTCGAGCGGATCCTCGATCGGTCCGGCACCGGGGCCGCGGTACCAGCCCTCGGCGATGTGCACACCCCCGCTCGACGCCTCGATCACCTGACCGGTGACGTCGGCCGAGAGGGGTGACGCGAGCCAGGTGACGATCGGTGCGACGAAGCGCGGGTGCCACTGCGCCTTGAACTCGTCGGAGAGGCCCATGTCCTCCGTGAGCCGCGTCAACGCGGTGGGCGCCACCGCGTTGACGGTGACGCCGTAGCGGCCGACCTCCTGGGCCACGATCTGGGTGAACGCCGCGATGCCCGCCTTCGCCGCCCCGTAGTTGCTCTGGCCCGCGTTGGCGTAGATGCCCGACACCGACGTCGTGTTGATCACCCGTGCGTCGTTGGTCTCGCCCGCCTTGGCGCGCTCGCGCCAGTAGATCGAGGCGTGGTGCGTGGGCGCGAAGGTGCCGCGCAGGTGCACGCGGATCACCGAGTCCCACTCCTCCTCGGTCATGCTGAAGACCATCCGGTCGCGCAGGATGCCCGCGTTGTTCACGAGGACGTCGAGCCCGCCGAACTCGTCGATCGCCTGGTTCACGAGACGCTCGGCGCCGCCGAGGTCGCTGACGTCGTCGGTGTTCGCCACCGCCTCGCCGCCCGCGGCACGGATCTCGGCGACGACCTCATCCGCCGGCGTGTCGTCGTTGCCGATCCCCTCGCGCGTTCCGCCGATGTCGTTGATCACCAGCCGCGCGCCCTGCGCCGCGAGCATCAACGCGTGCTCGCGCCCGATGCCACGCCCGGCGCCGGTGATGACGCACACCCGGCCTTCGCACATCCGCTCGCCTGCCATCGACCGCTTCCCCTCCCTCGAGGTCCGGCAACGCTCGCGCCACTCGCGAGGTGCCGTTGCCGGTCGAGCAGACTAGAGCTGAGCGTGCCCGATATCCGGAATCGCGGGAACCGGAGCGCGCGGCGCGTCGTCCGATACCCCGACCAGTCATGGATCCGGAGGGAATCGGATGCGACGCACGTTCCTGTTCGCGCTCCCGGCGACCACCCTGGCACTCCTCGTGGCGCTCGCAGCGCCATCCGGCGCATGCGGGGGGCTGGTGGGGGCCAACGGCACCATCCAGCTCTCGCGCACCACCACCCTCGCCGCGTTCCACCGCGGCGTCGAGCACTACGTGACGAGCTTCGAGTTCACCGGCGACGGCGAGGCGGTGGGCTCGATCGTCCCCCTCCCGGCGGTGCCGACGCAGGTGCGGCGCGGCGGCGACTGGACGCTCCAGCGGCTGGAACGCGAGGTGAGCCCACCCGTGCTCGCCGCGGGCGACCGGTTTGCCGCATCGGCGGTCGACGGGCCGGCGCGCGTGGTCCAGCAGGTCCAGGTCGACGCGCTCGACATCACCATCCTCGAGGGCGGCGGCGACGCGGTCGGCAAGTGGGCGATCGCCAACGGGTTCCTCCTCACCCCCGACGCTCCCGAAGTCCTCCACTACTACGCGCAGCGCACCAAGATCTTCATGGCCGCGAGGTTCGACGCCGCGCGTGCGCGTGCGCTCGGCCAGCACACGGGCGACGGCACGCCGATCATGCTCACCATCCCGACGCGCGAGCCGTGGGTGCCGCTGCGCATCCTCTCGCTCGGGCTCGGCCGGGCGAAGCCGGTGAACGCCGACGTGTTCGTGCTCACCGACCACCGGCCGTCGTTCCTCACCGGCGTCACGCGCCCGAAGCTGACCCGCGACGAGCCCGCGTCGAGCCGGTTGCTCGCCGACCTCCGCGCCGACCAGGGCATGAGCTGGGTACCGAGGTCGATGTGGCTGAGCTACCTGCGGGTCGACGTGCCCGCCGGGACGCTGCGCTACGACCTCGCGGTGTCGACCAGGGCCGGCGTCGCACCGTCGCTGCGGTGGGCCGGCGCGTCGGGCGCGGAGCTCCTCGGCCGGGTCGGGATCTGACCGTGGGTCTCACCGGCACCCGACGCGCGGCCGCGTGCGCCGCGGTCGTGTTCGCGGTCGTCGCCGGCGAGTTCGCGGCCGGCGGCCTCCTCGCCGGCGCCGACATCCACGACGCGGGCGCCCGCCGCGCGCCGCCCCCGCTCGGACCCGGGGTCGCGACCGTCCACATCGGTATCCGCGAGAGCCACTTCTCCGTGCACACGATCCGCGTGCGCGTCGGCACGCTCCTGACCTTCGTCGTCGCCAACCACGACCCCATCGCGCACGAGCTGATCGTCGGCGGACCCGCGGTGCAGGCGCGTCACGAGCACGGTACAGACCCCGTCCACGGACCCGAGCCGGGCGAGGTGTCGATCCCGCCCGACACAGTTGGCACGACGACGTTCCACTTCCACGAGGTCGGCTCGGTGGAGTTCGCGTGCCACCTGCCGGGGCACTACGCGTACGGCATGCACGGCACGATCGTGGTGGAGCCGGCGTGACGCGTCACCGATGCCGGCGACGGCTGAGCCGACGGCCGGTGGATCGCCGTCGGAACCGTGCGGAGGCGGCGAGCGTGTCGCCGCCCGGCTACATGTCGGCCGAGGTGGTCGAGCCGGTCCCGCCGCCCATGTTCGGGCAGTAGTGCGACGGCGCGGATCCGCCCCCGCCGGTCGACGGCGCGGGCCCCGACGACCCGCTCCCGGTCGACTGGGCGTACGCGAAACCGACCCCGCCGAGCCCGAGGAGGCCGACGACGGCTCCTGCAGCGACAACCCTGCCGACCGTGAGCTTCATCCGTCGACCTCCGTCTCCTGCCTGCTCGTCGATGACCCCAGCGTAACGACCGCGACCGGATTTGGCGAGGGCCTCCGACCCGCTCGGCCGCTTGACACCCGGACCCGGTGGGGAAAGGCTGCGACCATGGCCGACGAAGAGATCATCGCCCTCCAGAACGTGTCGGAAGGCGACTTCTGGGAACGCTTCGCACACGTCATGGGGAGCCCCGACGGCCTCATGACGTACCGCTACTTCAACTGCCGCCAGGATCCGGTGACCCTCGAGGGCCACATGGACATTCGCCGCGACATGCGCAACCCCGCGGGCGGGCTGATGGCGGCGCCGCTCTCGATCGGCATGGCCGAGGGCCGCGGCGACGACGTCGCGGTGCCCGCGCCGGTGATGAGCTCGCTGCACATCGTCGACGACGGGCGCGACGTGAAGAGCGTCGTGTCGCTGCCGTCCAACGGCCCGAGCAAGAGCGGCCGCACGCTCTCGTTCGGCGCGGGTGGACTCATCGTGGACGCCGACGACCGGGACCGCGTGATCGCGTTCACGCAGGGCATGGGCGTCGTCGTCGCCGAGGCGCCTCCCGGCTACGAGTACGTACCGCCCGCGCCGTCGGGGATCACCGATTCGCCGGACCTCCCGCCGATCCACGTGGCGTTCGGCGCGCAGCGCAACGAGCGCGGCCACTGGCAGCTCCCCGAGCTCAGCCAGAAGACCGCCTCGACCTCGGGCACGCTGCACCACGGGGCGACCCAGGTCGTCCTCGAGCGCACCGCGTTCGAGCTCGCGAGCGCAAACGCCGACACCGACGCGCTCCAGATCGAGGACTGGACCGTCATGTACACGTCGGCGGGCAGGATCGGCCCGTTCGAGGCGAGCGGGGAGGTCATCGGGCCGAACGCGCACCCTCAGCGTTACGCGGCGCGGGTGCAGCTCGTCGACCGCGGGATGAACGACCGCCTGGTCGCGATCGGGGTGGGTCTCTTCCGACGCGCGTAGAGGCTAGGGCGTGATGTTCTGGTTGAGGTGGAAGACGTTCCCGGGGTCGTAGCGGCGCTTCACCTCGACCAGGCGCTCCCAACACGGTCCGTACGCGGCGCGCACGCGGTCGGCCTCGCCGTCGCCCAGGTAGTTCACGTACACCGAGTCGGCCATGTAGGGCGAGACCGCGTCGAACGTCTCCTTGACCCACGCGATGTTCTCGTCGTCTCCCGCGGGGTCCGGCCATACGCCCGCGATCGCGAGGTTGAAGCCTGGCTCGCGGTGCGGGAAGGCCGTCGCCGTCGGCGGCACCCGGGTGACCGCGCCGTGGAAGCTCTCGATCGGCATGGCCGCCATGAGGGACGGCGCGGCGCGGAACTGCTCGGCCAGCACCGCGACCGCGTCGGCGCTGATCTCCTTGAAGAACGCCGACCGCCAGTAGTTCCGCGCCCCCATGGGAAAGTTCGCGTCGAGCAGGGTGTTCTGCACCGGGTAGGGCAGGGGACCGAGCAGGTCCACGAGCGGAGTCGCGAACGAGCGGATGGCGTTGGCCGCCTTCTCGCCGTCAGCGGGGTCGCCGCAGTGGCACATCCCGACCCCCGCGATCTTGTGCCCCGACCCGTCGGGCGCGTGCACCAGTGCCATGAACGCCACGAGCTCGTCGGGTCCCTCGGCGCAGAAATCCGCGTAGCGTTCGCTCACCTTCGGCGCGTCGGCCAGGTCGAACGCGGCGAGCCCGCCGTACACCATCGTGACCGGGTGCGCGTCGTAATCGAACGACGACGCCACCCCGAAGTTGCCGCCGCCCCCGCGCACCGCCCAGAACAGATCGGGGTTCTCCGTCTCGTCGACGGTGAGGATGTTGCCGTCGGCGTCGACGACCTCGACCGAGCGGAGGTTGTCGACCGCCATCCCGTACTTGCCCATGAGCCAGCCGAGCCCGCCGCCGAGGGTGAGGCCGGCGATGCCGGTCGTCGACACCACACCCCCGGTGGTGGCCAGGCCGTAGGCGCCGGTGGCGCGGTTGTACTCGCCCCACGTGAGCCCGGCCTGCGCCCGCACGCGTCGGGTCCGGGGGTCGACGTGCACACCTTTCATCGGCTGGGTGTCGACCATGAGGCCGTCGTCGACGACCGCGCGGCCCGCGACGTTGTGGCCGCCGCCGCGTACCGAGATCTCGAGGTCGTGCTCGCGGGCGAACCGCACCGCGTCCACGATGTCGGCCGTGTTCTGGCAGCGGACGATGACGGCCGGACGCTTGTCGACCATGCCGTTGTGCACCCG
Source organism: uncultured Bifidobacteriaceae bacterium (assembly GCA_964505725.1). Taxonomy (GTDB): domain Bacteria; phylum Actinomycetota; class Acidimicrobiia; order IMCC26256; family DASPTH01; genus CAVRJC01. The sequence goes on along the minus strand of CAZDJK010000052.1, from coordinate 117,692 downwards.
GCGCGCCTCGTCGTAGGCGGTGTCACCGGGGATCAGGACCGCTCCCGACACCGACGCGCGCAGCTGGTCGACCGCTTCCTGTGGCACTGACCCCGTCATGGCTCTCCCTCCGCCTCGAGCTCTCCTGGTCGCGCCCTGCCGTCCCGATGCTCTCACACACGGACGTGCGGTATCGAGGGCCGCGGCGCGCGGCACCGCCGCAGCGCGGGCCTTACGGGTCGGCGAGCCGCTCCTCGATGGCCCGCACCTTCTGTGTGATCGCACCCGCGGTGCCGGGCCGGTGGTCGAGCTTGATCACCACGCTCACCCGGGGCGCCGCTTCCGCGACCTTCATCACGCAGGCCTTGATGAGCGCCATCACCTCGTCCCATTCGCCCTCGACGTTGGTGAACATCGCGTTGGTCTCGTTCGGCAGCCCGCTCTCACGGACGAGCCGAACCGCTTCCGCGACCAGCGCTCCGACCGAGTCGCCGACTCCGATGGGCGTGATGGAGAATGCAGCAAGCATGCACACGAGTCTCGCGCCTCCCCGGTGTGCCCCCGAGCCTCGGCGGTAGGGTCGACGGCGTGCGCGGTGAGATCGTGTGGACACCGCCGGCGGACGCGCGTGCGCGCACCCGCATCGGCGCGTTCATGGACTGGCTCGAGGCGACGCGTGGCCTGCAGCTCTCCGGGTACCCGGAGCTGTGGCGCTGGTCGATCGACGACCTCGCGGGCTTCTGGGGCGCGTTCACCGAGTTCGCGGGCGTCCGGTGGCGTCACCCGTACGACACCGTGCTCGCCTCGCGCGCGATGCCGGGCGCGAAGTGGTTCCCGGGGGCGCAGCTGAACTGGGCCGAGCACGCGCTGGCCACCGTTGCCGAGCGAGGATCGGAGGTGGCCGTCGTCGCCCGCAGCCAGACGCGCGACGAGGTCGGCCTCACGTGGGACGAGCTCGCCGACGCAGTGGCCCGCTGCCGAGCCGGGCTGCGGGCGCTCGGGGTCCGCCGCGGTGACCGGGTCGTCGCCTACCTGCCGAACATCCCCGAGACGCTCGTCGCGTTCCTCGCCGCGTCCAGCCTGGGCGCGGTGTGGTCGTCGTGCGCGCCGGAGTTCGGCACGCGCGCGGTCGTCGACCGCTTCGCCCAGATCGAGCCCGCGGTGCTCCTCGCGGTCGACGGTTACCGCTACGGCGACAAGGTCGTCGAGCGGGCGGAGGAGGTCGCGGTGATCGAGGCCGCGCTGCCGACGCTCCGCCACACCGTGCACGTGCCCTACCTGCACGCCGAGCGCGACGAGTGGACGCCGCTCCTGGCGCAGCGGGAGCCACTCGAATTCGAGCCCGTGCCCTTCGACCACCCGCTGTACGTGCTCTACAGCTCGGGCACGACGGGCCTGCCGAAGGCCATCGTGCACGGTCACGGCGGGATCGTCGTCGAGCACCTCAAGACGTTCCTGCTCGACTACGACGTGCGGCCCGGCGAGCGGTTCTGCTGGTTCACGACGACGGGCTGGATGATGTGGAACTACCTGGTCTCGGGCCTGATGAGCGGCGTCACCCTCGTGCTGTTCGACGGCGACCCCGGGCACCCCGACCTCGGCACGCTGTGGCGGCTCGCGGCCGAGACCGGGCTGGACGTGTTCGGCACGAGCGCGCCGTTCGTGATGGCCTCGCGCAAGGCCGGCGTCCGGCCTCCCGAGCACCGGATGCGGGCGCTCGGGTCGACGGGGGCTCCACTGCCCGCCGACGGCTACCGGTGGGTGCGCGACACGCTCGGCCCGCACGTGCAGCCGTGCTCGGTGAGCGGCGGCACCGACGTGGCCACGGCCTTCGTCGGATCGGTGCCGCTCGTGCCCGTGCGCGCCGGCGAGATCAGCTGCCGGCTCCTCGGCGTCGCCGCCGCCGCCTTCGACCCCGACGGCCGCCCCTGCCCGCCGGGTGTCCAGGGCGAGCTCGTGGTCACCGAGCCCATGCCGTCGATGCCGGTCGGCTTCTGGGGCGACGCCGACGGCTCGAAGCTGCGCGCGGCCTACTACGCGGACTATCCCGGCGTGTGGCGCCACGGCGACTGGGTCACGTTCACGGAGGACGGCGCCTGCGTGGTGTCGGGACGTTCGGATGCCACCCTGAACCGGGGTGGTGTGCGCCTCGGCACCGCCGATTTCTACGCGCTGGTCGACGCGAGGCCCGAGGTCGCCGACAGCCTGGTGGTGCATCTCGAGGGCGGCGCCGACGACGGCATCGGAGACCTCCTCCTGTTCGTGGCGCTGGTCCCCGGTGCGGAGCTCGACGACGAGCTGCGCGACACGATCCGCACGGAGCTCCGGCGCGAGCTGTCACCGCGTCACGCGCCCGACGCGATCGAGCAGGTGCCGGCGATCCCGCGCACCCTCTCGGGGAAGAAGCTCGAGGTGCCGGTGAAGCGCATCCTCCAGGGCGCGGCCGCCGATGCGGTCGCGAGCCGCGCCTCGCTCGCCGACCCGACGAGCCTCGACTGGTTCCAGGAGTACGCCCGCGCCCGGCTGTGAACGTCAACGGGTTTGCGGGAACGCCGCACCGCGGTACAGCACAAGGTGAGGAGGAGCGATGACCGACAAGTCCGCGTTCACCGACGCCGAGTGGCACGCGTTGACCGACGCGCCGCTGCTGGTGACGTCAGCGATCTTCTATGCGGGCGAGCACGGCCCCATCTCCATGGTGAAGGAGGCGAGCGCCAGCGCGCGTGCCATCTCCAAACCGGGCGAGCGCGGGGTCGCCAACGAGCTCATCGGCGAGATCGTGGCCGAGGCCAACACGAAGGAGACGCGCGCCGAGCTCCGGGAGCACCGCGGGGCGACGCCGCAGGCCGCAGTCGAGAACGTGCTCCAGGAGCTCGAGCCCGCGGCCGCGGCACTCCGCAAGCTGCCTGCCGACGAGGCGGCCCAGGTCGCGGCGTGGTTCGTGGCGATCGCCGAGGCGGTGGCCGAGTCGGCCAAGTCGGTGAACCCCGACGAACGGGCGACGATCGAGAAGCTCACCGCGCTCTTCGGTGCCCCCACCGGCTGAGCGCCCGCGAGGCGCCCGACATCTCCGGCGAAAGGACCTCCGTTGAGCCCAGACGACAACCGACCCCCGCTCCCCTACGACTTCCTGCCGCCCGCGCCGTCGCTCACCGTCGGAAGCGACGACATCAGCCACGGCGAACGCCTCCCCTCCGCGCAGGTGTACAACGGCCTCGGCCACGACGGCGACAACCAGTCGCCCCACCTGATGTGGTCCGACTTCCCCGCGGAGACGAAGTCGTTCGCGATCACCTGCTACGACCCCGACGCCCCGACGGGCAGCGGCTTCTGGCACTGGGTGCTGTTCGACATCCCGGGCGACGTCACGGAGCTCGCCGCGGGGGCCGGCAGCGGCGACCGGGACCTGCTGCCACCCGGCGCCACCCAGGCCCGCAACGACTACGGCACCCAGGAATTCGGCGGGGTGGCGCCGCCCGAGGGACACGGCGAGCACCGGTACGTCTTCGCGGTGCACGCACTCGACGTCGAGAAGCTCGGCATCGACGAGAACGCGTCGCCCGCGTTCGTGGGCTTCAACATCACCGCGCACACGCTCGCGCGCGGCCTCCTGATCCCGGTCTACAGCGCGTGAGGCGCGACCCGCGCTAAGGGGGCGCGGTGGCGACCAGCCGCGCCCGCGCGTCGTCGACCCGACCGGCACGGTCGGGATGGAGGACCCGGGCGACGATCTCGGCTCCGTCGACGAGCCGGGGACCGGGCCGGACGAAGTAGCTGTCGGCGTCGACCGCCCACGTCTCCGCGCCGCGGGGCAACCGATCCGACGCGGCCAGCTCGTCGGCGAGCCGGAACGACTCCTCGAGGTGATACCCGCACGGCGCCACCAGGACCACCTCCGCGGCGGTCGATTGCACCACGTCCCAGTCGGCGCGGCGCGAATCGGCGCCCGGCGACGCGAGCAGCGGGGCTCCGCCTCCGGCCCGCACCAGGTCGGGCACCCAGTGACCGGCTGTGAAGGGAGGGTCGGTCCACTCCAGCACCAACGTCGGACGCGCACGAGCGCCCTCGAGGACGTCGCGAAGTCGTCGCAGGCGCTCGCGCGACGACCGGACGAGCTCGTGCGCGCGCTCCTCGGCGCAGACCACCTCGCCGACCATCAGGATCGAGTCGATCACCTCGTCCAGGCGCCGGGGGTCGAGGGTGAGGACCTGCGCCGAGCAGCCCAGATAGTCGAGCGCGTCCTCGACTCGTTCGAGGTCGACGGCGCACACCGCGCACAAGTCCTGGCTGAGCACGAGGTCCGCATCGAGGTCGGCGAGCGCGCCTTCGTCGAGGCGGTACAGGTCTTCTCCGGCCTGCACCCGTGCCGACACCTCGGCGTCGATCTCGGCCGGGGTGAGGCCCGGAGGGAGGGCCGAGGTCGACACGACGCGTCGCGTCCTCGCTTCCGGCGGGTGGTCGCACTCGAAGGTCACGCCGACGAGATCCTCGCCCCGACCGAGCGCGAACACGATCTCGGTGGCGGACGGCAGGAGCGACACGATGCGCACGTCCCGGAGGCTAGGTGGACCGCACCCGCCGACCTTCGACGAGCGCGGCTGCCCGAGAGCGTCAGAGCTCGAGGCGCTCTCCGGGCCAGCCGCCGTTCGCCGCCGATGGGGTCCAGTCCATCGTGGTCTCAACCGTCGGACGGCGCTCGTCGGATACGGCTCGTGCGGGATTTCGGCTCGTCGGTGTCGAAGACCGCCTTCAGGCCCTCGCTCGGTGCGCCGAGAAGGGGTGCATGGCCTGTTCGCGCGCGCCTCGCGAGTTCGCCCAGGTGCTGGAGGGCGCACGATCGGGCAAGGGTTGGGCGTTCACCCACTTGTTCGGGCTCGTGGCAGACCCGCTGGTCCGCTATCTGCGGGCTCAGGGCGCCGAGGATGCCGACGGGCTCGCGAACGACGTGCTGCTCAAGGCATTCATCCAGATCTCCCGCTTCGACGGTGACGAGTCGGGGTTCCGAGCCTGGCTGTTCTCGATCGCGCGCTTCCGGCTCATCGACGCCCGGCGCGCCGCGGAGCGTCGTCCGCAATGCGTCGGCGGCGTCGACGTGACCGATGCGGTGGGCGGCGACGCCGAGCTCGAAGCGATCTCGGACCTCGGCCGGGCCTGGGTGGACGAGGTCCTCGAGAAGCTGGTTCCCGAGCAGCGGGACGTCATGGTGCTCCGCTTCGTGAGCGACCTGTCGATCACGGAGACCGCCGACGTGCTCGGCAAGTCGCCCGACGCGGTGAAGGCGCTCCAGCACCGCGCACTCGGGGCGCTGCGGCGCCAGCTGCAGCTCTCGGAGGAAGATTTCGCGGCTCTGGCCGCATCCCACTAGCCCGTATGAGCGGTTCAGGGGTCGATGGATGCGCACCCCATCGGTGACGAACGGGCTGTCAGCCCTGCGTCCCCTCAGCTGTTGCCCTCGGACGAGGACGACGCCGGGCTGACGGCAGCGTTCGTCGACGCGCTCCGGACCCGGAGTGCCGGCCCGATGCGGGTCGACCGCACGCTCCAGGCGTTTCTCGACGGCGACTTCGAAGGCGCGCCGCGACGGGCGCAGGCCTGTCGCCGCGTCCTCACCGGCGCGGGAGGTGCCGTGGCCGTGCTGGTCCTCGCGGCCGCGCTCGGGTCGATGAATGCGCTGCCGGCTAGCGCGCAGGATGCCTTCGCGACCTTCGCGCGCACGGTCGGGATCAGCGTGCCCGCCCATGGCCACGAGCCGCAGCCGAACGGCGACAACCGCCCGACCACGCCGCCGAACGGCCCCACCAGGAATGGCACCAGCGCCGGCGGAGCGGGACGGCGAGGGGTCTCCGCGCCGCCGCCCCTCGTGATCGCGGGCCTGGGGTCTTCGGCTGGTTCGGCCCCGACGCCGACCGTGCCCACCGGGCTCCCTGACGGTCACGGGGAAGGCGACGATCTCGGCGCCGGCGCGGGCAATGGTGCGGGCACGGGAGCCGGGAACGACGGTGGCAACGGGCTGGGGAACGGCAACGGCGACGCTCCGAGCGGCGGCGCCAACGGAGCTACCAACGGCAACGCCAACGGAGCTGGCAACGGCAACGCCTACGGAGCCGGCAACGGCAACGCGAGCGGCAACGCCGACGGAGCTGCGAACAACGGCGGCGCCAACGGGAACGGCAACGCCAATGGAGCTGGCAACGGCAGCGGCGCGGACAAGCACGCCGCGGGCGCGGGCGGCACGTCATGAGCCGCGATCACCGGTTCGCTCCGAGGGAGCAGCGCGGTGCGGCGCTGGTGGAGTTCGCGATCGTGCTCACGCTGTTCCTGACGCTGGTCTTCGGGATGGTCGAGTTCGGCATCGACTACAGCAACTACGTCTCGGTCCGCAACGGGAGTCGTGAAGCCGCCCGCATGGGCGTCGTGAACGACCTGTCCGGCGCGCCCGCGTGCTCCATCAACGGTGTGACGGTGACGCCACCGGCGAGCCCGGCGAACACGACCGACGCGACGAACGCGCTCATCTGCAAGGCAAAGAACCGCATCGACCTGGCGAGCTCCAAGATCAAGATCAAGGTCATCGTGCCGCCCAGCGCGCAGATCGGCCAGACCTTGCAGATCTGCGCCGATTACCCGGTGACGTCGATCACCGGACTCATCGCCCCGTTCGTCAACGGCAAGACCCTTGTCAGCAGCGTGACGATGCGCCTGGAGCAGGTGCCCAAGGTCACCAGCTTCACGGAGACGGGCGCGACGTGCTGACCTTGCGCCACTGGATCAGGGAGCGCCCGCAGGGCCACGACCGCGAGCGCGGCGCGGTCATGGTCATGTTCACGATCCTCCTCGTCGTGATGCTCGGGTTCGCGGCGCTGGTCGTCGATCTCGGCTTCCAGAGCGAGCACGTTCGCCAGATCCAGAACGCCGCCGACGCCGCCGCGCTCGCGGGCGCGCAGGACCTCCCCAATGTCACCGCAGCCGCCAACACGGTGGAGACGTACGCGGCCACCAACCTCGGCGTGAACACCTTGGCGTGGAGCTCGTGCACCGCCGCCACGTTCGCCGCCGGCTGGACGTACTCCGCCGCGACGCAATGCATTCAGTTCGACCCGTCCTTCACCCAGGTCTACGTGAAGATCCCGGTGCAGACGTCGGCGACCGACTTCGGCCGCGTTTTCGGCGTGAACAGCCTGAGCGCGACGCGCCTCGCGGTCGCCCGGGTCGTCACGGCGGGGTTCGGGTCCATCCAGCCGTTCGCGCTGTTCTCGGGGTTCCAGGCCGGGCTCTCGTGCATGAAGCAGGGTCCGAGCGGCCACCGGATCGCCACGTGCGACGATCCCACCACCGGGAACTTCAACCTGCTCGACATCACCCAGTACGGCAACTCCACGCTGAGCACGCCGACTCGCTGCGGCAACAGCTTCCAGCGGAACCGGATGATCGACAACATCGCGATCGGCGCCGACCACGTGTTCTCGACCCTGGACGACCCGGACGCGTACAACGGCATGGCCGTCGACGACGCGTGCGGGGTGCCGTTCCCGAACACCCTGCCGCCCCGCACGGGCAACGACGTCAGCGCGTTCGATACCGGCCTCGTGCACGGGACCAGCACCGACACCTCGGACGGCGGCGGCGCCCGGCTGACCCGCATACCCTCCAGCTCCGTCTGGCCCGGCTATCCGACGGCCACCGCCATGGGCCGCACCCTCGACAACAAGCCGCTCTGGGACTTCATCCCTTACGGCCTGTCGACCAGCGGGGCCAATGCGGTTCCCGCGAGCTGCAGGAGGGAGACGTTCGACGCGTTGCTGAGCGGACCCCTCGCGACGCTCCAGGCGACGATGGAGACCGCGCTCGAGACCTGCTTCACCGACTACGACAGCGGCGGGTACACCGGAGTGGTGTTCGGCGCCAACACCGATCCGAGTGGGGCTGCCGAGATTCCCGACGACCTCTACGACATCCAGCTGTCGCCCCGGTTCGCCTACGTCCCCCAATTCATCCAGGCCATCCCGCCGAACGGCTCGAGCGGCGACCTCAACATCGGCTCGTTCCGCGCCATCTACATGGAGGACGTGTACGCCAACTGCAGCACCGGCTGTTCTGTCGACTTCGCGCCGGGCCCCTGGAACACCACGCCCCTCGGCCGTTCGAACGACACCGCAGAGGCCATGACCGCGTGGGTCTTCCCGCCCACCATGCTGCCCGGCAACCTCGGCACTACGCCGACGTCCATCGGCCAGAACACCTACGTGCAGCTCGTCAAGTAGGGGCTCCTCTCGGGAGCCCGGCCGCTACGCTGCCGACCGCCGTACAGTCCGTCCGGTGGCGGATACCACGGACAGCGGCCGGCAGGGAGCCGGTGCAGGCTTCGAGCGCGGGCTCGACCTCGACCGTGTCGTGTTCTTCAGCGACGCCGTGTTCGCGATCTCGATGACGGTGCTCGCGCTGTCTCTGCACATCCCCGCGCGGACGCGGGACTCCGGCGTCGCGCACGCCCTGCGCGACGCGCTGCCGTCGATCTACAGCTACGCGTTGAGCTTCGCGGTGATCGGCCTCTTCTGGCTCGCGCACCACCGGATGTTCCGCTACATCGTCAGGCTCGATGCGGTGTTGCTCGCGCTCAACCTCGCAACCCTCGGAGTAGTGGCGTTCGTTCCGTTCCCCACCGAGGTACTCGGCGACCACGGGAAGGCGGTCGCAGCCGTCGTCTTCTACGCCGCCACCATGAGCCTGCTCGGTGCCCTCATCTCCTGCTTGTGGGCGTACGCGTCACACGGTGGTCGGCTGATCCGACGCGAAACCCCTTCGCTCCAGGTCGCGCACGGACTGTGGCGGAGCCTCGCGGTGCCTGCGGTGTTCCTCGCGTCGATACCGATCGCGTTCGTGAATCCGCAGGTCGCAATCTGGTCGTGGCTCACGATCGTCGCGGTTCGCGTGTTGCTCCGCCGCCACTACGGGAGCGTCTACCGGACGTGAGGTCCGCTCGGGCTTCGAAAGGCGGGGTCTCCGACTCGTCACACCGTCGCCGCGTCGCCGAGGAGTCGTTCGAGGTTGACGCGCGCGGGGCGCAGGTTCTCGCGGGTCCGCTCGAGGATCGCGAGGGTCGCCGCGTCACTCAGGTCGAGTCGGTCGACGACGCCGGCCATCGGACTGAGCCGCGAACGGTCGTTCCACTCGCTGACCTGCGGCGTGCGCGCCCAGAGGCGACGCGCGCGCAGGTCCGCCAACAGGAAGCGCGGGATGTCGGCCGCATCGCCGCTGAAGGGGATGGGTCGGCAGAGCTCGTTCTTCTCGGCCTCGCCTTCGCAGGCCACCTCGACGTGGGCAGTGATCGCCGAGCTGAAGGTCGGATGGCCCCCGAACACGAGGTACTGCAGCGTGATGCGGTCGCCGTCGAACACCGGCACACCCGGGCGGTTCCGCACCCCGGCGGCCGAGCAGTCGACGTGCAGGCGATCGGCTGCCGTCGGCACCACGCCGTGCTCCAGCACGATCGTGTCCGGTTCGATCCGCAGAACCCTCCCCGCGCGCACGACGTGCTCGATCCGGCGGAGGGCGTCGATCTCGGCGTGCGTCACGGTCGCGCCGCGGAACATGGTGGGCTGATGATCGGGGTCGATCCGCAGGATCAGGTCGGCTCCCTCCAACCCCGAGAAGACCTCCTCGATCGACGCGGCGTTGGCCAGCACCTCGCACTGCGTGGCGTAGCCGTCCAGGAACTGCAGCGCGAGCCCGCCGACCTGGAAGTTCGCCCGGTTGAGGAGCCACGGGTCGCGCGAGCGGACCCACGTGATCGTCGACGGATCCACCGAGTTCTCGAGCAGCCACAGACACGCGTCGATCCCCGTCTTCCCGCCCCCGATGACCACGTATCCGGCATAGGGGTGGCGGACTTCAGCGAGCCCGTTGACCGGCACCAGCTCCGCTCCGGGTTCGCACGCATACGCGGGCGGGTGCGTGGACGGAACCTCCGACCCGAGATACGCAGCGTCGACCACCCTCCGGCGCGCACGCACCTCGGTGCGCTCGCCGGTCAGCAACGACTCCACCACGCCGTCCGCGTACTCGCTCATCGGGAAGTAGCGCACCCGCCCCGACGGGAGCAACGTCTCCTGCATCACGGCGTCGAAGTAGCTGCAGACCTCGGCACCCGAAGCCAGCTCGTAGAGGCCGGCGTTCGTCCCCCGGTCGTCCTTCCGCAGCGTCCCGAGGACGCGCGAGTTCACGCCGTAGTACGCGGACGGCTGGTGCAGCCTCACGAAGGAGTACGCGTCGTTCCAGTGCCCGCCAGGGCAGGCTCGCCGATCGACGACGATGACGTCGGCGTCGGACTCCGCCACGATCACGTCGGTGAAGGCCATCCCGACCGCGCCCGCTCCGATCACCACGTAGTCGGCCTCTGCCCGCGGCTCCGCCATGCCAGCTCACCTCCGTGCACCGGGCTGCACACGCGGCCTCGGCGCGATCGCCATCATGGCCCGAGGTGCGCGCGGTGTCGAGGTCCCTGCGCCGCCGTTCGCGACGACCTGAACGTCAGACTCGAAGCGGTTCCAGCCAGTCGGCCCACTTCCGACGCCACGAGATCGCGAGCAAGACGCGGACCGGAACCGGGGGCGGCGGAGGGCGCTCCGCGTCGGGGAGACCGCGAACCATCTCGTCGATCGCTCCCACGGCCATCGGGAGGTACTGCTTCGGGATCGACTTCAGCGCGGCGGTGTCGATGCGATCCCATTCGTTCGGATCCACCGACACCTCGATCGCGGGGATGATCTGGGCGTCCTCGACGTCGAGGTGCGGGAAGAACGCCTCGCGGACCGTGACGATCGCGTCGTGCACCGCCGACTGATGGTCGGCGTCGGGTTGCTGCTCGAACGCGGTGACGGCGCGGTCGACGACCGCGATGCGCTCCAACAGCTCCCGGTGGTCCTGCTCGAGCTCCTGGACGAGCTCGTGCAGGTCGGGGCGCACCGCGAGCAGCGCCGGGAAGATGCTGTCGTCCTCGCTGTGGTGGTGATGGTGCAGCACCCCGTCGTAGAAGCCCCACCGCGAACCCACCACGGGCTGGAGCGCCGAAGGATCGAGCCTCTCGGTGGCGTCGACCAACCGGTTCGTCGCCAACCGGAACGCCTGGTGCACAACCTTGTAGGTCCGGACGTCCGCCCGTGCGGACGGCGCCTGCTGACTCATGACGTCTCCTCCCCTCGGCGCGCCCCACTCTGTCGGTTCCGCGGCGTCGATGCTCAGGCCTGACGTTCGTCGGGCACGACCTCGCCGACGCGGACCACGGTGCCCGTGTAGGCCATGGGGTCGTCGCAGGTGATCACGTGCACGATCGTGCTCGCGGGCACGCTCATCGGAGCGGCTGCCGTTGCGTCGACCACGCCCCGCTCGGCCATGAACTCCAACAGCTCGGTGCGCGTGAAGCCGGGATCGACCGTCACGATCGCCACGCCCAGCTCACGCAGCTCGCCCGCGACGATGTTGCCGAACCGATTGAGGCCGGCTTTGCTCGAGGCGTACCCGAACTGCTTCCCGAGGCGCTTCGCCTCCGCGCCCGTCGGCTCCTGGTCCGGCGACCACATCTCAGCCGCGCCGGACGTCACGTTCACGATCACACCACCGCCACGTGCGAGCATCACGGGCAGAACCGCCTGCACGAGCGAGATCGGAGCGAGGAGGTTCGTGGCGATCTGCGCTTCCCACCGCGCACGGTCCCAGTCGACGATCGACCCGCCGTCGGTGTTCGCCGCGTTGTTGATGAGGACGTCGATGCCGCCGAAACGTTCGAGCGTGGTGCGTGTGAGCGCCTCGATGTCGAGCGCGGACGTGAGGTTCGTCGGCACCGCCAGCGCGCGACCACCCGCCTGCTCGATGGCCGCGGCCGTCTCGCCGACGGTACCTGCGAGTGTCCGGCGCGGCTCGACGGTCCTCGCCGCGACCACGACGTTCGCACCCCGCCGTCCGAGCTCGACCGCGACGACCTTCCCGATGCCGCGGCTCGCCCCCGTGACGATGACGGTCTTCCCTCGTACGTCCACTCGGCCCTTTCTACATCGTCGTCGACGGGCGCACCGCAGGCGTCGGGACGACTCAGCCGAGCATGATGCCGAGGAACAAGGCAGTGACCGCGCTCAGGCCGGCGGCCGCACCGAACACCGCCAGCATCCGGCGCGAACGCGAGTGCGCGTGGACGAAGGCGGTGATCCCCGAGATCGCCACCACGACGACCTTCACCACCAGAGTGGTCCCGTAGCTGGTTCCCCAGTTGGGATGCACGGCGGCGATGTTCCAGATCCCCGTGACCACGAGCACGCCGAACGCAGGCCACGCGATCTGGTTGAACCGCCGGGCGACGGCACGCGGCGCGTCGGGAGCGATCCGCCGGAGACCGGGTACGAGTCCGGCGAGTGTGAGCTGGCCCCCAACCCACACGGTCGCCGCGAGCACGTGGAGGAACAACCGGATGGTCGACCACGTGACCGGCAACACGGCGCCGCAGAGTAGCGGCGGCGCGGGTGCGTGTGGGCTGTCGACGAGGAGTTCTCAACCAGCGAGGCTTTGTCCAGGAGCTTGGCTCCCAGCTTGGTCAAACCGATTCGCGCGCCTCAGCAGTATCACGCTGCTCGCCACGACGAAGAGCAAGAGCAGCACGAACCCGATCAGGTCGAGAGCGAGGCCGAACGTCGCGATGACGCCGCCGAGCCCGAACGCTTGGAGGAACAACAGGACCGCGACCAGCATCGAGACCCACGCCAGCCAGCGTGGCAGGACACCACTCCTGAATACGAGCACTCCTGTCGCCAGGGCAAAGAGGCTGGCGAAGACGTCGCCCACACTGTCCAGAGCAAAGGTCATCAGGTACAGGGTGAAGGAGATGCCCGGATCGTGGTGCGCGCCGTAGGACGCGAGCTTCGAACCGAGCAACCCGTAGATCGCGACATCGCTCACGGCATGGAGGGCAACAAAGACAGTCCCGCCCACCAGGACAAGGGAGGCGAGGGCTCGCGAAGAGTCGGCGTTCGCGGTCAGAGCTCCGTACAGCTTCCAGAGGTAGATCGGAAACGCGGCGGCATACGCCACGGAGACACAGGCGGCGATGAGGACGAGCGTGCTGTGGTGATCGAGCTCCCGCGCGATCTTCGCAGCCGAATCGTTCTGGTCGATTGGGATTCCCGCAGATATGGCGGTCTCCGCCAAGAGCGCGACGACGAAGACGACGCCTGCCGTCCACGCATACCGTTCCCATGCGGGTGCGGTTCCTGTCGTTGTCACAACACGATCGTTTCACGCGCGTCACGCACGACCAAGTTCGACGGGCTCGCGGCTACCCACAAGTAGGATGTACGCAAACGCCAGCACAATTGCCCGATCTGGTTGGGCGTTGCTTGCACAACAGAGCGTTTCGGCGGTGTCCCACAGGCATGACGACCGAGCAGCAGATCGGTCGTGCTGTTCGCTATGTGATCGCCGCCTCGATCGCGGATGCAAGTGCTTCGATCTCGGCATCTGATCGCACGAACTCGACTGTCCTCGGGTCGATTGGGCCACCGACGTAGGGATCATCGGGCTGTCGCGGGAAGAGATGCAAGTGAAGGTGCGGCAGCGTGTTGCCGTGGATCTCGTAGTTCATCTTGATCGGCTGGATCAGATTGTCAACCGCGCGTGCAACGAGCATCGCATCACGCCAGAACGAACCCTGTTCGTCTGCGCTCATCTCGAACGGTTCGACGACATGCTTTCTGGCGACCACACACACGTAGCCGGGAAGCGGAGCAACCCGCTGCGCAGTCGCCCAACATGACGGAAGTTCCGCCACGACGTCCAGCGGCTTTCCTGAGGTGCAAATCACGCAGCCCTCGATGGTTCGGCGCAGTTCCCACTCCGTAGGCCTCGACCAAACGACGCCCCCGGTCGGCCCAAGGTCAGCAGGTTCAGACATGCGCCCAGAGTGCACGATCAGGAGCGCCTCCGGAAGCCCGCACGGCAGTTGGCGGCCGCAGGTGCGCAGGGTCGAAAGCAATCTCTCCCGCTTCGCGAGGCGCGCGAGAGAGCTTGGCGCCACGTGGGCGGCCATCGGAACGTCCTTGGGGATGACTCGACAGTCGGCGTGGGAGCGGTTCTCGGGCGAGGGATAGGTGCCCGTGCCCCCGATCGTCGGGAGCGGGCTTGGATGCGTGTCGGCGGATTCGATGACGTGCGCTCATGACGCGCCGCGGTTGATGCGAGCGCCGATACGCTGATCTGGTGAGCATGCCCAGTTTCGACGAGCGAGCGGCCACCTGGGATGATGACCCGGCCAAGTGGGAGCGTGCCGAAGTGGTCGCGGCCGCGATCCGCGCCGCGGTGCCATTGGACCGGTCTATGCGGATGCTCGAATACGGCGCCGGGACTGGTCTGGTCACCCAGGCGCTTCGCGACTTCGTGGGCCCCGTAACGATGGCTGACACTTCGGTGGGCATGCGCGAGGTCATGACGAAGAAGATCGCCTCAGGTGTCATTGTCGATGCTCGGGTATGGGATATCGACCTCGGCTCGGAGCCGGCTCCCGACGAGCAATTCGACGTCGTCGTCACTGTGATGACCCTGCATCACATCCCGGTACTCGAACCCGTGCTGAACGCCTTCGCCCGTCTGCTCGTCGATGGCGGTCACCTCTGCATCGTCGACCTCGAAGAAGAAGACGGCTCCTTCCACGGCGACGGGTTCGACGGCCATCACGGATTCAACCGCGCGGCATTGGAGTCCAGCCTCCAGGATGCGGGCTTCGCCGACGTTGCGTTCGAGACCTGCCATCGCATGGTCCGGGACGGCGTCGCCTACCCACTCTTCCTCGCCATATGCCATCGAGCCGCCACCTGACAGCGCGCCCCATAGAACCCGTCGCGTACTCCACAGACGACCACCAGCGCCCACGCCCAACGCCCCCAAACGCCGGGCATGGGCAACTGGCCGGTGACAACCGCAGAGCGCGCAGCGGAGTGTGCGCAGGTCCGACGGGCCCGTCACTGCATCGGTGCAGGAGCAAGGTGACATCGTTGGTGTGGCCATCGTCGGGTTCTGGGCGCGAGGCGATGCTCGGATGACCTCCGACGTCGACCTCGCCATCGTGACCGAGGACAAGCCCCAATGGGCCGGGCGGCGCAGCTGGTTCGAACGCAGGAGTGGGACCCCCTGACGGAGCGCCGGGTTCGCCTCTCATCGGGACTCGAGCCAGTCAAGGACTCGAGCAGGCTCTTGGAGCATCTCATCGCAGCAGTCCGCGGGCTGTGAGCATCCCATACCGCCAGCTCAGCGTCATGGCGATCTGGGCGCGTGTTCTGGCGGGAATACGCGGTCAGCCCTCGAGCGCATCGCAATCAGGCATCTGATCGGTTGCTCGCTATCGTCAGCGTGGCGCACCCTTCGGACCGACGCGGTGCACGGGTGGATCGGTTCGGTGAGCAACATCGAAGCTGGCGTGCGCCGGGCCGATTCATCCCTCAGCAGCCCGACGCATCTGTCAGACTTTCGCGAGGTATGGATCGAGTCCGCCCAGTGTGAGGAGCGTCGATGGCCGACTCCGGTACGCCACCACCACCGCCATTGGGTCCGCCACCGGAACCCGGGTCCACCGACAAGAACGACTATCCCGTTGTCGTCGACTTCGACCGGGTCGACGGAGTCGCCCGGTGGCGCCCACTCGTCAACTGGCTTCTGGCGATCCCCCAGTTCGTCGTTGTCTACCTCCTTGTCCTCGTCGAACGTGCACTCGCGTTGCTCTCGTTCTTCCTGGTGCTCTTCACCACACGTATCCCCGACAGCATCTTCAACTTCCGTGTGATGACCTACCGGTACCAATGGCGCGTCACAACATTCGCGTTCTTCATGCGCGACGAATACCCGCCGTTCTCGTTCGCGACGACCCCAACCGACGACGGCATCGACACGGCTCGTCTCTCCATCCAACCACCAGGCGAGATGAACCGCTGGCTCCCGCTCGTGAAGTGGCTCCTCGCGATCCCCCACTACATCGTGCTCGCGGTGCTTGGCGTCGGTGTGTTCTTCGTATGGATCATCACGTTCTTCGCTGTCATCATCACCGGTCGCTACCCACGAGCTCTCCGCGACTACGTAGTCGGCGTCGCACGTTGGGGTTACCGCGTCAACACATACGTGCTCTTCATGACCGACGAATACCCGCCATTCCGACTCACCTGAAGCTCGGCAAACCGCGTACAGGTCGCCCGCGATGCGTCGCGGCCACAGAGGCCACCGCGCCAGAACGACATGCAAAGGTGCCCCAGAACGCGGGCACCGAGCGCCAGTGGAGCCTTGTCTTGCGCCTGCCGCCAGGAGGTAAAGCCGGATGCCCTGTCGAAGGTCTAGAAAGGTGCGATGCCCATGAGCCATGACCGAGCAGGGAAGAGCGAACCCGCGGAGTTCGTGCCAATGAACGCTGGGCACTTGGCCTTCCTTGCCAGCGACGCGTGGGCGGAGATGCTGCAATCGGATCTGCTGCCCTGGCTGTCCGCGAACGGCGATCTCGGCGACGAAGTGCTCGAGATCGGCCCCGGGCCCGGCCGGACGACCGACCTCCTGCGCGAGCGGGCCGCGCACGTCACCGCCTTGGAGCTGGACCGCTCGTTGGCGGATGCTCTCGCAGCGCGTCTGACCGGCAGCAATGTGGAGGTCGTGCACGGCGACGGAACCGACACCGGCCTGCAGGCGGACCGGTTCTCATCGGTCACGTGCTTCCACATGCTCCATCACATGCCGACGCCTGAGTTGCAGGACCGTCTCTTCGCCGAGGTGTGCGGCGTGCTGCGTCCCGGCGGTGCGTTTCTCGTGGCCGACGCGCTCGACCAGGACGGAGTCCGGTTGCGGCATCACGAAGAAGGCGAGACCTTCGTCCCGCTCGACCCGGCGACGGTCCAGGACCGGTTACGCAGCGCCGGCTTCGCCGCGTCCGCCATCGACCTCGGCGAGTACCAGATCCTTCTCCGCGCCCAGAAGAGCCCCCGGCACTGACAACCCAGCGACGCCTCGCAACGCCGCCGAACCACGGTCACCGCGGTCCGACGACGTGCCCTCGAACGCCGGGTCCGAGACGACCAAAGCATGCGCGTTGAGGACGTCGCGGTCAGCCCTGGTAGACGCAGATCCAGTTGCCGTGCGGATCCTTGACGGCGGAGTTGCGAGGCATCCCCTGCGCTTCGCGGGGCTTGATGACCTCGGTTGCGCCCGCCGCGAGCGCCCTTGCATGAGTCGAATCGAGATCGTCAACGAGCAGCCCGAACGTCGTCGGCCCGGGCCGGCCCAGTGCGGTCTCGTCGAGCAGGTGGATCAGGAAGAAGTCGCGTTCGCCGTACCTGCTGAACATGAACGAGGAGTCCCAAGGATCAAGCCCCCGATCTCGGCTCCACGAGTTGGCACTTTCGCACACCATCCGCGTTGCCCGCGAACGCCGGCTTGCGGAGCTATTCGCCGGTGAGGGCACGAGGGACGACGCGCCGGTATGCAGACTCGAGGAGCTCGGCGATCTCATCCCAGTCCACGGCGTCAGGATGGTCGAGTCGGATCGCGAGCCAGCCGCGATCGCCGTGGTGCGGTGATGCTGTGAATCGGTCATCCTGTCGGAGAGCATCGAGCTCGAGTGGGTCGGCGACGAAGTGCAATGACCGGCCTGATGCGTTCCAACGCGGGCGTCGCGGTGAGGTGTGGCCGTTGAAGATCGCGAAGCGTCGTCGGCCAACCCGGAAGAGCGGCCGGTTCTGGAGCTCGCCCTCATCTGCACCGGCGAATCCTCGACAGATCGCGCGAACGCGGCGCAGGGCCAGGTCGTCGTCGCGCGCGGGTTCGTCCAGCGCCACGCACTTCAGTCTGTCGCATCTCGACTCCCGACCGGAGGTGACGAAACGCCGCAAGGGTGCACGCCGCCAAGGCGGGTAGACGTCTCATGGGTCTCGCCCTATCGTCCCGGTTCCGATACCAGGGACGGCTCGGATGGCAGACGCTCGCCGGTTGGTCGCCGTGATCCTCGAAGTCACAGATCTGGATCGGTCGACAGCTCTGTACCGGGATGCGTTCGGTGTGGACCTTCACCCTGGGGACAACGGGGTCGAGGACCGCTGGACCGGCGGTCGCCACGCGGAGATCTCGTGGCGAGACGGTGCCTACCTCCATTTCGCCCTCTACCCCGCGAAGGGCAAGCCCACTGCCGGCGTGCAACTCAGCCTGGGCGTCGAAGACATCGAGCAAGCTCACGCGGCCGCCGTGCGAGCCGGGGCCCGCGTGATCCACGAGCCACGAAACGAACCGTGGGGCCGCAGTGGGCGCTACGAGGATCTCGACGGCAACGTCATAGAACTCACGCAACACGTCTGACCCGACCGCTCCATCCCCGACCGCCGGCTGGGCGACGACGACGGACGCGAGGCCGTTCGCAGTTCGGGCATGATCTGGTCACTCCGGCGCATGACAGACCGCCTCGACGTTGTTACCGTCCGGATCCCGGACGAACGCGCCGTAGTAGCTGGGGTGGTACTCGGGCCACAGCCGAGGCTCGTGGAGCACGTCAGCGCCGGCGGCCACTGCTGCATCGAAGAACGCTCGCACGGCGGTCCGGTCGGGTGCCGTGAA
The DNA here is from genome assembly GCA_964505725.1 of uncultured Bifidobacteriaceae bacterium. Classification (GTDB taxonomy): domain Bacteria; phylum Actinomycetota; class Acidimicrobiia; order IMCC26256; family DASPTH01; genus CAVRJC01. The sequence goes on along the minus strand of CAZDJK010000052.1, from coordinate 99,101 downwards.
CGCAAGATGCGACTCGCGGAATCCGCTGCCGGTGGTCCGCGGCCCAATCCAGAAGTCGGGCTGGGGAGGAACGCCATATCCGATGACTTCGCCGAAGTCCATCACGCGCACGCCGCCGATCGTGGTGAGGACGGCGTCGTAGAACCGGGCGCTCGCGCCCGCGTCAGCGCACTGGATAGAGACGTGGTCGATCACGGCACCATCTTGACCGCAGGACCACCGCCCCACAATGCCGGACGGGTGCGCCGAACACGTTGCCCGGTTACTCGCCCGCCACGAACAGGCAGAAGGGATGCCCGGCGGGATCGAGCACACGGAGGCGACTCGCGCTACATGGCTCGGTTCTTGTGGGCCATCCGAGCCTTGGGCCCGCTGAAGGACAGCCCCTCACCGACGCCACCTATGCGACGTAGGCCGACGGCTCACCCGTGAAGGCGCGGTGGCAAGCCGACGCGCAGAACCAGTAGTCGCGGCCGTTGTACACGGCGTGGTACTTGGCTCCCTCGACGAACACGGTCATGCCGCACACCGGGTCGATGGCCTGGCGCGGCGGTGCCGTGACCGCGTCCTGCAGCTGTCCTGCGGCCCGCCGGGTTACGAGGTCGGCGAGGACCGACACTGCGATTTCGGCATTGTCGACCCGCCCGAGGTCGAGACCCGCGGGCGCGTGCACACGCCCGAGCTGCTCTTCGCTCATCCCCTCGTCGCGAAGGGACTCCAGCACCGCGGAGGCGCGCTTCTCGGCTGCGACGAGGCCGATGTACCCTGCGTCGGTCGCGAGCGCGGCGCGCAGCGCGAGATCGTCGTAGTGGCCCTGCGTGGCGATGACGACGGCGGTCGATGGCCCCACGCCGAGACCCTCGAAGTCGAGCACGGTGCGCACGAGATCTGGAAAGGGATGCTCGTAGGGCCGCCCTCCGTCGTCGACGACGGCCACGTCCCAGTCGAGCGCACGCGCCTGCACGGTGAGCGCCTGGACAGCCGGCGAGCGCCCGATCACGACCAACTGGGGCTTGGGCAGGAACGGCTCGAGGTAGATCTCCATCGCGCCTTCACTCTCGCACGCCATCGCAACCGTGAGCGTCGTGCCGTCGTCGTGAGCGGCGAGCTCGTCGGGTGAGCCGAGGAACAGCAGGCGCGGCCGGCGATCCGCCAGTGCTGCCAACGCCTCGCGCACCACCGTGGGCTCGGCGCACGCGCCGCCGAGCCAACCCCGTACGGTGCCATCGCCCAGTACGACGCCCTTCGAGCCCACATGCCCCGACGTCGGGGCCCGCCGCCACACGACGGTGGCCAGCGCGAACGGCTGACGATCCCGCGTGAGCCGCACCGCCTCGGCGAGGACGTCGATGCTCATGCGCCAGCGCTATCCAGTCGCCGACTGGATCGCCGACCACACCCGGTCGGGCAGCAGGGGCATGTCGATGTTGCGCACGCCGAGGTGCGCGAGCGCGTCGATCACCGCGTTCACGTACGCGGCCGGTGAGCCCACGGTTGCCGACTCACCCACACCCTTGGCGCCGATCGGGTGGTGGGGCGACGGCGTGCACGTCTCGAGCAGCTCGAAGCGTGGCGTCTCCCATGCCGTGGGGATGAGATAGTCCATGAAATTGGAGCCGATGCAGTTGCCCTCTTCGTCGAAGGTGATCCACTGCATCGACGACTTCGCGAACCCCTCGGTGAGCCCGCCATGGATCTGGCCCTCGACGATCATGGGATTGATGCGTACACCGCAGTCGTCGAGCGCGACCATGCGCCGCACCCTCCACACACCCGTCTCCGGGTCGACCTCCACCACCACGACGTAGCTGCCGTACGGGTACGTGAGGTTCGGCGGGTCGTAGTAGTGGACGTCCTCGAGGCCGTACTCCATGCCGTCGGGCAGGTTGGTGTAAGCGGCGAGCGCCACGTCCTGGATGGTCACCGAGCGATCGGGCGAGCCCTTGACCGAGAGCTTGCCGTTCTCGAGCTCGATGTCCGCGTCAGCTGCCTCGAGCAGGTGCGCGGCGATCTTCTTGGCCTTGGCTGCGATCTGGCGCGACACCATCGCGGTTGCCGCGCCGCCGACAGGCGTGGAACGCGACCCGTACGTGCCGAGGCCGTACGGCGTGTTGTCGGTGTCGCCCTCGACGACCTTGACGTCGCTCGAAGGGATCCCGAGCTCGTCGGCCACGATCTGGGCGAATGTCGTCGCGTGTCCCTGGCCCTGTGACTTCACCCCCAGCTTGAGGATCGCCTTGCCAGTGGGGTGCACGCGTAGCTCGGCCGAGTCGATCATCTTGAGGCCGAGGATGTCGTACTTCTTCGACGGGCCGGCGCCCACCGCTTCGGTGAAGTGCGCGATGCCGACACCGAGCAGCCTGCCCTCCGCGCGCGCCTGCTTCTGCTCGGCGCGCAGCGCGTCGTAGCCCACTTCGTCGAGCGCCTTGCGCAGCGCCGCCGGGTAGTCGCCGGAGTCGTAGACGAAGCCCGTGGGCGTCTCGTAGGGGAACTGCTCGGGCTGGATGAAGTTCTTGAAACGGATCTCGGCCGGGTCGATGCCGAGCTCGTAGGCGGCCGTCTGCACGAGTCGCTCGATCAGGAACGAAGCCTCGGTGATGCGGAACGAACATCGGTACGCGACGCCGCCGGGCGCCTTGTTCGTGTACGCGCCGCGCGCCTTCACGTAGGCGGCGGGATAGTCGTAGCTCCCTGTCACCACGTGGAACAGCCCGGCGCGGAACCGCGTGGGCTGCGCGTCGGCGTAGAACGCCCCCTGGTCGGAGAGCATCTCGACGCGCAACGCGAGGATACGACCCTCGTTGGTGAGCGCGAGCTCACCCTTCATGTGGTAGTCCCGCGCGAAGCCTGTGGAGATAAGGTTCTCACTGCGGCTCTCGACCCACTTCACAGGCTTGCCGATCACGAGCGAGGCCGCCGTGGCCACCACGTAGCCGGGGTACACGGGCACCTTGTTCCCGAACCCGCCACCGATGTCCGGGCTGATGATGCGGATGTTCTGCTCGGGGAGACCCGCGACCATGGCGAACACCGTGCGGTGGGCGTGCGGCGCCTGCGACGTCATGTAGATGGTCGCCTGACCACTCACCGAGTTGACGTCGGCGAGGATGCCACACGTCTCGAGCGGCGAAGGGTGCGAGCGCGGGTAGTGCGTCTCCAGGGTGACGACCCGGTCGGCCCTCGCAAACGCCGCATCGGTGGCCGCGGCATCTCCGCTCTCCCACTCGTACACGAGGTTGTCCTTCTTGTCCTCCTTGTCGTCACGGATCACCACCGCGTCATCGCCGAGCGCCTGCTGGGGTGTCGTGATGGCAGGAAGGATCTCGTAGTCGACGTCGATGTGCTCGAGCGCGTCCTCCGCGAGGTACGGGTCGGTGGCCACGACGGCGGCGACTTCCTGACCCTGGAACCGCACCTTGTCGGTGGCGAGCACCGCCTGGGTGTCGCCCGACATGGTCGGCATCCACGCGAGGCCGTACTGCGCCAGGAGCTCGCCGGTCACGACGGCGACCACGCCGTCGAGCGCGGTCGCGGCCGAGGTGTCGATGCTCCTGATCCGCGCGTGCGCGACGGGGGCGCGGAGGATCGCCATGTGCAGCATGCCCGGGAGCACGTGGTCGTCGAGGTAGTTGCCCTGGCCCGCGATGAAGCGGTCATCTTCCTGACGCTTCACCGAGTGACCGATGCCGCCGATCTCGGGCGGCGTCGACGGCTTCTGGACCGGTCCCTGGGTCATGGTCATGATACGGCTCCGGCAGCGGCCTGGATCGCCTTGACGATGTTCATGTAACCCGTGCAACGACAGATGTTGCCGGAGATGGCCCACCGCACGTCGTCGTCCGACGGGCTCGGGTTCTCCTCGAGCAGCGCGGTGCCGACGAGCATCATCCCCGGCGTGCAGAAGCCGCACTGCAGGCCGTGCGCCTCCTTGAACGCGGCCTGCATCGCGCCCGGCTTGCCGTTCTCGCCGAGTCCCTCGACGGTGGTGAGGCTGGCGCCGTCGGCCTGCACCGCGAGCATGGCGCACGACTTCATCGGCGTCCCGTCGACGAGCACGGTGCACGCGCCGCAACTGGTGGTGTCACAGCCGATGTGGGTCCCCGTGAGCGCGGCGCGGGTACGGATGTAGTCGACGAGGAGCAGTCGCGGCTCGACATCGTGCGTGTAGGCGGTGCCGTTCAACGTGACCGTGATCTCCACGGATCGCCTCCTCTCAGCTTGCCGGCGCCTGAGCCTGCGCTGCGGCCGCGGCGAGCGCTCGTCGCGTGAACACACGCACGATGTTGCGCTTCCATACGGCACTCCCCCGCACGTCGTCGCGCGGATCCGACGTGGCGGCCGCCGCGTCGGCTGCCGCAGCGAACAGCTCGTCGCTCGGCACCTCTCCCTGCATGAGCCGCTCGGCGGCGGCGGCCTTCGTGTTGACCGGCGTGACCGCGGTGAGCGCCAGCCCGGCGCGCTCGATGGTGCCGTTGTCCGTCAGCTCGAGGTGGGCGGCCACTCCGACCGTCGCGTAGTCACCGACCTTGCGTTCGAGCTTCTGGTACGAGCCGCCGCTCTTGCCCGCGGGAACGCGGATCCGCACCTCGGTGACCATCTCGTCATCGGCGAGCGAGCTCTGGAAGAAGTCGACGATGAAGTCGGCGATAGGGATCACGCGCTCGCCGCGCGACCCGCGCGCCACCACGTCGGCACCGGTCGCGAGCAGCACCGAGTTCCAGTCGCCCTCCGGATCGCAGTGCGAGACCGACCCGCACAACGTGCCGCGATTGCGCACGAGCGGATCCGAGATCCACGGCGCCGCCGACGCCACGGCACCGAACGTGAGGTCCGACCGCGCGATGTCGGCGTGCCGTACCAACGCGCCGACGCGCAGGAAGCCGTTATTGCGCTCCAGCGTGTCGAGTCCCGGAATCCGGTTGATGTCGACGAGCCTGGCCGGGTCGGCCAGCCGGGCCTTCATCATCGGCAACAGGCTCTGCCCCCCGGCGAGGAAGCGGGTCTCGTCACCCCCCTCTCGCTTGGCGGCGATTGCCTCGTCCACCGACCGGGCAGCGACGTAGTCGAAAGAGGACGGGAACACGGGCGCCTCCCCTCTCGCGCGGGTGTACGCACGGTAGGACCTTACATCTGGTGCATGTGGTCCCGGCCTCGCGGTGGTTCGGTCGCTCGCACCCTCGGCTACCGACGCCCCCTCCGGCAGGGGTCGTTGATGCGCCTTCGTGCTGGAGCGGACGACGGGACTCGAACCCGCGACCCCAACCTTGGCAAGGTTGTGCTCTACCAACTGAGCCACGTCCGCGTGGACGTCGAGGATAGCGCGCGGCCTCAGCGGCCCGTGCTGCCGAAGCCGTACCGGTCGCGGACGGTTTCGTCCAGCTCGTCGACCTCGATCCAATCGACGGTCTCGACCCGTTGCAGCACGAGCTGGGCGACCCGGTCGCCCCGTGACACGGTGTAGTCACGGTCGGGATCGGTGTTCACGAGCAGCACCTTCAGCTCGCCGCGGTACAGCGGATCGATGAGACCGGGCGTGTTGAGGCAAGTGACTCCATGGGTGAGCGCGAGCCCCGAGCGTGGGACCACGAACCCCGCGTAGCCGGGCGGGATCGCGATCGCGAGCCCGGTCGGCACGACGCCACGCCCACCACCGGCAGGGATGGTCACCGAGTCGCGCGCGTGGAGGTCGTAGCCGGCGTCGTCCGCATGCTGCTGGCGTGGCAGCGCGAGGCCGGGGTCGAGGCGCACGACGCGGACTTCCACGTCGGCTAGTCCGCGAAGTCCCGTGCGAGCTCGGCGCGCTCGTCGTCGGCGAGCTCGGCGACGGCGTGGTACTCGGGATGGTCGACGACCAGCCGGACCGGTCCCGCCGCGAACGCCGACTGCTGGTCGGGCGTGAACCGGAACTTCAGGTAGTGCACGGTGCTCGTGACGTCGGCGCGGGTCAGCCGTTCCTCGTCCTGCGGGGCCGAGTCGACGTGCGAGCCGTCCGGCAGCTCGACGCGCACCGCGTATTCGATGCCCACGAGCTTGGGCAGCCACTCGCGGAGTCTCGCGTCGTCGACGAGCTCGACGAACAGCGTGCCCGAGAGCTCGCCGACCTCGGGGATGAGCTCGTTGTAGGTGGCGACCTCGTGCCCGATCGCCTCGTCGCTGAGCATCCGCTCGGCGCGCGCCATCTCCTGCACCTGGAAGCGCATCGTGTCGGTGTTCTCGAACACGATGGTGACGATATCGCCGAGCGCGACCCGGCGGTGACGCTTCATGTCGATGATGTGGGCGCGGAACGCGGCGCGTTCGCGCTCGTAGGCCCGGTGGTCGACGATGTCGTCGAGCGTGAGCTTCCTCATCGCGATGCGTCGACCGACCGTGGCCTACGGCGTGCCATCGAGGGTCAGTCGAGGTTCTCGAGGCCCTGGGTGAAGCGGCCGGCGTGGCTCTTCTCGGCGCGGGCGAGCGTCTCGAGCCACTCCGCTACCTCTTCGAAGCCCTCGTCGCGCGCGGTGCGCGCGAAGCCGGGGTACATCTCGGTGTACTCGTAGGTCTCGCCGGCGATCGCCGACTTCAGGTTGGCCGCGGTCGCGCCGACCGGCTCGCCGGTGACGGGGTCGCCGACCTCGGCGAGGTAGTCGAAGTGGCCGAACGCGTGCCCGGTCTCACCTTCGGCGACGGAGCGGAACAGCGCCGACACGTCGGGGTACCCCTCGACGTCGGCCTTCTGCGCGAAGTAGAGGTAACGACGGTTCGCCTGGCTCTCCCCCGCGAAGGCCTCCTTGAGGTTCGAGTGGGTCTGCGTACCGTTGAGCTCGGCCATTGTGGTTGGTCTCCTTGTGGGTCAGGCGGTTTCGGTCGGGACAGGGGTGACAGGAGCATCGACGGCATCCCGGGTGGCGGCGCAGCCGTCGCACAGCCCGCGGAACACGACCTCCACGTGATCGATCACGAACTCACGCCGGTACCGAGCGGGCACGCGCAGATCGGCGACGTCGACCAGGACGTCGCGCACGGTGCCGCAGCGGTTGCACACGAGGTGGTGGTGGTCACGCTCGACGTTGGGGTCGACCCGGATGCTGCCGGTGCCCACGTCGAGCAGCGACACCTCGCCGAGCGACTCGAGGTCGTGCACGGTCTGGTAGACGGTCTTGCGCGAGATGGTGGGCATCTCGACCCGGGCCGCCTCGTACAGCGACTCCACGGTGGGGTGGGTCGCGACCCCGTGGAGCAGGCGGAAAATGGCCTGCCGCTGCGGGGTGACGCGCAGGCCGAGGTCCCGGAACCGCTCGGTGAGCTCCTCGGCGTTCTTCATGCTCGACATCTTATCAACACTTTGTGTCAACTGACACCCGGGTTCGGGAGCTGGCGGCCCCGCGATCCGCGAGAATCCCCCCGTGCCGAAGCCGAAGGCGCTCGTGACCGCGCCGTTCCGAGGTGCGGGGCTGGACCGGCTCCGCGAGGTGGCCGACGTGGTGGTCGACCCGTGGGTCGACCACCGCCCACTGCGCATCTACGACGGCGACGGGCTGGCGGCGCGGGTCACCGAGGAGGGAGCCGACATCCTCGTGGTCGAGGCCGACTTCGTGTCCGGCGCGGTGCTCGACCTCCCCCTGCTCGCGATCGGCGTGTGCCGGGGCACACCCGACCAGGTCGACGTCGCGGGCGCGACCGCTCGTGGCATCCCGGTGCTCAACGCCCCCGGCCGGAACGCCGACGGTGTCGCCGAGCTGACCGTCGGACTGCTCCTCGCGGCCACCCGGGGCATCGTGCGCGCCGACGCCGACGTCCGCGCCGGCGAGACGTACCGCGACGGCACCATCCCCTATCAACGCTTCCGCGCCTGGGAGCTCGCCGGGCGGACCGCCGGGATCGTCGGGCTCGGCGCGGTCGGGCGTGCCACCAAGTGGCGCCTCGAGGGTCTCGGTATGCGCGTCATCGCGCACGATCCGTTTGTCGCCGAGGCGACCCACACGTTGCCGGAGCTGCTCGACGAGGCGGACGTCGTGTCCATGCACTCCACCGTCACGCCGGAGACGGCCGGGATGATGAGCCATGATCAGTTCGCGCGCATGCGCGACGGGTCGGTCTACCTCAACGCCGCGCGCGCCGCCCTCCACGACGTCGACGAGCTGGTCGACGCGCTGCGCGACGGCCCGCTGGCGGCGGCCGGGCTCGACCACTTCGCGGGTGAGACGCTCGATCCGTCCGACCCCCTGTGCTCGCTGCCCAACGTGGTGCTCACGCCGCACATCGGGGGTGCCACCTACGACACCGAGGCGAACCATGCGCGCCTCGTCGCCGAGGGCCTGGTCACCCTCCTCGCCGGAGGCACGCCGTCGAACCTCGTGAACCCCGAGGTCCTGAGGGAGAAGAGAGCGACATGACCACGGACGTGAGTGAGCAGGTGGTCGGCGCGGCGCGCGCGCTGCTGGCGTCGGGGCTCGTGCTCGGGACGTCGGGGAACCTGGCCGCGCGGCTCGCGAACGGCAACGTCGTCGTGACGCCGTCGTCGACCGACTACGTCACCATGGGTGCCGAGGATCTCGTCGAGTGCGCGCTCGACGGCACCATCGTCGGCGGTTCACGCCCCCCGACGTCGGAGCTCGCGTTGCACCTCACCGCGCTCAGGAGCTTCGACGACATCGGCGCGACCATCCACTGCCACGCCAAGTTCTCGACCATGTTCGCAGTGGCGCGACAGCCGATCCCCGCGCTCGTCGAGGAGTTCGTCGTCTACGTCGGCGGCGACGTCCCGGTGGCGGAGTACCGCACGACCGGCACCGAGGAGCTCGCGGTCGAGGTCGCACGTCATCTCGACGAGCGGAGCGCGGTGCTCATGGCCAACCACGGGCTCTTCACCATCGGGCGCGACGTCGCACAGGCGCTGCACGTCGCCGAGCTGGTGGAGCGCACGGCGGAGATCGTGTGGGGCGCGCGGGCGCTCGGCACCCCCGCCGCGCTGCCCGACGATACCAACGTGACGTTCGCGAGCTACTACCGCATGGGACGCGGGCGCCCCGGCTGACGGCCGTCCGCCGTCCCCACGCACCAAGGTTGCGTCACTTGACCTGCTTATTTCCGCCCAAGTGACGCAAGCTCGCGCCGGGGAACGGGCGGCTCCGCCGCTCACCCGGCGACCGCGGCCGTCACCGACAACGTCCGCGCCGGTGGCGCGGTGCGCACCGTGGGCGCGCCGACCGCCTGGGCGACGAGTGTCTGCCCCGGCGTGGCCATCTCGATCGCCGAACCCTGGCGCCGGTACCAGAACCGCTGCGCGAGGTGGCCCGGCGCGAGCGCGGCACCCGGGTCGGCGCCGGCGCCGGCGCCCACCTCCACCACCCCGAGGCGCGGCGCGGCGAACGGTAATGAACCCGGTGGCGCGGGACTGTCGTCGGTCACCACGAATGTGATCGAGTACGTGGCGCCTGCGGGCGCGTCGGTGGCGAGCGTGCGCGCCTCCGTGTGCGTCCCGACCGTCGCGTAGGCGACGACGACCCGCGACGCTCGAGGCACGGTGATCTCCACCCGGAACGTCATCGTCGTTCCCCTCACGACGTGGAGCGGTACCAAGGTCACGCGCGGCCGGGCCGCGTTCGGGCTCACCGGATCGAGGTCGTCGGGACCGAGCGTCCAGTTCTCCAGATACGGAGACCGCCCACGCCGCGCGGCGATGAGGTCGAGGTTCGCGGGGCCGTGATCGGTCGCGTACACGACGGGGCCGTCGATGTCGGGGCTGTTGGCCGAGAACGGGTTCAGGTGCATCAGGTACCGCCCCGACCGGGACACGAACACCAGCACCGGCCGGTCGATGCCGTCGGTCACGTGCTGCCACGGTTGCTGCAGGGCACTGAGCCGATGGTTCACGTCGAGTCGATTCACGAGGAACGGGACGGTGGCGACGACCAGCACGACGACAAGCCCAACCCCGAGGGCGCGTCGTCGACGCCAGGCCGCGACGAGGACGGTCGCGATGAGGATGGAGAGCGTCGCGAACAGCGGCATGAAGTAGATCGGCCCGCTCAACGTCACCGTCGTCGACGACAGGTAGAGGCCCCAGAACACGAAGTACCCGAGCGGGAACACCACGGCGAGCGCGAGCAGAGCGACCGTGGTGCGATCGCGGCGGCGCAGCCACAGCCCGACCGCCGCCACCACGACGCCGAGGTAGCTGCCGAACAGGAAGATCGGCAAGTAGACGGAGTTCCGCCCCAGCCCCTTCACCGCCTGTCGCAACGTGTAGACGAACGGCGGCCACTGGGGCATGATCCGGCGCACCCCGAGGCCGAAGGTGTCGAGCGGGTCGGCGGCCGTGATGGGAAACTGCGTGAAGCTGCCCGTTACGCGGTAGTTGAACACGAGCGTGGCGACGAACAACGGCACGAAGCCGACGACGCTCCACCCGACCGCGCGCCACAGGCGCTCCCGCTCGTGCCAGCACGAGAACAGGAGGTAGCCGCCGAAGGCGGCCGCCCAGAGCAACGCGTCGTACGGGCGCGTCATGAAGATCCAGCCGAGGCAGAGACCGGCACCGATCAGGAGCCAGTGCCCGGCCCGCCGCGCGCCCGCGATCAGCCCGGCCCCGAACAGGAGGCCGAGACCGTAGGTGAAGAGGTAACCGAGGTACGTGCCGCTCTGGATCACGAGGAACGGCGACACGGTCATCACCGCGGAGGCGACCAGCGCGAGCACGTGATCGCCGGTCAACGCGCGCGTGAACGCGTACGTGGCGACGATCGCGAGCACGGTCCCGAACACGAGTGCGTTCCCGGGCGAACCGAAGACCACGTCGAATGCCAGCAGCACCAGCGGCCACCCGGGCGTGTACTGCGAGAAGAACGAGCTGCCGGTGTGGCCCGCCAGCCACGGGTAGAAGAACGAGGGCGCGCCGCCGTCGGTGACCAGCACCTTGCCCTCGCGGAGCATTCTCATCTGCCACAGGTACACGGGCTCGTCGCGGTTCCAGGAGTACGCCGGGAACACGAGGTGGCGCACGAGCACTGCGATCAACGCGCCGGCGACCGCGAGCGCGATGAGCGGCCACGACGCGCGAAGCGCGCGGCGGACGCGCCCCGGCAGCTTCGACTCGGGGCCCGCCTGCCGCGCGGCGGTGGCAGGCGCCGGGCTCACGGTCTCCAAGGCGTCGCCACGCTACTCGGCGCGCACCCGCGCGCGGCTCCGGACCGACACGGGATCGGAAGGCCCGCGGCCTACGATCACGGGCCACATGACGGGGGTCGCGGCGGATGCCGCACGTCGAGGTGCGCCCGCTCGTCCGACCACCGACCGGATCGGGCTGGCGCGTGTGGTCGAGGACACTGCGCTCGTCCTGCTCGCCTACGTCCCCTTCCTCCTCTCCTCCCCCGGCGAGATCAGCGCCGACAACAAGTCGTTCCTCTCTGTCGATCCGGGCCGCCTGCTCTCGCGGGCGCTCTCCCTCTGGGATCCGCACCTCGGGATGGGGTCGGTCCCCCACCAGCAGGTCGGCTACCTGTTCCCGATCGGGCCCTTCTACTGGCTCCTCGCGCAGGTGGGCGTCCCGACCTGGATCGCGCAGCGCCTCTGGCTCGGCAGCATCTCGCTCGCCGCGGTCCTGGGCGCGCGCTGGCTGTTCACGATGCTCGGCGTACGGCGCGCCGGCGCGCTCGCGGGTGCGCTCGTCTACATGCTCACGCCCTACCAGCTCGCGTTCACCGCGCGCATCTCGGTGCTGCTGCTGCCGTGGGCCGGGCTCCCGTGGCTCGTCGGGCTCACGATGCGCGCGGTCCGGCGCGGCGGCTGGCGCGATCCCGCGTGGTTCGCGCTGGTCGTGCTGCTCGTGGGAACGGTCAACGCCTCGGCCCTGGTACTCGCGGGGATCGGACCCGTGGTGTGGGTGGTCATGGAGCTGTTCCGAGGGCGCGCCGCGGCGCGGGCGGCGCTGCTCGCGTCGGGGCGGATCGCGCTGCTCGCGCTCGGCGTGTCGGTGTGGTGGGCGGTCGGGCTCCGGCTCCAGGGCGCGTACGGCCTGCCCGTGCTCCAGCTCACGGAGACAGTGCGGGTGGTCTCCACCGCGTCGACGCCGCTCGACCTGCTGCGCGGCATCGGCAACTGGTTCTTCTACGGCGTCGACCGGTTGGGCAACTCGATCGACCAGGCCGCCTACTACGTGAACCGGACGCCCGTCGTCGTCGCCAGCTTCGCCATCCCGGTGGTCGGGCTCGCGGCGGCTGCGGTCGTGCGCTGGCGGCACCGCGCCTACTTCCTCGTGCTGGTGCTCGTCGGGGTCGTCGTCGGCGTCGGGGCGTGGCCCTATGACGACCCCAGCCCGTACGGCCGCGTGTGGAGAGACTTCGCGAACCACTCGTCGCTCGGGCTCGCGCTCCGTAACACGCCCCGGATCGCACCGCTGATCGTGCTCGGGATCGCGGGACTGCTCGCCGCGGGGGTGAGCGCGCTCGCGAGCCGCCGGCTCGAGGTGGTCGCCGCGGTGGGCGTGGGCGCGCTCGCGTTCGCCGCGCTCGTGCCGGTCTGGCGGCTCGGCTACCTCTCGAGCCGGCTGGAGGAGCCCGAGACGCTCCCACAGTACTGGCACGACGCCGCCGACGCGCTCTCGGCCGAGGGCAACTCCACCCGCATCCTCGAGATCCCGGGCTCGAACTTCGCCGCGTACCGCTGGGGCAACACCGTCGACCCGATCACGAACATGCTGACGGACCGTCCCTACGTAGCGCGTGAGGTGCTGCCGTCGGGAACACCGCAGTCGGTGAACCTCCTCGACGCGCTCGACCAGCGCATCCAGGAGGGCACGTTCGAACCGTCGTCGCTCGCGGCGGTCGCCCGCATCATGAACGTCGGGACGGTCGTGCTCCGCTCGGACCTGCAGTTCGAGCGTTTCGACCTGCCCCGCCCCCAGCTGCTCTGGAACCTGCTGACCGACCCCCGACCACCCGGTCTCGCTTCACCGGAGGGGTTCGGCGAGCCGGTCCCGAACGTGCCCGATCCGATCGTGCCCACCCGCGACGAGACCGCCGCGACCATCGCCCCGAACGTGCCGAACCCTCCGCCGGTCTCGCTGTTCGACGTGCAGGGCGCGGTGCCCATCGTGCACGCGGCGCCGCAGGCGGGTCCGGTGGTCCTCTCGGGTGACGGCGAGGGCATCGTCGACGCCGCCGCCGCGGGGCTGCTCGACGGCAACCAGCTCGTGCTCGAGCTCGCCTCCCTCAAGCCGTCCCAGCTCCGGCAGGCGTTGCGCAACGGTGCGGACCTCGTGCTCACCGACTCGAACCGGCGGCGGTCCGAGGACTTCTTCGAGTCGATCAAGGACACCACCGGCCCCACACTGCGTGCCGGCCAGGCCGACTCCGACCCCGCCACCGGCGCCGTGGCGCTCGACGTGTTCCCGGGCTCGACCGACGCCGACCGCACCGTCGTCGAGCAGCACGGAGGAACGGCGGACGCCACCGCCACGCTGGCGCAGGACCGTCCGCTGCACGCGTTCGACGGCGACCTGCGCACCGCGTGGCGCGTGCGGCCGATCGACGCCGTCGGCGCGCAGCTCGTGCTGCGTACGAAGCACCCGGTCGACACCGACCACGTCACCCTGGTGCAGCCGCAGACCGGGGTGCGCAACCGCGTGGTCACGAAGGTCGCGCTGCACTTCGACGACGGGACCTCGACGACGGTGGACCTCGGCGCCGACTCGCTCACCCCCGGAGGCCAGGTGGTGCGGTTCCCCGAGCGCGCGGTGAAGCAGCTCGGGATCGAGATCCTCGCCACCAGCACGACTCCGCCGCCGGGTGTCACCGACAACCCGGTCGGATTCGCAGAGGTCGAGGTCGGCGACGCGCGACTGAGCGAGACGGTCCGGTTGCCGGTGGACGTCGCGCGCGACGTCGGCGCCGACGCGGCCGGCCACCGGCTCGACGTGGTGTTGAGCCGTCTGCGCTACGACCCGACCGCTCGCGACCGCCAGGACGAGGAGCTGTCGCTCGTCCGGCGGTTCGTGCTGCCCGACGCGCGCGCGTTCGGCTTGGGCGGAACCGCCCGTGTGAACCCGAACGCGCCCGACGACGTGCTCGATTCGCTGCTCGGGACGACGGCGCCGGGAACGACCTACACGGCGTCCGGTCACCTCACGGGCAACGCCGAGGATCGTGCTTCGAGCGCGTTCGACGGCGATCCGACGACGCAGTGGAGCGCGCCGTTCATGAGCCCGACCGGCTCGTGGGTGCAGGTGCAGCTCCCGGCGCCCACCACCGTCGACCACGTGGACCTCGTGCTCGGCGTCGACGGTCGCCAGTACGTGCCGTCGAGCTTCACGCTGGAGGCAGACGGGCAGCCCGTGCGCACCCTCGACGTCCCCGACTTCCCGACGAGCGCGGTGAAGGACAAGCAGTACGCGGTGTCGATCCCGTTCGCGCCGGTGACCGCGAGCACGCTGCGCCTCGTCGTCGACGGCGTACGCGACGTGACCACGAGCACCGACCCGAACGTGACCAACGTCGCCCTCCCGCCTTCGATCGCCGAGGCCGACTTCCCCGGCGTGGCGCGCCCGGCGCCGCCGGCCGCGGAGATCGACACCGGCTGCCGCGACGACCTCCTCCGCGTGAACGGCGCCGCGGTCCCCGTGCGGATCGCGGGCGCGGCGGCCGACGCGAGGAGCGGCCTGGAACTCCTCCGGTGCGACCCGTCGCTCCCGCTCCCCGCCGGGAGCAACCGCCTGACCACCGCCGCGGGCCTGACCACCGGCATCGACATCGACCGCGTCGTCCTCTCGTCGGACGCGGCGGGCACGCCGGCCGAGATCGCCCCGTTGGGCACGCCGCTCGACCAGAGCGGCGCCGAGACGACCGTCACCCACAACTCCGCGACGAAGATTGACGTGAAGGTGCACACCGACGGGACGCCGTTCTGGCTGGTGATGGGCCAGAGCTTCGACCGCGGCTGGAAGGCGGCGGCGTCGTCGGGCACCCTCGGCCGCCAGACCAACGTGAACGGCTACGCCAACGGCTGGCTCGTCCGGCCCACCGGCGCGGGCACGATGACGGTTTCGCTCAGGTTCACGCCCCAGCGCGAGGTGTGGGTCGGCTTCGCGATCTCGGCGGCGGCCGTCGTCGCGTGCGTCGCGATCGTCGTGATCACCCGACGGCGGCGCCGGCGCGGGCGCCGCCAGTCGGAGGATGCGATCGCCGACGCGCCGGCTCTGGTCTCGCCGTTCACCTACCCCGGACCCGCACCGTCGTGGGCAGGCACGATCGTGGCGTCGGCGAGCGTGGGGCTGGGGGTCGCGCTGGTGTCGCGCGGCTGGATCGGGCTCGTCGCCGGCATCGGCACGTTGGTGGCGACACGGGTGACGCGTGCGCGGGTGCTGCTCGCGCTCGGCGCCCCCGTCGTGCTGGTGATCGCCCGGGCCGCACAGGAGCCGGAGCTCGCGTGGCTGACGCTGGCGCTGGTGCTCGCCGACCTCGTGTGCGGTGCGCTGCGGTCACGCGCCGGGGGCGAGGACCAACCGACGGAGCCGGCTACGACTCCGTGATCTCCTCGTGGTACTCCTCCTCGACGTTCACCGACCAGACGTCGTGGTGGGCACCGAAGATGTTCTCGACGCTCAGCATCGCGGTGTACATCGAGTGGTCCTGGTTGTTGTACCGGTGCATCCCGTTGCGACCGACCGGGTACACGTTGGGGGCGTGCTCGGCCAGCCACTCGGCGAGGACGGCGACGTTCTGCCTGTAGTGCGCGTCGTAGAACGGGTACGCCTTCGGCGTGCGCACCACGTAGGCGGCTTCCACCTTGGACGGATCGAGCAGCCCGATCTGGTGGAGCTCACGCTTCCCGGTGGCGATGAGATCCTCGTCGGTCTTGCTCCACCACTCGTCGCCCTCGTTGACGAACAGCTCGAGCCCGAGCGACGTGCGACCGTCCTTCACCAGATAGGGCGACCAGCGGCCGAAGTTCTGCACCCGGCCGACCTTCACCTCGGGGTCGTTGATGTAGATCCAGTTGTCGTCGAAGCCCACGTCCTCGGGTACGACGAGCGCGACCGTGATGTGCGCGCGGTAACGGAGAGCCTCGGCCGCGCGCAGCACCTCGGTGGGCGGAGGGGGATCCATCGCCTTCAGGAGCGCGCTGATCGGCATGGACGAGACGACGTGGGTGCACGGATACCGGTTCGTCACGCCGTCGTTCACCGCGGTGACCGCGAGGGCGCGCCCGTCGGCGTGCTCGACCTTGGTCACGACCGAATTCATCACGACCTTGGTGCCGCGCTCGGTGACGAGGTCGGTGGCCTTCTCCCACATCTGGCCCGGCCCGTACTTCGGGTAGTTGAACTGCTCGATCAGGCTCGTGACCTGCTTCGACTTGTCGCGACCCATGCGGATCCGCTTGGGCGTGAGCGCTTCGAGCACCGCGCGGCCGATCGACAGGTTCTTGATCCGCTGGGCACCCCAGTCGGCCTGGATCTCGGTGCAGGGCACGCCCCAGACCTTCTCGCTCTGCGTCTTGAAGAAGTGCTCGTAGAGGCGCCAGCCGAAGCGAGAGGCCACGAAGCCCTCGAGCGTGCTCTGGTCCTTGGGCGGCCGCACCCGCACCCACGCGTAGGAGATCATGCAACGCATCGCCTCGACCGGGCCGAGGTTCGTCAACGCGTTCACGGCCTTGATCGGGTAGTCGTAGAACTTCCCGCGGTAGTAGACGCGGCTGATGCGGGGCCGGCGGAGGAACTCGTCGGGCCCGAGGATCTCGAACCACAGGTCGTTCACCGCCTTCACCTTGGTGAAGAAGCGGTGTCCGCCGATGTCGAACCGCCAGCCGTCGCGTTGGGCGGTGCGGCTGATCCCGCCCACGACGTCGTCGGCTTCGAGCACGGTCGATGCGGCGCCGCGCTTGGCCAGCACGTAGGCGGCGGTGAGGCCCGCAGGCCCTGCGCCGACGATCACCACGTCGGGATTGGCGGCCGCCGCGGCAGTCTCGGGCGCGGGCGATGGTGTGGGGGCGTCGCTCACGGAATCCGTTTCGGCAGGGAATGAGGCGCGCCTAAGTGTACGGGGGAGGATCGGCGCGGCCCGGCACAGTGCCGGGGCCCGTCCGGCGGCCGGACGCTCAGGTGGACACGATCAGCACGCTGCACGGCGCGTGGTGCGACACCGTGTTCGGGACGCTCCCGAGCAGCCGGCGCCCGCCGTGCATCCCCCGATCGCCCACCACGATCAGGTCGGCGTTCAGGTGGTGCGCCATGTCGCACAGCACCTCGGCCGGGCTCCCGAAGCGCACGTGGGTCTCGACGTTGACGGACTTCCCGCCGACCCGCTCCGCGATCCCGGCGAGCTTGCGCTCGAGGTCGACCCGCACCTCCTGCTCCCAGTTGACGTTGGCGGCGCCGGGCGCCGCGAAGGTCGCTTCGCCCGCGGCAACGGCGGGGTGCGCCATCGGCCTCACGACGCTCACGACGTGGAGCACCGCGTCGTCGCCCTGGGTCGATGCGACCTCGCCCGCCACCTTGACCGCCTCGAACGCGGTGTCCGATCCGTCGGTTCCCACGATGATCGTCTTGAACACGCCACCGACCTCCGCTCACGCCCGCACACCCCCGTCGCGCGGACGAGACCGACGCTAGCGGGTCGGGTTGGAGCGGAGCACGGAACGGATCTCCGCGACGTGGTACGCGCGGGTCTCGGGAATGGTCACGGTGCCGAGGTCGACCGTCCCGAGGTCGAGACCCCACGGGGAGTAGACGAGATGGGCGCGCGCCGCCCACATGACGTACAACGTCACGCGGTAGTCGCCGCGCCGCGTGTAGGTCACCGCCGCGCGTGCCGGATCGTCGACGACCTCGGTGTGCCCGTCGCCGTAGTCCCATGCATAGGCGACCGGCTCGGCGCGGACGTCGACGTCGAAGCCGCGCAGCGAGACCGCCGCGGTGGTCGGCTCCCGTGCCGGGCTCGAGAGGCTGGTCGTCAGCCGGGTGATGCCCGGGAACGACGTCGAACCGGGCGGGCTCGCGACCACGGCTCGGCGCGGCAACGGCGCCTGCTCCCAGATCTCGGCGGGCGACGGTGCGTCGGCAGGGCCGGCTGCGCCGGGCGCCGCGCACGACGGGACCAGGTACAGCGGGGCGTCCGACAGCCGGCGGCGGGCGAGGTCGAACACCGCCTGTCCGACGGCACGGGCGCCGGGCGGTATAGGCGCGGTGTCGGGCAGCAGACGCGTCCCGGGTGGGACACCCGCGGGAGGGAGCACCACCACCCAACCCGACGCCGCGGGCGCGAAGTCGCTGACGTACGGCAGCAGGTCGGGCGGAACGGGCCCGTCGAACACGACGCACAAGCGCGAGTCGACCTGGCGCTGCCACTCGTACGCCGACTCGGACGACGGTCGGCTCGCCGGCAGGCCGGTCCCGGGGAAACTGCCGGCACCGAGATCGCGCGCGTCGGCACGCACGAAGTCGGGACCGAGCGTGCCGCCGCCGGCCGGGTCGGCCACAGCGGGAAGCGGCAACCCGAAGACCGACCCGGCCGCGACGGCGACCGCGGCGACGCGCCGCCACCTCACGCTCACGGCGACCGCCGGGGAGCTGCGGTGGCGACGAACCGCACGTCGAGATCCGCGGTGTGCAGGAGCCGGAGGAGCGAAAGGTCGACGTGCCCAAACACCACGACGGTCACCGCAGCGGCGGTCGCGCGCACCTCGACGTCGCGGATCTCGCCGCGGTCGGGCTGCCGGGCGATGCTCCCCCGTGCCAGCGCCTCCGCCGCGGCCGGTACGAGCTCCACGCGGCCCGTCGCGCGATACGCGTCCTCGTCGATCGCTGACGCGCCCGCGAGCGCGGCGGCGTCGGCATCCGCGGCGAGGGCGCGCCGCTGCGAGAACGACCGCGAGAGGTCGAGGCCGATGCCCCCGAGCACGAGCAGCATGAGACACAGACCGAGCAGCCAGAACGTGACCGTGCCGCGCTCGTCAGCGGCCCGTGCCGCACTCACAGCTCGCTCCGGTAGGCGTCGATCGACTCGCGGTGACGAGCGGTCCAGCTCCAGGCACCGACCGCGCCCACTCCCGGCACGTTGACCGCGGGGATGCGCACGGTGACCGAGACCGTCAGCTCACCGCGGGGCGGGAGCGGACCGGGTGCGCAGTCGAGCGAGACTCCGACATCCGGCGCCGCGACCCCGAGATTGGTCGCCATCGTGACAACCACTGCGCGGGCTGCCGCGGGGTCGCACGAACCGCCGGTGACGACGGTACGGGCGGCTTCGCGCGCCATCTCGCGGGCGTCGGTCTGGCGCTCGGACCACGTCGGCAGCGTGAGCACCAGCAGCGCGACCGGGAGGAGCAGGAGCCCGATCCCGAGCGCGAGCTCGGTGGCGACGAACCCATGTGCCGCGGTGGCGCGACGGCGGACGGACGCGCTCACGGACTGCGCTCCTTGGTGGCCGACCCCACGACGCGGAAGGACCAGTCGGGCACGAGACCGGGTAACCAGCCGCGGAGCACCGCGTCGGCGGACGCGCGCATCGTGCCCTGCTCCTCCCGGCACTCGACGCGCACGGAGCGCCCGACCGGCCCCGGCACGAGGTGGGCAAGGACGTCGCGCGCCCGGTCCACGCAGTCGGTCGCGCCGAGGTCGACGGGTGCACCCGCCCGGGCCCCTTCGTCGACCGCGGACCGCACGACGCCGCGCACGTAGAGATCGACGACGAGGTTCGTGAGCATCACGAAGACGACGAGTGACAGTGCCGTCGCGGTCACGAGCTGCACCGTGGCCATGCCGACCTGGTCATCGACGCTCACACGCGGAGCTGGCCGCGGATCCACTCGACGATGTCGAGCCCGAGGGTCTGGAGCACCGCCCAGATCGCAACCAGCGCGGCGATGCCGAGCGCGGCGTTGCCGAGCAGCTCGGCGGTGGTCATCCCCTCCTCTCCCCCGACGCGCCGTGAGGCCAGGCTCGCGACGCGCTGGACGAGGGCGAGGACGCGGACGAATCGATGCATGGGGATGGCCTCCGGAATCGGGATCGCAATCGGGATCGGGGCGGGGGAAGCGGCCGCCACTACCGGCTCCCGAACACGATGGAAGGCAGCGGGGCGGCGATGAACAGGAGCATCACGGGCGCGAGCACGGCGATCGTCGGGACGAGCATCGCGGCGCGCCGTTTGGTCGCGCGCTTGCGCATGTCGTCGCGTCGGGCGTCGCGCAGGTCCTCGCTGAGCGCGCGCAGACCGCCGGCGAGGTCGACCCCGCGCTCGGCGCCGGCCGCCAGGAGGTTGTAGGTGCGGGCGGCGGCGGGCTCGGCGGTCGCAGCGGCGACACGACGGAACGACTCGGGTGCCGAGGTGCCGCCGCGCACCATTCGCAGCACGCCGGACAGCTCGTCCACCAGCGCGCCGTGCCCGCGGTCGACGATGCGCCGGGTCGCCTGCACGGGTCCCGCGCCCGTGCGCGCGTGTAGCGCGAGCAGATGGTTCACGGTGTACAGCTCGAGCCGCATCCGCTCTCGGCGCTCGGCGATCGCGCGGTCGACCCGCGCCCGAGCCCGCGAGGCGCCCGCGATCGTGCCGCACGCCCCGAGCGCGAGCGTGAGCGGCGCCGAGTGCAGGAACGCCGCCCCGACGACGACGCCCGCACCCGCGAGCACCACCGTCTGGGCCACGACCCGCGCCCGGTAGTCGGCGGGCGTGACGTCGTCGAGCCCCGCGTGCGCGAGCGCCGCTCGCAGCGCGTCGTCGTCGCGGCGCTCGAGCACCCGGCTCACGCGCGCCGTCGCCGCCGCGAGCACCGGACCGAGCAGGAGACCCATCGGGCTGCGCCCCCACGGGTCGGGAGCCGGCGCCGCGCGCACGTCGACGGGGTGCCCAAGCCTGACCCGCGCGAGCACCGTGTACGGCCGCACGCGGGGTGCGAGCCTGCGCGTCGGCGGGACCGCCAGGGCGGCCGTGCCCGCGCACGCGAGCGCCGCGAACGCGGCGGCGACCAGCGCGGTCATCCGGCGACGACCGCGCTGGCGCTCGACCCGCCGAGCACGCGGGGTTCCCCGGCCGTGCGTCCGAGCCGGCTGATCCACACGTACCCGAGGCCGCAGAGCGCCGCCCCGCCCAGGACGACCGCGAAGCCGGGCGTGGAGCGGTAGAAGTCACGGAAGGCGCCCGCACGCGCCACCAGCGCCACGAGGACGAACCAGGGCAGCGCGAGGACCGCGCGCGCGTTGATCTTCATCTCGAGGTCGTCGACCTCGATCTCGTCGAGCACCTTGACGTCCTTCGTCGTCGTCACGACGAGGTCCTCGAGGATCTCCTTCACCACCGCGCCCCCACGCTCGTGTGCGAGCACGAGCACCTCGAGGACACGGTCGCTCGCAGGATCCGCGAGCTCGTCCTGCACGACCTCGAGCGCGGCGACCGTCCCGAGCATCGGCGCGTGGGCCGGGAACCGCGCGAACGCGTCGCGCAGTGGCGCGGGACCGGTGGTCGCGAGCGCGGTCACCGCCTGCGTGAGCGAGCATCCCGCCGCGATGGACCCCGCGAGGTCGCGGAGGCCGTCGGGCCAGGCCTCGAGCACCGAGCGCAGCCTCACGGCCCGTCGACGCGCGTAATAGGCGCGTGGGAGCACGGCGACCGCGCCCGCGGGCACGATCGCGACGAGCGGCGTACGGGTCAGCGCCAGCGTCACCAGACAGGCTCCGGCTCCCAGCGCGCACGAGAGGAGCCCGAACTGCAGAGGCGAAATGCCGACACCGGCCTGGTGCAACCAGAGGCGAGCCCGGGCGGCGTCGGGGCGCGACTGGCGCCAGCGTCGCATCCGGGGCAGCCGGCCCGTCGCGGCGCCGACGGCGAGGTAGCAGAAGGCGCCGATGGAGACCGCCGCCAGGAGGCTCATCGGGCGACCGCCGCCACCGGCTCGCCGCGCGCGACGCGCGCGGCGAGCGCGGCAGGCACCGGGCCGGTGCGCACGAGCGGCGCGTCCAGGTGCTCGCGAGCGAACACCGGCTCGGTGCTGAAGTCGTCGTGGAGCGCGGGTACGACGGCGGTGACCGCCATCACCTTGCGCCGGATCGAGTCGGTGCCGTCCCGCCGCGCGTCGTCGCGGTCGAGGTGGACGACGACGTCGAGTGACTCCGAGAAGATCTTCCGCACGATCCGCTCGGTGACGTTCTCGCCCGCCATCAGCGCGGCGTTGACCAAGGCGTCGAGCGCCTCGGCCGCGCTGTTCGCGTGGACGGTGCACAAGAACCCACAGCCGGCGTTGACCGCACGGCTGAGCTCGAACGCCTCGGCGCCGCGCACCTCACCCACGACGATGCGATCGGGCCGCATGCCGAGCACGAACTTCACCAATTGCCGGAGATCGATCTCGCCGCTCCCGTCGACCGCGGGTGGACGCGCCTCGTAGTACGAGCCGTGCGTGATCGGGACGGAGAGCTCACGGACCTCCTCGCACGCCCGCACGCAGTGGCTGGCGGGCGCGGCCGCGAGCAGCGCCGCCGCGAGCGTCGTCTTGCCCGCGCTCGGTTCACCCGACACCGCGATCCGGCTCCGCACGCGCATCAGGGACCGGAGGAAGTCCGCGGCTTCACCAGTCAGCGAGTCGCGGCCGACGAGATCGTCGAGGGTGACGTTGCGCACCACGTAGCGGCGGAGCGTCGCCGACAGACGGTCGCCGACCGGCGGGATGGCCGCGGTGAGCCGGGCGGTCCCGTCGAGCACGCGGGCCTGCACCATCGGGTGCTTGGCGTTGAGCTGGCGGTCGGTGGACGCGAGCAGGCGCTCGACCACGTGGCGGTTCTCCTCCTCACTCGTCGGTCGCGCGAGACCGAGCAACCGGCCGGTCGCGTCGAGGTACGACACGCGTGCGCCCTCGATGAAGATCTCCTCGACGTCGCGGCGGACGACGAGCTCACCGAGCGCACCGAAGCCGGTGATCGACGCCACGACCCGCTCGACCATCTCGGAGGGGTCGGCGAGCGGCGAGTGCTCTCCCAGCCGCGCACGCCGCTCGAACTCGTCGACCGCGGCACGGGCCTCGTCCCGGATTTCCGCGACGTCGCGGTCGGGCCGGAGCCGGCGACGGGCGATCCGCCCGTGGACGTCGTCGCGGACGGCGCGGTAGGCGTCGGTGCTCATCCGCCCACCGCCGACGCGAGTGGGCGAGGCCGCCGGCGCAGGACCGGGAGCCGATCCGATCGGCGGCGCCCGACCCGCGGGTGGACGAGCTCGACGAGCGGTGCCAGCGCGTTCACGAACGCACCGGCGCCGCAGATCTGGCCGTTCCACGACGCGGCCTCGACCCGTCGGTCGTGGGGGGCGAAGACGAGGCTCGCGGGCGCCACCGCGCGCCTGAGCTCGGTGGCGATCTCGCGGCGGCGGTAGCGGTCGGACGGCGCACGGTTCACCACGACGTGGAGCGCGGCGTCCCCGGCGGTCGCCCGACGGTCCGCGAGCCACGAGACGAGGCGGGCGACGCCCACCGGGCTGGCGATGCCCACCGCCACGAGCACCGGTGCCGAACCGATCACGGCGTCCGTGACCGCGGCGTGCTCTCCGGCACCGGCGTCGGCGACGGTGTAGCCCGGCGCCGCCGACAGTCGCGCGAGGAGCCGCCGCACCGCCTCCGCTGAGACGGGACCGGCGGCGGCAGCGCTCGGGAAGCCGCACAGCACCTGCAGCCGTGAGCCGCGGGTGCGGACCAGCGCGGGCTGGATGTCGCCGGCTCCGTCTCCGTGCGCGACCGCGTCGATCGCGCCGCACACGTTGGGCTCGAGCCGTAGCCCGAGCCGCGGCGCCACCGACCCGCCGCGGGGGTCGGCGTCCAGCAGCACCGCCGGGTCGCCCCGTTGCGCGACGGCGGCCGCGAACGAGATCGCGACCTCGGTGACCCCGGCGCCGGCGGCGCCGCCGACCGCGACGAGGCGCGGCACGCCACGGGGCAAGGATCCTTGGGCGGCGACGGGCTCTGCCCGTGGGGACGGGCGTTCCGACGGCGCGACCGCCTGGAGGACCGCGACGACGTCGGCGGGAGCGGTGGCGGCGTCGACCGCAAGGTCGACACCGAGCGTGGCGAGCCGCGCTTGGGCGCCACCGTCGTCACACGCGAACACGCCGACGACGGTGCGGCCGAGACGGTGCAGACGGTCGACGAGGTCGCGCGTGAGCGACGGCCAGCGGGCGTCGACGATCAGCGCGTCGTAGTCCTCCTCGAGGGCGACCCGCGGATCGAGCACGATCTGCCGCACGCGGGCCCCGCCGTGCGCGGCCAGGTGTGCGTGCAGTGCTTCGACCCAGGGCTCGGCGGACACCACGATCGCTAGCGCAGGCCCGTCGTCGCGATCCACCGCCGCGATCACGGCGCGCTCCCCGACGCGTCGAGCGGGTCGTCGGCGGTGCTCGTCGCCGCGTCACGCCCGGCGGGCCGGCCCACGGTCGCGCGCGTGGCGCCCGTGGTGCGGGTGACGGAGACGTGACCGTCGGCGATCGCGCCCGCGACCAGCACCGACTGCGGCGCGTCCACCGCGACCGTGAGCGTGAAGGAGCTGCTCGCCTGGCCGATGCCGCCGCTCCGTCCCGAGTCGACGCCGAGCACCTCGGCACCGGCGACGATGATCGCCGCGCTGCCGCGGTCGGCATCCAGCACGTCGACCCGGTCGCCGGCGGCGAGTCGTCCGCCGACCGCGACCGACGGGTCGAGCGGGATGCTCATCGCGCGGAGCCCGCCGCGTGCGGCACGCGGTCGGACCGCGCGCCGGGGGATCAACGCGTGCGCCGCGATGCCGGTGACCGCGATCTGCCCGCGCAGTCCGCGCGACCCGCTCCCGTGCACGATGGTGGCGAGCATCGACGCGCCCGCGCGCACCCGTTCGACGCGCACATCGGCTGCGGTGATGACGTCGCCGGGCCGGATGTCGCGTGCCGCGACGGCGACCGGCGCCCCGCCCCGGTCGCCGCGCAGCACGGCGAGCGTGAGCACCATGCCGACGAGCCCCGCCACGATCATGAGCACGTGACCGCTCGACAGCCGACCGCGGAGCCGGCCCGGCGACGCCGACCACCCGGACCGGAGCCCCGTGCCGGGCGCATCGTCGGTACCCGCCACTCCCGCCAATGCCACGAATGCCCTCCCACTCGTTCTCCGAGCTTTTGCTCAGGAATTGTCCGGTTCCTGATGACCTGGGCATGATGTCAGGAATCGGGCAACTCGTCAAGAACGAACGAATCGGGCGAATCGGGCAGGCCCCGATCGCCGGAGGCATGCCACCCGGGCGGCCGGCGGCTCGGGAAGACTGACGCCCGATGCCGTCGACGAGCGGGGCCGCCCGCACCCGCGCGCGCACCCGCCTCGCAGTGGCGGCCTCACTCGGCTTCGCCGTGGTGCTGGTCGCGCCGGCAGCGGGTGCGCAGACGGACGTCACCCGCGCGCCCGCGCCCACGAGCGCGTCGGGCGAAGCGGGAAGGGTGAAGGCGAGCGCCGAGAGCCGCGTCGGCGAGGTCGACCGGCCCGGCGTGGAGCACCTCCACTTCCGCTACGGGCCCCTCGACATCGGGCCGGGGCAGAACCTGATCCAGAACTCCCGCCGCATCCCCCAGCCGGCGGTCGATGGATGGGTCGTCGGCTTCCGGCCCAACCTCGAGCGCGAGGACGGCACCGTGCCGCCGGTCGACGTCGTGCACCTCCACCACGGCGTGTGGCTCGATACGGCGCACCGCGACTCCACCAGCCCCAACTTCCCGGAGCGCTTCTTCGCGTCCGGTGAGGAGAAGACCGCGCTCGCGCTGCCACCGGGGTACGGCTACCAGTACGCCGCGGCTGATCAGTGGCTGCTCGACTACATGGTGCACGACCTCACGCCGAAGGCGTTCACCCTCTACATCACCTACGACGTCGACTTCATCCCCGCGGCGAGCGCGGCCGCGAAGCAGCTCACGCCCGTGCACCCGATCTGGATGGACGTGCAGAACGGCAGCATCTACCCCGTCTTCGACGTGTTGAAGGGCTCGGGCACCAACGGGCGCTTCACCTACCCCGACGACGCGGTCGATCCGTACGGCGACGGTCCCGCGAAGAACGACTGGACGGTGCCGACCGACGGCGTGCTGGTGAAGACGTTCGGGCACCTCCATCCCGGAGGGCTGCGCGACGACCTGAGCCTGGTACGGGACGGGCGGACCGCACACCTCTTCGCCTCGACCGCGCACTACTACGAGCCGGCGGGGGCGGTGTCGTGGGACGTGTCGATGACCGCGACGCGCGACAAGTGGCGCGTGGGGGTGCACGCGGGCGACGTACTGCGCCTCACCACCACCTACGACACGAGCCGCGCGTCGTGGTACGAGTCGATGGGGCTCGAGGTGGTGTGGATGGCCGACAGCGGGCGCGGCGCCGACCCGTTCACGACCCGCGTCGACCGAACGGGACGCCTGACCCACGGCCATCTGGCCGAGAACGACCACCACGGCGGCGTGCCGACGACGCTCGCGGACCCGGCGACCGCGCCCGCGGGGCCGGCGTCGACGCTCGACATCACCGACTTCACCTACGGCGCCGGCAACCTCGGTTCCGCAACGCCGATCCCGACCGTGACCGCGGGCCAGACGATCACGTTCGACAACGTCGACGCGCCGACGCTCGACGTGTGGCACTCGATCACCGCGTGCAAGGCGCCGTGCACCGCGTCGACGGGGGTGGCCTATCCCCTGGCCGACGGGTCGGTCCCGTTCGACTCGGGCCAGCTCGGCGTGGCCGGCCCGCCCACGGTCGGTCGGCTCACGTGGACGACGCCGAGCGACCTCTCGCCCGGCACCTACACGTTCTTCTGCCGCATCCACCCGTTCATGCGCGGCGCGTTCCGGGTGGTCGCGCCGCCACCGTGACGGCCGGTTCGACTGCGGGTCAGCTCGTGCGGCGGTAGACCCGCACCGCGATCGGCGCGGCGACGACGATGATCCCAATGATCCACGCCATCGCCTTGAGGACAGGATCGAGGGTCGGTCCGCCGATGGTGAGCGCGCGTGCGGCGTTGATGACCACGGATACCGGCTGGTTCTCGGCCCACGGCTGGAGCCAGCTGGGCATGCTGGAGACCGGGACGAACGCAGACGACGCGAACACAAGTGGGGCCAGGATCGGGAACGAGGCGGCCTGGGCGGTCTCTGCGTCCTTGGTGGTGAGGCCGACGATGCTGAACACCCACGACAGCGAGTACGCGAACGCGAGCAGCACACCGACCGCGCCGAGCAGGCCCCAGACGTTGGTGTGGATTCGCCATCCCACGGCGAACCCGACCACGCACATCAGCGTGATCACGAACGCGCCGCGCACCAGGTCGGAGATGGTGCGGCCGGTCAGGACGGCCGAGCGCGCCATGGGCAGGGAGCGGAACCGGGTGATGAGCCCCTTCTGGAGATCCTCCGCGAGCCCCACCCCGGTGGTGAGGGCACCGAACACGAGGGCCTGCGCGAACACGCCGGGCATGAGGTAGTCGACGTACGGGATGCCGCCGGTGCTCGACTGCAGCGCGCCGCCGAACACGTACCGGAACATCACCACGAGCACGAGCGGCTGGAACGTGGCGAAGACGAGCAGCCGCGGGTTGCGTCGGAGCGCGAGGAGGTTGCGCCATGCGATGGTGAGCGAGTCCGCGACGGCGGTGGAGCCGCGACGGGCGGGTGCCAGCCCGCGGACGACTTCGGGAGGAGCGGTGATCGTGGTCAACGGGGGCCTCCCTTCCGGGCGCGCCGCGGCGATGGCGGGTCGTGGTTCGGGTCGGGCTCCTCGACGTCACCGTCACCGGCGGTCTCGTCCTCGGCGCGGTGGCCGGTGAGCTCCAGGAACACGTCGTCGAGCGTGGGCTCGTGCAACACCATCGACGAGGGCTCGAGGTGCTCGGCGTCGAGCACCCGCACGGTCTCGAGCATGGCGCTCGCGCCGTTGTCGACGTTGAGGCGCACCGAGTGGCCCTCCCGCGCGACCGCCCCGACCGTCGCGAGCTTCTCCGCCGCCGTGCGCGCGCCGGCGTCGTCGCGGAAGCCGACTTCAATGACGGTCTCGCCCATGCGGCCTTTGAGCTCGCCGCTCGTCCCCTCGGCGATCACGTGCCCGTGGTCGACGACGACGATGCGATCCGCGAGGCGATCCGCCTCCTCGAGGTACTGCGTGGTCAACACGACCGTCGTGCCGCTCTCCACCAGCGACTCGATGACGGCCCAGAGCTCGGCGCGGCCCTGGGGATCCAGGCCCGTCGTGGGCTCGTCGAGGAAGAGGACGGGCGGGTCGTGCACGAGCGCGGCGGCGAGGTCGAGCCGGCGGCGCATCCCCCCCGAGAACGTCTTGGCGACGCGGTCGGCGGCGTCGACCAGCGCGAACCGTTGGAGCAGCTCGTCCGTACGGCGCGCGATGTCGGCCGCCGACATGTGCGTGAGCCGGCCCACGAGGCGGAGGTTCTCCGCCGCGGTGAGGTTCTCGTCGACGGCCGCGTACTGCCCCGCGAGGCCGATCGACGCGCGCACGCGCTCCGGATCCTCCGTGACGTCGCAGCCGAGCACGCGCGCCTGGCCCGCGTCGGGCAGGAGCAGCGTGGTGAGGATGTTCACCGACGTGGTCTTCCCCGCCCCGTTCGGGCCGAGCAGGCCGAGCACGGTGCCGACCGGCGCGGCGAACGATACGCCGTCGAGCGCGCGCACGTCGCCGAAGTGCTTGACGAGGCTGTCGGCGACGACCGCGTCGTCGCGTCGGGAGCCGTTGCGGGCGGGATCGTCGACCATGGTCATGGGTTTTACTTTAGCATCATGAATAGTGGACTGGATTCAAATATCGTGCGTACAATGGGTACGTGATCGTCAAGGCCGGCCGTGATGCGTGGCGCCTGCTGCTCGACCTGTTCCTCGAGGGCGAGCCCCACGACCGGATGCACGAGGTGGCGTGCGAGGTCGGCCTCTCGCCCGGACTGCTCAAGGCGCTGGTCGACCTCCCCGGACGCGGGACCCGCATGAGCGATCTGGCGGGCCATTGGGGTTGTGATGCCTCGTACGTCACGAGCGTGGCGGACGCGCTCGAGGCACGCGGGTTCGTCGAGCGGGCGCCCCATCCCACCGACCGCCGCGCCAAGAGCCTCGTCGTGACCCCGGAGGGCACCGCGACGCTCGAGCACGTGTTCTCGCTGCTGTACGAGCCGCCGCGCGCCTTCGGCGAGCTCAGCGCTGCGGAACAGCGGCAGCTCCGCGACCTCGTGCGTAAGCTGATCGAGGCCGATCAGAAGGTGCTCCCTGCAGAAGTTGCGGAAGTGAGGTCGTCATGACCACCGACACCAGCACCACTCCAACCGCGACCGTCACCATCACCGGTCACAGTCACGTCAACATCCTCACCGCCGACGTCGACCGCTCGGTGGCCTTCTACACCGACGTGCTCGGCTTCCACCTGATCCCGCGTCCCGGGTTCAACTTCCGCGGCGCGTGGCTCGAACAGGGCACCACGCAGATCCACCTCTCGTACATCGACGAGGTGCCGGCGCGTGTCGGGCTCCCGCACTTCGCGCTGCTCGTGCCGATCGACGCGTTCGACGAGACGGTCGCAGCGCTCGAAGCGCGCGGCGCGGAGTGGCTCTCGCGGCCGCGTTCGCGCGAGGACTTCGGCGTGACCGTGCGTTCAGCGTTCCTGGAGGACCCGGACGGCAACGTCGTCGAGCTCAGCACGGCCGGCCCCGCTGCCGCGTAGGAAGTACAGCGCGACGCCGAGATACACGATGATCCCGACCGTACCGGCCGCGGAGTACGGCCGGTAGTACCAGTGCGCGGCAACCTGCTGCGGCGTCGGGTACTTCACCGGGAGCGCCAACAGCGCGGTCGCCCCGCCGAGCAGCCCCAGCAGCACCACCACGCGCGCACGTGACCCCGCGAAGCGCGCCGGGTCGGCGAGGAGCATGAGCGGGATGATCGCCCACGTGAGGTAGTGCTCCCACGAGATCGGACCGCACAGCAGCGCGAGCAGGATGACCGCGCCCATCTCGAGCGGCTCGTAGGGACGGTCGCGCCGCCACCACCACAGGCCGACCGCGCCCGCGAGCCCCCCGAGGTACCCGAGGTAGCGGAGGGCACCGAGCGAGGTCGACGTCTCGACGATGTCGTGCGCGCCGGTGAACAGCCGGGCCAGCAACGCGGGCACCGACTGGTTCTCCACGCTGCGGTTCCCGCGGGCGAGGGTGGGCGCGACGTCGTTCACCCACGTGATGAAGTCGTGCGGTCGTCCGCCGACGATCGCGCTCGCGACGAGGAGCACCGCGACCGCGGCCGTGGCTCCGATCAGGAGCTGCTTCCAGTAGCGACGCCCGCGTAGCAAGAGGAACAGGAGCACGATCCACGGGCTGATCTTCAAGACGACTGCGACCCCGAGCGCGGCGCCGACGATCCACCATCGTTCCCGGACCGTCGCCCAAAGCGCCACCCCTAACGACAGGATCACGAAGCCGTCGACCTGGCCGAGCGCGAGGGTCGAGATCACGGGGAAGAAGATGACGAGCGCGGCGGTGCCCACGAGCCACGCCAGCAGGCGGTCGCGGCGCGGGACCGCGAGCCCCGTGACCGCGATCGCGCCGAGCATGCACAACAGCTCCACGACGTCGAAGCTCGTCCGCGCGTCGTCGTAGCCGATGTGCGCCCACGGCGTGTAGAAGAGCGCGGTCGACGGCGGTCCGATGAAGCTGGAGTAGGTGCCGAGGAAGGCGTCCTGCGCCGCGCCGCCGGCGTCACGGAGCACGCGCGCCCGCGCCTCCGCCCGGTTGTACAGCGGCTGCCCGTCGAGCATCTGCTGTGCAGCGGCGCGGTTGATCGCGAAGTCCGACGACGGGATCGTCTCGAGGTAATCGTGGCTGTGCACCGCGAACAGCAGGATGCCGAAGGCGATCCCGAGTGCGGCGACAACGTACAGCAGCTTGCGGCTCTGCGCGATGGTCACGCGCTCGCGATCCTCCGTCGTCGGCCCGGTCGCTGCCGCAGGGTAGCGGCGGCCCGGCGCGCGCTCGTGCCCGGCGTCGGGACCTCACGTCGGTAGGCTCCCGTGGCGATGACCGAGCCGGAGCCGCGGCCCGGCGCGGACACGCAACCCGAGGCATCGGCGCGCGCGCCCGAGCCGCGCTGGCCCGCGTTCGTGCTCGCGCTGCTCGCGGTCGCGGTCTCGGTATGGGCAGTGGCCGGCTCGGCCTGGCTCGAGCCCGAGCTCTCGACCAACCTGGACGAGCAGGCCTACCTCCACCAGGCCGACCTGCTTGCCCACGGCCGGCTGGCAGTGTCGGTGCCCGCGGGTGCGATCGCCCGGAGCTTCCAACCGTGGTTCGCGTCGGCGACCGACCACGGCTACATCTTCAAGTACAACCTGGTGTGGCCGGCGGTGCTCGCGGTCACGACGCTGCTCTCGGTCACGCGCGTCGCGCTCGCGCTGGCCGCGCTCCTCTTCCTCCTCGGGAGCTACGCGCTGGCGCTCGCGGTGCTCCGGTCGCGAGCCACGGCGGCGGTCGCCGCGGCCCTGGTGGTGTTGTCACCCCTGACCATCGTCCAGAGCACGACGCTCCTCTCCTACGTGCTCTTCGGCGGGCTGTGGACCCTCGCTGCCGCCGCCCTCCTGCGCGGCGTGCCGGGCACGGAGCGACGCGCGCTCGTGGCGGCGGGAGTGCTCGGAGCGCTCGCGTTCTGCGCGCGTCCGTACGACGCGGTGCTCACGCTCCTGCCGTTCGTGCTCTGGGCGGTATGGACGCTGCGACGCGACGTCCGGACGCTGGGGGCCGCCGCGGCGTGGACACTCGCCGGCGCGGCGCCCGTCGTCGTCGCCCAGGGCGCGTACAACACGTACGTCACCGGCGTCCCGTGGAAGCTGCCGTACTCCTTGTGGAGCAGCACCGATCGGCTCGGCTTCGGGTACCGGGGCCTGCTCCCGTCGGGGATACCGCAGACCTACTTCGGCGCGCGCCAGGGGGTGCACGCGGTGGCCGCGAACCTGTGGGCGCTGCGCGACTGGGCGTTCGGCGGCCTTGTGCTCGTGCTCCTCGCGGTGCTCGGCGTCTACGCGCTGCACCGGCGCGCCGACGCCCTCGCGCTCGCCGCGGTCGCGGTGGTCGTGCCCTTCGGCTACCTCTTCTTCTGGGGTCTCGCGAACATCGCGCTGCTGTCGAAGGCCGTCGACCGGTTCGGCCCCTACTACTTCGTCCCCGTGCTCGTGCCGTTGGCGGTGCTCGGCGTGGAAGGTGCGCGCCAGGTGTGGGCATGGCACCGGTGGGCACTCGTCGCGCTCGCGGTCGTCGCACTCACCACCACCGGCATCGGTCTCGGCGACGCGGTCTCGACCGCGCTCGGCGAACGCGACGCGCGGGCGCAGCCCTATGACCTCCTCGCCGCTGCCACCGACCGCGACCGTCCCGCGCTCGTGTTCCTGCCCGGCGACTACGTGGGCACGACCGTGCTCGACCGCTACACCCTGTCGCCCGGCCCGCCCACGAACGATGACGTGTACGTGGTCGCCAACGGCAATGTCGACCTCGCGCTCCTCGACCGCTACCCCGGCCACGTGCCGTACCGGCTCGCCGGTTGCGCGTTCACCGCGCAGACACCGCTCGGCTCGCACCGGTTCCCGCGCGGCACCGAGCCGTCGCAGGCACTCGTGACCGGTCGCGGCGCGCGACTCGAGCGGCTCACCGAGCGGCGCGCGGCATCGGTCACGCTCACGGTCGCGGTGCTCACACCGGATGCGGGCGGTGGGCAGATCGACGTCACCGCCGGCCGATACCGCGCGACCGCCGTGTTGCCGCCGACCGCGAGCGCGCCGGCCGCCACCGTGACCGTCCGGGTGACCGCGAACGGAATTGCCGTCACCGGCCAGGGGGTCGGCGTCACCACGACGACAACGGGACCGGACGCTCCGCTCACCGTGCGGGCGGTGACGCGACCGACCACCGCGGGTGCCCCGCGCAGCTCGGCGTGGACCACACCGTTCGCTGGGGGCTCCGACGGGGTCCGCTACCTCACGCCGGGACGCACCTTCGCGAGCACCCGGTACCCGGCCGAGGCCGAGACGTGCCGGACGTCTGGTGACGTCGTCGTGCACGCCGTGACCGGGATTCCGTAGGCTCGCGCGTCGCCCCGAGGACCGGTGCGCCGAGAGGTCGACGGGCTACCGTACGAGCCGACCGAGAGAGCGGGAGACCCATGGCGAAGCAAGTGCCGATCGTCAGCTACCTGGTGCTCGACGACGGCGAACCGCACCTCGTCGCCCACGAGTGCGACAAGTGCGGCGCGCTGTACCTCGACCGCCGCAACGCCTGCGGGCACTGCACCAACACGACGTTCCACGAACGCACGCTCGGAACATCCGGGGTGGTCCGGACGTTTGCCATCGTGCACCAGGCGGCACCGGGCGTTCCGGTGCCGTACGTCTCGAGCGTCATCGATCTCGACGGGGGCGGCGACGTGAAGACGAACGTCATCAACGTCGATCCCGACCCGTCGAAGGTCTCATTGGGAATGAAGGTCCGACTGGCCACCTACGTCGCCGGCACCGACGACGAGGGCACCGAAGCCGTCGCATTCGGCTTCGAGCCCGCCTGAGCGAGGGAGAGAAGGGAAACCGAAATGGCTGATTCCGTATGGGTGCTCGGCGCGAACATGACCAAGATCGACCGCTACCCCGAGAAGGACGTGGTCGACCTCGCGTACGACGCCACCACCGCCGCGCTCGAGGACGCCGGCATCACGATGTTCGACGTGAACGTGATGGCGGCCGGGAGCCAGTACGCGGGTGGCGTCGGCCAGGCGATCATGAAGCAGATCGGCCAGACCGGCATCCCCGTCTACAACGTCACCAACGCGTGCGCCACCGGCGCCACCGCGGTGCGCACCGCGTACATGTCGATCAAGGCGGGTGAGTCCGACATCGGCCTCGCCATCGGCGTCGAGCAGATGGGCAAGATGGGCCTCCTCGCCGGGAACGCAGCGCGGTCGGCGAAGAAGGTGTTCGAGCCCGGCGGCCGCTCCGGCAGCGTGATGGGTCTCGACGGGTACCTCGGCTCCGGCACCATGCCCGCCGTGTTCGGCATGGCCGGGATGGAATACGCGTACGAGCACGACGGCGTGGGTTTCGAGCAGTTCGCCAAGATCGCCGAGAAGAACCACGCGCACTCCACCCTCAACCCCCTCGCGCAGTACCAGAAGGCCTTCACCCTTGAGGAGATCATGAACGCACGCGTGATCTCCTACCCGAACACGCTCCCGATGTGCTGCCCCACCGGCGACGGCGCCGCGGCGATCGTGCTCGTGTCGGAGTCGAAGCTCCGCACGTTGTCACTCGAGCAGCAGAAGCGCGCGGTGAAGGTCAGCGCGTCGGTGCTCACGAGCGACCCGTGGGTCGAGGGCGGTGAGTCGCAGGTCGACGTGAACACGCTCACGCGGACCGCCGCCAAGCAGGCGTACGAGCTCGCCGGCATCGGCCCGGATGATCTCGACCTGGTCGAGCTCCACGACTGCTTCGCTACCGCCGAGCTGCTCCACTACGACAACCTCGGCCTGTGCGAGCCGGGCGGCGCGGGTGCCTTCATCGACTCGCGGGCCCCCTGGCGCGACGGGAAGATCCCGGTCAACGCCTCCGGCGGCCTGCTCTCGAAGGGCCACCCCATCGGCATGACCGGTGCGGCCGGCGTGTACGAGATCACCACCCAGCTCCGCGGCGAGGCGGGCGACCGCCAGATCGAGGGGGCCAAGGTGGGGATGGCGCACGTCATCGGCCTCGGTTCTGCCTGCGGCATCCACATCCTCGAGAAGGCGTCGCTCTAGCCCGAGTCACTGCAAGGTTGCGTCACTCGCGCCGGAATAGGCGGCCTGAGCGACGCAACCTTGGATCAGGGGTGGGCGGTGACCACCCAGACCGCGGCGGCGAACCACACGCCGCTCGGCTTCTCGTAGGGCGCGAGCGCGTCGAGGAGCCGGTCGCGCGCGGCCGCCCGCACGTCGGCGGGCGCCCGCCCGAGCACGCGGAAGACGGGGCCGTGGTCGAGCAGGAACTCGACCGCATCGGCGAGCGGCAACCCGCCCCCCACCGCCAGCTCGAGCTCGTGGCCGGCGAGGGCGACGTCGCGGTAGCCGGCCGTCGAGAGGAGCCGCGTGAGGTGATCGGGGTCGGCGAGGCTGAACGGCCCCGGCGCGTACGGGTCGGGCGCCGGGATCTCCACCAGGCCGCGTACCGCGGCGAGCGGCACCGACGCCCAATAGTTCACGTCCGGCCGCTGCCAGACGACCCACGTGATGCGCCCATCGGCCCGCAACCCCGAGCGCAGGTGCGCGAACGCGGCCGCGGGCTCGTCGAAGAACATCACGCCGAAGCGTGAGAACGTGAGGTCGAACGCGTCGTGCGGCAACGCATGGGTCGCCGCGTCGCCGAGCACGAGGTCCACGTTCGGGTCCCGGACCCGCTCACGGGCGCGTGCCAGCATCGGCGCCGAGAGGTCGAGCCCGGTGACCCGCCCCGTCGGCCCCACCGCCGACGCGAGATCCGCCGTGGTCGCGCCGCAGCCGCACCCGACGTCGAGCACGCGTTCTCCCGTCCGCACCGCGGCAGCGGTGAGCGCGAGCGCTCCGAGCGGCGCAAGCTGACGATCGAGCAGCTCCTCCGCCTCGACCCACTGCTTCCCCGCCACCTCGTTCCAGTACTCGGCCTGTGAGCTCATGCGCCGAGCCTGTCACGCCCGTCGGCCGCGAGTGGCGGCGGCATGGCGACCCGGGACATCGGCAACACTGGGTCGTGGATGGCGACGACCGACACCGACGTCTGGGGCATCGAGCTCGAGGGCCTCACGAAGTCGTTCGGCCCGGTCCGTGCGGTGCGCGGCATCTCGACCGCGATCCGCCCCGGGGAGACCGTGGCGCTCCTCGGGCCCAACGGCGCCGGGAAGTCGACAACCATCGACATGGTCCTGGGCCTCGCCCCGCCCGACTTGGGGCAGGTCCGGGTGTTCGGGCGCACCCCATCCGACGCGGTGGCGGGAGGGCACGTGGGCGCCATGCTCCAGACCGGCGAGCTCATCCGTGACCTGACCGTCCGCGAGCTCGTGACCATGATCGCCTCCCTCTACCCGGATCCGCTCGGCGTCGACGAGGTGATGGGGCGGACGGGCATCCAGGACATCGGCGACCGCCGCACCCAGAAGCTCTCGGGCGGCCAGACCCAGCGGGTGCGGCTCGCGATCGCGTTGGTGGCGAACCCGCAGCTCCTGGTGCTCGACGAGCCCACGGTCGCGCTCGACGTCGAGGCGCGCCGCCGGTTCTGGGCCGCGATGCGCGAGTTCGTGGCCGAGCGGCGGACGGTGCTGTTCGCCACGCACTACCTCGAGGAGGCCGACGCCTACTCGGACCGGGTGATCCTCCTCGCGCACGGCGAGATCGTCGCCGACGGATCGTCGAGCGAGATCAAGGCGACGGTCGGGCTCCGGACCATCCGCGCCAGCATCACCGCCGCGGCGCCCGCGGACCTCGCCACGCTCCCGGGAGTGACCAACGTCGACTTGCACGGCACGGCCGTCACGCTGACGTGCACCGATTCGGACGCCGCGCTCCGCGCGTTGCTGCAGCGGTACCCGGCCGCGCACGACATCGACGTGCACGGCGCCGGGCTCGAGGAGGCGTTCCTCGAGCTCACCGGCGACGACGACACCGACGGTCCCCAGGGCGCCGAGGGTGCCTGGTGATGCTCGCGAACTACACCGGCTTCGAGCTGCTGCGCACGTTCCGCAACCTGCGCTTCCTGATCCTGTCGATCGCGTTCCCGGTCGTGCTGTTCTTCCTCGTCGCGGGTCCGAACCGCAATTCCAGCCTCGCCGGCCTCCCGTTCACGCTCTACTACATGACGGGCATGCTCACGTGGGGCGCGATGACCGCGATGCTGTCGTGCGGCTCGCGCATCTCGGTCGAGCGCTCGGTGGGATGGAACCGCCAGCTGCGCATCACACCGCTGTCGGCCCGGTCCTACTTCCGGGCGAAGCTGGTGACCGCGTACGCGTTGGCGTCGCTCACCATCGTCGTGCTGTACGCGTCGGGCATCGCGCTCGGTGTGCACATGCCCGCCCGCGACTGGCTCGAGATGACCGGTCTCATCCTGGTGGGCCTGGTGCCGTTCGGCGCGCTCGGAGTGCTCCTCGGCCACTTGCTCACGCCCGAGGCGATCGGGCCCGCGATCGGCGGCTTCACCGCGCTCCTCGCGCTGCTCGGCGGCGCGTACGGCCCGCTGGTGACGAGCGGCGCGCTGCTCGACTTCGTGAAGCTCATGCCCTCCTACTGGCTGGTGCAGGCCGCCCACGTCGGGTTGAGCGGGAGCGCGTGGACCGCGGAGGGATGGATCGTGGTCGCGGTGTGGACCGTGGTGCTCGTGCGTCTCTCCCGCTGGGCGTACCGGCGCGACACCCGACGCGTCTGACCGGTTCCGGCATCGCGGACCCGCGGGTTCGGACCGTCAGCCGTTGACCACGGAGTCCGGGAGCTGGGCCATCCGCTGCTCGAACGTATTCACGACGCCCGCGATCGTCGTCTGGCCCGCGATGGTGGGCAGCGGCGAGTCGGGATCGGTGAAGTAGAGGCCCAGCAGCGCGCGTCCCCGTCGCAGGTAGACGGCGACCGAGTGGTTCCGCATGCCGGCGGAGTCGGTGGTGACGAAGTCGTAGGCCAGCCGGTCGACGGTGCGAACCTGCGGCCACGACGCGTCGGGCGCCGCGTTGAAGGTGGTGGTCACCGTGGGCTCGCCGACCGGGCTCTGCACCGGCGCGTCCGGGCACTGGCTGACAGTCGCCTCGAGCTCGCGGAACGCCTGCTCGGTGGCGGCCGGGTTGCGGTAGAGCACCGCCTCGGTGCTGAGCGGCGCGCCGCCCTGCTCGTCGACCGCCGCGACCTGGAGCCGGGCCGTGCGCAGCGACTCGCTCGGGAACGTGCCGTTGCAGAGATCGAGCGAGGGCTGGTCCCGGACCTGGTTCCCGCCGGGGATCAGCTGGAGGCCGAGCCCGCCGGTCAGGTCGGACTGGGCGAGCGCGAAGCGCGCGAGCGCGGCGCGATCGGGATCGCTCGGGAGCGTCGTGGGGGGCACGGACGGGCCGGGCCGGAAGGTTGCCTGCTCGGCGTCGCTCGGCGCCGCCAACCGCCCCGCGACGAAGCCGACGC
The DNA here is from genome assembly GCA_964505725.1 of uncultured Bifidobacteriaceae bacterium. Taxonomy (GTDB): domain Bacteria; phylum Actinomycetota; class Acidimicrobiia; order IMCC26256; family DASPTH01; genus CAVRJC01. Next base: position 60,966 of record CAZDJK010000052.1, on the reverse strand, counting down.
CGGCGAGCAGCACGAGCACCAGCCCGAAGGCGGCCCAGCGCGGCAGGGAGAGGCCCCGGTGCCGCCGCGACGGCGCTTCCGCGGGCGCGGGCGCGTCCGCGGGCGCGGTCTCGGGGGGCGGTTCGACTTCGGTCACGACAGTCCCGGGAGGTGGAGGTGCTTCGCACGCCATCGCGGCGGGCGCCGAGTGAGGCGCCTCTGAGGAAGCTATGCGCCGTCGGGACCGTCGCCGGTGCGCCCCCGTTTCCAGTACCCCCGGATCGACGTCTGCGCCCGCGGGACACCTCGGTCGCCGAACAGGTGACGCCGGATCGCCTGCACCGAGGCGGCCTCGCCCGCCGCCCACACGTGGACATCGGGAGTGAGGCCGGCCGACCGGACGGTGGCCACGAGCGCGTCACCCGGCGCGGCCCCGGCCGGGAGGACGTGCCACTCCACGGCGGCGCCCACGCGCTCCGGTAACCGGATGCGCGCCTCGGGCGCCCCGATCTCGACGTGCATCTCGATCGCGCAGCCGGCCGGCAGCGTCTCCAGCAGCTGGCTCATCGCCGGGAGCGCGGTCTCGTCGCCGGCGAGGAAGACCGCTCGCATCCCGGCGTCGACCGCGTAGCCGCGGCCCGGGCCCGAGATCGCGGCCGGCGCGCCCGGCACGACGGCCGCCGCCCAACTCGACGCGGCCCCGTGGCCGTGGAGGACGACCTGCAGCAGGAGCTCGTGCGTGTCGGGGTCGTACCGCCTCGGCGTGAACGTGCGCAACACCGGCCGGGTGCCGTCGCGCAGCAGGAACTCGTTGCCGTTCCACGCGGGCATCACCAGCTCCTGCGTGCCGACGGGCGGGAGCAACAAGCGCACGCTGGCGGCCGGCTCGTCGACGACGAGCCCGCCGAGCTCGGGACCGGAGAACGTGATGCCCACGAGGCGCGGGCTGAGCGCCTCGACGCGTGCCACCTCGACGGTCCGGAAGCGCGGTGGCTCGCGGCGGGCTCTCACCGGTCGGCGCGGCTCGTGGTGAGTCATCGTGAGGACGGGTCGACGCGCCTAGCGTGAACCGTGTCGCGCGCGCTCGTCGTCGTGGTGTCGGTCATCGTGGTCGCGCTCGGAGGATGCGGCGGCGGCTCGAGCTCGTCGTCGACCCCGTCGTCGAGCCCGTCGTCGAGCAGGACGACCCGGCTCGTGATCGATGCCGAGACCGGCCCCTCCGAGGGCTTGCTGCACACCTCCCGGGCGACGCTGCACTGCGACGGATCCGCGACCGCGACCGGGTTCCTCAGCGGGCAGGCCGACGCCGCGTGCGCGCTCGTGCATCAGGGTGCAGTCCAGCACGTGAGGAGCGAACAGCACGACAATCGTGTGTGCAGCCAGATCTACGGCGGCCCGCAGCGCGCGACGATCACCGGCACGATCGACGGCGAGCCCGTTCGACTGACCGTCACCCGCACCGACGGCTGCGGGACCGCCGACTGGCAGACCCTGGAACCGCTCCTCGGCCGCCCCGAGCGCTGACCGCCCGTGCAGGAGCGGTGACGGGGGCCGTCGTCACACTGTTTCGAGCCGGCTCACGCCTCCCGTTGTGACCGACACACCGACTGGCGCCACCGACCGGCGCCACGCACCGGGAGGTACGAGATGGCGAGCTCCCCGACCACGACCACCGCGCAGGGCACCGCGACCGATGACGTCGAGCGGCTCGCCGTCCAGCTCGTCGCATTCCTCGAAACCGGGCACGCGCCCGACGGGCTGTTCACCGACGACGCGTTCTGCGACTTCACCATGCCCCAGTGGCGGCTCCAGGCGTCGGGCCGCGACGACCTCGTCGCCCTGCGACTCCAGGGCCACCCGGACCCCGGCCGCGTCCCACGTTCACGCCTCGACGCGACCGACACCGGCTTCGTCCTCGAGGTCGAGGAGGAGTGGGAGCAGAACGGCGAGCCCTGGTACTGCCGGGAGATGATGCGCGCCGACGTCGTCGACGGCTCGATCGCGCAGATCTCCGTGTACTGCACCGGCGACTGGGACCGCGCGCGCGTCGAGCAGCACGCGGCGATGGTGACGCTGCTCCGCCCGTGAGCACGTCGTGACCGCCGTACGATCCCCGCATGGCACGCACGCCGGGCTCCGCCGCCGATCCTCGCGCGTCGGCGGCGGAGCTGCTCGCACAGGCCGACGCCGCGCGCGCGGCGGGAGACGGCGCCGCCGCGCACGTCGCGTTGGTCGAGGCACTCCACACGGCCCGGGCCGCCGGTGACGAGGATCTCGCGATCGAGGCGGCCACGCGCCTCCCCTCGAACCAACAGTTCGGGCTGCACCCGGGACAGGTTCCCGCGCTGCTGCACGAGGCCTACGTCGACGCGAGCGAACCGGCGGCGCGCGCGCGGCTCGCGGCGGCCCTCGCCCGCGCCTGGGTGTACGGCGGCGACACGGGGCGCGCGGTCGATTTCGCGGTCGAGGCGGAGTCGATCGCGCTCGGGACCGGTGACCAGCGCCTGCTCGCCGACGCGTTGGACGCGTCGCTCCTGGTGCACTGGGGTCCCGACGACTTTCCCGAACGGGTGCGGCTCGCCGCCCGCCTCGCCGAGGTCGCCGCGCACCTCACCGACACCGAGGCCCGGCTCGCCGCCGCCCTGTGGCGGCTCACCACTGCGTGGGAGTGCCTGGACGTCGTCGCGGTGCAACGCCAGCTGCGGGCGCTGGATGTGCTCGCCGAGGAGTCGGCGTCGCCGCGAGTCGAGCTGTTCGCGGTCTCCCGCCGGGCCATGCACGCGCTCGTCGTGGGCGACCTCGCGCTCGCCGACGAGCTGATCGCGCGCACGCGCGCGGTCGGCGAACGCTCGGCCGAGCCCGACCGCGAGGCCGTGCTGCACAGCCTGAACGCCGATCGTGCCCGCCAGGCCGGCGACGTGGACGTGCTGGTCGAGGAGGCGGCCGCCTACGAGACGTTCGGCGCCGAGGAGGGCGTGCCGTCGATCCAGGCGGAAGCGGCCGCGCTCTGGCTCGAGGTGGGCGAGGGCGACCGTGCGGCCAGCCTCGTCCGGCGCCTCGGTGCCAACTGCTTCGACGACGTGGCGCGTGACGTCGATTTCCTGCTCACCGTCGCGTTGCTGGTCGGTGTGGCCGCGGCGCTGGGGATGGACGACGTCGCCAGCGCGGGCGCGGAGCAACTCGTGCCCTACGCGGGACGCGCAGTGCTGAACGCCGGCGCGGTGGCGTTCCACGGCGTCGTCGACGACTACCTCTACCGCGCCTAGCGGGCGCTCGGCCGTGCAGACGCCGACGGCTGGAGGCACGCCGCGCTCACGAGCTACCGGAGGATCGGCGCGTCGTGGTGGGAGCGGAGGCTCGGCGCACCGCCGGCGCCGGCCGGCGCGCCCCGCGTCGTCGCCCTGCACCCGGTGGCCGGAGGGACGTGGGTGGTCGGCGACGCCGACCACCCGGCGACGCTCCCAGACCTCAAGGGATTGCACTACCTGCGCATGCTCGTCGCCCGGCCGGGGGCGGACGTCACCGCGTTGACCCTGTCGGACGCGGTCGCAGGTCACCCCGGCACGACGGCCGGCGGCGACGCGGGCGAGCTGCTCGACGCCACCGCGTTGGCCGCCTACCGCCGGCGGCTCGCCGAGCTCGACGCCGAGATCGACGAGGCCACGTCGTGGCACGACCCGGCACGGGAGGAACGGCTGGCCCGTGAACGCGACGCGCTCGTCGCCGAGCTCGCGTCCGCCACCGGCTTGGGCGGGCGGTCGCGGCGCGCGGGCGCCATCGACGAGCGCGCCCGCGTCGCGGTGCGCAAGGCGGTCGCGACCGCGCTCGGGCGCGTCGACGCGGTCGAGCCCGCCCTCGGGCGGCTCCTCCGCGACACCATCCGCACCGGTTCCACCTGCTCGTACCGGCCGGATCCCGCCCGACCCGTCACCTGGGAGCTCGACGTACGATCCCCACCGCCCCGATGAGCGGGGAGACGAGAGCGGAGACGAGGAGGTCGTGGTGGAACCGAGGTTCGGTTGGTTGTCCCCGGTGGCGGCCCATGCGGGGAGCGACTTCCACCCGATCGTGATGTACCAGGACGCGCACATCCTTCCGGCGGTCCTGCCGCGTTTCGACTCGGTGTGGATCGCCGACCACTTCTACGGCTTCGACTCCGAGAAGCGGGAGGGGTTCCTCGAGGCGTGGACCACGTTGACGTGGCTCGCGGCGCGGTACCCCGACGTGATGCTGTGCCATCACGTGCTCGGGCACGGCTACCGCAACCCCGCGCTCACCGCCAAGATGGCGGCGACGCTCCAGGTGCTCTCGGGCGGGAGGTTCATGCTCGGCATCGGCGCGGGCTGGCGGGAAGAGGAGTACCTCGCGTACGGCTACGACTTCCCCAGCAACGCCGTCCGCGTCCGCCAGCTCGAGGAAATGGTGCAGATCTGCCGCCTGATGTGGACCGAGGAGCACCCCACGTTCCAGGGCACCTACTTCCACATCGACGACGCCGCCGCTACGCCGCGCCCCGACGCGGTCCCGCCCGTGTGCATCGGGAGCTCGGGCGAGCAGCTCGGCCTCCCCCTCGTAGGGCGCCACGCCGACGTCTGGAACGGCGCGTACTGGGGTGACGACGACGCGTGGAGGCGCAAGCGTGACATCGTCGACGCGGCTGCGGTGGCCGCGGGGCGGGACCCATCCGCCATCGAGAGCTGCGTCACGGTGGCGGGCGACCTTCCCGACTCCTCCGCCGCGTCGGAGCAGTGGCTCGACCGGCTCTCGCACCTCCGTGAGCTGGGACCGAGCTACTTCGTGATGGACTTCGGGCACCCGCTCGATCCCGAGCCCGCGCTGCGCTTCGCCGACGAGGTGATCGCACCCATGAAGGCAGGCTGAGTCGGCGCTCGCGTCCTAGCGGGGCTCGGGCACCGGGACGCCGGTGACGCCGTCGTCGCGCTCCACCCGGAACGTGTTGAGCGCCATCGACACGAGGTGGTACTGACCGACCGCGAAGACGATGTCGAGGAGTTGGCGGTCGTCGTAGTGCCCGGCGAGCTCGCCATAGGTGGCGTCGTCGATGACCTGACGGTCGTGGAGCTGGTCGGCGGCGCGGAGCAGCGCCGCCTCGTTCGGCTGCCAGCCTGCCGCCTCGGGCCCGAGCGCGATGCGGGCGATCTCGTCGTCGGTGACGCCCTCCTCGCGGGCGATGACGACGTGCTGTCCCCACTCGTAGGGCGACGAGCAGTTCCATCCCGTCCGCAGGATCAGCAGCTCCCGGTCGCGGCCGGACAACGTGCTCTTCGAGAGGACGTGGCCGGCGAAGACGCTCCAGCGTTTCAACAGCTTCGGGTGGTTCGCGATCGTGCGCAGCACGTTGTTGTCGCGCGTGCCGAGCGCGGCGCGTGCGTCGTCGTCGAGATCCTCGTTTGCAACCGGTGGCAGCCGCGGCTCCATCGGCGCAGCGTAACCCTCGCTAGCCTCGCCGGGCGCGGGCACGGCGCTTGCCCTCGTGCATCGCCTGCACCCGCCCGCCGGGGATCGCGTGACCCTCCTCGACGAGATTCGCGGGCAGCGACTGGGGCGCCGGCAGCTGCGTGGCCCACGGATTCCCGGCGCCGAGCTGTGCGAGCGCGGTCTTGATCGTGAAGTCGGCGGGGACGACGTCGCCCAGCTCGTCCCACGCCACCGGGAAGGACACCGGCGCGCCCGGCCGGACTCGCGGGCTGTACACCGCCACCACCGTCGCGCCGCCGGCACGCGTCGCGTCGAGGAAGACTTTGGCGCCGCGGTCTTCCTTCATGAACGCGGTCGTCGCAAGCGTTGGGTCGAGGCGCTCAGCACGCGCCGCGATCGCGCGTGTCGCCGCGGCCACGTCGTCGGGTGACGCAAGGTCGTCGACGGGGACGAACACGTGCACACCCTTGGCCCCGCTGGTCTTGGCTGCGCCCTCGAGCCCGGCTTCGTCGAGCACGCGGCGCACCAGGTGGGCCGCGCGCACGGCCATGGCGAACGAGTCGGCATCGGGCGGGTCGAGGTCGAGGACGAGGTAGGTGCCGCGGTTCTCTGACGTGATGCGCGAGAGCGTCGGGTGGTACTCGACCGCACGCTGGTTCGCGAACCAGAGCAGCGTGCGCCGGTCGTCGCAGAGCGCATACCGCACGTTTCGCTTCGACGTCTCCGCCCACAGCTCGACCGTCGGCACCCACTCGGGCGTGTAGCGCGGGACGTTCTTCTGCATGAACGCCTTCTGCCCACGGTGAACCCGCACGACCGACAACGGTCGCTCCTCGAGCTCGGGGAGGATCCGATCGGAGACGCCGTCGAGGTAGTCGACAAGGTCGCGCTTGGTGGCGTCGGCGCCTTCGAAGAGCGGCTCGTCGAGGTGGGTGAGCGGGACACCGCCACGCGACTCGCCGCGGGCCTCGTTGCTCACGCAGGCAACGCTAGGTCAGACGGTGGCCTTCTCCAGGATGTGCACCGCACAGGTGGAACCGAGGCCGATGACGTGCGTGAGCCCGACCTTGGCGCCCTCGATCTGGCGGTCGCCCGCCTCGCCCCGGAGGTGCATCGCCACCTCCACCATGTTCGCGGCACCGGTGCACCCGATGGGGTGGCCCTTCGACACGAGCCCGCCGGAGACGTTCACCGGGATGCGGCCGTCGCGGTAGGGCGCGCCCTCGTCGATGAACTTGCCCGCCATCCCGGGCTCGCAGAGCCGGAGGTTGTCGTAATGGACGAGCTCCGCGGTGGCGAAGCAGTCGTGCAGCTCGACCAGGTCGAGATCCTGCGGGTCGACGCCCGAGTCCTCGTAGGCGCGGTCGGCGGCCGTCCGCGTGAGCGTGTTCACGTCGGGCGAGGCCATGTTGTCCTCGTTGTACGGATCGCTGTAGAGCGCCGACGCGGTGATCTTCACCGCGCGCTTGCGCACGTCGTCGGGGAGCGTCCTGAGCTTCTCCCCGCTCACCAGCACGAGCGCGGCGGCGCTGTCGCCGGTGGGCCCGCACATCGGCAACGTGTTCGGCCACGCGATCACCTCTGCGTTCATCACCTCCTCGAGGGAGAACGCCTTCCGGTACTGCGCGTAGGGGTTCAGCGTGGAGTGCTGGTGACTCTTCACCGCGACCTTCGCGAACTGCTCGAAGCCCACGCCCTCGTTGTTGCGCGCGTACTCCATGCCGATCTCGGCGAAGACGCCCGGCATCGTGTTGGTGCCGAGCAGACCCTCGGTGGGCACACCGACGTTCCCGGGCTCGAACACCCGCTTCGGGCGCTCGCCGCCCGCCGCGGCGCGTGCGGCCATATCGGCCTGGGTCGGAAGCGTCATCCCGCCCTTGCCCATCTTCTCGTAGCCGAGCGCGAGGCCGACGTCGGAGATGCCGGCCTTGATCTCGAGGAACGGCACCCGCACCGCCATCGCGCCGGTCGCGCAGGCGTTCGCCACGTTGTAGACGGGCACGCCCGGGTTCCCGAGCTGGCTGATGATGCGCTGGCCGTTCCCGCCCTCGAACAGCGACCCGCACCCGAAGACCTGGACGTCCTTCATGCTCATCTGCGCGTCGGCGAGCGCGGCGAGGATCATCTCGGTGGTCATCTGCAGGGAGGACTTCTCGGGAAAGCGGCCGAATGGGTGCATCGCCGCGCCGATGATGAAGACGTCTGCGCCAGTGGTCATCTGATTCTCCCTAAATCCTCTCGAAGCCGTACGCGACGGCCTCGTTGCCTTCGTCATCGGTGGCGGCGGTGTAGGTGACGAGCTTCACCGGCGCGCCCAACTTGTTGTTCTCGTATTCCTCGACATCGCCGTTCACGATGTTGGCCTTGGTGTTGCCGCCCCCGTCGAGGTCGACGATGGCGGACACGAAACCGCTGCCGATCGCCCCGCGCTTGACGACCGTGAACGCCCGGATGGTGCCGGTGGTCGCCAGCTTCCGCGGCTCGAACGGCCCCTCGGTGTAGCAGCGCGCGCAGCGGATCGGCTGCGAATAGAACAGCGCGCCGCAGCTCTGGCACTCCAACGCGCGGAGGTAGGGCTCCCCGTCGTCGAGGACGAGGTGGTTCACGATCGGGATCTTCGCCATGACCCAAGTCTGGCACGTGGTGACGCCGCACCCCAGATCGGAGCGCCGACACCTCGTGGCGCGGCACCAGCCGGGATGCCAGGATCGCGCCATGCCCGTCATCGTGGTCACCCGCCTGCGCCTCCGGGACCCATCGCTGCTCGACGAGTTCTTCAAGTCCGCGGTCGCGCTCCTCGAGCAGGCCCAGCACGCGCCCGGGAACATGGGGTCGGATGTGTTCGCCGACGAGCACGACGTCTGGTGGACGACGACCGCGTGGCGGGACCGCCCGCAGATGCGCGCGTACGTGACCACCGAGCCGCACGCGCGCGCGATGACCCGCCTCGACCACTGGTGCGACGAGGCGACCTTCGTCGACTGGGAGCAGGACACCGCCGAGCTCCCCGACTGGCAGACCGGCTACCGGCACGTCGTCGCCGACGGCAGGTCGGCGCCGCTCACGAACCCGTCGCCGAGCAACGAGACGCGCGACTTCCCGAGGCCTGTCGCCGCGTCCTGACACGCCCGTCGGGCGCCGACATGCGCACCAGATCACGCACGCGCAAACCATCGTCGCGCTTGTCGGCCGGCCGCGTCGGGCATAGAACACGTGACAGGTAGTGGTCGCGATGCCCCGCGACCTGCCACGACATCGGGGAGGCGACGTGGAGCTCGACCGCGACGAGGCGATCAAGGTGCTCAACGAGATCCTCGAGCTCGAGCTCGCCGGTGCCGTCCGCTACACGCAGTACTCGCTCATGGTCTTCGGGCACGCGCGGATCCCCATCATGTCGTGGATGCGCGAGCAGGCGGCCGAGGCGCTCGCGCACTCGGTCGCGGTCGGCGAGGAGGTGACCGCGCTCGGCTCGCGCGTGTCCCTCGGCATCGGAGAGCTCGTGGGCACGCACCACGACGCGGTCGACGAGATGATGCAGGAGATGCTGATCCACGAGCGTCACGGCGTGGCGTTGTACACAAAGTTGCTCGCGCTCAGCGAAGGAGCGAACGTCTCCCTCGAGGAGCTCGCCCGCACGACGATCCGCGCCGAGGAGCTGCACATCGCAGAGATCGAGAAGATGCTCCGCCGCCGCGGCGACGCCTGACCGCGGCGAGCCCTGACCTCGGCGAACCGGCTCCGCTCCACCACCCGTTCTACGAGGCGGCGGCGGGAATTGAACCCGCGTCCAGGGTTTTGCAGACCCTTGCCTGTGCCACTCGGCTACGCCGCCGGATCACCGCCGCGTTGCACGGCGAAGTGCGAGGTTACCCCTTCACCTGAGCGTCTCCGCCGCCGAAAGACGGCATATGCCGCTCGATCCAACGGCACCGGCCCTCGCGTTCGACGGCGTGCACCGACGCTTCGGCGACGTCGTCGCCGTCGACGGCCTCACCTTCGAGGTGCCGCGCGGCACGGTGACGGTGCTGCTCGGCCCGAACGGTGCCGGCAAGACCACGGTGGTGCGGTTGGTGACCGGGGCGCTGCGCGCGGACACCGGCTCGGTCCGCACGCTCGGCCTCGATCCCGACCTGGCGGCTGAAGGCACGGCGGCGCGCCGGCACTGCGGGGTGGTGCCGGCGCGTCCCGCGCTGTACGACCGCCTGAGCGGCTACGACAACCTCCGGTACGCGGCCGAGCTGTTCGCGGTGGAGCCGGCATCCATCACCGCCCGCATCGACGAGGCGGCACGACGGTTCGGCATCGTCGACGCGCTCGGGCAACGGGTGGGCGGGTACTCGACCGGCATGCGGGCGCGCCTCGCCCTCGCGCGCGCGGTGCTCCACGACCCCGACCTCCTCCTCCTCGACGAGCCGACCGCGGGGCTCGACCCCGAGTCGGCCCGGGCCGTGCTCGGCCTCATCGACGAGATGGCCGAGGGCGGCAAGACCGTGCTCATGTGCACGCACCTCCTGCTCGAGGCGGAGGGGCTCGCCGACCAGGTGGTCGTCATGGACCACGGTCGCGCGGTCGTGTCGGGATCGCCCGCCGAGCTGACCCGACGCTACTGGCCGGCGGCACGGGTCGTGCTCGACGCCGACGACCCCGCGGTGCTGGACCACGCGAGGGACCTGTCGTTCGTGCGCGCCTACGAACGCAACGGCGTGGCCGTGGTCGACCTGGAGGACGAGCACAGGGTCCCCGACCTGGTGGACGCGCTCGTCCGCGCCGGCGCGCGTCTCCGCCGCGTCGAACCTCGCGCACCCAGCCTCGAGGAGCTCTACTTCGCAGTGCGGAAGGACACGCCGTGAGCAGTCGGGAGCGCGAGTCGTCACCGGCGTGGGTCATCGCCCGCACCGACCTGGGGCAGCTCCGTCAGGCGCGCGACTTCTGGTTGCCGCTGTCGATCGTGGCGCTGCTGTTCTTCGTCATCATCCCCACCTTCCTGCTGCTCGTGATCTCGTCGGTGAAGGACGTGCACCTCGTCCGCGAGCTGAGCCAGGTGGTGGGGAGCCTGCCGAAGGAGCTCCAGCACCACGTCAAGGGAGCGAAGGGCCCGGCCCAGGCCTCGTACGCGCTCGCGGTGTACCTGTTCGCCCCGCTCGCGATCATCGTGCCGCTGACGGTGTCGTCGGCGGTCGGGGCGCACACCATCATCGGCGAGCGCGAGCGGGGCAGCGGCGAGTTCCTGGCCCACTCCCCCGCCAGCGAGCGGCAGATCTACCTGGGCAAGCTCGCCGCGAGCCTCCTGCCCGGCTACTTCACCGCGGCGGTCGGCTTCGCCCTGTACTCCCTCGTCGTGAACCTGATCGTGGGCCCGAAGGTCGGGGGCTGGTTCTTCCCCACCGCGAACTGGTGGGTGCTGGTGCTGTGGGTCCTGCCGCCGTTCATCGCCCTCGCGCTCGCGATCATCCTCGCCATCTCCGCGCGCGTCTCGAGCGCGGCCGCGGCCCAGCAGGCGTCGGCGCTCGCGACGCTGCCGCTGATCCTCATCGCCTACGGCGTGGCCAGCAACACGCTGTTCAAGGGCCGGACGATCGCAATCGCGATCGGCGCCCTCGCGTGGCTGGGCGCGCTCTTCGCGCTGTGGCGCGCGTCGCGGGCCGTGTCACGCGAGCGGCTGCTCGGGATGGGCGGCTGACCTCGCCCACGGGCATACTCGCCCCGTGCGCGAGGGCTACGCGACCATCTGGGAGACGGTGGCCGACGCGTCGCCGGATGCCGACGCGCTCGTGCACGGAGGACGCCGCACGAGTTGGCGCAACTTCGAGCAGCGCGCCGCCCGTTTCGCCGGCGCGCTCGCGGCGCACGGCATCGGCGCCGACGCCCAGCTCGCGTTGTACCTGTTCAACGCACCCGAGTACCTCGAGGCGCACTTCGGCACCCTGAAGCTCCGCGCGAAGCCGGCGCCCGTGAACTTCCGGTACCGCGCGAGCGAGCTCGCGTACCTCCTCGACGACGCCGACGCCGACGTGCTCGTGTACCACCGGTCGCTGGGCGAGCACGTCGCGGCGGTGGCACCGCGCCTGCCGCGGCTGCGGCTGCTCGTCGAGGTCGACGACCGGCCCTCGATCGGCGGCACGTCGATCGGCGGCACGTCGGTCGACGGTGCGGTGCCCTACGAGGACCTCCTCGCCGGGCACGATCCCGCGCCGCGCATCGAACGGTCGGGCGACGACCTGATGCTCTGGTACACCGGCGGGACCACCGGGATGCCGAAGGGCGTTGTGTGGCGCCAACAGCCCCTCGTGGAGGCGGGGCTTGCGGCACAGTCGGCGATCGCCGGCGTGCCCGAACCCCGCGACCTCACGCGGCTCGCCGCGCTCGTCCCCGAGCTCCGTGCCGCAGGCCGCGCGCCGGTCATGCTCGCCACGACCCCCCTCGTCCACGCCACCGGGCTGCACCAGGCCAACTCGGTGCTGCTGCTCGGCGCCACCGTCGTGATGCTCGTCGGCCGCCGCCTCGACGGCGACGAGGTGTGCAGCCTCATCGAGCGCGAGCACGTCACCACCTTCCCGATCATCGGCGACGTCGTCGCCCGGAGGATCCTGCGCGCGCTCGAGGCCGCGGAGGCCAGCGGGCGTCCCTACGACCTGTCGTCGCTCCGGCGGATCCACAGCGCGGGCGCGATGCTCAGCGCCCCGACGAAGGACGCGCTGCTGTCGCGCGGGTCGATGGAGCTCTACGACTCACTCGGCGCGAGCGAGGGCACCGGGTTTGCGTTCTCGCTCGCAACCGCGCCGGGCCAGAGCGAGACCGGGCGCTTCCGGCTGCGGGCCACCAGCCGCGTCCTCGTCGCCGACGGGCGCGACGCGACACCCGGCGACACGGGCGTGATCGCGGCCGAGGGGGCGATCGCGGAGCGCTACCACAAGGACCCCGAACGCTCGGCGGCGACGTTCCGCGTCATCGACGGCACGCGCTACGCGCTGATCGGCGACTGGGTCCGCCTCGAGGCCGACGGCACGGTCATGCTGCTCGGCCGCGGCTCCGGGTCGATCAACACCGGCGGCGAGAAGGTCTGGCCCGAGGAGGTCGAGGCGGTGCTGAAGGAGCACCCGCTCGTGACCGACGCCGTCGTCTGCGGCGTGCCCGACGACGAGTGGGGACAGACGGTCGGCGCCGTCGTGTCGGTCGCGGCGTCCGCCACCGTGACCGCCGACGACCTGACTGCCTGGGTCCGCGACCGGCTCGCCGGATACAAGGTGCCTCGCCGCGTGGCCATCGTCGACGAGGTCCACCGCACCACCGTCGACAAGCCCGACCTCGCCTGGGCCCGCGAGGTGCTCACCGCGGCGCCCCGCTGATCGCGACGCGTCCGCTACAAGTACCGGCGCACGAGGTCGGCAGCGCGCGCGGTGTCCTCCTGGAGCAGGAAGTGGCTCCCGTCGAGCTCCACGAGCGGAGAGCCGAGCGCGTCCGCCTGCGCGGCGAAGAACTCGCGCGGCAGGTTGGTGCGGGCGCCGCACAGGACGGTGGCGCGGCCTCGCAGGGCCGCGAGCTCCCCGAACGCCCGCAGCGCACCGTCGGGCGTCGCCGACGCGTCGAAGTACGCGGCCTCGACTTCGGGTGCGCAGGCGAGCTCGACCTGCCCGTCGTCGCGGTCGTGGAAGCCCCAGCGGATGTAGGCGTCGAGCACCTCCGGCGCGAGCACGTCGAGGGGCGGACGGCTCGCGAACGAGTCGCGGACCGCGTCGCGATCAGGCCACACCGCGCGCCGGCGCCGCGCGCCCTCGGCCAGCACGTTGCCCTGGGGAAGCTCCCCGCCCGGCCGTGCGAGGCGCGGGAACGCGATCGCCTCGCACAGGAGCGCGCGGGTGACCGTCCCCGGCCGTGCCGCCTCGAGCAGCACCGTGCACGCGCCGCCCATGGAGTGCCCGAGCGCGAGGACGGGGCCGAGCTCGAGCGCGTCCACCACCGCCGCAGCGGCCGCCGCGACACTCGGGAAGGAGATGCCGGCGGGGTCGGCCGGCGGGTCGCTCGCCCCGTGGCCGGGAGCGTCGATCGCCACCGGCCGGTAGTCGCCGCGCACCGCCAGGGCCAGCGGCTCCCACACGCCGGCGCAGAAGCCGTTCGGGTGCAGGAGCAGGAGGGTCGGCCCGCTCCCGCCCCAGTCGAGGGCGACGACGCGACGCCCGTGGTGCTCGACGACGATCTCCTCGGGTCCCCGTGCCACGGGCGGGAGGCTAGGAGACCGGCGCGCCACCTGACTCGACCGGCTGACTCGACCGGCTGACTCGACCGGCGGACTCGACCGGCGGACTCGACTGGCATCCCCGAGAGGCGCGTTCGGTATCCTGAATTCCATGCCGATTGCCGTGGGAAGCCGCTTGCGCTGTTCGCAGTGCCAGACCGAGGTGCTCGTCGTCAAGGGCACCGATGAGCAGATCGTGTGCTGCGGACAGCCCCTGGCCCCGAAGGAGAGCTGAGATGGCGAACCAGATGGGCAAGCGCTACCGCTGTTCCGTGTGCGAGGCCACTGTGCTCGTGACCAAAGCCGGCGACGGTGAGCTCACCTGTCACGGCGTGGTGATGGAGATGCCCGCCGCGGCGCCGCTGCCGTCCTCCGACTGACGCCGCGGGGGCCGGGGGGCACCCGTGAACATCGCGCTCATCCTCGAGATGGCCGCGGACGCCTACAGCGACCGTGTGGCCATCGGCAGCCTCGACGACGGGCTGACCTACACGCGGCTCAGACAGGCGGCATGGACGGTGGCCGACCGCGTCGCCGCCACCGACGCCACGTCGCTCGCGGTGATCGAACCGCTGTCGCCCTTCGTGCCCGCCGCCCTCTTCGGCGCCGCGTGGGCGGGCGTGAGCTATGCGCCCCTCAACTACCGCGTGCCCGACGAGCAGCTCCGGGAGCTGCTCGCACGGATCGAGCCGGTCGTCGTCGCCGCGCCGCACTGGATCGAGGCGCCCTACGCGCCGGCCTTCGAGTTCCCGCCCGCGCCCGAGGCGCCGGCGGTGATCCTCTTCACGAGCGGTACGTCCTCGGCGCCCAAGGCGGCGGTGAGCCTGCACCAGCAGCTCCTCTCCTACGTGTTCAACACGCTCGAGTTCGGCGCCGCCGGCGAGGACGAGGCCGCCATCGTGTCGGTGCCGCCCTTCCACGTCGCCGGTGTCGCCGCGGTCCTGAGCTCCACCTACGTCGGGCGGCGCATCGTGCCGTTCTCGGGACGCTTCGACGCCGCCGAGTGGATCGCCACCGTCGCCCGTGAGCGCGTCACGCACGCGACGCTGATCCCCACCATGCTCGCCCGCATCGTCGAGGTGATGGAGGCCGATCCCGACGCACGCGTGCCCAGCCTGCACCACCTCGCCTACGGCGGATCGCTGATCCATCCGTCGGTGCTGGAGCGCGCGCTCAACCTCATGCCCGACATCGACTTCGTGAACGCGTACGGGCTCACCGAGACGAGCAGCACGGTGGCCCTGCTCGGGCCCGACGACCACCGCCTCGCGCTCTACAGCGACGACCCGCTCTACAAGAACCGGCTCGCGTCGGTCGGTCGCCCCGTGCCGGGCGTCGAGATCCGGATCGTCGACGAGACCGGCAAGGAGACCGCGGCCGACGTGCCGGGCGAGATCCTGATCCGGGGCGAGCAGGTGAGCGGCCGGTACCGCGGCACTGAGTCGAAGGTCGACGCCGACGGGTGGCTGCACACCGGCGACCGCGGCTGGGTCGACGTCGAGGGCTACCTGTTCTGCGAGGGCCGCGCCGACGACACGATCATCCGTGGCGGCGAGAACATCGGTCCCGCGGAGGTCGAGGACGCGCTCCTGCAGCACGACGCGATCTCGACCGCGGCCGTGGTCGGGCTCCCCGACAAGGAATACGGCGAGCGGATCGCGGCCATGATCACGCTGCGCACCGGCGTCGACACCGTCGACCTCGACCACGTGCGCGAGTGGGTGCGCGCGCGCGTCGGTTCGTTCCGGGTGCCGGAGATCATCGAGATCACCGACGAGCTGCCCCAGACCGCGACCGGCAAGGTGCTCCGCCGCCAGGTGCGCGAGGACCTCCACGCCACCTACGGCGACGCCTGACCCCCGACCCGCATCTCAACGCTCGATCGCCGCGAGCGACGGCTGCGCGGCGACGTCGGCCGTCACCCGGTCGAGGCGGTCGGGACGATCCTTCAGCGTGCCGTCGAGGAAGTCGACGGTCGTCGCGGCGACGAGCTCGAAGTACGGGTTGCCGGGCTGCGTGTACGGCGGCACGTGGCTCGCGCCCTCGAGGGTCATGATCCAACGCGGCGCGGTGAGGTTCGCGCGGTCCCACGCGACCGAGTCGGGGTACGGGTCGTACTCGTCGTTCGTCTCCATGATGTGCAGGACCGGGACCCCGCTGTCACGGACGAGGGGGCTGCCGGCGTTTCCGAGGTCGCCGGCCATCGGGATCACCGCCTTCACCCGCAGGTCGCGACAGCACGGGAGCATGCCGAGGGCGAGCGCCACCACCTCGCCGTCGGAGTGGCCGGCGGCCGCGATGCGCGCGGGGTCGACGAGCGCCGCCACCGGGTCGCTGCCCGCGGCACCAAGGATGCTCGTGATCACGAACGACGCGTCGCCGGGCGTCCGGTCGTAGTCGACGTGGCTGACGCCACCGGGTGCCCCGCTGAGGATCGGGAACGTCGGTGCCGCCACGACGTAGCCGGCGGCGGCCCACCGCTCGAGCAACGGAGCGTAGAACGCGGGCGTCACGTTGTAGCCGTGCGCGAACAGCACCAGCGGGAAGCGGTCGGTGACGGACGGCGGGGGCGCGTCGCGCGCGGGCGCCGCGGCCGGGTCGCCCCCGGCGGGGTACCAGATCGTCGTGGGGAGGGTGCGCGTGGGCGCGCCTGCGAAACCCCCGTTCGGGGAGGTCGGGCGCGACGCGTCGACGTAGGTGACGTCGTGCACACCGACCGCGTACCGACGGTCGACGTCCAACGCGCTCGGGGGCGTGGTCGTCGGCAGCGCGGTCGGCGCGGTCGACGCGGGTGCGACGGCGGTCGTCGGTGCGGTCACGATGCGGGCCGCGCCCGAGTCGTGCCGCTCGCCGCCGCGGTCGAGGGCGACGAACGCGGCGACCGCGATCGCCACGACACAGACCGCGAGCGTCACACCGCGTGCGGGGGCTCGGGAGATCCGAGCGGTCACGCGTCCGCGCCGGTCGCGTCCAGCGCGAGCAGGGGGATGAGAGGGCCGAGCAGCGCGTTGATCTCCTCCGCGCACCGGTGGAACTCCTCGACTTCACCGCTCACCGGGTCCGCGACATCCTCCCACGGTTCGAGCGCGACCTGCTCGAGACCGAGGGACGCGATCCGGGTCGCGAGGCCGCCGGATGCGAGGGGAAGGTCGCGCGCGAGCCGCTTCAGGGTGCCGGTGCGGGCGGCCGCCGCGGGCGCCACCCGCCGCACGTAACGGACGTGCTCGACCGCCATCGCGAGCACGAGGTCGGCGCCCGCGAGGTCGGCGTCGGTGAGTTGGCGGCTGCGGTGCCCTCCGTCGCGCAGGCCGAGGCCTTCGATGGCGGCGCGGGTGCGCCAGCTCATCGGCAGTCCCTCGACCACGGCGGTGCCGCGCGTGCTCACCTCGAGGTCGGGGGCGCGGGCCGCGAGGATCACGCCGGCCATCACCGACCGCGCGGCGTTCCCGGTGCAGAGCGTGACCACGTGCGGCATCGGGCGAGATTAGGGGCGGCGGAGCCCGACGGACGCGCCGGACGCAAGGGCATACTGAGCCCGTGGACATCGACGTGCGCCCCGCCCGGGAGCGGTTCCACACCGAGCTCGACTGGCTCGACTCGTGGCACAGCTTCAGCTTCGGCTCGTACTACGACCCCGCGAACACCGGCCACGGGCTGCTCGTGGTGAACAACGATGACGTCGTGCACGGCGGGGGCGGGTTCGGGACCCACCCGCACCGTGACATGGAGATCGTCACCTGGGTCCTCGAAGGCGAGCTCGAGCACCGCGACAGCACCGGCACGGTGGGGACTATCTACCCCGGCCTCGCCCAGCGCATGAGCGCGGGCTCGGGCATCACGCACTCCGAGGTGAACGCGCGCGTCCACGAGGACGTCCACCTGGTGCAGATGTGGGTCCTCCCCGACACGCCCGGGATCACGCCCGGTTACGAACAGCGCGACGTGAACGACGCGCTGTCCGGCGGCGGCCTCGTCCCGGTCGTGTCGGGCCAGGGTCACGAGGGTGCGATCGCCATCCACCAGCGCGACGCGGTGCTGCTCGTGGGCCGCCTGCAGCCCGGCGAGCGCGCCGAGGTGCCGGCGGCACCGCATGCGCACGTGTTCGTCGCCTCGGGCAGTGCGGTGCTCGACGGCGGGCGCGCGCTGTCCGCCGGCGACGCCGCCCGCCTCACCAGCGCGGGCGCCCAGCCGCTCGCGGCTACGGACGAGGGCGCCGAGGTGCTCGTCTGGGTCACCGCTTGAGCACGGCCGAAGCCCGGCCACGCGTCGTCGCCGTCGACTGGTCGGGCCGCCGCGGCGGCGAGCGGCGCGCGATCTGGCTCGCCGAGGCGGTCGGGGGCGCCATCGTCCGCCTCGAGTGCGGGCGTGACCGCGAGGAGGTCGCGGGCTACCTCGAGCAGCTGGCACGAGCGGATCCGCGGCTCGCGGTCGGTCTCGACTTCTCGTTCTCGCTGCCCGCGTGGTTCCTCGTGTCGCGGGACGTCGCATCGGCCGACGCGCTGTGGGCGCTCGCGGACCGGGACGGCGAGGCGTGGTTGGCCGAGTGCCCGCCGCCGTTCTGGGGCCGGCGCGGGCGGCCGCGCCCGGACATGCCGGCGACGTTCCGCGTCACCGAGGAGCTGCTGGCACCGGTGGGAGGGATCCGGCCCAAGTCGAGCTTCCAGATCGGCGGAGCCGGGAGCGTCGGCACCGGATCGCTGCGCGGGTTCCCGGTGCTGGCGCGCCTGCGCGGCGCGGGATTCCGCATCTGGCCCTTCCACGACGACCCGCCGTTGCCCGTGGTCGTGGAGGTCTACCCGCGGCTGTGCACCGGCGCGGTCGTGAAGTCGCGACCCGAGGCGCGCCGCGCCCACCTCGACCGACACGCGCCGGAGATCACGGGCTCGATGCGCCGGGCCGCGATCGCCGGCGAGGACGCCTTCGACGCGCTGTTCGCGGCGCGCACGATGGCGCGCCACGCGAGGGAGCTCGCGGTGTTGCCTTCGCTCACGGACCCGGTCGCGCGGCTCGAGGGTCAGGTGTGGGTACCGATGGCGTCGACCAGCCGGTGCACCGACGACTCCACCGCCGGTGCGAGCGAGACCTGCGCGGACTGATCGGCGATGAAGTAGGAGTACAGCGCGATCGCCCGCGCGGAACGGACCGCGGTGAGACCGAGACCGAACGTCATCGTCTCGCCGTCGGCGAGGGTCACCCGCAACGGGCCCTCGTAGGACACGGTGTCGTCGGCGTAGTTCTCGATCGCGTACGGCTGCACGTGCGCGTCGACCGTTCGGACCTTCGTAGCACGATTGCTGCCCGGCACGGGCTCCTTCATGAGCAGCTGCTCGAAGAGGCGGTTCGCGCACGAGCCGAAGTGCGAGCGCTCGAACTCGCGCACACGTGCGGACGCGACCGAAGTCGATGGGAACATGAAGACCGAGTTGTCGAACGTCGACCCGTTCGACTCGAATTCGGGAGATCGAGCGGCCACCCGACCGCCACCTCGGGAGGCGTTCTGCAACGCGAGATACGCCTTGCACGACGGGATCTTCTTCGCGAGCGCCTCGGTTGCCCGGTCACCGGATCGGTCCTGTGGGTGCGACGTCCATCCGGCCGGCAGGTCGCTCGCCGTGAGCAGCCCGGCGTTCGCGACCGCCTGGTCGCCGGAGGACGACGCCGAAGCGACGGGACCGACGGCGACGATCGTCGCGACCAGACCGAGTGCGGCCATGACGGAGACGCCGCTCCGGACTCGAATTCCCATCGGCGCAGACTGTACGACGGCTCCTCGCCGCGTCCGCGCGACCGCCGTCGCGCGCGACGATGTCGGCGTGACCGGCCGACGGGGTGGACTGCGTACCCTCGTCGCGCTCGTCCTCGGGTGCGCAGCTGCGGTCGCGACGCTCGCGGCGGCGTCGGCGCCGTCCGCCGGTGCCGCGGCGACGCCGAGCCTCCCGCTCACCTACGCGCAGGCGAAGGGCAAGAAGATCGACTGGGGCGCGCAGTGCGACACCAGCACCGGGCGCGTCGCGATCCCGACGGGATACGCGGCGCCGTGCGTGGTGCCCTGGAAGGGCGGCGACAACGGTGGGAGCACCGCGCCCGGCGTCACCAAGGACACCATCACCGTCGTCCTGTACCAGGCGCAGCCCGACGCGCTGCAACAGACGTTCTTCGACCGCAGCGGCAGTGACGAGAGCCTGGCGCAGGAGCGCGACACCGTCCAGCAGTACATCGACTTCTTCTCCGCCCACTACCAGCTCTACGGGCGCACGGTGAAGGTCGTCACCCTGAAGGCGAGCGGCTCGCCCGACGACGCGGTCGCCGCGAAGGCCGACGCGATCAAGGCCGCGACCGAGCTGCACGCGTTCGCGTCGTTCGGTGGCCCGGGCCAGACACCCGCGTACGCTAAGGAGCTCGCGGCCCGCGGCGTGCTGTGCCTCGGCGACTGTGTGCTCGCGGAGCCGCAGGCGTTCCTGGACAAGTACTCGCCCTACATCTGGCCCACGCTGGCGTCACCCGAGCAGGCCTCCGAGCACTGGGCCGCGTTCGTGGGCGGCCAGCTCGCCGGCGGCAAGGCGACGCACGCGGGCGACGCCGCGCTCCAGGGCGAGCGGCGGGTGTTCGGGGTGGTCCACTACGACGACACCGACGGTACGTTCGCCCGCAGCGTCACCCGGTTGGAGCAGCTCCTGCGCGGCGACGGCGTGAAGCCCGCGGTCACGATCGGGTACACGCTCGACCTCGACACCGCGGCGTCGCAGGCGCGCACGCTCGTCGCCAAGCTGAAGAGCTCGGGGGTCACGAGCGTGATCCTCGCCGGCGACCCGATCTTCCCGATGTTCCTCACCCGGGCCGCCACCGAGCAGGGGTACTTCCCGGAGTGGGTCGTGCTGGGCTACGCGTTCACCGACACCGCCGTGTTCGGCCGCCAGTACGACCAGCAGCAGTGGGCACACGCGTTCGGTGTGTCGCTCCTCCCCGCGCGTACGAGCGACGAGCTCGACGAGCTCGGCAACCTGATCACCTGGCAGACCGGGCACCCGCCGATCGCGAAGACGTTCCGCGAGCTCGACCAGGCGCCGCTCCTGTTCTTCACCGGTGTGCACCTCGCAGGGCCACACCTCACCGCGCAGACGTTCCGCGCCGCGTTGTTCAAGAGCTTCCCGCCGCCGGCGTCGACGACGCCCACCCGCATGCACTTCTCGTGGGGCAGTCACGGCATCTGGCCCGGTGTCGACGTCACCGCCGGCGACGACGCCACCGTGATCTGGTGGGATCCGCATGCCACCGGGCCCGACGAGGTCGGTGCGGTCGGGCCGGGCCTCTACCGCTACGCCGACGGCGGCCGCCGCTACCTTCCCCGATCGTGGCCCAAGCGCGGGCAGGTCGGGCTCTACGACGACGCCACATCGATCACGGTGCTGACGAAGCTGCCGCCCGCCGACCAACCGCCGTCCTACCCGTCGCCGGCGGCGCAGCCGAAGTAGTCAGACCCGGATCCAGCCCTCTCCCTCCACGTAGCGGCGGATCACCCGGGCGGGATTGCCGACCGCCACCGAGAACGGCGGCAGGTCGCCGCTCACGACCGACCCCGCGCCGACCGCGACGTGTTCCCCGATCGTCGAGCCCGGGAGCACGATGGTGCCGTGGCCCAGCCACGAGCCGGCGCCGATGCGTACGGGACGCGCCGCGGCGAACTGGCGGCCGATCGCGACGGTGACGTCCTCGTACCCGTGGTTGGCGTCGGTGACGTACACGTGGTGACCGGTGAACACGTCGTCGCCGATCTCGATCGACGAGTGCCCGACGATGCCGCTGCCCTTGCCGATGAGGCAGCGGTCGCCGATGCGCACGACCACGTCGTTGTCGGGGACGTGACCCGGCATCACGCCGGCCGACAGGCTGGCGTACGGGCCGATGATGGTGTCCTCACCGATCTCGATGTGCGCCTCGCCGAACAGCGCCGCGATCGGGACGCACAGCGCGGAGCCGCGGCCGAACCGGCGGAACGCGCGTGCCCGCGCACTCTGCGGGCCCACGGTCGCGCGACGCACGAAGCGTTCCCACGCGGCGAGAACGGCATCGTTCGCGGCGCGGCGGGTGGAGTCTGCGAGCCCGGCCACGGCCGAGCGTAACCCGCGCCGATCGCCGTAGCATGCTCGAGGAGGGGTTGGCGCATGGCGGACACCGCGACCACCGCGAGCGGCGCGCGGACCTCCACGCGCTCGAACCGTCTGGTCGTCGTCCTGCTCGTGGGCGCCGCGGTTTCGTTGGCGCTCGGCGCCTACGGGAAGGTCCACGATCCCACGGGCGAGCAGCCCTACACGCTCTTCTTCTCGTCCACCATCAACCTGAAGGTGTGGTTCGCCACCGGCGTCGTGACGCTCGCCGTGGTGCAGGTGTTCCTGGGCGCGCGCCTCTACGGGAAGGTTCCGTGGCCGCGCCACGCGCCGTCGTGGCTCGGCGACGCGCACCGCCTCGTCGGCACCCTGGCGTTCGCGCTGAGCCTCCCCGTCGCGTATCAATGCCTCTGGGCGCTCGGGTTCCAGTCGACGACGACGCGGGTGCTGATCCACTCGCTGCTCGGCTGCTTCTTCTACGGCGTGTTCACGGTGAAGGTGCTCGCGGTCCGGGTGCGCGGGCTCCCCGACCGCGTCCTCCCCGTCGTCGGAGGGGTCGCGTTCGTCACGCTGGTGGCGATCTGGTTCACGAGCGCCTTCTGGTTCTTCACCTCGCGGGCTCCCGGCCTGCCGCTCTACTGATGTTCCGGCGCATCGTCAACGTCGTCGAGGTGCTGGCGCTGCTGGGTGTCGCGGTGTTCGTGGTGATGCTCTTCGCCAACGAGCCGTCGACCGGCACGGCGGCGCAGACACCCGGCGCGCGCCTCTTCGCCGCCAACTGCGCGACGTGCCACGGCACCGACGGTGCCGGCGCGGTCGGTCCCCAGCTCTCCGATGGCCGCGTCGTGCAGGCGTTCCCCGCGGTCGCCGGCGAGATCGCGGTGGTGACCGACGGGCGGGACGGCATGCCCGCGTTCGGAGGCCAGCTCTCGGCCAAGCAGATCGCGGAAGTGGTGGACTACACCCGCAAGCTCTGACGCGCGCGGCGCGCCGGTGGGACGGACAAGGATGGGAAGCGATGGGTGGCGTGATCGTCGGGATCGTCGTGGTCGTGTTGGTCGTGCTGCTGGCGCTCAAGTCGTTCCACGCGGTCGGCGCCGCGCAGGTCGGCCTGGTGTCGAAGCGGCTGGCGTTCCGGAAGCTGGACGAGGACAACCCCATCGCGTTCCGGGGCGAGGCCGGATATCAGGCCGAGCTGCTCATGCCGGGCATCCGGTTCAAGCTCTGGCCGATGTTCGGCGTCCAGAAGTTCCCCTGGGTGCAGGTGCCGGCCGGCGAGATCGGCGTGGTGATCGCCCAGGTGGGCGAACCCCTCCCGATCGGCGCCAAGAGCGCCCGCTTCAAGCCCGAGTTCGGGAACTTCTCGGAGCTGCGGTCGTTCATCGAGAACGGTGGAGAGAAGGGCGTGCAGCGGCCGGTGCTGCCGCCGGGGACGCTCGTGCCCATCCATCCAGTGGCCTTCCTCGTGCTCACCGCACAGACGGTGTACGGGCAGCCGGTGTCGCCCGACCTCGTGGCGCTCGCATCCGGCAACGAGCTCACACCCGAGTCGTTCGGGCTCACGCCGGATCAGCTCCGGGTGGTCGTGATCGCGCCCGACGGTGACGTCGACCTCGTCGGCGTGGTCACGACTCTGGAAGGGGAACCGCTGCGGTCGGGTGACATCGCGAGCCGCCTCGGAGGCTTCGACGACGTCGCGGCAGTGGAGGCACGCGAGGCCGAGGGGTCCGAGGCGATCACCGACGCGGCGCTGATCGACCTGCTGCTCGGCAGCAAGAACACGCTCCACAACAACTACCAGGACTATCAGGCGTTCCTCGATGCCGGCGGGAAGATCGGCCTCCAGCACGACCCGCTGCTCTACGGCGCGTACCTGCTGAACCCGTTCCTGATCCGGGTCGAGCTGGTGCCCATGCTGGTGGTGAACCAGGGTGAGGTCGCGGTCATCAAGGGCTTCGTCGGGCTGCCGACCGCCGACACGTCGGGCGTCGAGTTCAAGTTCGGCTCGATCGTGCGGCCCGGTCATCGCGGCATCTGGCAGGAGCCGTTGCGCACGGGGAAGTACCCCATCAACCCGCGCGTGTACGCGGCGGAGATCGTGCCGACGTTCATCCTGACGCTCAACTGGGCCGACGCCACATCCGAGGCCCACGACCTCGACGCCCAACTCTCGTCGATCGTCGGCAAGAGCCGCGAGGGGTTCGTGTTCCAGATCGACCTGCAGGTGCAGATCCACGTGCCCGACACCCGCGCGCCGAAGGTGATCTCGATGGTGGGCACGATGCGCAACCTGGTCAGCGAGGTGCTGCAGTCGGCCGTCGGCAACCACTTCCGCAACACGCTGCAGGCGCTCGAGGCGGTGAAGTTCATCGAGACCCGCCAGCAGGTGCAGGCATCCGCGTTCGACGCGATCACCACGTACCTCGGTCAATACGAGGTGGAGACCAAAGGTGTCTACATCCAGGACGTCGTGTTCCCCGACGAGCTGGTCAAGGTGCTCACCCAGCGCGAGATCGCCAACCAGGAGAAGGCGACGTTCGAGGAGCAACAGCGCGCGCAGACGTCGCGCATCGAGATGGAGAAGGCGAAGGGCACTGCCGATATGCAGTCGCTGCTCGCGAGCTCGCAGGTCGGGGTGCAGATCAAGAACAACGAGGCGGAGGCGCGCCAGGCGGAGGGCCGGGGCGAGGCCGCCTACGTCCAGCTGACGGGCGAGGGCGAGGCGGCGAAGGTGCAGGCCGTCGGCCTCGCGGAGGCCAAGGCCACCGAGGCGCTCGGGCTCGCCCGGGCCGTGGGGTTCGAGGCACAGAAGGACGCGCTCGGCGGCGCCGCGACCGCGCTCGTGGCGGTCGCCAACGCAGTGGCGGAGGGCCACATCACCGTGGTACCCGAAGTGCTCGTGACCGGTGGAGGGAGCGCCGGGGGGCCGATCGACGGGCTGGCGGCGACGCTCATGAGGTTCCTCACCGGCGGTGGCCCCAATGGGTCACCGAACGGGTCGGGCGGTCCGGCGGTGCCCGCGGCCGAACCCACCGGCTCAGCCATCGAGGCGTTCGAGAAGGCCGACGTGTCGCCCGACCTGTCTCCCACCGACGTGCCCGACCCGGGCGAGGAGCCGCCCCGGACCTGAGGCCGATCGCTCCCCGCGGGAGCGGAAATTCCCTTCGGGGCGATTCCACCCGTGGCTCGGCGGCCTGGCGACTGGGGGCGGCCGGCCGGGGGCGGGCGGCGGCAGGCGGCGGCGTTGACGTCGTACCCCGGTGCGACAGTCGCGCCATGACGAACCTGATCGACACCGACACTCTCGACCCCGTCGCCGGCCGGTTCGAGCCGTGCGCCGCCTTCCGGCCGACGGACGACGCGTCCCCGGTCTGCACGTGCGGCTGGCTCGACGCCGACCACGCCGACGAGGTTGCGCCCGCGCCGGTGCTCACGGTGAGGGGCCGGCGCCCCCGAGTCAGGCTGCCGGAGCGCCGGGCCTCGTAGTGCCGGGCCTCGTAGCCCGTGACGCCGTCGTCGCCCGTCGCCGGACGGTGATGCGCACCCGGCGTCGCGTGACGACGTCCGAGCCGCCGCTCACGCCGACTTGCGGGCGCGCTTCGCGGGAGCCTTCTTCGCCGTCGTCGACTTCGTCGGCTTCTTCGCCGCCGCGCGCTTGGCCGGCTTCGCCGCGGCACGCGCGCGTGCCGACTTGGAGCCCGCGGCGCCCTTCGCGCGGCCGCCCTCGGCCTGCTTGGCCCCGCTTCGCGACAGGCTCGCCTCGAGCGCAGCCATGAGGTCGAGCACCTTCGCGGGCTCCTCGGGCGCGGGTGGCGCCACGATCTCCTCGCCCGCGGCCTTGCGCTCGATGAGCGCGAGGACCTCTTCCCGGTACTCGTCGTGGTACTTCTCGGGGTCGAACGCACCGCTGAGCGCGTGCACGAGCTGGCGCGCCATGTCGAGCTCGCGCTCGCTGGGAGCGGTCGCCGGTTCCGCGATCGGCGCGTCGCGATCGGCGGCCAGGACCTCGTCGGCGTAGCGCATCGTCTCCAGGAGCAGGACGCCGTCCACCGGCCGGATGGCGACGAGGGCTTCCTTTGACCGCAGCACGAACCGCCCGACCGCGACCTTGCCCTCCTGGCTCATGACGTCGGCGAGGAGCCGATACGGCTTGGCCGCGTCCTTGTCGGGCACGAGGTAGTAGGGCTGCTCGAAGTAGATCGGGTCGATCTCGGCGAGGTCGACGAAGTCCTCGATCTCGATCTGCCGGCTCTTCTTGGGCTGGAGCGCCTCGAGCTCGTCCGGCTCGAGCACCACGTACCGGCCGGACTCGACCTCGTACCCGCGGACGATCTTGTCGTTCGGCACCTCGTCGCCCGTGGCCTCCGACACGCGCCGGTAGCGGATGCGAGCACCGCTGTCGGCATCGAGCTGGTTGAAGTGCACGTCGAGCGACCGGGTGGCCGACACCAGCCGCACCGGCACCGTCACCAGGCCGAAACTGATCGAACCGGTCCAAATTGCGTTCGGCACCGCCTACCTCCAGATCGGCCGGACGCCCGCCGCGAGCTTCCCACTACCTTCGCAGGTCGTGGCCCCCCGCACCAAGAAATCTTCCTCAGAGCCCCCCGGGAACGGCGGCGCCACGCGGGTCGAGGTGGGCGGGCACACCCTCCGGCTCTCGAACCTCGCGAAGGTCCTGTACCCGGAAACCGGCTTCACCAAAGGCGAGGTCATCGACTACTACGCCCGCGTCGCTCCCGCGATCCTCCCCCACCTGCGGGGCCGCCCGCTCACGATGGTCCGGCTCCCCGACGGGGTCGACGGCGAGCGGTTCTTCGAGAAGCGGTGCCCGGGGCACCGACCGGCATGGGTGCGCACCGTGCCGCTCGACGCCGGCTCGAGCACCCCCGCCTGTTCGGTCGACGATCTCCCCTCGCTCGTGTGGGTGGCGAACCTCGCCGCGCTCGAGCTGCACACACCGCAGGCCCCCGCCGACGACCCGCTCCGCCCGACCGCGATGGTGTTCGACCTCGACCCGGGTCCACCCGCCGGCGTGCTCGACTGCGCGCGCGTCGCGCTCGATCTCCGCGACCTCCTCGGGCAGCTCGGGTTGCAGGCCGTGGTGAAGACCTCCGGCAACAAGGGGCTGCACCTGTCGGTGGGGCTCCGCCCGGAGGCGGACGCCGAGCACACGAAGGCGTTCGCGCTCGCGCTCGGGCGGATCCTCGAATCGCGCGATCCCCGGCGGGTCACCGTCACCATGGCGCGCGAGCAGCGCTCCGGTCGTGTGTTCGTGGACTGGAGCCAGAACGACCGCCACAAGACGACGGTGTGCGCGTACTCACTGCGCGCCACCGCACGCCCGCAGGTGTCGGCGCCGGTGACGTGGGACGAGGTCTCCGACGCGCTCGAAACGGCCGACCCCGACCGGCTCCGCTTCGAAGCCACCGACGTGATCGCACGCGTGGCCGACCGCGGCGACCTCTACGCCGCGAGCCTCGCCGGCGACCAGGAGCTCCCCGAGCTCAGCTGAGCACGTCCTTGCGCCGGAACCACCACAGCGCGATGAGCCCGAACAGCAGCACGTAGCCCAACTGCAGGCCGACACCCCGCCACATGTCGTCGCTCGTGTGGCCGAGCCGGACGAGGTCGATCCAGGAGTCGAAGTAGTGGGTCGGCAGGACGTAGCGGATGGAGCCGAGCGCGGTGATGTTGTCGAGGATCTGCGACGTGATGTAGAAGCCGACGCCCGCGAAGATCGCTCCCGCGGGTGCATCGGTCATGCACGAGACCATGAACGCGAACGCGACGACGCCCGTCAGGTTCCACGCGACGTACGCGGTCGCGACGCCGAGGTGCTCCAAGATGGTGCCCACCGACTGACCGGGGAAGAAGGGCCCGACCGCGGGAAGTGCGTGCCAGCCGAACGCGATGCCGCCGGCGACGAGCCCGGCGACCACCACTGCGACCACCGACGCCCACGCCAGGAGCACCGCGACCACGAGCTTGCTGAGGACCAGACGGCTCCGTCCCACCGGGCGTACGAGCACGTAGCGCAGGTTCCCCCACGACGCCTCGCCGGCGACGGTCTCGCCACCGAAGAGCGCGACCACGATGATCAGGAGGAACGCGCTCATGAGCCGCAACGCGGCCGCGGGCATGATCAGGCCGCTCTCGTGCGCGAGGAAGAACAGGCCGCCGGCGTCACCGGGGCGATCGGGTGGGTTGGCGTCGAGCGCGATGGTGGCGATGACCGGGATGGCGGCGACGATCGCGAACGCGACGTAGGTCCGCATGCGCGCGACCGCCTTGAACAGCTCGACGCGCAGTGCCGGGACCATCAGTTGCTCGCCTCGACGAGGCCGAGGAACGCGTCCTCGAGCCGCCGGCGCAGCATGACGGTCTCCACGCCGATGCCCCGGTTGACGAGCGCCGCGACGAGCGAGCTGCGCTCGGTGCCGTCGATCATGTCGACCGAGAGGCCGGGCGGCTCGGCCGTGACCGCACGGACACCCGGGTGCTCGCGGAGCACCTCCGCCGCACGAGCCACGTCGTCGACCTCGAGGTAGACGGAGCCCGCGGTGCCGATCAGCGCCGCGACCGAGCCCGCCGCGACCAGGCGTCCCTTGTCCATGACTACGGCGTGGGTGCAGATCTGCTCGACCTCGGCGAGGAGATGGCTCGACACGAGCACGGTCGAGCCGCCGCTCGTGAGCCGGTGGACGAGGTTCCGGAACTCGCGGATCTCGCCGGGGTCGAGACCGTTCGTGGGCTCGTCGAGCAGGAGCAGCTCGGGACGGGCCAGCAGCACCCGTGCCAGGCCCAGCCGCTGCTTCATGCCCTGCGAGTAGGTCTTGACCTTGCGGTTGATCGCGTTCCCGAGCTCCGCCATCGCGAGCGCGTGCTCGAAGTCGGCGTCGGCGAGGCGGCCACCGCCCTCGCGCCACCAGATCTCGAGGTTCTTCATTCCCGAGAGGTGCGGCACGAACGCGGCCTCTTCGATGATGGCGCCGACGCGGTACAGGGCATCGCTTCCCGGCCGCGCCGGCTCGCCGAACAGCCGCGCCTGCCCGGCCGTCGGCTGCACGAGGCCGAGCAGGATGCGGAGGCAGGTCGTCTTCCCCGCCCCGTTGGGGCCGAGGAGCCCGCACACCTGGCCACGCTCGACGCTGAACGTCAGGTCGTCGACCGCGCGGACGCTCGAGCCGAACGTCTTCGAGAGCCCCGTGACCTCGACGACCGGCTCGCTCATCGGCGGGAGTCTCGTGCGCGGTGCCCGAGTCGACACCAACACTCATGACACCAACACTCAGCGGGCATCACCCCGAGCCTACCGTGGGGCGGATGCCACGCCTCCGCGGCGATCCGCCGTCCGCCTCGCGCGAGCAGCCCCGCCGGCCCCGCGACGCGCAACGCGGGCGCGTCTACCTGGCCGAGGCCCCGCTCCCGTCGAGCCCGCTTCCCGGCCTCGACGCGTGCGCGCGCTTCGCGGAGCGCGTAGTGGGCACGCTGTGGTGGGAGGAGCGCTTTCCGATGCGGGGCCTCGCGACGCTCCCCCGCCTGCGTCCGGGCAACGGCGCGCGCCAGGCGTTCTACCGCGAGGAGAACGACGGCCCGACGATCACGCTCCCGCGCCGGTACCGCACCAAGGGCGTGGTGCTGCACGAGCTCGTGCACTGGGCGATCGGCATCGATTCGGGCCTCCCGCACCACGGGCGCACGTTCGCCCGCGTACTGCTCGACGCGGTGGGCGAGTTCTGCGGCGCCGACCGTGCCGCGGTGCTGGGCGCGTCGTACCGCGAGCACGGCGTGCACGTGGCGCGCCCACCGCGCCGAGGCCCCGACGGGCGGCTGCGCTACGGGTGGGACGAGCGCCTGCGACTCGGTCGCGGCCACGTCCTCGTCGTGTCGTGCCACGACGGCGCCGGCGGCTCCGCCGTCGTCACCGGCCGCTTCGAGGGCTACGGGCGCGGCAGCTCGGTGCTGCGACTCGTCGACGCCGAGGGGCGCGTGGTGCGCGTCGCGGCGGCCGACGTCTGGGACGTCGCCGATGGCTGACGGCACGCGGCGCACGATCGCCGCCGCCTTCGCCGCCAACGTGGGCATCGCGATGGCCAAGCTCCTCGCGTTCGCGATCACCGCGTCGTCGGCGATGCTCGCGGAGGCAATCCACTCCTTCGCCGACACCGGCAACCAGGCGCTGCTCTTCCTGGGCGGGCGACGCAGTCGCAAGGCGCCGACGCCGGAGCACCCGTTCGGGTTCGGGCGCGAGCGCTACTTCTGGGCGTTCATCGTGGCACTGGTGCTGTTCACGCTCGGCTCCGTCCTCGCGATCGTCGAAGGCATCGACAAGCTGGTCCATCCCGCGCCCATCGACTCCGTCGGCTGGGCGTACGGCGTGCTCGGGATCGCGTTCGTGCTCGAGGCGTTCTCCCTGCGGACCGCCCGCCACGAGGCGGGAGCGCTGCGCCGCGGGCGTTCATGGTGGGGATTCATCCGTACGACGAAGAACCCGGAGCTCCCCGTCGTGCTGCTCGAGGACACCGGCGCGCTCGCCGGGCTCGTGCTCGCCTTCCTCGGCATCACGCTCAACGAGGTCACCGGCAACAACCGCTGGGATGCGCTCGGCAGCCTCAGCATCGGAGCGCTGCTCGGCGTGATCGCGGTGATCCTCGCGATCGAGATGAAGAGCCTGTTGATCGGGGAGGCCGCATCGCCCCTGCGGGAGGCGGCCATCCGCCAGGCCCTGCTCGACGGGCCCGAGGTGGCGCGCGTGATCCACCTCCGCACCGTCCACATCGGGCCCGACGACATCCTCCTCGCGACCAAGCTGGAGTTCACGACCGACAACGTGCGCGATCTCACCCGCGCGATCGACACCGTCGAGGCGCGTGTGCGAGCCTCGGTGCCGGAGACGAGACTGATCTTCGTCGAACCCGACCTGTACCACGACAGCCATGAGGGAGAACTCGAGTGAGCCCGAGCGAGCGCGAGACCCGAGCAGCCGTCGACCGCTTCAACGAGGCGTTCAACCGCCACGACGTCGACGCGGTCATGGCGGCGATGACCGACGACTGCGTGTTCGAGAACACCGCGCCGCCCGACGGCGGCCGCTTCGAGGGCGCCGCGGCCGTCCGGGCCGCGTGGGAGGAGTTCTTCGCGTCCTCGCCGACCGCCCGCTTCGACGCCGAGGACGTCATCGTCAGCGGCGACCGCTGCGTCGTGCAGTGGCGCTACACGTGGACCGGGGCCGACGGCGGTGCAGGGAGCATCCGCGGCGTCGACGTGCTGCGCGTGCGTGACGGACAGGTGGCGGAGAAGTTCGCGTACGTGAAGGGCTGAGCGCTCAGTCGAGGCGTCGCAGGTCGGCGCGGTAGCGCTTCGCGTTCCCGACGTAGACGGCGGCACTCCGCGCGATCTCGGCCGCGTCGACGACGCCCTCGCGCAGCTTGGCCGGCACCCCGAGCGCCATCGCGCCGCTCGGGACGGTCATCCGGTTCGGCACCACCGCGCCGGCGCCGACCCAGGCGCCGGACTCGATCACCGCCTCGTGGAGCACGATCGACCCCGTGCCGACGAGCGACGCGTCCTCGACCGTGCAGCTCTCGAGGTGCACGAGGTGCCCGATGACGCAGTCGTCTCCGACGATCGTGGGGATCTCGGTGCAGTGGATGACAGTGCCGTCCTGGATGGAGGTGCGCGCGCCGATCACGATGCCGCCGTAGTCACCGCGCAGGACGGCCTGAGGCCACACGGTGGACTCCGGCCCGATGGTGACGTTGCCGATGACGGTCGCGTCGGGGTGCACGAACGCCTCGGGATCGATGCGGGGAACCTGGTCGCCCAGCGCGTAGATCGCCATGGCGGCCGACGCTAGCCCTGCTCGCCCCGATCTCCGCCACCTTGCCCTACAGGCGGGCGCGCGACCGGCCGATATCAGCGGTCATGGCGGCGAGCTCCCAAACGGTGAGCGCCAAGGCGCAGGGCAACCACCTCCGCGCCGTCCGGCGCCGGAAGGGCCTCTCCTTGTCGGAGGTGGCGCGCGGCGCGGGGTTGAGCCGTCGCGAGCTCGCGAACTACGAGCGCGGCAAGGTGCCGATCCCCGAGAGCGACCTCTGGGTGCTGGCGGGCTCCTGCGGCGTCGACGTGTCGGAGCTCGTGCCCGACGAGTCGTTCCACGAGCTCGATGCGGGCCCCGCGACCATCGAGGACAGCATCGCCCAGCTCCGCCGCGCGCTCGAGGGTGACCAGGCCGCGACCGGGGCGCCGCGCGAGGAGCGCGAGGAGGCGGAACGCACCACCAGGCCGCGCCGCTTCCTCGGCGTGCGCCGGGCACGCGCCCTGCCGGCGGCGTCCGCGCCCGAGCTGCCGAGCGACGAGGCGCTCGTCGCCTCGCCCCCGCCCTGGACGCCCGCGCCCGAGAGCGACCCGGACGTGCCGGAGGGCCCCGTCGACGTGTTCGAAGAGCTGGCCCAGCTCGCCGAGCCGGTCCCCCTGAACTCCGATCCGGACGAGGTCCCGAGCTTCCTCACCGCCGCGGAGCCGCCGGTCGCGCCCGTGTTCGTCCCCCCGGTGCCCCTCCCGCTGGCGCCGCCGCCCCCGGGCACGTTCGAAGAGCTCGACGACACGCCCGTCGAGCAGCTCGACCGGCCCGAGCTCGTGGAGTCGGTGGCCGTCGCCTCGGCGCCCGAGGACGCGGCCTGGTGGTCCGCCGCCGACGCGCCGCCGATCGACGTCGCGCTGCGCGGCGAGTCGCTGCACCCGGCGCCGGTGTTCCCCGCCGCCGAGGACCTGTGGCCCACCGCCGCCCCGTGGGAACCGACGACCTGGGCCGAACCGGGCGAGACCTGGGCCGACCCTTCGCTGCCCCCGACGACGACCACGCCCTGGGCGCGCCAGCTCGATCCCGAGGCGACGAGCACGGGCTTCCTCGTCGACTGGGGGACCGACGACCAGGCCGTCACTGCCGACCCCGAGCCCGTCCCGGTCGCGTCGTACGACGAGACCGAGCCCCCGTGGTACGTCCACGAGCCGACCCCGCAGGGTGACGACGTGGCGCCGATCGAGTGGCATGCCGCGATCGACGTGCTCGAGCCCGCACCGGAGCCCGCGCCGACAGCCGCGTTCGTGGCGGCGTGCGCCGAGCCCGAGCCGCCCGCCGCGGAGGAGCAGTGGGTCCTGGCCGGCGACGACTGGGAGCTCGGCAACGCACTCCCCCTGGTCGAGGTACGGGGGCAGGGCGCGCTCGTCATGCGACGCGCCGACGAGCGCTGGGCGCTCGCCGATCTGACCGCCCCGGTGCGCTACGCGCTGGAGGTCGACCTCGAGCTCCGCTCCGGCCCCGGGTTCGGCGTGCTGTTCCGGTCGGCGGTCGACGAAGACGGACGGATGTCGGGCTACTCCTTCGACCTCGACCCCCTCTACGAGGGCGGCGGCTACCTCGTGCGCCAGTGGCAGGGCGACCGCGAGCTGTGGAACCCGATCGCCAAGGTCGCGGCGCCGGATCCGTCGACGATGTACGGGCGACTCACCGTCCGGCTCGTGATCGACGGGGATCGGCTGGTCGCGTCGGTGAACGGCACGCAGGTCATGCGGGTGGAGGACCTCGGAGACGCCTCGCGCGAGCGCGGTCGCGACGCACCCGAGGGAGTGCGGGTCGGCGTGCAGGCGTGGTCGTCGTCCGACCTCGTCATCGACACGCTGCGCCTCGCGCCGCGCTGACCGGCACTGCGGTAGCGTCGCCGGCCTGGAGCACGCCGAGTACGCACGCATCGCCGCGGTCGAAGCCGACCACTGGTGGTACCGCAACACCCGCGCGCTCGTCGGCGATCTGCTGCAGCCGTGGCTCGGCCACGAGCAGATGGTCCTCGACGCCGGCTGCGGTCCCGGAGGAAACGGCGCGTGGCTCCGACACCACGGCAGCGTCGTCGGGGTCGACGTCTCCCCCGAGGCGCTGGAGCACGTACGCCGGCACCATGCCGGGACCATCCCGGTGCAGGGCGACGTCGAGGTGCTCCCGTTCCGTGACGCCAGCTTCGACGTGGTCGTGGCGGTCACCGTTCTCTACACGGTGCCCGACGACGCCGGCGCGGTCCGGGAGCTCGCGCGCGTGACGAAGCCGGGCGGCGCGATCGCGCTCGTCGAGCCCGCGTTCGACTCGCTCCGCCGCGCGCACGACGCGACCGTGCATGGGCGGCGGCGCTACCGGACGCGCGATCTCGAGGCGCTCGCCTGCGCGGCCGGCCTCACCACGCGTCGGGCGACTTACGCCTACTCGTTCCTCGCGCCGGCCGCCTACGCACTGGCCCGCCTCGACCGGGTCCGCGCCGCGCGCGCGACCGAACCGGCCGAGCCGCCTTCCGACGTCGAGCGCCGCTCCCTCGACCGGGTGTTCGCACCGCTCGCCCGCATCGAACGGCGCGCGCTGGCGCGCCGCGATCTTCCCGTCGGCACCTCGGTGCTCCTGCTCGCCACGCGCGACTGACGAAGAGCGGTCAGCGGGCCCCGTGTGACCGGCGGGGGTGCAGCAGCACGAGCGACACCCAGAGGCCGGCGACGTCGCGCAGCGTCCGGGCCACCGCCGGGAAGCGGAAGAACTCCGAGTGGCCGTACACCCGGCGGTAGTGGTGCACCCCGACCTCGGTGAACACCGCGCCGGCATCCTGGAGCTTCCGCACGAGCTCGACGCAGATCACGCCCGTGTCGTGCTGGAGCTCGATCTTCTCGAGCATCGCCCGGCGGATCAACCGGAAGTCACAGTCGGTGTCGCGGATCCGGAGGCCGAACGCCGCTGACACCAGCCGGTGGTACGCGCGGCCGATCACGGTCCGCACCCAGCCGTCGGCGCGATGGAGCTTGTAGCCCTGCACGACGTCGACGTCGTCGCCCGCCTGGCGCACGAGCAGCTCGAGCTCGGTCGGGTCGTACTGGGCGTCGCCGTCGGTGTAGAAGACCCACTGCCGCGACGCGGCGGCGAACCCGGTGCGCAGCACCGCGCCGTACCCCGAGTTGTGCTCATGGTCCACCACCCGCACGTGCGGCTCGCGGGCCGTGATCCCTGCCAGCACCTCGCCCGAGCCGTCGGTGGAGCCGTCGTTGACGACGATCACCTCCCCGTCGACTCCGAGACGGTCGAGGGTGCCGAGCGCCAGCATCACCATCGAACCGATCGTCGGCTCGTCGTTGAAGCAGGGGAAGAACACCGAGATCGCTTCGACGGCCGGGTTCACTGGAGTGCTCGACACACCACCTCGATCTCGTCGTCGGTCATCTCGGGATAGCACGGGAGCGACACACATTCCGCCGCCCACGCCTCCGACTCCGGGCACGGATCGCGCACGAACGCGGCGTAGGCGGGCTGCTGCGTGAGCGCCCGAGGGTAGTGGACCCCGGTTCCGAACGGGACCTTGGCCCGGAACGCGTCGCGATCGGGGACCCGAGCCACGCAGAGGTGGTACACGTGGGCCGGATCCGGCTCCTGCCAGCGGATCGTGGGCGCTGCCGACCGGTAGCGGGCCGCGATCGAGCGGCGCGCTGTGTTCTGCTCGTCGAGATGGCGCAGCCCCACCCGGAGCGCGGCGGCCTCGACCTCCGACATCCGCGAGTTGGTCGCGATCTCGCCGTGCAGGTACGGCTCGGCGGTGCGGCCGTGCACACGCAGACGCCGCACCGCGGCCGCGATCTCGTCGTCGTCGGTCACCACCGCGCCACCGTCGCCGATCCCGCCGAGGTTCTTCGTGGGATAGAAGCTGTAGGCGGCCGCGAACGACGACGAGCGCCCGTGGCGCGCGCCGTGCGCCTGCGCCGCGTCCTCGAGCACCGGCACGCCCAGCTCCGGCAGCCTCGCGGGCCTTCCGTAGAGGTGGACCGGGACCACAGCGCGGGTGCGGCCGGTCACCGCGGCCGCGGCCGCGGCGGCGTCCAGGGTGGCGGTCGCCGGGTCGACGTCGACGAACACCGGCGTGGCGCCGGTCGCGCACACCGCGGCCGCGGTGGGGACGGCGGTGAACGCGGGCACGACCACCTCGTCGCCGGGGCCGATGCCGAGCGCCCGGAGAGCCAGGCGGATCGCGTCGGTACCCGAGGCCACGCCGACCGCGTGGCGCCGGCCGGTGTAGGCAGCGAACTCGGCCTCGAAGGCCTCGAGCTCGGGGCCCAGGAGGTACTCGCCCGACTCGACCACCCGCGTCACCGCCGGCGCCAGCTCCGACTGCAGACGTGCGGCGCGGCGCCGGAGATCGAGGAAGGGCACCGGGTCGGCCACGACCGTCACCGGTACCAGGCCCGCCGCGTCCGGTAGAAGTCGACGGTGCGCGCGATCCCTTCCGCGAACCGGACGCGGGGCTCCCAACCCAGCACGCGCTTGGCCTTCGACGAATCGCCGAAGTACGAGCCGATGTCGATCGCGTCCCGGTCGGCCGGCCACGGCGTGAACTCGACCCACCCCGACCCGGCCGCATCGACGATGGTCTCGGCGATGGCGCGCAGACTGAGGTGCTCGTCGTTCCCCACGGTGAACACCTCGCCCTCGGCGTCGGGCGTGGTCGCCGCCCGCACGAGACAGTCGACCACGTCGTCGACGTAGACGCAGTCCCGTTCCTGTGCCCCATCGCCGAAGACGGTGATCGCCTCGTCGTCGAGCGCGCGACGGATGAAGATGGGCAGGAAGCCCTGGAAGTCGTCGCGCAGGCGCTGCCGCGGGCCGAACACGTTCGTGAGCCGCAGCGCGGTGGCGCGGAGGCCGTAGACCTCGTGGTAGAGGATGTGGAGCTGCTCGGCCGCGTGCTTCGAGATGCCGTTCACGTCGACCGGCTCGACCGGATGGTGCTCGTCGACGGGGAGATAGCGCGGCTTCCCGAAAATCTGACGCGTGGACGTGTACACGACAGTTGCGTCCGGGCTCTCGCGGCGGAGGAGCTCGAGGAACGCGAGCTGGCTCTCGGCGTTCACGCGCAGGTCGAACACAGGATCCTGCATAGAGTCGACGTGACTCACCTGGCCCGCGAGGTTGAACACGAGCTCGGCACCGCTCGTCGCGCGTCGCAGCGCCGCGTGCTCGGTGTCGCCGATGTCGGCCTCGACCAGCGCGATCCGGGTGTCGGCCTCTTCCGCGTCGTTCGGGACGAGGTTGTGGTCGTCGGCGCCGTGGCGGGGATAGCGCGCGTCGACGACGGTGACCTCGGCTCCGTCGCGCGCCAGCGCGAGTGCGAGGTTCGAGCCGATGAAGCCGAGACCACCGGTAACCAGGCACCGGCGCCCCGAGAGTTGGCCGCGCACGAATGATCCCAGAACCGGGTCAGTCTACGCGGCGGTCGCGCTCACGGGGCGACCGTCGCGACGACGCCCGACATTCGCACCTCGCCGCCGGCGAGCAACCATACCGAGAGCTCGGTGGCGCCCTCGCGCTCGCGCGCGGTACTGACGAGCTCGAGCTCGTCGCCCCGCTCCACCGCGCCGCGGAACTCCACCTCCGCGCTCACCACTCTCGCTCTCGGGACCCGGAACACGAGCTCGTCCTCGATCGCCTCCCAGTAGCGCGCGTTGTTCACGTGGTCGAGCACGTCGAAGTCGCTCTCGCGCAGCGGCCACACGCGCGCCGTGGCGACCGGTGGCGGGCGGCGATGCGACAGCCGCGTGCTCACGCGGCGGCCGTCGGTCGCCTCGCCGAACACGCGGAAGAACTCGTCACCCAGCGGGATCGGGCGGCCGCGCGCGCTGTCGAGCAGCACCCAGAGCGTCGCCGCCTCGACGTACTCGCCGCGCGCGCCGGCCATGGTCGTGCGGCGCTCGGCCCAGCACGCGCCGGTGCCGCTGCACCAGGTGAGGAGGTCGACCGACTCGTGGTAGGTGGGGAGCTGCTGGATGCGCACCACCGAGCGGCGCACCACCCAGGCGCCCGCGCCCGCGATGCCGGCCTCGTCGACGTCGTCCCCGGCGACGTCCTGGAGGAAGCGAGCGAGCGCCTCGAGCCGCAGCCGGCCCTGGTGTCCGACGTCGCCGAGGTGCACGCGCCGACTCGCCTCGAAACGGCGACCACGCGCCGGAGGCGGGCCCAGCTGCTCGGCCAAGTGATCCGCCTCCTCCGACGATCCGACTCGGGATCCGAGGGTACCGGCCGCGGTCAAGGTCGACGCCCGATCGGCCGTTTCACTCCTTGGCAGTCCGAACCGCGGCGACACCGCAAGGGGGTACTCCGTGTCGCAGCTCCTCGATCGACTGGGCCGGCGCGGCGCGAACCGGCGCGAACGCCCGCGCCGGCGCCCGCGCTGGCGACGTCCGACGCGTGAGGGCCGCGTGGTGGGCGCGGCCTCAGTCGAGGAGCTCGAGCACCTTCTCGCTCGGACGGCAGATGAGTGCGCGCTCGCCCCGGAACACGACCGGCCGTTCCATGAGCTCCGGGTGTTCGAGCAACAGGTCCACCACCGTTTCCCTGGTCGTGTAGTCGGCCGCGTCGAGCCCCAGCTCGGCGAAGCGCCTGTCCTTGCGCACGAGCGCCTCGGGAGGGTCGGGGATCGCGGCGAGGATGCGCTCCAGATCGGCGCGCGACGGAGGCGCATGGAGGTACTCGATCACCTCGAAGTCCTCACCACGCTCCTCCAGGATCTCCACCGCGCCGCGCGCCTTGCTGCAGCTCGGGTTGAAGTACACGACCATGCTCTCGGTGTGGCTCTCGGTGTCGGATTCGGCCATGCCCGGCACGCTAGCCGCCCAGGCACAAGGGACTCCGGGTCGAGTCGTGCATCGCGCCACGCGTTTCGCTAACTTGTCGCAGATCCCTATGCCCGCCTTGACCAATCGCGCGCGGTTGCATCCCGGGAAGGTGAGCGAGCGGTGCGCGACCCGCACCGCCGTCGTGCTCACGATCGGTGTCCTCCTCGTCGCGTCGGCGGGGCCCGCGCGCGCGCAGACGGCCGACGGTGCCGCGAGCGCGGCGGCGTTGCAGCAACAGGCCGACGGCATCGCCAACCAGTACTTCCACGTGCTCACCCGCGCGCGTGAGCTTGACGGCGACATCGCGCGCAACGAAGCGCTCGTCGAGCAGCTCACGGTGCAGGCGAACTCCGCACGCAAGCACGCGCGCGCGCGGGCACTGCTCGCGTACGAGTCGTTCGGCACGCGCTTCCAGGTGTTGGCCGACGGAAGCGACACGCTCGACGCCGCTCGGCGCGTTCGCCTGATCGACCAGGTGAATGCGACCGACGAAGCCGCGTACGCGAAGTTCCGGGCCGCGACGCGCGCGCTCCGGGCCCAGCGCCAGGCCCTCGATGCGGCGCGGAGCGAGCAGGCTGACGCGCTCGCGCAACTGACGTCACGGGGGAACGCGCTCGACGCCAAGCTCGCGGCCGCCCAGCTGGACACCGCCGGGTCGCAGACCCCGTCGACGGGGGCTACCGGGACGTCGGGCCCGGTCACGCCCAGCGGCGCGTCCGCCGGCGCGGCCGCCCCGAGCGGCGCGGCGCCTCCTGCCGCGGCAGCTCCGGCCGCGACGCCTCCGACCCCGCCACCGCCGACCGCGGCACCACCGCCGCCGCGGCCGACGCCGCCGCCGGGGTACCAGGGCACGCCGGGCACGAACCCCCACCACGACGACCCGTTCCTCACCTGCGTCCGCCGGCGTGAATCCGGCGGGAACTACGGCGCGGTGAACCCCTCGGGCCCGTACCTCGGCGCGTACCAGTTCCTGCAGGCCACGTGGAACGGCGGCGCGAACCATGCCGGCCGCAGCGACCTCGTCGGCGTACCGGCGAACCTGGCGTCGCCCTACGACCAGGACGCGGTCGCCTGGGCTGTCTACCAGTGGCAGGGGATGGGCCCCTGGGGCGGGGGCTGCGGCTAGGCCGACGGTTCCGCGACCGGCTCCCCGCGCGCGTCGATCGACCGGGTCGTGGACACGGCGTCGAGGAGCCGCCGGTCGTGGGTGACGAGCAGCAACGTCCCGGCGAAGCCCTCCAGCGCGAGCTCGAGCTGCTCGATCGCGGGGAGGTCGAGGTGGTTCGTCGGCTCGTCGAGCACCAGGCAGTTCACGCCCTGCGTCGCGAACCGCGCCATCACCGCGCGCGTCTGCTCGCCGGGTGAGAGGGTCGACGACGGGCGCGTCACGTGCGCGGCGCCGAGCCCGAATTTGGCGAGCTGCGAACGCGCCCCGTGCACGGCGAGCCCGGTCGCGCCGACGAACGCGTCGAGCAGCGACCCCGCGGTGGAGAAGGCGGCGCGTGCCTGGTCCATCTC
The DNA here is from genome assembly GCA_964505725.1 of uncultured Bifidobacteriaceae bacterium. GTDB lineage: Bacteria > Actinomycetota > Acidimicrobiia > IMCC26256 > DASPTH01 > CAVRJC01. The sequence continues at coordinate 21,000 of CAZDJK010000052.1, read as the reverse complement.
CCCGATGACCACCCCGCGGCCGACCATCCGGCTCCCGGCGGCCAGGGGCAGGCGCCCCAGCAGGGCCAGCAGCAGCGTCGTCTTGCCCGACCCGTTGGGCCCCGTGATGGCGACGCGGTCCTGCCAACCGATCTCGAGGTCGACGGGCCCGAGCCGGAAATCGCCCCGTTGCACCACGGCGTGCTCGAGTCGCATCACCACCGCCCCGCTGCGGGGCGCCGATGCCACCTGGTAGCGGAGATCCCACCCCTCCCACGGCTTCTTGACCGCCTCGAGCCGGGCCAGCGCCCGCTCGGACGCCCGTGCCTTGCTCGCCTGCTTCTCGGTGCGGTTGAGGCGGAAGTCGCGCTGCGCCTTGTCGTTGTCGTTGGAGACCTTGCCCCGCTTGACTCCCTGCACCGCCCATTGCCGCTGCGTACGGGCCCGCGCCTCCAGCTGCTGGCGCTTCGCGGAGTAGTCGGCGTAGTCCTCCTCGGCATGGCGTCGTGCCGTCGCCCGCGCCTCCAGGTAGCCGGCCCAGCCTCCGCCGAACTCGGTCGCACCCCGGGTGTGCTCGTCGAGCTCGAGCACGCGCGTCACGGTCTGCTCGAGGAAGGCGCGGTCGTGGCTCACGAGCACCACGCCTCCGGTCCGCTCGCGCACGAAGCGCTCGAGCCGGGCCAGGCCCTCGAAGTCGAGGTTGTTCGTCGGCTCGTCGAGGAGCAGCACGTCGAAGCGGCTGAGCAGGATGGCCGCGAGCGACGCCCGCGCCGCCTCGCCGCCGGAGAGCGCGGTCATGGGCGCGTCGAGCAGGCGTTCGGGGAGCCCGACATCGGCGGCAACCGTCCGCATCCGCGGCTCGAAGTCGGCGCCACCGGCATCGAGGTAGCGCTGGAGCGCGTCGGCGTAGCGGTCGTCCGCACCCGGCGCGCCCGACGCGAGGCCGCCGGCCGCGTGCTCGAGCTCGCGCTCGACCGCGGCGGCGCCCGAACGGCGGGCGAGGAGGTCGCGCACGCGCTCGTCGGGCCGCCGCTCCGGCTCCTGGGGCAGGTACCCGACGTGCAGGCTCGGCGGGGTGCGCGCGACCGTGCCGCGATCGGGCGCCTCGACGCCCGCCAGCACGCGGAGCAGCGTGGTCTTGCCTGCGCCGTTCGGGCCGACGACGCCGAGCCGCGTCCGCGGGCCGACGTCGACGTCCACCCCGTCGAGCACCGTGAACGGTCCGTGCTCGCGCGCGACCCCGCGTGCGACGAGCGAGAACGAATCGGGCGGAGGGGCGGACGAAGGAGACATGGCGCGATCCCGGTGAAGAGGAGACGGAAGGTCGGAGCGGGACCGGCGCGCTACACGCCGGCGATCGTAGTCTGGAGGTCGTGGCGGCCGACGAGACTTTGCGCGAGGAGCTGCTCGGGATGCTGCTCGCGCACCGGAGAGCGGTCGAGCTCGAGCGGCGCGATCCGACCCGCAGGGAGCACCGTCGCGACGTCGACCGCGACCTCGCCGAGCGCTTCTGGGCGATCCTCGACGACTACGAGGTGTGGCCCGGGCGCACCCTGGTGGGCGAGGACGGCGCCGAAGCCGCGTGGATCCTCGTCCAGGAGGAGATCGAGGATCCCGAGCTGCAACACCGCGCAGTCGAGGCGCTCGAGGTCGCGGTCGCGCGGGGCGACGCCGACCCGGTCCACCTCGCGATGCTCGTCGACCGGGTACGCATGAGCGACGGGCGCGACCAGATCTACGGATCCCAGTTCGTCGTCGGGCCGTCCGACACCCTCGTGCCCTGGCCGGTCGACGACGTCGCCGCCGTCGACCGTCGCCGTCAGCGGCTCGGGCTCCCCCCACTGGCCGAGCACGCGGCCGCGATGCGTCAGCAGTGGCGCGCGCAGTCCCCCGGCCACTGCCGCCACGATGTGCCCCGCCGCGACGTGCCCCGCCACGATGTCTAGGTCACGGATGCCGGGGCGCTACGCGAGCGCGGTGTTGTCGACCGCTCGCCAGCAGTACCAGGCGGCCACCGACCGGTAGGGCCGGAACGGCTCGCCGAGCGGCTCCAGCGCGCGTTCGGTGGGGAGCTCCGCGAGCCCGTAGATGTTGGCGTAGCCCTTGCGCACGCCGTAGTCGCCGATCGGCCACACGTCGAGGCGCCCGAGCTGGAACATCAGGAACATCTCGGCGGTCCAGCGCCCGATCCCACGCACGAGGGTGAGCTCGCGGACCACCTCGGCGTCGGGGAGGCGACCGACCCGGTCGAGCTGCACCTCGCCGGCCTCGACCCGCGTTGCGAGATCCTTGATCGACGCGACCTTGCTCCCGGAGAGCCCGACCGCCCGGAGGTTCCCGTCGGGCGTCACGAGCACGGCCTCCGGCGTCGGGGTGCCGTCGTAGAGCGCTTCGAGCCGACCGTGGATCGCGCGCGCTGCAGACCCCGCGAGCTGCTGGTAGCAGACGGCACGCACGAGCTCGGCGAAGTGCGTCCGGCGCGGGCGCCCCGCGCGCAGATCGGCCGGCCCGATGCGCTCGACGAGCACGCGCAGCCGCCGGTCACGACGGGCGAGCTCCTCACTGGCGGCCACCACCGCGCGCCGGGGCACCGGCGCAGGGTAGCGAGCGCGACGGACCTACCTCCTCGGTATGCTCCGCAGCGATGGAGCTCGACGGCGCGCGCGTGCTCGTCACCGGTGCGTCGTCGGGGATCGGTGCCGCGCTCGCTCCCCTGCTCGCGGCCCGTGGCGCCGAGGTCGCGCTCGTCGCCCGCCGCGCCGATCGCCTCGCCTCGGTGCTCGAGCGCTGCCGAGCCCACACGTCCGCCTCCCGGAGCTTCACCGCGGACCTCGCCGATCCCTCGGTGGCCGCCGGCACCGCGATCGCGGTGCGCGATGCGATGGGCGGCGTCGACTGCCTCGTGAACAACGCGGCCATGCCCAAGCGGGTCGCGGTGACCCGCCTCGACGACCGCGATCTGACCGATGTCATGAACCTGAACTTCCACGCGCCGGTCCGGATGACGCTCGCGCTCCTGCCGGGCTGGCTCGAAGCGGGGCGCGGCAGAGTCGTGAATGTGGCCAGCATGGGCGGGAGGATCGGCATCCCGGGCGAGTCGGCGTACTGCGCGAGCAAGTTCGCGCTCTGCGGCTGGAGCGAGACCGCGGCGATGGAGCTGCACGGCACGGGCGTCGAGGTGCAGCTCCTGCTCCCGGGACCGGTCGACAGCGAGATCTGGGATGTGCCCGGCAACGACCCACCCGGGTACGACGGACCCCTCGTCGCCGCGGACGAGTGCGCCGCCGCGATCGTCGACGCGATCGAGCAGGGCGGGTTCCAGCACTACGTGCCGGCCGTGCTCCCGGGCGACGGCAGGGCCGCCGACGTGGTGGCGTTGCACGACGCCGACGTCGACGGCTACATCGAGCTGGTGCACAGCATGGTCGGCACGGCGGACGAGGAGGGCGCATCGTGAAGGCACTGGTGTTCGGGGTGGAGCCCGGCTTCGAGCCGCCGCCGATGGAGGCCGAGCCCGAAGCGGACGCGCTCGTCGCCGGGCTCGAGACCGCGCCGCTCGTGCTCACGGACGCGCCCGAGCCGCGGCTCGTCGATGACGACTGGGTGGTGCTGCGCAGCCGGGTCACCGGCATCTGCGGCTCCGACCGCTCCGTCGTGCTCATGGACATGGGTGGCGACATGAGCGACTTCTCGCTCACCGCGTTCCTGTCCTTCCCCCAGGTGATGGGCCACGAGGTGGTGGCCGACGTGGTGGAGACGGGGCCCGCGGTCGACACCGTCGTGCCCGGCGACCGCATCGTGCTGCAGTGCTGGCTCTCCTGCCGACCACGCGGCATCGATCCCGTCTGCCCGGCCTGCGCCGCCGGCGACTACGCGCTCTGCTGGAACTTCACCGAGGGCCGGATCGCGCCCGGCATCCACGTCGGCAACTCCCGCGATGCGACCGGCGGCTTCGCCGAGCTCCTGCCGGCCCACCAGTCGCAGCTCATCCGCGTACCGGAGGCGATCAGCGACGAGGTCGCGGTGCTGGCCGACCCGTTCGCGGTGTCGCTGCACACCGTCGTGCGGCACCCGCCACCGCCGGGCGGCAAGGCGGTGGTGTGGGGCTGCGGCGCGCTCGGCGTCACCGCGGTGGCGGTGCTCCGGGCGCTCCATCCCGACGTCGAGGTGGCGGCGGTCGCGCTCCACCCCGCGCAGCAGCAGCTCGCGGCCAAGCTCGGCGCCACCGTCTTCGACGCCCACCTCGACGCCGAGGCCCTCGTGGTCGGGCTGGCGGAGTGGTCGGGCGGCCGGCTCCACCAGCCCTGGTTCGGTCTGCCGGTTGCGCACCCGGGCGCGGTCGACGTCGTCTACGACACCATCGGGTCGCCGCAGACGATCGAGGCCGCGCTGCGCATCACCCGCGCTCGGGGGACGATCGCGGTGAGCGGTGTGCACGCCGCGGGCCGGTTCGAGTGGTCGCCGTTGTACTTCAAGGAAGTGAATCTGGTCGGCTCGAACGCGTTCGGCGTCGAGGCGGTGCGGGGCGTGCGCAAGCACGCCATCGAGCACTACCTCGACTTCGTCGAGAGCGGCGAGATCGACGTGGCGTCGATGCTCACGCACACGTTCCGGCTCGAGGAGTGGAAGGCCGCGTTCGCGTCGCTCGTCCACCAGGACACCACCGGAGCGATCAAGGTCGCGTTCGACTTCCGATGACACGCGTCCGCGGCCGCCGTCGGGCCGCGCGGGATGACGGGAGCGACCACGGCGAGGGATACGCTGGATCCACGACGTCCCGCTGAAGAGGAGCCCGCCATGACCGAACCCCCCGCCGTACTTCGCTACGGGGAACGGGAGCTGGCGCTCCCCATCGTCGAGGGCACCGAAGGCGAGCGCGCCTTCGCCATCGGCAAGCTGCGGGGGGAGTCGGGCCTCGTTACGCTCGACCCCGCCTACATGAACACCGCGTCCTGCGAGTCGGCCATCACCTTCATCGACGGCGAGGCCGGCATCCTCCGCTACCGCGGGATCGCGATCGAGGACCTCGTCAACGTCCCGAACCCGTCGTTCCTCGAGACGTCGTGGCTCCTCATCTACGGCGAGCTGCCCACGCACGCGCAGCTCGATGAATTCCGCCGTTCGATCCGCCGCCACACGCTCGTGAACGAGGAGGTGAAGCGCTTCTTCGACGGGTTCCCGAAGGACGCGCACCCGATGGCCACCTTGTCGTCGGTGGTCACCGCCCAGTCGACCTTCTACCTCGACAGCCTCGACCCGAATGACCCCGAGCAGGCGCAGATGTCGATGGTGCGCCTCATGGCCAAGCTGCCCACCATCGCGGCCTACGCGTACAAGAAGTCGATCGGCCAGCCCTTCGTGTACCCGAACAACGAGCTCGACCTCATCGAGAACTTCCTCACCATGATGTTCTCGGTTCCGTCGGAGCGCTACGAGGTCAGCCACACGATCGTCACCGCGCTGAAGAAGCTCCTCATCCTCCACGCCGACCACGAGCAGAACTGCTCCACGTCCACGGTTCGGATGGTCGGATCGAGCGGCGTCAACATCTACGCGGCGATCGCGGCCGGCATCAACGCGCTGTGGGGTCCGCTGCACGGCGGCGCCAACCAGGAAGTCATCGAGATGCTCGAGGATATCGCCGCCAACGGCGGTGACGTCACTCGGTACGTGAACATGGCGAAGGACCCCGACAACCCGTTCAAGCTCTCCGGGTTCGGGCACCGCGTGTACAAGAACTACGACCCACGGGCGCGCATCCTCAAGGAGACGTGCGACGCGGTGCTCACCGAGCTCGACCGCAAGGACGAGCTCCTCGACATCGCGCTCGAGCTCGAGTCGGTGGCGCTGTCCGACGAGTACTTCATCGAGCGCAAGCTGTACCCGAACGTCGACTTCTACTCCGGTCTGATCTACCGGGCGATGGGCTTCCCCACCCGGATGTTCACCGTGCTGTTCGCGATCGGTCGTCTCCCCGGCTGGCTGGCCCACTGGAAGGAGATGAACGAGGACCGGTCGACGAAGATCGGCCGACCCCGCCAGATCTACGTGGGCCCCACCAAGCGGCCCTACGTCCCGATCGACGAACGGGGCTGACGCCCTTCCTCCAACTTGGAGGCCCCTGACCGCCGGCCCGAGCTGACGCGAGGTCGACCGGCGTACACTCCCGCGATGCCGCGTGAGCTCGTGAAGGAAGCGCGGGTCGGCGACGTCGCGGTGATCGTGCTCGACCGCCCCGAACGGCGGAACGCGATGAACCAACAGCTCGCCGAGGAGACGTGCGCGGCGATCACCGACTGCCAGGACGCGGGCGCCATCGTGCTCACCGGGAGCGACCCCGCGTTCTGCGCCGGCCTCGACCTGCGCGACCTCGGCGTCGACCAGCTCGGTGAGCTCGCCCCCTTCGTGCACACCGCGGCGGTGTCCGAGGTGCCGATGGTCGCGGCGGTGAACGGCGCGGCAGTGACAGGCGGCTTCGAGCTCGCGCTCGCGTGCGACTTCATCATCGCGTCGGAGCGCGCGGTGTTCGCCGACACGCACCTCCGCGTCGGGGTGTACCCGGGACCGGTGGCGGTCGACCTCCCGCGCCGGGTCGGTGAGGCATGGGCGCGCGAGATCCTCCTCACCGGGAACTTCGTCGACGCCGAGCTGGCCGCGCGCATCGGCATCGCCAATCGGGTCGTCCCGCATGCCGAGCTCCGCTCGCGCACGATCGAGATCGCGTCCGCGATCGCCGAGCAGGACCGCGAGATGGTGCGAGCGCTCCGGCACGACCTCGACGAGAGCGTGGGCACTCCGCTCGAGGCCGCCCGACGGATCCACGAGGAGCACGCGGCGCGCGGCGGCTACCGAAGCGGCAGCGGCGTCGACCTCGCGACGCACCGCGACGCGGTGCTCGAGCGCTCGCGCCGCCAACGCACCTGACCGAGCCGCGCGCGGGGCCGACGGGGCTAACGGCCGGGGCGGAGTCCGGTCAGGGGCGCCCCGGCCGTCCACGCGGCAGGGTCGCCGGGCATCCACCGGCGGCCGCCGCCCTCTTCAGCGACCCGATGACGCGCGATGCGGTCGGCCGCACGCGCGGGGGGCACGCCCCACTCGCGCGCGCAGGTGAACACGCCCGCGAGCGTCTCCTCGATCCTCGCCACGTTGGCGAGCGCCCGTTCGCGGTCGTAGCCGGTGAACTCCTCCGCGATGTTGATGATCCCACCCGCGTTCACCACGAAGTCGGGCGCGTACAGGATCCCGCGGGCCGCGAGCAGGTCGGCGTCGCCGTCGCGCGCGAGCTGATTGTTCGCGGCGCCGACGATCGCACGACACTGCAGCCGCGGGATGGAGCGATCGTCGAGCACCGCGCCGAGCGCGCACGGTGCGAGCACGTCGCAGGGCAGCTCGAGCACTCGCTCGTGGGCCACCGTCTCGAAGGCGGGTGCATCGGCCAGCGCAGTCGCGCGCTCGGGCCGCAGGTCGGAGACCGTCACGCGGGCGCCGACCCCTACCAGGAGGCGCGCGAGTTGGGCGCCCACGTGACCGCTCCCCTGCACGACGACGTGCCGGCCGGCCAGGTCGCGGTCGCCGTCGAGCTCGGCGAACACCGCCCGCATCGCGTGGACGAGGCCCAGCGCGGTCGCCGGCGACGGGTCGCCGGAGCCGCCGGCGGCCTCGTCGACGCCGGTCACCCACGGCGTCTCGCGCGCGATGCCGTCCATGTCGGCCGTCGTCGCACCCACGTCCTCCGCCGCCAGATAGCGGCCGCCGAGCGCGTCGATCGCGCGGCCCAGCGCGCGCAGCAGCTCCGGCGGGCGGGGCCGGTCGGCGTCGTCCCACCGGACCACCGCCTTCGCTCCGCCCTGGTGCAGACCGCTCACCGCGGCCTTCCACGTCATGGCTTCCGAAAGGCGGAGCGCGTCCAGCAGCGCGTCGCGGTCGCTCGCGTACTGCCAGAAGCGCACGCCGCCGAGCGCGGGACCTAGCGCGGTCGAGTGCACCGCGATCACCGCCCGTAACCCGGCGTCGCGGTCGGCGACGAAGACGACCTGCTCGTGGCCGTGGTCGACGAGCAGCTCGCTCACCGGCTGCCCGCGACGCCCGCTCATGCCTCCCGCCAAGGACACGCTGAGACCGTACGCGTCGCGACCGCGCGGCTCAGATGCCGATGCGCTGGTTGTAGTCGCTGATCGCGCTGTTCGCGCCCTTGGCCGCGTTCGCGAGCGCGTCCTTGGGTGCAGTCCCGTTGAGGAACATGCTGTTCTCCGCGTCGCGGATGGCGCTGCGGACGCTCACGTAGGGGCCGATCACCGACCCCGCGGTGGCGGGCGTGTTCGCCCCCTTCAGGAGCTGGTCGTACGCGACCTTGTACTCGGGGTTCTGGGTCCAGAAGCTCTGCATGGTCGGCTGCGCCGCCGCCGCCTTGGTGATCGGCACGTACCCCGTGCCGATCGCCCACGCCGCCTGGTTGGCGGGCGTGTCGAGGAACTGCAGGAACCGCCACGCTGCTTCCTGCTTCGCCGGCGACGACTTGTTGACCATGTAGAAGGCACCGCCCTGCACGAGCACGCCTCCCTTCGCGCCGGCGGTCAACCCCGGCATCGGCGCCACGCCGATCTGCACGTTGGGGTACGCGCCGCCGCTGAGGGCCGACGTGATCGAGCCGAGGTCCGCGCTGGTGTCGATCGCCATCGCGTAGGACCCGTTCCCGATGCCGAGCAGGTCGTCGATCGTGTTGGGGCCGGTGTCGGGGTTGGTCACCGCGAGCCCGTCCTTCACCATGCCCGAGAGCCAGGTGAATACGCCGAGCCCGGCGGCCGAGTCGAACACGGTCTTGGTGACGCGCGCCGAGCGCCCGTTGTTGTTGTTGGAGAACAGCTTGTTGCCCAGCCCGAGCCACTGGTCGACGTAACCGGGGTCGACCTTGTAGCCGAGCCCGGCCTTGCTCACCGCGCCCGAGCTCTTGAGCTTCTCGGCATCGGCGCGCAGCTCGTCGAGCGTGGTCGGCGGCTTCTCGGGATCGAGCCCGGCCGCAGTGAACGCCTTCTTGTTGTAGTAGAGGACCGGTCCCGACACGTTGTAGGGCATTGCGTACGTGACCCCCTTCACCGTGTAGTAGCTCAGCACGCGCGGCACGAAGTCGCTGAAGCTGTACTTGGTGGCCTTCGCGCACGCGCTCGCGGGCAGCACGGTCTGGGTGTCGATCGCCTGCTGCTGGTCGCTCTCCTGGAGGAGCATGATGTCGGGGAGGTTCCCGCTCGCCAGGCCCGCCTTGTAGGCGCTGAACGTGTCGTCGTAGTCGACCTGGCTGACCAGGTTCACCTTCACTGCGGTCTGCGACGAGTTGAACTGGTCCACGAGCCTGGTGAATGTGTCGACGTTGGCGAGCACGAACGAGTGCCACACCGTGATCTGCACGGGGCCGCCGGCCTTCTTGATCGCGCCGACGGGGCACTTCGCGGTGGCGGCGGACGCGCCCGGCCCGCCGGCGCCGGTCGCGACGAGCCCGGTGGCCGCGAGCACGACGACCGCCGCCGCACGGGCCATCCTCCGCCGAACCCTCATCGGTACCTCCCTCGCGCCGGGGACGACCCTCGTGACACCCCAGCATGCCTCAGCCCTTGACCGCACCCGCGGTCAGGCCCCGGACGAGGTGCTTCTGGAAGAACAGGAGCAGGATCACGAGGGGGATCACTGCGATCACCACGCCCGCGAACGTGATGTTCACCTGGTCGATGGACGCGGCCCGGAGCTGGCGGAGCCCGATCTGGACCGTGCGGAGGCGGTCGTCCTTGGTGATCAGGAGCGGCCACAGGTACTGGTTCCAGGCGGCGAGGAACGCGAACACGGTGAGCGCCGCCACCGCCGGGCGCGCCAGGGGCACCGCGATCCGCGTGAGGAAGCGCAAGTGGCCGTACCCGTCGAGCGCGGCGGCGTCCTGCAGATCGTGCGGCACGGTGAGGAACGCCTGGCGCATCAGGAACGCGCCGAAACCGGTGGCGAGGAACGGGACCGCGAGGCCCGCGTAGGAGTTGAAGAGCCCGATGTCGCTGACGGTCGTGACGTTGGTGACGATGGTCACCTCGAACGGCACCATGAGCGTCGCGAGGAACACGACGAACAGCGTGCGCTTGAGGGGGAAGCGCAGGAACGCGAATGCGTAGCCGGCGAGCACCGCGGTGACGACCTGGCCGACGGTGATGATCGCGGTGACGATGAAGCTGTTGGCGAGGTAGGTGCTGAAGTGCCCGGCGTTCCAGGCGTCCGAGTAGGTGTGCCACTGCGGATGGGTCGGGAAGAAGACCGGAGGCTGCTCGGTGATCTGCTGTGGCTTCAGTAGCGAGTTCACCACCGTGATGTAGAGCGGGAACAGCACGACGACCGCGAGCAACGTCAGCAGCGCGTACCGGGCGACGAGTCTCGCGACGTGGCGGCCCCGGCCCGCGCGCGGCGGCACGCGGGTAGGCACCGCAGGCACCGTGGGCACCGCGGGCGCGTCAACGCTCATAGGTCACCCGGCGTTCGAGAAGGCGGATCTGGGCGAGCGCGAGCAGGAGCGTGAGGAAGAACAACGCGATCGCGAGCACCGCGGCCCGCCCGGGATCGCTGGCGAGGTGCAGCTCGGAGTACACGAAGTACGTGAGCACGTTCGTCTTGTGCAGCGGGCCGCCCTGGGTGAGCAGGTCGATCTGGCCGAACGACTGGAACGCGAAGATCGTGCCCACCACGACCGCGAAGAAGATCGTGGGCGAGAGCATCGGCAACGTGACGTGCCAGAAGCGTGACCACGGGCCCGCGCCGTCGACCTGCGCGGCTTCGCCGAGGTCCTCGGGCACCGCCTGCAACCCGGCCGACATGATGATGAACGTGAGCCCGAGGTTCTGCCAGATGGTCGTGATCGACACCGCGAGGAGCGCCCACGTCGGGTTCTCGAGGATGGATGGCGTGGGGCTGATCCCGAGCCACGGGAGCAGGCCCACCTGCGGGTTCATCAGCGTGCCGAAGATCACCGCCGCCACCGCCACCGACGTGGCCACCGTCGACGAGAAGAACGTGCGGTAGACCCGGACACCCCGGAGCTGCTGGTGCGCGAGCACCGCGAGGCCGAGCCCGGCCGCGATCCCGATCGGCACCGTGTACAGCGCGAACAACAGCGTCGTCCCGAGGCTCTGCAGGAAGTCGTGCGACGTCAGCACGTCCTCGTACTGGCTGAATCCCACGTACTTGCTCGGCAAACCGGGGAACGGGGGGCTGCGGAAGAAGCCGAGGTAGACGTTGTGGATCAGCGGATAGAAGACGAACACGCCGAAGATCACGAGCGACGGCAGCAGCAGGAGGTACGCGAGGCCGCTCTCGCGCAGCCGACGCGCGTGCGTGTTGCCCGGGAGAGGTTCGTCGCCCGCGAGGCGTGCGCTCATCACTGCCCGACCGCCGGGCCTTCCCCGTCGAGGCGCTCGCCGGTGGTGGGATCGAACACATGGATGCTCTGTGGCTCGGCCGCCAGGTGCACCGCCTCCTCGACCGCCGGCACTGGCTGGTCCGCGGCGCGCCGGACGATCACGAGCGTGCGGTCCGGGAGGTGGCACACGACATGGCGCTCGTGCCCGAGCGACTCGATGACGAGGACGGTGGCGTCGACGCCCCCACCGTCGACGAACCGCAGCGCCTCCGGGCGCACGCCGAGCACGACGTCGGTGATCCCGCGCCGCTCCACCTGCCGAGCGGCGGCGGCGCCGAGCGGCGCCCGTCCCCCCGGGATCTCGACGCCGACCGAGCCGCTCACCCGCACGACCTTGCCCGGCACCGTGTTCATCGGCGGGCTGCCGATGAACCGGGCGACGAACAGGTTCGCCGGACGCGCGTAGACGTCCTGCGGCGGGCCGACCTGTTGGAGCACGCCCTGGTCGAGCACCGCGATGCGGTGGCCCATGGTCATCGCCTCCACCTGGTCGTGCGTCACGTACACGACGGTGGCAGCGAGCCGGCGTTGCAGCTCGACGAGCTCCGCGCGGGTCTGGACGCGCAGCTTGGCGTCGAGGTTCGAGAGCGGCTCGTCCATGAGGAACGTCGCCGGCCGGCGCACGATCGCACGCGCGAGCGCGACCCGTTGGCGCTGACCACCCGAGAGCTGCGCGGGACGGCGGTCGAGCAGCGGGCCGAGGTCGAGGCTCTCGGCCGCCTCCCGCACGAGACGCTCGCGCTCCGATGCGCCGACGTGGCGCGATCGGAGCGGGAACTCGATGTTGCGACGCACGGTCATGTGCGGGTACAGCGCGTAGCTCTGGAACACCATGGCCACGTCGCGGTCCTTCGCCTCCACGTCGTTCACCACGCGGTCGCCGATGGTGACGTCGCCCTCGGTCGGGGCCTCGAGACCGGCGATGATGCGCAGCGCGGTGGACTTCCCGCAGCCCGACGGCCCGAGCACCACGAGCAGCTCCTCGTCGGCCGCCTCCAAGCTGAGATCGTCGAGCGCGACCGTCCCCTCGAATCGCTTCGAGACGTGGTCGAGCGCTACGCGCGCCATATCCCGAGCCCGCGCCCGCGGCGCGTCGTCAGGACTCCTCGACCGCCGGCTTCGGCGGGCGCCAGAACGCGGCCAGGAACGCCGTCGCGCCACCGATGCCGACGACCGCGGCGACGATCAGCGCCTTCTCGGGGTCGAAGGGGAACGAGAGGCCGAGCTCCCAGTCGAGGGACCACCGCCCGGGGCCGACGGCACCGAGGGCGATCGAGACGATCGCCACCGTCACCACGTACTCGTAGCCCTCCTTGGCGCTGCTGAGGAAGAAGCCGTTCTGGCGGTGGTTGGTCATGAACGCCACCAGCATCAGCGCGGCGACGCCTCCGTAGGCGACCGGCGTGAGCAGACCGAGGACGAGTAGCACGGGGAAAACCAGCTCGGTGAGGGTCACGTTCCACGCGTGGAACTGGCCCGGCTTGAGGCCGAGGCTCTCGAACCAGTTCGCCATCCCGCGACCCGAGCGCAGGGCGTGGACGTGACGCCACCCGTGCATGAAGATCATGAACGCGATCCACACGCGGGCCATCAGCACCGCGAGATCGAAGGCGTGCGAGTCGCCCACGTGCTCCTCCCTGCTCGGCCGGCTCGGCGTCGCGTCGGCGAGCAGCTCGCTGGTCCGCGTCCGCCGACGTGACGGAGGGACGCTACCCCGCTCGCGGCGTGGGTGTGCCCGGCGCCGGCGCGCGCTTCAGCCCGACGCCGAGTGCCGCAGACCCGGCACCAGGCCGGCACGGGCCAGCAGTCGCACCGCGCGCTCCTCCGCCGCGTCGATGACCAGCGCCTGTCCGGGCTCGCGACCCACCACGAAGGTCACGACGCAGTCGGCGCAGACGTCGCTCCCCTGCATCACGCACGCCTCGCAGTCGATCACGGTCACCGGCTGGGGCGTCGAACCGCTCGTGGAGCTCATGATGGGCCTTCTTTCGTCGTCTCACCCGCCCGCGCACCGTCACTCCGGAGCATCACACGGGCGTACGACGGTTATCCCGGCTCCGCCTCGGCCGTGGGCGCGGGCTCGTCGAGCGGCAGCTGCTCGATCCGGTCCCCGGAGGCGCCGCACCAACGGCAGGTGACCGTCTCCACCTGCTCCTCCAGCACCTCCTCGTCATCGACCTCGAGGTCGCCGCCCACCGTGAAGTGGTAGAAGCTGCGCGTCCGCCGTGACGCCACGACGTCGAAGCGCGTGAGGTTCCCGCACGCCGCACAGCGGTAGCGGCTCGGCGCCTGCATCATGCCGAGGGCACCGGGGCCGGCCCGGAGCCGGTGCGCCGGCGATCCCGACGGGCGCGTCGGTGGGCGGCCCACATCCGTCCACCCTCGACGAAGAGCTGCACCAGCAGCGCGGTGACCACGGCCCAGATCGCGGTGACCGCGCCGAGCCGGAGGTAACGGTCGGCTCCGGTGCCCACGAACACGTCCAGCAGGTCGTCCTTGCTGATGATGCCGAGCTCGTACGACGGCCACACGGTGATCACGAAGCCGAGCGGCACCGCCACCACCCACGCGAGGAGGCGCCAGTACCACTTGGCGCGGGCCCGCGGCGCCGGCGGCGGCGCGACGGCGGTCGGCGGCCCCTGCTTGGGTCCGGCCGGGGACGAGCCCGACGCGGGAACGGTGACGGTGACGACACCCGCGCTCGACGGGCGCGGCGCGCCCGGCACGCCACTTCGCCGCGGTGGCGGTGGCGCGCCGGCCCCCGCGGCCGCGGGCACGAGCAGCTTCTGCCCGCAGCGGACACAGCGGAACACCGAGTCCGGCTCGCGGCCGTCGAGGCGGTGCCGGGCACCGCAGGCGGGACACTCGAGCGCAGGGGCCATCAGCCGTCGCCTGCTTGGCGGGCGGCGACGGTGACCCGCACGAACGCCTCGAGCGTCGCGGCGGCGCTGCCGTCGTCGAGGATCTCGCCCGCGCGCTCGACGCCGGACGCGAGATCGGGCACGAGGTCGGCCACGAGCAGGGCGGCGGCGGCGTTGAGCGTCACCACGTCGCGGATGGGACCCGCGGCGCCGGCGAGCGTCTTGTGCACCGCCTCCGCGTTGCCGGCGGCGTCACCGCCGGCGAGCGCGCCGATGTCGGCGTGGTCGATGCCGAAGTCGGCGGGGTCGACGTCGTAGACCGTGAGCTCGCCGTCGCGGAGCTCGTGCACGGTTGACGTGGTGGTGACGGTGAGCTCGTCGAGGCCGTCGTGGCCGTAGAACACGAGCGCCCGCTCCACTCCGAGCTCGGCGAGGGTGCTCGCGACCCGTTCCGCCATGGACGGGTCGGACACCCCGATGGTGCGCCGGGTCGCGCCAGCGGGGTTGGCGAGCGGGCCGAGGAAGTTGAAGGTCGTGGGCACGCCGAGCTGGCTGCGGACCGGGCCCGCGAAGCGCATCGCGGAATGGAACCGGGGCGCGAAGCAGAAGCCGATGCCTACTTCGCGCAGGCTGCGGGCCACGCCGCCGGGTCCGAGGTCGATCACCACGCCGAGCGCCTCGAGCACGTCGGCCGACCCGCACTGCGACGAGGCTGCGCGTCCTCCATGCTTGGCCACGCGCGCGCCGCCGGCGGCCGCGACGAGCGCCGCCATGGTCGAGACGTTCACGGTGCCGGCGCGGTCGCCCCCGGTGCCGCAGGTGTCGGTGAGCGGACCTTCGACGTCGACCTCGACCGGCTCGGCGAAGCGGAGCATCGTGCGCACGAGGGTGGCGAGCTCGGTCGGCGTCTCACCCTTGGCGCGCAGGCCGACGGCGAACGCGGCGATCTGCGCGTCGGTGGCCTCCCCCGAGAGGATGGCCGTCATCACCGCCTCCACCATGGGCGGTGGTAGATCATCCCCGCGGAGCAGCCGCGCGATCGCGTCCGGCCACGGCGCGACGGTCATATGGAGCAGGAGGTTACCGGCGGCATGTGCCCATCGTTGGCACGGCCCGGCGCGCTCACCCGACGCGCGGACGAGAGCCGAGTCGGGCGGCGGGGCGGTCAGGCGCTCAGGCGGTCGGCGAGGCGTCGGCGCTGGCGGACGAGACGACGCCGCTCGCGCTCGGTCAGACCTCCCCACACTCCCTGCCTCTCGCGCGCGCTGATCGCGTGCTCGAGGCAGGGCTCACGCACCGGGCAGATCATGCAGATGGCCTTCGCCTCGCCGGCGGCCTCGTCGCACGACGGGTAGAAGATCTCGGGATCCGCACCGAGGCAGCGGGCGTACTGCCGCCACTGCTGGGTCGTCGTCGTCGCGGACACGGTCGTCGCCGGCGTGGGTGTGGACGTCGTCGTCATGGCTGCACCTGCTCTCGCGCCGGCCTGCTCGGCCCCGCGGCCGGCGTTCCCACCCACACCATCGGCCGCGGGCGCGCCGCGCATGAGCGGAATTCGCCCACCCCGGCCCCTTCGTCTCCCCGGGACGAGCCCATCGCCGCAGGGGCCGCCCGTAGGATGTCCTGGGTGACCCCGGAGCCCACCCTGCGTGACGCCGGTCACCGGAACGTCTCGCCGAGCACCCGCCTGGCGCTCTCCGCCGCCATTCTCCTGACCCTGCCCGCGCTCGTCATCCAGCTCGCGGGGGGCACCCTCCCCGCGGTGGTCGCCCCGATCGTCTTCGGGTGCGCGATCCTCGGCTCGGCGTTCCTCCTCGGGTGGGCGGCCGAGGTGCTGCAGCTCGACGTGTCGCAGGGCCTCGCGCTCACGGTGCTCGCGCTCATCGCGGTGCTGCCCGAGTACGCGGTCGACTTCGCGTTCGCGTGGAAGGCGGGTGAGGACCCGCACCAGTTCGCGCCGCTCGCGCTGGCGAACATGACCGGGGCCAACCGACTGCTCATCGGCCTCGGCTGGTCGATGGTGGTGTTCCTGGCCGCATGGAAGATCGCGCGCACCGCGCGTCGCGAGGGTTACGAGGGACCGCTCGACACCGATGTCGTCCTCGATCGTCCCCACTCGATCGAGATCGCGTTCCTCGGCATCGCCACGCTGTACTCGTTGACGCTCCCGCTCAAGTCGACGCTCACCCTGATCGACTCGCTCGTACTCATCTCGGTGTTCGGGGTGTTCCTCTATCGCGTCGCCGGTGCGCCGGCCGAGACGCCGCACCTGTTCGGTCCCGCGAAGATCGTGGCGAGCTTCGCGCCGGCGGCGCGGCGCGCGGCCGTCGGGGCCATGCTCGCGTTCTCCGCGGTCGTGATCATCCTGTGCGCGGCGCCGTTCGCGGAGTCACTGGTGCACCTCGGCGAGGAGGCGGGCGTGAGCACGTTCCTCCTGGTGCAGTGGGTGGCACCGCTGGCGTCCGAGGCGCCCGAGCTCCTGATCGCAGGTATGTTCGCGTGGCGGCTCAACACCGGCGCCGGCTTCGGGACGCTCCTCTCCTCGAAGGTCAACCAGTGGACGCTACTCGTGGGCACGCTCCCCCTCGTGTTCGCGATCTCGGCGGGCGCGCTGCACGGCCTCCCGCTCGACCGGCTCCAACGCGAGGAGCTGTTCCTCACGGCCGCGCAGTCGGCGTTCGCGGTCGCGGTGCTGGTGAACCGGCGCATCAGCGTGCGGGAGGCGTTGGCGCTGCTCGTCCTGTTCCTCTCGCAGTTCGTGCTGAGCGGCGTGCTGCCCGGCGGTGCCCGCGAGATGGAGCGGATCATCCTCGGCGTGGTGTACCTCGTGCTCGCGTTCGGAGTGCTCGTGCGCCAGCGCCGGGCCTTGGGCCCCGTCGTGCGCGACGGCCTGGTCGTCCCCGTCCGCGAGCTCTACCACGAGCGCGCCGACGTCGGTGTCGCCGACCCGCCGGCGCCCGACCCCAGCGCGGCGGCGGAGTCGGGGCATCATGGGGACCGTGACTGACACGCGCGGCGCTCCGGAGGGCACCGGCCGGCTCGTGGTGTGGCCCGCGGTCGCGCGCGGCGCGGTCGTCACCCTGATCCTGCTCGCCGTGGTGAGCGTGGCTCAGGCGATCGTCGACCACAACGTGAACGACTTCCAGGACAGCGGCTGGATCTACCCGTTCTTCCTCGCCCTGCTCGTGAGCTACGTGATCGGCGGACGGATCGCCGGGCTGGCCGTACCCGAGGCCGGGCTCACCAACGGCGCGCTCGCGGGCGTCCTCGGGTTCGTGGGCTGGGTGCCGGTGCGCATCGTGATCTGGCTCGTGCGCGACGAGCACAAGGGACTGTTCACCGGGCACTCGCCGGTGCTGCGCCCGGGCCAGGTGTTCGGGCAGCTGCTGATCGCGGCCGCGTTCGGCATGATCGGTGGCTGGCTCGGCGCGCGGCGGGCCGATCGCGTCGACGCCACGCTCTGAGGCCGCGATCCGCACTCGGCGGTAGGGTTCGCCCGTCCGACGAGCGAACGACGAGGCGGGAGACGCGATGACCGGGCGCACGCTGTCCGACGAGACGAACGGCACCATCACCATCGGCGACCACACGGTGCGGCGCCTCGCGTTCGGCGCCATGCGCGTGTCGGGCGCCCGCAACGCCGAGGGGACGCGCGACCGGGAGGAGGCGCGCCGCATCTACCGCGAGGTCTGGGACCGCGGCGTCAACTTCATCGACGTCGCCAACATCTACGGCTACGGCGAGTGCGAGGAGATCCTGGCCGAGGCCCTCGCGCCGTACCCCGAGGATCTGCTCATCGGCACCAAGGCCGGGTTCAAGCCGGGGAAGATCGAGCCGGGCAAACGGTCGCTCCCTCCGCTCGGCACTCCCGAGCACATCAAGGAGGAGTGCGACAAGAGCCTCCAGCGCCTGCGCATCGACCACATCGACCTGTACCAGGTACACGTCCCCGACCCCGACGTGCCCTACGCCGAAACCGTCGGCGCGTTCGTCGAGCTCCAACAGGCGGGCAAGGTGCGACACATCGGCGTGTCGAACGTGACGCTCGAGCACCTTGCGTTGGCGCAGTCGATGTGCGAGGTCGTCTCGGTGCAGAACGCCTACAACGTGGGCCGGCGCCAATCGGAGGACGTGCTCGAGAAGTGCGAGGAGGAGCGCATCGCGTTCATCCCCCACTCCCCCAACATCCTCGACGGCTCGCCCGCGGAGGCCATCGTGAACGAGCTCGCGGCCGCGCACGGCGTGTCACCCCAGCAGGTGGCGGTGGCATGGCTGCTCCAGCACTCGCCGGTGATGGTGCCGATCCCCGGGACCCGCAACATCGACCACGCCGACGACAACATCGACGCCGCCTGGCTCGCGCTCACACCCGACGAGATCGCACGGCTCGACGCGGCCGCCACTCCGTAGGCTGGAGGCGGCAGCGAGTCGGCCGGGCGGCCGCGTGCCGGGCCTGGGCCCGGCCCGAGGAACGTCCGGACTCCGCAGGGCACGGTGCTGGGTAACACCCAGTCGGGGCGACCCGCAGGAAAGTGCAACAGAGAGCAGACCGCCGATGGCGCCGGGCGACCGGCGCACAGGTAAGGGTGAAACGGTGCGGTAAGAGCGCACCAGCACCCGGGGCGACCCGGGTGGCTCTGCAAACCCCACCGGGAGCAAGGCCGAACAGGGGGAGGACGGCCCGTCCGCTGACCCCCGGGTGGGCCGCTGGAGTCGTCGGGTAACCGCCGACCGAGATGGATGGCCGCCACGGGCTTGTCCCGTACAGAATCCGGCGTACAGGCCGACTCGCTGCCACCCTTACTCCCACAACGGTTGTAGGGATGCGGGTACCAGAATCCGGGGTTTGGGTACCACCAGACGAAGGAGACACCCCCCGTGACCCTGCTTCACATCGACCACGACTACGCCCGCGAGCTCAACGAGGCGCTACGACCCCACACCGAGACCCGGCTCCTCGAATCGGCCGCGCTCACGTTCGAGCAAGCACTCCGCAACGTGCGCGGCGCGTGCCTGGTGCTCGAGGACGCGGTGCGCCAACATCAGGCCGTCGCGGAGCGGCGCATCGAAGCCGGCGAGGACTGCCCCGACGAGGTGAGCGACGCGTTGGCGGCGACCGCGTACGGACGGGCACTCGACGCCGCGTGGGCGGTCAAGAACCTGCTCGACGACGCCTGCAGCTAACCGCAGGCGCAGCACCGCCCCACTCGTCCAGTCGGGAGCACCCCCCCGCACCCGGCGCAGCGCGACCGCCGACGCGCCGGCCTCACGGCCTCACGTTCGGCGGGGGTCGTGCCACCCCAGATACCAGCCCGGCGCGTGTGGAAGCTGCTCATGGCGAACTCGAGGCACTCGGCGCGGACGAGGCACCTCCGGCAGATGGCCAGCGCCGGCTCGGCTGACTGGCCCGACGCGGGGAAGAAGTCGACGCTGGCGTACGCCGGCTCGACGCAGAGGGCGTCGCGCATCCACGACGGGATGAGCCAGGCGAAGTTTCCCACGCCGTGAGAAACTTCCCCCTCGAGGGGAGTTGCGCCCGCGTCGGGCACGACCTCGGCGAGGAGCGCGCGTGCGCGGGCGAGCTGCGCGTCGACGTCGACGACGGCCACACGGCGAATCTAGGCATTCCCGACCGGGAAGGTGCGGAAGTCTGGTCGGTGGGTGCGTGGCAGCGTCCCCAACGACGAGGGCGATATTCACGGATCCGTGAGTATCGAGGGCTGGGCCAACGTGATGGCTCAGGCGGGGTTTGTGGCCGACTGGTCCGAACCCCAAGGTTCGCGGTGCCGGGGCGCAGGCCGGGGCGCTCCCAGCACCCGACCTTGCCGTGATGTCGTCGGTTTGACGCCCCGACACCGACGAGCGCGCGCTACCCGGGTTGCGACTGTGAGTTGTCGAGCGGGTTGGTGACGTTCGGCGAGCTCGTCGGCTGCGGCGACACGGTTGCCGGCTCGCCCGGCGTACCCGTCCACTTCACCGCTACGTCATCGGGCGTCGACGGCGCCTCGACGACCGTGCCACCGCCAGGAACCCCGAGCTGCGCCAGCGCGTCGGCGACGTGTTGGGATGCTGCACTCTCACCACGCGCCTGCGCTTCGCGCGCAAGCGCGACTTCCTGCGGGTCAACCATCGGTGCGACCTTTCGCTCGCTCACTTCTCACACGGACGCACGACTTGCACATGCACGAATCACTGCGCTTCGCGAGCCTGTGCAACGCCCATCGTGCCCGCGCCGCAACCGGCGACGTCGCCGAGGCCCCGCCGGGCGAAACCGTGGAAGTCCCAGCGGGGCCCGACGACTGCGCGGCCTCATCGCCGGCGAAGCGCGGTCCGAGGTCGGCGAGCAAACCACTCTCGATCAACGTGCGCCGTTCGAGCCGCGCCGCCTCGCGGTCCTGATGCCCGAACACGCGCTCGGCCATCACATCGGGCGACTCGAGCAACGTTGACCAGTCGCCCGCGTCGTAGGGCTGGCCGGCCGCTGACATCTGCATCATCCTCGAGAACGCCCACGCCTCGAGCCGATCCTGCGCACGCTCGGCACGCTCCGCCGCTTCACGCTCCGCCTCGACACGCTCGAGCGCATCCATGCGCTTGAGGTGCGCCTCGACGCCAGGCGTCAAGCCATCCATCGACCAGCCCATACCAGCCGGCCCCGACGCCACCCACGGGTCACTCACAACGCCTCCACGAAATCCTCGATATCACCCAGCCGGT
>CAZDJK010000051.1:0-56623 GCA_964505725.1 uncultured Bifidobacteriaceae bacterium | reverse complement strand
GTCGACCCGGAACGCGAGGTGGTTGTAGCCGCGGCGCCTGAGGTTCGTCGGCTGCGCACCGGGGTCGGACGCCGGCGTCGGGTCGAACGCGAGGAGCTGGATCTCGAAACGGGGTGAGGAGCCCTCGAGCGCGAGCGTGATGTGCTGCGCCTTCATGTCGGGCATCCCCATGTACAGGGCCGGCTCGCCCCCGTCGATCACGAGCACGTGCTCCTTGCGGAAGCCGAGCAGCTCGAAGAACGCGATCGCGGCCGGGGCATCGGCGACGGCGACGGTGACATGGTCGGGGTTGCGGAACACGGTCATCTCCACGGGAGCTCGTGCGTCGTGCCGGAGGTCGACACAGAATGCCCCTCCGCGCTCCCGTCGGCAACGGCTCGGCCGGATCCGCCGCCGGTAGCCTCGCCGGGCGTAGGTTCGGTCCCGAGCGGAGGTTGGACGTGGAGGAGCGGCGGCGGACGACGACCTCCAATTTCGGGGTCTCGCGTCGGGAGAACCACGATGCGTCGGCGTTCTACGAGCGCTTCCACCCGCCCGATGTCTCCGACGACGAGAGCGTCGTCGAACCGGAGCCGGTCGGTGAACCGTTCGTGTGTGCCGACGCCCGCACGATGAGCGAGGTGAAGGACGGGTCGGTCGCGCTCGTCGTCACCTCCCCTCCGTACTTCGCCGGGAAGCAGTACGAGGAGGAACTGGAACGCGAAGGGGTGCCCTCCTCCTACCTCGAGTACCTCGAGCTGCTGCGCGACGTCTTCGCCGAGTGCACTGCCAAGCTCGAGCCGGGCGGGCGCATCGCGGTGAACGTCGCCAATCTCGGGCGCAAGCCCTACCGCAGCCTCTCCGCCGACGTGATCCGGATCCTCCAGGACGACCTCGGGCTGCTGCTGCGGGGAGAGCTGATCTGGCAGAAGGGCGAGGGGGCAACCGGTTCGTGTGCATGGGGATCGTTCCGGAGCGCGGCCAACCCGGTGCTCCGCGACATCACCGAGCGCGTGGTGGTGGCGAGCAAGGGGCGCTTCGATCGCGCGCGCTCCGTGAAGCAGCGGGAGCGGGAGGGTTTGCCCTACCGGAGCACGTTGATGACCGACGACTTCCTGGCCTTGACGCTCGACCTCTGGGACATCCCGACCGAGAGCGCGCGCCGGGTGGGCCATCCCGCCCCGTTCCCGGTGGAGCTGCCCGAGCAGCTGATCCGGCTCTTCACGTTCGAGGACGACCTCGTGCTGGATCCGTTCATGGGGAGCGGTTCGGCGCTCGTCGCCGCGGCGCGGCTCGGGCGGCGGTACGTCGGCTACGACCTCGACCCGTCCTACGTGGCGATCGCCCGTCAGCGCGTCGCCGACGCGCTCGCCGCGCCCGAGGTCGCCAACGACGGCGAGCGCCGTGCGGCCACGGAGGGCAAGGCTGCGCTCAAGCTCGCGGAGAGCGTGCTCACCGACGCCGGCTTCGTGATCACCGAGCGCAACCGGCGCGTGCGCAAGACCGGTGTGACTGTGCGCTTCGTGGCGGCGGACGCGGAGGGTGACACCTGGTTCTTCGACGTCGCCGGCGGGTTCAAGAGCCACCGGGGTGGGCTGCTCCGCACCGACACGGTGTGGAAGGCGCTGGGGCGCGCGAACGCCCTGCGGGACCACCTGGCGCGCGGGGTCCCGCTCGTCCTGCTGACCTCGCACCTGCCCCGGCGCCCGAGCGAGGGCGACACCGCGCTCCGCGCCGCGGGACCGGACGCGTTCTTCGACACCGTCGCCATGCTGTCGGACGACGGGCGCGCCCGGCTCCGGCGCTACGCCGCCGGCGGGTGCACCGACGCCCCGCAGTCGGGGTTCTGGACCGAGGCGGAGCTTGCGCGGCGCAAGGTGTGAACGCGGACACGGAGAACGGCCGGGCGGATGATCGTTCGCGGTCAGGGGCGCGCGGCGAGGACGACCCACACCGCGGAGTCGTAGCGAACGCCGTCGGCGCTCTCGTGGGCCGCGGTGGACGCCCGCAAGGCGGCGAGGGCGCGGGTCCGGCCCGCCGCGTCGAGATCCTCGAGTATCCATCCGAGCAGGCCGAGCACGAACCCGTAGGCGTCGTCGGCGTCGTCACCGAACCACATGCGCTCAGTGCCTTCTTCGAGCTCGACGTCCGCGAAGCCAGCGCTCGCGAGCACGGCGCGCACGCGGTCGGCATCCGCCAGCGCGAACGGGCTCGGCGCGTCCGGCGGAGGACCCGGAAGGTCACGCCCCGCCGCGAGCGCGCCGGTGAGCTCACGGACCCACTCGTTGCGCGCGAGGGACTGCCACGTCAGGAGCGCGAGGCGTCCGCCGGGACGTAGCGCGCGTGCGACATTCGTGAACCCGGCGACGGGATCGCCGAAGAAGGTCGCGCCCGTGTTGCTGATCACCACGTCGAAGCCGGCGGTGTCGAAGGGGTGGATCTGCGCGTCGGCCTGCTGGAACGTGATGTTCGCCACGCGCTCTTCGGCGGCCCGCTGACGCGCGTACGCGAGCATCGGCGACGACAGGTCCACACCGAGGGCGGAGCCCGCGCTCGCGGTGCGTGCTGCGAGCACGGTGGTCTGGCCGGTGCCGCACCCGATGTCGAGTACCCGCTCGTCCCGACCGATGCCGGCGGCCGCGAGGAGCCGACGGTGGAACGGGAGCGCGGACCGGTCGAAATGCTCTGCGTGCGCGGCCCAGTACGCGCCCTCGTCGCCGTCCCAGGCGCGGAGCTGCTCGACGTTCGATCGGGCGACCGGTATGCCGCTGTCCCGGGGCTGGGGCTCGGTCACGGGACCCTCCTGGTATTCTCCCCTTGGGAGATTTAGGATGTCCCAAAGGGAGTATCATGTCAAGCCCGCCCGCGCTGACCACGACGTCGTACTCGATCCTCGGGCTCCTCGCGGTGAAGCCGTGGACCACGCACGAGCTCGTGCAGCAGGTCGACCGGAGCATGCGCCGCATCTGGCCCCGGGCGCAGAGCAAGCTCTACGAGGAGCCCAAGAAGCTCGTCGCCCACGGGTACGCCCGCGCGAGCGACGACTCGGTCGGGCGTCGGCGGCGGACCCGCTACACCATCACGGCCAAGGGACGCCGCGCCTTGGCGCGGTGGCTGCGCGAGCCGGGCGAGGGCCCCGTGCTGGAGTTCGAGCAGCTGCTGAAGATCAGCTTCTCCGACAGCGGCTCCAAGGCCGACATCCTCACCAACCTCGACGCGGCCCGGCGATGGGTGCTCGAGCAGAACGAGGAGAACCTCGCGACCGCGCGTGCCTACCTCGAAGGCCGCGGCCTGTTCCCGCAGCGTGCCGCTCTCAACCAGCTCGGTGGGCGTTTCCTGACCGACTTCTACGTGACGGTCGCGAAATGGGTGGAGTGGGCGGTGGACACGGTCGAGGCGTGGCCCGATGACGTGGTTCGCGCCCCCTTCGACGTCGGCGCCGCCGAGGAGGGCGTCCGCCGGGCCGAGAGTGTCAGCGTGATCCTCGCCGCGGACGTCCGTGCCCGGTCCGCGGCGAGCATGGGCGAGGTCACGCGAAGGGCTGCCGCGGGGGGAGGCGGTCGGCGGTGAGGTAGCTGCCGCTCGCCTTGGCGACGGTGCGCGATTCGCCGACGCGTTGGCAGCTGCCGAACCCGAGCGTGGTTCGGGGGAAGCTCAGCGCGCACCTCGGGTCGACCGAGAACTCCCACGTCTCCCCGTCGCCGAGCTCGTAGCGGACGCGCCCGTCGGCCTCCTCGAACGCGTTCACGTTCGTGGTGCACACGACCTCGCGGCCGGTGTGGTCGACGATGACGGCACCTCGGGCGCCGTACTCGCCACAGAGGATCTGGCCGTATTCGGAGGTGCCGTCGTCGTAGTTGTTCACGAACATCGACCAGTGACCGATCCGGTTCTGCACGAACCACGTGTCGGTGTAGTTCTCGTTGCCCCACATGGTCTCGACGATGACGTGGCCGCTGACCGGCTCCCCGAAGTAGGTGCCCTCCACGCGGTACCCCTGGTGGTTGTAGAACATCTCGCCCGTCTCGTGATCCGGGCGGCGCCACGCGTGGTGCCACTGCGTGCCCTGACCGGCAAGCGTGCCCGCGAGCTGGATGTCGCCGTTCGCGCTCTTCCACTCGAACTCGCGCTCGCCGAAGCTGACCTCCTCCGGGCTCGTCGGGCCGGTCGCCGCGTACACGATCCGGTTGTCGGGTGTCAGCGTCTGGGTCACCGCGCCGCTCCACTGCCCGTACCGGGCGTCCGGCTCGAGCCCCGAAGGTGCGACGCGAAACCCGCCGATGATCCCGGCGGCCGCGAGCGAGCCGTCGGCATCGCTCCTGACGTCGTGCGAGAACATGTAGAACTCGCCCGAGGCTCCGGTCAGGAACGCGTCGAACCAGGTGTCGGTGTGACGCAGCCCGAAGTAGGTGCGCGTGACCACCTGGTCCTCCGGGCAGACGGTGAAGCCGGCCATCTGCAGCCAGTTGAACTGGCCCATCCGTCGTTGCTGCGGGTACGTGCCGTCCGGGTAGCCGTCGGGCGGGGTCTCCACCGCTGAGATCGTCTCGGTCACTGTTCCCCCTCGCTCGGCTTGCTCACCCTTGCTCGCGCTGCGTGCCGTGGGGATTGCCCCCACCGACGCGGGCCGACCGTACCGGGTGAGTGGGCACGGTTGTCAAGACGGCGCACGTGCCGTCGGGCTGCGGCGCGCGCGTTCCCGGGCGACGAGTCAGTTGAGGATCGCGGGGGTCTTGGCGCGCCACCATCGGCCGATGCCCCAATAGTTCGACGCCTGGAGCCACATCAACAGGAAGATGATGAACGCGAACATGAAGTGCTCGGCGTCATCATGCCCCGCACCAGGCCTGCACTCCGTCGCGCACGCTTAGGATGACCGCGTGACCACGACCGACCGGGACGGAGTGGCCCCGGGCGAGGTGCAGACTGCGGTCGACGACGCGTTGAGCCGTCTCCTCGACGAGCACCCGCCCGCGCGCACCGACCCGGTCGAGCTCTGGGGCGCGCAGTTCGACCTCGGCCTCGCGTGGGTGCACTTCCCCGCGGGCAACGGCGGGATGGGCGCCCCGCCGCGGTTCCAGCGGCGCGTCGACGAGCGGCTCCGCGCCGCCGGCGTGTCCGAGGCCAACCGCAGCCGGAACGTCATCGGCATGGGCATGGGCGCGCCGACGGTCGTGGCGCACGGCAGCGACGCGCAGAAGCTCAGATACCTCCGCCCGCTGTTCACCGCTGAGGAGATCTGGTGCCAGCTCTTCAGCGAGCCCGGCGCAGGGTCCGACGTCGCCGGGCTCTCGACCATGGCCGTGCGCGACGGTGACGAGTGGGTCGTCAACGGGCAGAAGGTGTGGACCTCGCTCGCGCACTTCGCGCGGTGGGGGATGCTGGTCGCGCGCACGGACGCCGACGTCCCGAAGCACGAAGGACTCACCTACTTCGTCATCGACATGCACCAGCCGGGCGTCGAGGTGCGGCCGCTGCGCCAGATGACGGGCGACGCCGAGTTCAACGAGGTGTTCTTCCACGACGCGCGCGTGCCCGATGCGGAGCGTCTCGGCGCGGTCGGCGAGGGCTGGCGGGTGGCGACGACGACGCTCATGAACGAGCGCGTCTCGATCGGCGGCGGCGCCGCCGCCCGCGGCTCCGGTCCGATCGGCGAGGTGATGAAGGTGTGGCAGGCGCGGGGCTCGCGCGACCCGGTGCTCCGCGATCGCCTCGTGCAGCTGTGGGTCGAGGCCGAGTGCGCGCGACTCACCAACCTGCGGGCCGGCGCCAACCGCACCACCGGCACGCCGGGGCCCGAGGGCTCCACCGGCAAGCTCGCCTACGCGGAGCTCAACAAGCGGATGTGGGACCTCTGTGTCGATCTCCTCGGGGCCGACGGGATGCTGGTCGCCGGTTACGAGCCGGGCGCGGGCGGGCCCATCGGCTTCGACGGCGGGCGTGACCCCGTGAAGGGGTTCCTGCGCAGCCGCGCGAACTCGATCGAGGGTGGCTCGTCGGAGATCATGCGCAACATCCTCGGCGAACGCGTCCTCGGGCTCCCGGGCGACGTGCGCGTCGACAAGGGCATCGCCTGGCGCGACGTGCCGCGGAACTGAGCGACCGACGTAGGACGGACCGCGTCAGGTCCAGGGAACCGGTCCGCCCCAGCGGTCGAGGAAGACCGTCTCCGACGTCGGCCGGCGGACGTTCGGGCCGAAGTTCCCCTTCGGGTAGCCGAGCGGCACGCAGAAATGGAAGCCGACGTCGTCGGGGATCGCGAACAGGGCGCGGAAGCGGTCCATGACCGTGGGGTGGAGCGTCGTCGGGACCGAGCCGATCTCGATCGCCCGCGCCGCGAGCATCAGGTTCTGCACCGCGGGGATCACGGAATCGGCCGAGCCGTTGTGAAGTGCGAGCGCGAACACGATGCACGGCACCTCGCCCATCGCGTCGGCCAGCCCGGCCGCCGCGTGGAAGCGCGGCGGGAGGTCCTCGAACCGCTCGAAGCCCTCGTCGCGTCGCTTCGCCCACCACGCGTCGTGGTAAAGGGCGCCGAACTCGCGGATCCGCGCCGGGTCGTTCACCACGAGGAACCGCGCGATCTGCTGGTTGCCGCCGTTGGGCGCCTTGACCGCCGATTCGAGGAGCAGGTGGATGTCCTCGATCGGGATCGGATCCGGTCGGAACCGGCGGATGGCGCGCTGGGTGAACATCGCCTCCCCGATCGGCATCGAGAGCTTGCTGTGGTCCACGGACACCTCGCCTCTCGGTCTCGTCGGCGGCGCCAGTCTTTCGCGCGACGCGGATCAGGAGTAGACCCAGTGCCCGTGGACGACAACCTGCCCGGCTACGACGAGCTGCCCGTGCGCGACGGTGCGCCCCTCGGCTCTTCCTGGGGCCTGTGGGGCGATCCCGACTACCTCGGCTGCCTGAACCTGCTCACGCCGGCGCGGGCCGCGTCGGCGGCGGCGCGGTGCGTCCGCTCGGGACGGTCGTACGGCCTGAACCTCGACTTCGGTGTGCCCGACCCGCCGCTCTTCGGGCGGCCGAAGATGCACCACGAGGTGGTGGGGCCGCTCGGAGGCAGTCACGACGACATGCTCCACAACTGGAACACGCAGTCGTCGTCGCAGTGGGACGGCTTCCGCCACATCGCCCACCCCGAGCACGGCCACTACGGCGGCGTGCCCGACCAGGACCACGGCATGCACCACTGGGCCGAGCACGGACTGGTGGGCCGCGGCATCCTCGCCGACGTCGACCGCTGGCGCGCCGCGCAGCGGCGGCCGCTGCGCCAGGGCGAGGTCGACCCCATCCCGGTGACCGAGGTCGCGGCGTGCCTGGCCGACCAGGGCACCGAGGTCGAGGCCGGCGACGTGCTCCTCGTGCGGACCGGGTGGACGACGTGGTACCGGGGCCTCGCGCAGGAGCAGCGGGTGCACCTCGGTCAGCGCGACACGCAGGTGAACCCGGGGCTCGAGCCCGGGCGCGCCACCATCGCGCAGCTCTGGAACTGGCACCTCGCGGCCGTCGGGTCCGACAACCCCGCGGTCGAGTCGTGGCCGCCCTCACGGGCCCCCGACGAGTTCCTGCACTTCAACCTCCTGCCGCTGCTCGGCATGCCACTCGGCGAGCTGTTCGACCTCGACCCGTTGGCCGAGGAGTGCGCGGCGAGCGGCAACTGGGACTTCCTGTTCGTGTCGGCGCCGATCAACGTTCGTAGTGGCGTCGCCTCCCCGCCCAACGCGGTCGCGGTGTGCTGACCGCGGCGATCGCGCGGGCGTCAGCACCGTCGGAGATCACGCGCTAGACAAGCGCGATGGACACCGGCTTTTCGGTCGAAGAGCGCGTCGCCATCGTCACTGGCGCCTCGAGCGGGCTCGGGCGCCGCTTCGCCCAGGTGCTGCACGAGCACGGCGCGCACGTCGTGGTCGCGGCGCGGCGCACGGCGAACCTCGAGCAGCTCGCCGACGAGCTCCCAGGCGTGGTCCCGGTCACCACCGACATCGCCGACCGCGAGCAGATCCGACAGCTCGTGGCGACGACCGTCGACCGGTTCGGTCAGGTCGACATCTTGGTGAACAACGCCGGGTTCAGTCTCGGCGGCCCCGCGCTCGACACCTCGATCGACGACTTCCGCGCCGTCGTCGACGTCAACCTCGTCGGCCTGTTCGATCTGGCGCGCTCGACGGCGCGGGTGATGATCGAACAGGGTGCGGGATCGATCATCAACATGGCGTCGGTGTACGGCATGGTGGCGTCGATGCCCATCGCGCAGGCGGCGTACTGCGCATCCAAGGGTGCGGTCGTCAACTTGACGCGCGAGCTCGCGTGCCAGTGGGCCCGCCTGGGCGTCCGGGTGAACGCGCTCGCGCCGGGCTTCTTCCCGTCGGAGTCGATGGCGCCGGCAATGGAGGACCCGTCCACCATGGGCTACATCACGCGCAACTGCCCGATGGGCCGCATCGGCGACGAGCACGAGCTCGACGGCGCTCTCCTCTTCCTGGCGAGCGACGCGTCCTCGTACTGCACGGGTCACGTGCTCGTCATCGACGGCGGGTGGACCGCCCGCTGAGGGCCGGTGGTCGGGCGCCGGGCCCGCCGGCGGTCTCTGCGATGATGCGAGGGTCCGGAGTCCCGAGACGAGGGGGGAACCAAGTGGCGAACCACACCTATCGAGTCACCGAGATCGTCGGGTCGTCGAAGGACGGGATCGACCAGGCGATCCGCAACGGGGTCGAGCGCGCGGGGAAGACCCTGCGACACCTCGACTGGTTCGAGGTCACCGACATCCGCGGCTCGCTCGAGGGCGGCACCGTCGACTGGTTCCAGGTGACCCTGAAGGTCGGGTTCCGCCTCGAGGACGAGTGAGGACCCACGCCACCGGGTGACTCGCAGGTGACGCGCGCCGGGCCGGCGGGTAAGTACGGGGCGGACCACCTCACGAGGGCAAGGAGGCCACGATGGCGGACGCGGGAGTGGAGCAGGAGCTGCGCGACCTCGAGGCGAGGTACTGGCAGGCGATGCAGGACAAGGACGTGGACGCCGCGGTCGAGCTCACCGACGACCCGTGCGTCGTCACCGGCGCGCAGGGCGTCGGACGCGTCGACCGGGCCTCGTTCAAGGGGATGATGGAGAACGCTTCATGGAGCATCGTCGACTACCGCATGGGCGACGACGTCGAGGTGCTCGTGCTCGGCGACGACACCGCGGTCGTCGCGTACACCGTGCACGAGGATCTGACCGTCGACGGCACCCCGGTCTCCTTCGACGCCGCCGAAACCTCCACCTGGGTCCGCCGCGACGGACGCTGGGTGTGCGCGGCACACACCGAGGCGATTACCGGTGATCCCTACGGCCGCGACCGCGCGGGAACGACGTAGCGCAACCCCACGGCCGTCAGGCGGGCTCAGACTCCGGGGAACGCATCCTCGAGCGAGCGCACGACGTGAGCCGCGCCCGCGGCGCTCAGCTCGTCGACCGAGTACCGCCCGGTCGCCACGCCCATGGAGACGGCGCCCGCGTCGTTCGCGGCCTCGACGTCGCGGGGCGTGTCGCCGAGCACGAAGACCTGCGCGGGAACGAGCTCCCCGTGGAGTCGGGCCGCCTTGTCGATCGCGAGCCGGGTGAGCTCGGGGCGGTCGGGGGAGTCGGATCCGTACGCGCCGAAGAGGAAGAACCGGTTCAGGTTCGCAGGCATGAGCTTCGTGCGTGCCGCGCCTTCCATCGCGCCGGAGACGATCCCCAGGATCACGCCGGAGTCGCCGAGGCGGACGAGGAGATCCTGCACGCCGGGGAGGACGCGGTACCCGCGCGAGGTCCAGATGTCGTCGGCGAGGTGCATGAGGTACCGCGCGTAGAGCGCGCTCAGCTCGTCGGCCGCCGGTTCGCGACCCAGCACACCGCGGAACGTCTCCCGCGCCACCTGCGGGTCGGTCTCACCCGCCGACGTGTGCTCGCCGATGTCGGCGCCGACGCCGAAGAGCTTCTCGAACGCGGCGTTCCAGCTGCGGGCGCCCGAACCCCCGGTGTGCACCAGGGTCTCGTCGATGTCGAACAGCACCGCGACCGGCTTGGTCGCCGCAGCTCCCTCCGCGTCCACGCCGCCTCCTCGCCTGCTTGACAGCGCGAACGACGGTATGCGTACGGTGTCGCGGTGGACCAGCCAGTGGGCCCGCACGAGCCCGACGACGACGCAGCCGAGCGACACGTCCGCGAAGAGGTCGAGATCGGCCGGCTGAGCAATGTGCTCGCCGAGCAGTTCCACGAGGATCCGACCGACGTCGAGCCCGCGGTCCGGGACGAGTTCCAGCGACGGTCGAGCTCTCCGATCAGGGACTTCGTGCCCGTCTTCGTCGAGCGGTCGGTTCGCCGCAAGCTGCGCGACACCGAGTGACAAGCCGACGCGATGGGCGAGTACCAGCGACGCGTCGTCGTCTGCATCTGCGGCGGCTGACGGCTCGGCAGGAGGCACGCGGGTGGAACCGATCAGGATCGGATGGCTGGGGTCGGCGCTCGACGGACCCGGCGGCGGGTACGACCGGATCCACCGGCTCGCGTTCGACGAGGCAGTCGAGCAGGGACTGATCGACCGCCCGTACGAGTTCGTCCTGCACCCTGAGAACGGCCTGCCCGAGGGGTCGGCGAAGAACGCGACCGACGGGTTCCGGTTTCTCGTCGACGAGGGTTGCATCGGCGTGGCCGGCGCGTACAGCTCCGACAACGCGATCACGGTGGGTCCGCTCGCCAACGAGCTCGAGGTCCCGCTCGTCAGCTGGTGCGGCACCGAGCGGCTCCGGGGTGAGTACTGCTTCCGTCTCGGCAACGGCGACTGCGGCGGAGACGCCGCGCTCGTGGTCGGTTGGCTCAAGCGCAACGGACACGAACGGGTCGCGGTGTTGAGCGAGATCTCTCCCAACGGCGAGGAGTACTTCCGGTTCTTCCGCCAGGAGTGCCGGCGACGGGGCGTCGCCATCGCCGCGGTCGAGACCGTGAGCCAGAGCCCTGACCGCCTCGCCGACCATCTCGACAACCTGCGACAGGTCGCGCCTGACGCGCTCGTGTACATGGGCTACGGGATGCTGGCGGCCAAGGGGCTGCTGCGCGAGGCGCTCGACGAGCTCGCGTGGGATCCGCCGCGCATCATGGGCACCGCGTTCATGTTCTACCTGATGGGGTTCGACAAGTTCGAGGGCTGGGTCGGCGTCGACCAGCTCGATCTCCGCAACCCGCTCACCCGTCGCTTCCACGAGCGCTTCGTCGCGCGCTACGGGGCCGACCCGCCGCTCTGGCCCAACGCCATCCCCGTCCTCGCGTACGACACCGCACGGGTGCTGGTGGAGGGGCTGTTCCGCGCGCCGATCCTCTCGGGTCCCGGGCTCAAGGCCGGGCTCGAATCGATCCGGTTCATGCCGAGCAGCACCGGCGGCGCGCAGACGCACATCGCGTGCTCCCCCTACGAGCACGGCATGTTCCGCGGCGACTGGTTGCTGTACGGCCGCGTCGCCGGCGGGAAGCTCGAGTTCGAAGGCCTGTTCGAACCCTGGGAGTGACCCATGCTCTTCCTCCTCCGACCGCGCCAGACGTGGATGCCGTACGCGCTCCCGAGGGGTCGCGACCAGCAGGACGCGTACAACCAGCAGCTGCAGCTCGCCTATGCGTCGACCCGCCGCGTCGCCGCCGCGCCGCCTGACTCCGGGCCTGCCGCCCGCGATCCGCTCGACGACCTGGCGCGGATCGGCGAGCTCCACGAATCGGGCGTGCTCACCGATGCCGAGTTCGCCGAGCTGAAGCGAAGGTTGCTCGGCACCGAGGACGGATCGACGTGACATCGGGCGCGCGCCGCGCCGCGATCCTGGTGCGCGCGCTCCACGCGGGGGTCGAGCGCGACGAGCGGACGATCCGCGAGCTCTGTGTCGACGACGTGCGAGCCTGGACGCCGGCCCTCTCGACCACGTCGTCGGCCGAGCTGGTCGCGGCGCTCGAGGATCGCGACGAGGCGTTCTCGTCCGTCGAGCTCGACGTCGCACCACTCGAGGTCGGCGGTGACTTCGCGTGCGGCGAATGGACGGTGTCGATGACGCACACCGGGCCGCTGGCAGTCGCGGCCGGGGCGCTGATCGAACCGACCGGGCTCCGCGTCGTCGTGCACGGCGTCACCGTCGCCGAGTTCCGCGAGGATCGCATCTGCTCGCTGCGGCAGTACTGGGACGAGCTCGAGCTCTACGAGCAGCTGGGCCTCGTCGCCCACGACACCTAGCGACGTTCAGACGGCGGTGTTCCGCTCCCAGCGCTCGAGGAGCTCGACGTCGCCGAAGACCTCGAGCTCGAGTCCGTCCCCGGGCTCGCGGTGCCAGAGCAGGAGCATCATCACGTCGGCCGGAGCGCGTACCGCGACGTCACCCTTCGCGTGCTCGGGTCGCAGGGCGAGGCCCTTCGGCGTCAGCGTCGCCAGCCACTCGACGTCGCGATCGGTGCAGTGGAAGTGCAGCGTCTCGCCGTGGCCGGTCAGCCGCGAGGCCAGGCGGTCGCGGGCCAGGTCGAAGAACTCGTCGACCCCGTCGGCGGCGAGGTCGGCGTCGATCGGCCCGAGCGATCCGTTGGCGATCTCGGCGTCGCAGCGGTGGATCACCATCTCGTGCGCGCCTCGGCGGGCCCAGTACGCTGCGGTGCCCGGTCCGGCGAACGTCCACACCGGCGTGTCCTCCGGCGTCTCCTCGAGCGCGTCGGCGAGGTCGTGGCCGAAGTCGCGGGCGCGCTGGAAGCGGTCACCGGGTGGCGGGATCGCGCTGAACACCGACGCGTCCGGCCGTTCCGTCGAATGACTCCGGACGATGCGGGCGTACGCCTCGCTCGCGACGTGCACGAGCAGGTCGTCGACCGTCCATCCGGGGCACGTCGGCACCGCGGCCGCCAGCCCGGCCAGCTCCGCCGCGTCGACGAGCAACGTGACGTTCTCGCGGATCGCGTCGATGTACGAGCCGTACTCCACGCCCGGGAGCCTACGGGGACCGAGGGCCCGCGGGCGTGGGCCGCGGGCTGGCACGCGGCGGGACCGGGTCGTACCGTCGGAACGTCCGCCCGCCACCGTCGCGGAGCGCCGCATGCCGGAGTCGTTGCGATGATCGTCGAGTGCCCCAACTGTGGACGGCGCAGCCGGGTGCCCGCGGCCGCCACCGGCCGGCCGCGCTGTGCGCACTGCAAGCACGACCTGCCGTGGATGGCCGACTCGGGCGAGACCGATTTCGCCGCCGTGGTCGAGGCGTCTCCGTTGCCCGTGGTGGTCGACCTCTGGGCGCCGTGGTGCGGGCCGTGCCGCATGATCTCCCCCGCGCTCGAGGCCATCGCGACCCGGCGGTCGGGGCGGTTGAAGCTGGTGAAGGTCAACGTCGACGACCATCCGGGCGTCTCGGCGCGCTTCGGCGTGCAGGGCATCCCCACGCTGTTGCTCTTCCGTGAGGGCCGGTTGCTCGACCGCGCGGTCGGGGCACGCGGCGCCGACGCGCTCGAAGCGTGGATCGACGCCGCGCTCGCGCGGGCCTCGTAGCGCGTCGTCGCCTGCCGGCTGCCTCTCAGCCGACCGAACGGCCGTGGAAGCAGGTGCGGATGTCGCCGACGAACAGCTCGGGTACCTCCATCGCCGCGAAGTGCCCACCCTCGGGCATCTCGCGCCAGTGGAAGATGTCGTACTCGTGCTCGGCCCACGCGCGCGGGACGCGGTAGATCTCGCGTGGATAGCGCGTGTAGCCGACGGGCACGGTGACCGGCGGCGGAGTGGTGGCCCGGCCGGGCCCGAAGCTCTCGTAGTACATGCGCGTCGAAGCGTTGATGGTGCCGCCGACCCAGTAGACGGAGATGTTGTCGAGCAACCGATCGAGGGTGAAGCGGTTCCGCGGGTCGCCGTCGCAGTCGCTCCACTTGCGGAACTTCTCCACGATCCACGCCGCCAAGCCCGCGGGGGAGTCGGTCAGCCCGTAGGCGAGGGTCTGGGGCTTGGTGCCCTGTATGGCCTGGTAACCGGTCTCGTTCGCCTGGAAGTCGGCCATGTCCGCGAGCGCGTCGTGGTCGGCATCGGTGAGCTCGGATCCTTCCGCGCCCTCGGGCGGCCCGGCGCGCAGGATCGTCACGTGGATCGCGGCCGTCCGCTCGGGTTGCTGGCCGGCGAGGCTCGTGGTCATCAGCGCGCCCCAGTCGCCGCCCTGGGCGAAGAAGCGCTCGTATCCGAGCCCGGCCATCAGGTCGCCGAATGCGCGTGCGGTCCGGTGGATGTCCCACCCCCGCTCCCGGGTCGGGCCCGAGAACCCGTAGCCGGGGAGCGATGGCGCGACCACGTGGAACGCGTCGGCGGGATCCCCGCCGTGCGCGACCGGGTCCGAGAGCGGCCCGATCACGTCGAGGAACTCGGTGTAGGAGCCGGGCCAGCCGTGGGTCATGAGGAGCGGCCGCGCGCCCGGTTCCGGTGACCGCGCGTGCACGAAGTGCAGGCGCTGCCCGTCGACGGTGGTCGTGTACTGCGGGAAGCGGTTGTGGCGCGCCTCGAACGCCCGCCAGTCGAACCGGTCGCACCAGTGCTCGCACAGCTCCTGGACCAGGTCGCGGGGCGTGCCGTAGTCCCACCCGGTGCCGTCGATCTGGTCCGGCCACCGGACCCGGCCGAGGCGTTCACGCAGGTCGGCGACGACGTCGTCGGCGACGCGGACCTCGAACGGCTCGACGGCCGGCGCCGCCCCGGGTTCAGGTGACGGCATCGAGCTGAGCGGCCAGGGCGAGGGCGGGACCGCTCTCGCGGCCCTGCTGCATCGCGACGTCGGGTGCCATGAGGCCGTCGGCGGCCATGTTGGCGAACAGGCGCAGCATGATGCAGCCGAGCCGGAACGTCGTGAAGATCTCGTGCCATTCCAGGTGCTGCACGCGGCGGCCGGTCTCCGCCTCCCACCGGGTCACGAGCTCGTCGGGCGACCCGATGCCCTCGAGCACGGAGGCGCCTCCGTCCATGAACCGCCACCAGGCGAGGTCGGCCTCGGCGCCGGCGAGCGACGCGGTGTCCCAGTCGAACACCGACACGACCCGGTTGTCGCGGAACATGATGTTCGCGAACCGGGCGTCGCCCCACGAGAACCCGGTCGGCGCGGGCGCGGGCAGGTTGGCCACGAGCCACGCGTACCCGTGCTCGAGCACGTCGTGGCGCTTGTCCGCGGTCGCGGCGTCGAGCGAGCGTCGCCACAGCCCGACGTGGTCGGCGAGGCCGCTCGTGCCCGCCGGTGGGGCCAGGAAGGGGAACCGCGACACGTCCACCCGGTGCAGCGCCGCGAGCACGTGCACCGCGTCCTCCCACATCGCCCGACGCGCCCGGGGGTCGGCGTCGACCATGAATCCCGCCGTCGACCAGGGCGGGGTGTCGCCCGGCACCTGCCCGCGGATGCGCTCCATGACGAAGAACGGCGCGCCGAGCAGCGCGGGGTCGCCCTCGTAGCCGTAGACGTGGGGCACCGGCACGTCCGGCACGTCGGCCAGGGCTTCATAGATCTTCGCGTGCACCTCGATGTCGGCGTCGAGGTAGAGCGTGCGCGCGCTCGCGACCCGGATGACGAATCCCCTCGTGTGCTCGCGGCCGCCACTGCTCCAGGTCGCGTCGAAGAGCAGCGTCTCGTTGGCGACCCCGCTGCCGCCGGGTGTCGTCACCGGCGAGACCGAGAGCGCGCTCGAAGCGGCCACGCGGGGGGCGAGCCACGACGCCATCACGCCGCGCACGTGGTCGAGGTCGCGCGCCGTGCCCTTCAGGGGGATCCCGCCGACGGTCGGTTCGTCAGTCAACGTGCAGCTCGGGCGCGAGGAGGTTGAGCATGTCGGACCGCTCGACGTACACGGTGCCGGTCTCGCCGTCCCATTCGGCGGGCCCGTGGTTGATCGCGTACACCATGCCCGGGCCCGAGCGGTCGACGCCGACCACCATGCCCTTGGCCATCGCCATGAGGAGCGTCCGCTCGGTGCGGATGGAGGTGCGCAGCGATCCGCCGTCCCACTCCATCGCGACCGCCAGCTTCTCGTCGACGAGCACGACCTCGCGGAGGCGGGGGCCCTCGGCGACGCCCGCAGCGTGCATGACGCCCTGCTCGTCGACGACGTAGCCCGCTTCGAGGCTGATCCGGCCGTCGGGCTGCCAGTAACGGGAGAAGCTCCACGCCCGCCCGCTCTCCGGGTACACCGCCGCCGTCGTGCAGTGGCCACCCCACGACGCGACACCCTCGCGCGGCGCGCCGCCGCGTCGGCCGGTGGAGTGGTCCCGCCAGCCGTAGCCGAGGAAGTCGACCGTGTCGGCACCCACCACCACGGATCCGGTCGCGCGGTAGAGCTGCTGGTAGTGGGTGTCGGCCCACCCCTGGGCCTCCCACGACCCGTGCGCTCGCGGTCGCGCCGCGGCCGCCGCGAGGTCGAACGCAGGTGTGACCATCTCGACGTCGAGGTCGATCACCATCTTCTGGTGGTTGCCCTCGCGCGCGATGCCTTCGACCATCTCCGCGTTCGGGGTCACGAGCATGTAGCCGTCGAACGTCACGCGCCAACGCGCGAACGGCTCGACGCACGAGAAGGCCAGGTTCGAACCCGCGGGACGGCGCTCGGGCGCGGTGCGATGGTACGCCCACATCCACGCCACGCCGCCCGCGTCGGGCAGGTGCTCGGGCGGGAGCACCACGTACGCCTGGTCGTGCCACATGGTCCAGTCGTCGGGACGCGAGCCGAGGTGGAACATCAGCGCGATCGACGACTCGGGGTCGTACAGGGCGAACATCATGTTCTCGGCCCAGAACGGGATGTCGGGCTGCGTCTGCGCGACCTGCTCGCGCGACCCCGGCAGGCCGGACGAGAGATCGCTCAGCGCCACTGCAGCTCCAGGTTCTCGACCGACCGCAGGCCCGGCGGCCAGGTCGGTTCGGTGCCGGGCTTCAACCAGTAGTCGGGGATGCGCCGGTGCCACTCCCGGAGGGTCACGCGCAGCTCGAGCCGGGCGAGGTGCGAACCGCTGCAGCGGTGGATCCCGCCACTGAACGCATAGTGCGGATTGGCCGCCCGGTCGAAGCGGAGCTCGTGTGGGCATTCCAAGAACCCGGGGTCGGTGTCGGCGGCGCCGAGGTCGACGACGATCTGGTCCCCGGCCTTCACCTCCACGCCGCAGAGATCGGTGTCGGCGACCGCGACGCGGAACACCATCGGTGTGGGCGTCTCGTACCGCAGGAGCTCCTCGACCGCGCCGGGGACGAGCGTGGGGTCGGCGACGAGCTGAGCGCGCAGGTCGGGACGTCGCGCGAGCTGGTTGTAGAAGAGCGAGAGCGAGTTGGTGATCGTGTCGAGCCCCGCGATCAGCAGCAGGAAGCAGGCGTCGAGGATCTCCTCGTCGGTGAGCCGGTGGCCGTCGACGGTCGCTCGGAGCACCTCGCCCATGACGTCGTCGGAACGCCGCGACGCGCGTCGCTCGTCGATGAACGCCTGGAAGTACTCGTAGATGCGGCGCACCGTCTCATCGGCGATGGCGGTGACGGCCGCGTCGTCGCTGCGGTCGATCCCCTCCCGGTAGCCGGGTCGCAGCACGCCGTCCTTCAGCTCGAGCAGGAGGTCGGTGTCGGCGAGCGGCAGGCCCATCAGGGTGAGGAACACCTGGGTCGGCAGCGGGACCCCCAGCTCGGCGTCGAGGACACATTCACCCCGGTGCTCGAACCGGTCCATGTGCTCGTTCACCAGCCGCGCGATCTCGGGCTCGAGCGGGTTGATCGCGCGCGGCGAGAACATCGGGTCGAACGCCTTGCGGTACATGCGGTGCTCGGGCGGGTCGTTCTGGATCGGGATCAGGGGCCGCCAGGCGCGCCCGATGGGCGCGAACTTCGACGAGTACTGCTCCGGGTTCCGGAACACGCACTCCGCCGCTTCGTGGGTCGTGGTGACCACGCTGGTGCCGTTGCGGATGGCGGGGCCCGTCGCGCGGAGCGCTTCGAACGACGCGAACCGGTCGCCCACCTGGCTGTACCCCGAGGCGCCGCCGTAGCCCGGCGAGTCGCCCCTGTCGCCGCTGTTGCTACTGTCGCCCAACGCCGACACCCCCCGACGCCGTGTCCAACCGGCGAAGGCGCGCACCTTATCGAGAGCGGGCAACCGGCGAAAGGGCCGACCACCCACTCCCTCTCCCGCTGAGCGGTCGCTCACGTGACGACCGGACCGAGCGCACGCTCGTCCGCCCACGGGGGGTGACGTAAACGACCTCCTGCTGTTCGCCGGCGTGTTCCTCGCGTCGGCAGTGGAAGCCGTCGAAGCGCTCACCATCGTGCTCGCAGTCCGCGTCACGCGCGCGTTCCCGAGAACGCGCTCAAGGCCGGGCTGGTCGCACTGGCGCGGGCGGGGCGGCGCGTCCCGACGGCGGAGCTGTCGCGCCGGTGAGACGTGTAGCGGGCGTCGGCCGCTTCCTGTACGACTTCTTCGTCGGTGACGACTGGATGATCGCGCTGACCGTCGTCGCGGCCGTCGCGGTGACCGCGCTGCTCGCGCCGAGCGTCGACGCCGCCTGGATCGTTGTTCCCGTGGCCGCGGTCGCGGTCCTCGCGGTCTCGGTGCTGCGCGCGGCTCGGGTCAGCCTGCCGACGCGCACTCGAGGTCGTGGTCGAAGAGCGACGCCCTGATCGTGACCCGCGACGGCGAGTACACGACGAGCCGGGTCCAGCCGTCGCCGGTCGGTTCGATGCACGCTCGCCCCTCGGTGACGCTCCATGCCGACGTGTAGCGCAGGCGGACGGTGATGACGCCCGGCGCGGTGACGTCGAGCACGAAGGCGTCCGGTTGGACGGAGACGAGCCGGGCGGGCCCGGTGACGAGAGCGGGGCCGTCGACGACCCGCCACACGCGCCAGTGGCGGGTGGTGAGCGCGAGCCGCAGGTAGGGCGGGTCCGAGAGCAGCACCCGTGCTTCCCCGAGGGCCGAGTAGTCGAGCGGGACGTCGGGAAGGGCGACCCAGGTGACGCCGTTGCGGTCGAGCCAGCGCTCGTAGGCCGCCGCGGTGATGGTGCGGCCCCCATAGAAGATCGGGTTGTCGGCGATGTCGGTCTGGCGTTCCCAGCCGCGCGCGAGCGGGACGTGCGGAGCGACGTAGGCGGCTTCCCAGTGATCCTGGGTGAACGGGATCTCGAGGCGCCCCGGGCCCGCGCGGCCGACGAAGTCGAGGAGGGGCGTGAAGTACGACTCGCTCGAGGAGGATTCGCGCCCCTCGGTGCCCATGAGCGCGAACGCGGGGCTCCACTGCCACAACGCGAGCGGAATCGCGAGCAGCGCGAGTGCCTTGCGTCGGGTCGACGAGCTGATCGCGATCATCAAGCTGGGCGCCACCGCGCTCGCCAGGCGGACGTAATTGCCGCCGAGCGGGTTGGGCACGAAGAAGACGACGATCGCGACCAGGCCGTAGGCGATCACGCCGGCCCGCAGCGCGCGCTCGTGGCGGGGGATGGCGAGCACGCCGAACCCGCACAGCACGAGGACCACGACGAAGTCCCCGCCCCAGAAGGGGAACGTTCCCGACTGCGGGAAGGTGAGCCCGAGCACGAGCAGCGGCGTGGTGGTGATCGTCATCAGCGTGACCGGGAGCCGCCGACCTCCCGGTGGGCTTGCCAACGCCTGGGCGCCGAACGCGACCGCGAGCAACGCGCCCGCCACCGGGCTGAGGAGCGGGCAGGCCAGCGCGAAGAAGGCCGCGAGCGCGCGCGTGCCGCGGCGCGTGCAGACGAGCGCGAGGAGCGCGACGGCCCCGCCGGCGAGGAAGGGCAGTTGGCCCACCAGGACCGGCACGAGGGTCGCGAGCGCGAACAGCAGCGCGCCCGGGAGGAGCGCGGTCCCGAAGGAGCGCGACGCGATCCGGCCGAACGCCCATGCGGCGGCTCCCGCGGCCAGCGCGGCGGCGACGTACAGGCCGAGGGTGGCGCCGAGCGCCGGGAACAGCACCGAGTACGACAGCAGATAGTGGCCCCCGTACCAGTTGTTGTCCCACAGCAGCCAGCCGTGGGCGCGGAACAGGTCGGAGCGGTACACCTGTGCGGGCCAGTCGGGGCCCTCCCAGCGGAGGATCCACAGCACGAACACGCCGGCGACGGCGACGACCGCGCCGACCGTCGCCGGGGTCGGCGGGCGGGAAACTCGTGCGGCTCGGCCCGTCAGGGTCCCGCGCACGCGTGCGCTCTCTCGGCGATCGCCCCGCTCACGTCGCGCGGGGTCGCCGGGGCCCGCGGAAGGGCGGCAGGCGCAGGGCGGCCGCGAACGCGATGAGGAGGCCGCCCGACGCGAGCGCGCCGAAGATCCACGCGGGCCACAGCGGTAGGTCCTGCTCGGGGTGGTCGAGCACGGTCGCGGCGACCGCGAAGGAGAACGCACCGGCGATCGCGGCCAGCCGCAGCCCGAATCGACGCCACACGTGGTGCTGCTCGGGCATGTCCTCGATCAGGCGAAGGAGATCGGCGAAAAGCATGGCTCTCCGCTCGCGACCACGCTCGGGGATCGCGTCGTCGAACGGTGTGCGTCCCGTTGTAACGCCGGGCGCGTCAACGGACGGTCAACTCGAGCGCCCGCGCAGGCGATTCCTGCTCGCGGCGCGCGCGGAGCGCTACACGCCGGCGGCGGTCACGATCGCGTCCGTGAGGAACCCGGCGAGGAGGCCGATGAGCAGCCCGTAGACGAGGAGGTCCATACGGCCCGCCTTCGCGCCGACGGCGATGAGCTGCACGACGACGTAGATGATCGAGCCGGCGGCGAGGGTCAGGAACACGACCGACATCGCCTCGGAGGTGTAGGCGTGACCCACTGCGGTGCCGAAGAAGGTCGGTCCGCCGCCGATGGCGCCGAGCGCCAGCAGCAGGCCCCAGCTCGGGATGGCGCGGCTGCCGTCGGGCAGCGTGTCGCCGGCGAGCGGCGCGACGATCCCGAAGCCCTCGGTCGCGTTGTGGAGCGCGAAGCCGATGACGAGGAGCGTGGCGAGCGCGATCTCGCTGCCGGCCGCCGCCTGTCCGATGGCGAGCCCCTCGGCGAAGTTGTGGAGCCCGATCCCCACCGCGATGAGCAGCGCGAGCCGCTTCGCCGGAGACCAGCTCGCGAGCCTGGAGCGCGGGGTCGACTCCGCCACCGCGACCCCGCCGCCCCCGGGTGGGACGAGCGAGACGTCGCCCTCGGCGGCCGCGTCGACCAGGTTGGCGTCCGGCTCGTGGCTGACGCGGTCCATCCAGCGCTCGTAGGCGACGAGGCCCAGCAGGCCGACGCTGAGGCCCGCGGCGAAGAGCGCCCCGTAGCCGAAGGCGTCGCCGAGCCCTCCGTGCCCGGCGTGGTACTCGCCGAGCGCCTTGTCGATGGGCTCCCATGCCGCCGACAGCACGTCCCACACCAGGAACAGGAGGATGCCGACCGCGATCGCGTTGAGCATCAGCCGCAGCCGGGGCGCCGGGCGCTTGAGGCGCCCCATCGGGAGCCCGAGCAGGATGGTCGCCCCGGCGATGAACCCCAGCAGCAGTGTCTTCTCGAGGCTCACGCTTCCCTCGGCTCGATCGGCTGTTCCCGTTGCTAAGGGCAACCTAACACAAGCTCAGCGGGCGCAGGGCAAGGTCGGGCACCGGCGCACGACAGGGGCCCGTACGCTGCGCGGCGCGGTTCGTTCCCCCCGGAGGTTGCGGCGACGCGGCGGAAGGTGTCAGCGCCGGGAGGTCGTCGGCTTCGATGCGCCGGGTGCTCGTTCCACTCGCGCTCGCGCAGGTCATCTGCAGCTTCCAAACGCTTCCCGCAGCGCAACCTCGTCATGGCCGGGTTCGGCACGACGGCCGTCGGAATCGTCGTCTTCTTCGCGCTCGTGAAAGGCACGCCCGGCGCGTGGGCGTTCGCCCCAGGGCTCCTGTTGATCGGGCTCGGCGTCGGCGTGATGCTCAACGCCGTCGGTCAACGTGGTGCAGTCGGCGTTCCCCGAGAGCCAGCAGGGTGAAATCTCGGGGCTCTCGCGCTGCGTGTCGAATCTCGGCTCGTCCCTCGGCACCGCGGTCGCCGGGACGATCCTCGTGTCGAGCCTCGGAAAGACGTCGTACGCGGCGGCGATGATCGTGCTCGGGGTCCTCGCGATCGTCGATCTCGGCGCCGCCATGCTCCTGCCGTCCGAGCTCGGGGCGAACGTCTGAGGCGCGTCGCGGTCAGGCGTGTTCGTCGGGGATCGTCTCGAGCGCGGCTTCGATCGTCGGGTAGAAGTGCCCGCGGTCGAGGGTCTCGAACAGTCCGTACTGCTCGACGAGCTGCTGCAGGCGCGT
This sequence comes from uncultured Bifidobacteriaceae bacterium, assembly GCA_964505725.1. Classification (GTDB taxonomy): domain Bacteria; phylum Actinomycetota; class Acidimicrobiia; order IMCC26256; family DASPTH01; genus CAVRJC01. Next base: position 34,358 of record CAZDJK010000051.1, on the reverse strand, counting down.
GCGCATCTCCACGAACGCCATGTGCACGCCCGTCCGGTTGAGCTCCACGTCGAGCTGCTCGATCATCTCCGCCGCGGTCACGTCGATGTCGGTGATCGCCTCGCACTGCACGATCACCCATGACGGTGCGCGCTCGCGCACCAGCTTGCGGATCTGCTGGCGGAACGCACCGGCGTTGGCGAAGAACAACGGCGCCTCCCACCGGTAGACGAGGACTCCCGGAGTCTCCCGCGCGCCGTCGTGCTGGTCGACGTCGTGCCAGCCGGAGCCGTCGGGAGCCTGGCCGAGGACCGCGCCGTGCGGCCACCAGTTGCGGCGGAAGAACATCAGCACCGCAAGGAAGACGGCCACCACGATGCCCTGGAGCACGCCGAGCGCGACCACGCCGACGGTCGCCACCAGCGAGAGCAGCAGCGACGACATGCGTACACGCGCGTACTGGCGCACGGCACGGACGTTCGTCAGCGACACCGCGGCGGCGATCACGACCGCGGCGAGCGCGGACTGCGGGAGATCGGAGAGGAGCGAGTTGAGGAAGAGCAGGAGCAACGCGACGAGGAGCGCGCCCACCACGCCCGTCGCCTGGGTCCGCGCGCCCGACTGCTCCGCGACCGCGGTGCGCGACCCGCTCGTCGACACCGCGAACCCCTGGAAGAAGCCCGCGGCCACGTTGGCGGCGCCGATCCCGATCATCTCCTGATTCGGCTCCAGCTCGTCGCCGCGTCGTGCTGCGAAGCTCGACGCGGTCGCGATGGTGTCCGTGATCGACACGAGCACGATCCCGATCGCGGCCAGGAGGAGTGGACCGACGTCGCCGACCGACGTCCACGGCAGTGACGGGCTCGGGATGCCCTTGGGGAGGGTCCCGACGGTGGAGACGCCGTGGTTCGCGAGGTCGAGCACGGCGGAGACGACGGTGGCGCCGACCACCGCCACCAGCACGGCCGGCACGCGGCGTGTGACCCGGGGCAACAGGAACAACACCGCGAGCACCCCGAGGCCGACCGCGAGGGCGGCGCCCTGGGTCTCGTCGATGTGGTCCACGAAGGCGCGGACCTCGTCGCCGAAGCCGCTCGCGTCGGTCGAGAAGCCGCAGAGCTTCGGGAGCTGGCCGACCACGATCGTGATCGCGAGGCCGTTCATGTACCCCACCTGGACCTCGCTCGACAGGAGGTCGGCGACGAACCCGAGCCGGCACACGCCCAGGCCGATCTCGACCAGCCCGACGAGCACCGCCAGCATGCCGGCGAGCACGATCGCGCTCTTCGGGTCGCTCGTCACCAACAACGGCGTGATCGCGGCGAGGATCAGAGGCGAGACCGACGAGTCCGGACCGAGCACCAGCACGCGCGACGGGCCGAACAGCGCGTACCCGATCAAGCAGGCGATGGTCGTGTAGAGGCCGGTGACCGCGGGGAGGCCCGCGAGCTGCGCGTAGGCCATCCCCTGCGGTACGAGGATCGCCGCGAGCACGACGCCTGCCACCACGTCGGAGCGCAGCCAGCCGCGCTCGTAGGTACGCGCGACGCCGATGCCGGGGATCCACCGGCTCACCGACGAGGCGACCGATCGCACGACGCGGCTCCCCCTCGTGGCCGATTCCGAAACCCTGCTCGTACCCGGTAGCGGTGAACCCTAGCGACTCGTCACGCGCTCGGCCGCCGTACGCGCGGCCGGCGTGTCAAGCTGTGCGCGTGACCACCACCACACCCATCCCGGCCGACGCGCAGGTGCCGCCCTTTGCGCGCGATGCCGACGCCGTCGTCGCCGACGCGGGGTCCGACGCGGCATCCGGCCTGACCGCGGCGGAGGCCGCCTCACGGCTGGCGCAGTACGGGCCGAACCGGCTCACGGCCGAGAAGCCGCCGTCGGTGTGGCGCATCGCGCTCGAGCAGCTCCGCGTGCCGATGAACCTCATGCTCGTCGCGGTGACGATCGCGAGCCTGCTCATCGACGAGGTGTCCACCGCCATCCTCGTGGGGCTGCTCATCATCCTCAACCTCGTGCTCGCCACGCGCCAGGAGCTGAAGGCGCGGGCGAGCGTCGACGCGCTGTCGAACCTGCAGGTCCCGCAGACGAAGGTGATCCGCGACGGCTCGTTGGCGGAGGTGCCGGCGGTCGACCTCGTGCCCGGGGACATCGTCCAGGTCGAGGCGGGCGACATCGTCCCCGCCGACGGACGGATCCTGCGCTCGGCGACGCTCGAGACCCAGGAAGCGGCGCTCACGGGGGAGAGCGCACCGGTGGCCAAGGACGCCGGCGTGCTGCCGGGCGCCGATGTGGCGCTCGGCGACCGCACCAACATGCTCTTCCAGAACACCGCGGTGACGCGCGGTACCGCGTCGATGGTCGTGACCGCCACCGCGATGAACACGCAGATGGGCCAGATCGCGACGATGCTCACCTCGGTGACGCGCACGCGCTCACCGTTGCAGAAGGAGCTCGACTCCCTCACCAAGGTCTTGGCGATCGTGGCGTGGTCGGCGGTCGCGTTCATCGTGATCGTGGGGCTCGCGCGCGGGATGGATGCCGACGAGCTGCTGCTGCTCGGCACCGCGATGGCGATCTCCGCCATCCCCACCGGCATGCCCGCCTTCGTCTCCGGTCTCCTCTCGTACGGTGCGAAGCAGCTCGCCGACGCCAAGGCGGTGGTCAAGAACCTCACCGACGTGGAGACGCTCGGCGCCACCAGTGCCATCAACTCCGACAAGACCGGCACGTTGACGATGAACCAGATGATGGTGTCGACGCTGTTCGCCAACGGGTCGTGGTTCACCGTCGAAGGCGAGGGCTACCGCAAGACCGGCGCCGTCCGTTCGGTCGCCGGCGTACCGGTCCCCGACTTCACCCGCCTCGCGCTCGCGATGGTCCTCGACAGCGACGCCACCGTCGCCGACGACGGCACGGTGGTCGGTGACCCCACCGAGGCTGCGATCGTCGTGCTGTCGGCGAAGCTCGGCGTCGACGCCGAGGAGACGCGCCGCGCGTACGCGCGCCTCGCCGAGGTGCCCTTCGACTCCGAGTACAAGTTCATGGCCACGTTCCACCGCGCGAAGCTCGACGGCAAGGAGCACCTGATCGAGCTGGTCAAGGGCGGCCCCGACGTCGTGCTGGCGCGGTGCGCGCGGTCGGGCGGCCCGCTGAGCGGGTCGCAGATCCCGATCGCCGACGCCCGGCCCGACATCGACGCCGCCAACGAGCGCATGGGGGAGCAGGGCCTTCGCGTGCTCGCGTTCGCGGCTCGGCTCGTCGGTGAGGACGAGGAGGCGGCGATGACCGCCGACCCGATGTCGCTCACGCGCGAGCTCGACTTCGTGGGGCTGGTCGGGATCATCGACCCGCTGCGTCCCGAGGCGAAGGCCGCGGTCCACACCGCGCTGGGCGCGGGGATCGACGTGCGCATGATCACCGGCGACCACGCGGTGACCGCCCAGGCGATCGGCCAGACGCTCGGGCTCGGGCCCGGCGCGATCAGCGGCAGCGAGCTCGACGCGCTCTCCGACGAGGAGGTCATGCGCCGCCTGCCCGAGCTCCACGTGTTCGGCCGGGTGTCGCCCGAGGACAAGCTGCGCCTGGCCCGGCTGATGCAGGAGCAGGGTCTCATCGTGGCGATGACGGGCGACGCGGTGAACGACGCCGCCGCGCTGAAGCAGGCCGACATCGGCGTGGCGATGGGGAGCGGCAGCGAGGTCACCAAGCAGGCGGGCCGCATGGTCCTCACGGACGACAACTTCGGCACGCTCGTCAACGCAGTCGAGATCGGGCGGCGGGTCTACGACAAGGTCGTGGCGTACGTGCGCTACCAGATGACCCAGCTCCTGGCGCTGGTGATGCTCTTCGTCGCGTGCACCGCGTTCGACGTGAACCAGGGCGTCGCGCTCACGCCGCTCATGGTGCTCTTCCTGCTCATCTTCATGACCGCGTCGGGGGTGATCATCATCGCCCTCGATCCCGGTGACCCCGACGTCATGCACCGTCCACCGCGCGATCCGAAGGTGCCGATCACCAACCGCGGCGCGGTGATCCTCTGGCTCGTCTACGGAGCCGTGCTCTTCGTCGCCGCGTTCCTCCCGCTCGTCGCCGGTCCCGACGACCCGAGCACCACCCATGCGACCGCGTCGCTGACGATGACGTTCGTCGTGATGGGCCTCGGCACGATCTTCAACGCGCTCACCAACCGGCGCGACCCCACGAGCGGGCTCGCGCCCCCGATCCTCACCGCGCTCGCCGTCGGCCTCGTGCCCGTCGTGTTGCTCGTGCTGGCGACGGGGCTGCCGACGCTCCAGAAGGGCCTGCTCACCACGCAGCTCAGCGGGCTGCAGTGGCTCGCGTGCATCGGGCTCGCGCTGCTGCTCCCGGTGGTGGTCGAGACCGGCAAGTGGATTCGCCGCCGGCGGGCACCCGCGGCGGCGATGGTGGACGCCCGCCGGGCGGTGAGCCCCGAGCGCGCGATCACGGGTACGTGATTCCCGACGTGGCGGAGGAGAGCGGGATGGCCGACGAGCAGCCGAAGATGAAGGAGAAGGCGTACCAGCGCGAGCTCCGCGTGCTCCACGGCGAGCTGGTGGCGATGCAGGAGTGGGTGAAGGCCGAGGGCGCCAAGGTGTGCGTCGTGTTCGAGGGCCGCGACACCGCGGGCAAGGGCGGCACGATCAAGGCGATCACCGAGCGCGTGAGCCCGCGGGTCTTTCGTGTCGTCGCGCTGCCGGCGCCGACCGACCGCGAGAAGTCGCAGATGTACATCCAGCGCTACATCCCTCATCTCCCCGCCGCCGGCGAGGTCGTGATCTTCGACCGGAGCTGGTACAACCGGGCCGGCGTCGAGCGGGTCATGGGGTTCTGCACCGACGAGCAGGCGACCCGGTTCCTCGATCAGGTGCCGGCGGTCGAGAAGGCGATGGTCGAGTCGGGGATCATCCTGGTCAAGTACTGGCTCGAGGTGGGTGCGGACGAGCAGACCCGGCGCCTCGAGTCGCGCATCGACGATCCCCGTAAGATCTGGAAGCTCTCCGACATGGACCTGAAGTCGTACGCGAGGTGGGACGACTACTCGCGCGCGCGGGACGAGATGTTCGCGGCGACCGACACCGCATGGGCTCCCTGGTTCGTAGCGCACTCCGACGACAAGAAGCGCGCCCGCCTCAACGTGATCACGCACCTGCTGAGCCGGGTTCACTACGAGTCACCGCCCCGGAAGCACGTGAAGCTGCCGAAGCGAGAAGCGCACGAGGATCCGATTGGCCGCGACACCAGCGCGCGGTTCGTCCCGACTCCCTTCTGACCCGGCCGCCGGGCCCGCCGTACGCGGCGTGCTCGTCGCCGCGTTCCGAACGTACCGCGAGCGGTTCTGGCGGGTCGCCGGCATCGCGTTCGTGGTGTTCGGCGCGGTCTCCGCGATCGACACCGTCGCGACCGTCCTCATCGTGGAGCACATCCACACCCCCATCGGCGACGCCGTCGCGTCGAGCGCGGCGGCGGTGTTCGCGATGGTCGGGGTCGTGGTGTACGCGGGCATCCTCGACCGGGTCGTCGGCGCGCACCTCCACGGGCACTCCGACCGGCGCCTCGGCGAGATCTGGCGTGACCTACCGCTCGGGCGGCTGGTGGGGGCCGACGTGCTCCTCGCACTGGCGACCCTCGCCGGGCTCCTCCTGTTCGTGATCCCGGGCGTGATCGTGTTCACGTTGTGCTCGCTCGTCGGGCCGCTGATCACGATCGAGGACCGGTCGGTGGCGTCGGCGTTCGGGCGCTCGTTCGCCCTGGTGCGACGCCACTTCTGGATCACGTTCCTCCTCGTGACGCTGCCGCTCCAGCTGGAGCAGGCGGTGCTGCACGCGGTGGACTACACCAGCCTGTTCGATCACCCCGTCGTGCCGGCGGTGCTCCTGAACGGCGCGCTGGGGATGGTGGTGGGGTCGGTCGTCGGGCTCGTCGAGGTGGTGCTGGCCTACGAGCTCATCGCCGCGACGCGACCGTCGCCCGATGCGCCGCGCGCGGCGCTTTGATGGCTCTGGATACGCGTGAGCGACATCCACGGCCAACAACGCCGGGAGTCGACGCGGGTGCGGGTGCCGGTGTCGTCGCGCGCCGCGCTCACCTCGATGCCTCCATCGCCAGGAGGTCGCGCTTGACCTCGGGGCCACCGCCGTACTTGCCGGGCGAGCCGTCGCTCCGGACGACGCGGTGGCAGGGGATGACGAGCGGGATCGGGTTGTGGGAGCACGCGCTCGCCGCGGCCCGCACCGCCGCCGGGCGCCCCGCTCCGCGCGCCGCGGTCGCGTAGCTCTCGGTGTGCCCGTACCCGATGGTCCTGAGGTGCTCCAGCACCTCCCGGCGGAAGCCGCGCGCGAGCCGGAGATCGAGCGTGAGGTCGAACTCGGTCAGATCGCCGCGCAAGTAGGCGTCGAGCTGGCGAGCGACCTCGTCGAGCTGCTGAGCGACGAGCAACACGCGCGGGCCGACGTCCTCCGCGAGCTGGGCGAGAACGGTGTCGAAGCCCTCGCGTTCGAACGCGATCCGGACGAGGCCGGCAGGGGAGGCGGCGAGCAGCAGCGCGCCGATGCGCGTGTCGATGGTCCGATACGCGACGTCGACGAGCTGCTCGCGGCTCGCGCGTTCGACCAGCCGCTCGTGCAACGCGGGTGGGACCGGCGGCGCCGGCGCGCCGAGCAGCGCGTCGAGCTCGATGCGGCCGGTGCGCTCGTTCATGGCTGCGCTCCTTCCAAGCGGACGCGGAGCCGCGCGATGCCGTCGGCGACGTTGCGGCGCGCGGCCGCGGGGCTCGTACCCATCAGGCGGGCGACCTGCGGGTAGGAGAGGTCGGCGAGGTGGCGGTAGACGACGGCGGCGCGCTGCTTCGGCGCGAGCTCGTCGAGCGCGGCGCGCAGCTGCTCCTCGCCGGCGGTCGCCGCCGCCTCCGGCACCGCCGTGGACCCGCGCTCGGGGAGCTCCCCGACCGGCGTCGGCCGCCGCCGGGCGCCCCTGACGATGTCGACCGAGCAGTTGTGGGCGATGGTCACCAGCCAGCCGCGAACGTTGCTGTCCGGGCGCAGGCGCGGGTAGGCGCGCATCGCGGCGACGAACGTGTCGACCCACGCGTCGTCGGCATCGGGCGGCCCGACGATCGCCCGGCACACGCGCATCACCGTCGACCCGTGTTCCGCCACCACGTCCTCGAACGGGGGCAACGGCCCGGCGTGCCGCGCCCGGTCGGTCATGCGAACCCGGTCTCGCGCAGGGTGATGCTGACGCGCCCGGGCGGCAGGTCCAGCCACGCGGGGCCGGTGCCCTCGAACACCCTGGGCACGCCGTGGTAGATGCGCCGGCTCCGACCCCAGAACACGAGGAGGTCGCCCGACTCGAGGCGCACGTCGGTGAACGGGGCGGTCCGCCGCTCCACTCCGGCCATCCGGAACGTGCACGTGTCACCGAGACTCAGGGTGACGACCGGCGCCGCCGACGGCTCCTCACCGTCCTGATGGAGCCCGAGCCTCGCCCCGGATTCGTAGAGATTCACGATCGCGGCGTCGGGGTGGAACCCGTGCCCCGCGCCGGCGTCGACTGCCGCTCGACGCGCGAGCTCGCGGAGCGCCGGCGGCAGCGGCTTGACGGGCGCCCGGTCGGTGTCGTCGGCCGTGCGTGAGTACGCGTACGGCTGCCAGTGCCAGCCGAGACAGACCGACTGGACGCTCATGAGCTCACCCGAGGGCACACGCGGCTGGCGCAGCCCGGCGGGTGGGCGAGCCCACGACCGGAACCCGGCGGCGAGGGCTCGCTGCTCGGCGGGGGTCAGCCAGTGCCGGACGTGGGTCACGTCGGGCAGGGGCCGGGTCGTGCGCTCGCCGACGGGCCGGGTGTCGATGCCGTCGGAGGCGCAGTCGAGGCCCAGTGCCAGCTGCCCCGGGGCCCGGGGGCCGGCCGGCGGCAGCGACCGCGGCACCCCGCCCCGGCGGCTGCTCGGTATCCGCCCGCGGGCCGACGGCGTCGTCGCGTCCATACCGGGTGAACGATCCTCACGCCCGATCTGTGAGGTACGCCTCCGCGATCCTCGGCGGTGCACACGCGAGCCAGCCGTCGAGCACCGCTTCCCGCAGGGCGCGTCGGGTGACGTTCCTCAACTGCACCAGCACCGCGGCGTAGCCGTCGAAGTGCGGGATGGTGAAGAACGCCCGGGGGTTGGCGGCGAGCACCGCTTCCTTCTCGCCGAGGTCCTCGACGCGGACCGCGAGGATCGGTCCGGCGGGTGGGGTGGTGTCGCCGAAGCGCCGGATGTCGGCCTTGCTGAACGGCCGCTCCCACGCGAAGCCCTTGCCCGCGATGCACCAGGTGCGGTTGCCGTGCCGCTCGATCTCGGTGACGTCGGGCAGCGCGAGGGCGATCGCGGCCGCGTCGTCGAGCGTCATCACGGCGACGACCGTACCGGGTGGCCGCGCGAGAACCGTGATGCTTGACTGCCCCGCATGGACATGTGGGAGACGATCACCTCGCGACGGAACGTGCGGGCGTTCACCGACGAGCCGGTGCCCGCCGACGCGCTCGACCGGATCATGGAAGCCGCGTGGCGGACGCCGTCGGGTTCGAATCGTCAGTTGTGGACGTTCATCCTGTGCACCGATCCCACGGTCGTCGTCGGGCTCTCCGAGACGTGGCAGGGCGCGTCGTGGGTGGGCCGGGCGCCGGCGGCGGTCGCACTCCTCAACCCGAAGGATCCCGACGGGGACCGCAACGCCAAGATGCGCGAGGTGATGCAGTACGACCTCGGTCAGGTGACGATGTCGATCATGCTCACCGCGGCCGGCCTCGGGATCGGCAGCGGGCAGGCCGGGATCCTCGACCAGACGCGCGCCCGGGAGGTGCTCGGGTTCCCGGACGACTGGTACTGCGGCTGGGTGGTCGCGCTCGGCTACCCGGCGGATCGCGCGCTGCGGCCGATCCGCAAGCCGACCCGCAAGCCGATCGACGAGGTGGTCCGCCGCGACCACTGGTGACGAGGCGCGGCCTCGGCGCTCAGCGTGACCGCGCGAAGCGCCGGACCGAGATCGTGGCGAACACCGCGAGGATGCCGGCGCACCACACCAGGCTGAGCGCGACCCAGTGCGCCGTGGTGTGGCCCACGCCCGCCGCGCTCGTGCCGCCGAGCAGGAGGCTGCGGACGGCGTTGATGACGACGGTGACGGGCTGGTTGGCCGCGAACGACTGCATCCATCCGGGCATCGAGTGGATGGGCACGTACGCGCTCGACACGAATGTCAGCGGCACCACGACGAGGGTCGACATCCCCTGCGCGGCCTGCGCGTTGCCCGCCACCAGGCCCAGGCTGATGAACACCCAGCTGAACGCGTAGGTCGCCACGAGCATGATCGCGAAGGCCAGCACGGCGGCCGCCACGTCGCCGTGGAACCGGAAGCCCACGGCGACGCCGAGCGCGGTGGTCGTGAGGAGCGTCCAGAACCCGAGGCCGGTGTCGGCGAGCGACCGCCCGGCCATCACCGCGGAGCGCGGGATCGGCAGCGACCGGAGCCGGTCGTGCACGCCGGAGGCCGCGTCCTCGGCGACGCCCGCCGGTGCGTTCATCCCGGTCCAGAGAATCGTGGTCACGATGAAGCCGGGGACGAGGAAGTCGACGTAGTCGACGGTCCCGCCGGTGGCGATCGCGCCGCCGAAGATGTAGCGGAAGATGAAGAGGAAGAGCGCGCCCAGGATCGTCGGGAGCACGAGGAGCTGGGGTGTGCGCAGGTACTGCAGGACGGTGCGCCGCGCCGTCTCGCGCGTCGCCCCGGGAAGGTTGGCGCCGGTGGGGCGTTGCCCGCGCATCGTGGCGAGCTCCGCGGTGGGGGTGGGCGAGGTGATGGTGGTGGTCATCGGGGTCTCCCGGGGTCAGGCGGCGTCGGCCGCAGGGTCGTCGGGGTCACCGGCCGGGTCGACCGGTTGCCCGGTGAGCGTGAGGAACACCTCGTCGAGCGTGGGGCGACGGAGGCCGATGTCGTCGATGGGGATCGTGCGTTCGTCGAGCATGCGGAGCACGGTTGCCATCCGCTCGGCGCCTCGGTCGACGGCGGCGGAGGCGCGTTGCGTGTCGAGATCCGAGCGAGGCGTCTCGGCCGCGACCGCGGTGAGGACCTCCTCGACCGCGGGGAGGTCGCCGGCGGTGCTCGGCCGTACCTCGATCACGTCGCGGCCGGCGAGGTCCTTGAGCTCGTCAGGTGATCCCGACGCGATGACGCGACCGTGGTCGACGATCACGACGTCGCGCGCGAGGGCGTCGGCCTCCTCGAGGTACTGCGTGGTGAGCAGCACGTCGGTGCCGTCGGCGACCAGGTCGCGGATCGCGGTCCAGAGCTCGGCGCGGCTGCGGGGATCGAGACCCGACGTCGGCTCGTCGAGCAGCAACAGGCGCGGCCGCCCGACGAGGCTGGCGCCGAGGTCGAGGCGGCGCCGCATCCCGCCCGAGTAGGTGCGCACCAGGCGGTTGCCGGCGTCGGAGAGACCGATGCGCTCGAGCACGTCGCCCGCGGCGGCGCGCGCGGTGCGACCGGGGAGACCGAAGAGGCGACCGACCCACTCGAGGTTCTCGAGGCCGGTCATCGCCGGCTCGACGGACGCGCTCTGGCCTGCGAGGCCGATGATCCGGCGGACGCGGCGCGGCTCCGCGGCCACGTCGATGCCCGCCACCCGCAGCTCCCCGGCGTCGGGCGCGAGCAGGGTCGCCACCGCGCTCACGAAGGTCGTCTTGCCGGCGCCGTTCGGACCGAGCAGCGCGGTGACCCGCCCGGGCTGGGCGACGAGGTCGAGGCCGGCGAGGGCACGGACGGAGCCGAAGTGCTTCTCGAGGCCCCGGGCTTCGATGATCGGCGTCATGGGTCCTCCTCGAACCGATCGGGAATGGTGATACCGAGAGGACGAGACAGCGGGCCGGAACGTGACGCGGGCCCGAATGTGACGCAGGCGGGCGCGGATCGGGAGCGGGTCGGGCGCGCGCGTCACATTCGGGAGCGCCGTCTCGTCCTCCAGGGAGGAGATCGGCCAGGCAGGAGATCGGGCAGGCAGGAGACCGGGTGGCGCGCACCCGGCGTGACAGGCTGGAGGCGAGCATGACGACAGGACCGACCTTCGACGCCCGGGTCGAGGACATCGCGCGCGCCGAGCGGCGGCACCTCCTCGACGTCGCGTTCCGGATGCTGGGAGACGTCGGGCTGGCCGAGGACATGGTCCAGGAGGCGTTCGTGCGCCTTGCCCGCGCCGACCTCGACCGCATCGACGACGTCCGCGGTTGGCTCGTCGTGGTCGTCGGTCGCCTGTGCCTCGACCACCTGCGCTCGGCGCGCGTACGCCGGGAATCGACGGCCGAGGCCGACGTGCTGGACCGGGCGGGCGCCGCGTCTCCCCAGACGGTCGATCCCGCGGACCGCGTCACCCTCGACGACTCGGTCCGCCAGGCGCTGCTCGAGGTCCTCGAGCGGCTGACGCCCGCCGAGCGCACCTCCTTCATCCTCCACGACGTGTTCCAGCTCCCGTTCGACGAGATCGGCGCCGTCGTCGGCCGTACGCCGACCGCGTGCCGCCAGCTCGCTCGGCGGGCGCGCCTGCGACTGCGGGCGGAGTCGACGCCACCCGTCGCGCACGTCGAGCCCCCCGAGCACCACGCGGTGGTGGAGCGGTTCATCGCCGCGGCCGCGGGCGGCGATCTGCAGGCCCTGATGCAGGTGCTCGATCCCGAGGTGTCGGGCGAGGGAACGCCCGGCGGCGTCGTGCTCGCGGGGCCGCCGATCGCCGGCCGCGAGAACGTGGCGCGTCGCCTGTTGGGTTACATCGGCCCGCGGTCGAACACGACGTTGGTGTCGTGGTTCGTCAACGACCAGCCCGCCGTGGTCGTCACCCGCGACGGGGCGATCATCGTCGTCGTGCTCCTCACCGTGCGCGACGGGCTCGTCGACCACATGCACGCGGTCGGCGACCCGGTGGGACTCGAGCGCGCCGCCGGGCGGCCGCCGCGTCGCTGAGCGGACCGGCTCAGGCGTGCGCGGCCGTGATCAGGCGACGGACCACCGGGAACACCTGGCGCTCCCGACGGGTCCCGCTGAACACGCCGTAGTGCCCGACGCCGGGTTGCAGGTGGTGGTCGCGCAGTTCGACGTTGGTACAGAGCTCCTGGGCGGCGACGGTCTGGCCGACGCCGGTCGCTCGTGGGTCAGACCCACGCGCGACACGAGCTCCTAACCCGCCGCGACACGGCGCAGCCCGGGATGGCCGGGAAGGAGACGCTCGAGACGATCGACCCCGTGCGTCGCCATCGCCGCGAAGGCGCGGACTCCCCAGAGGGCGTCGGCCTGCGCCTGCGGTCATCCCCGAAGTTGCGTCACTCGAGCCGAAATAACCCGCTCAGGTGACGCAACGTCGCCGGCGACGCGGTGCACGGGTTCGAGTCCGGGTCGAACGTCTAGCCTGCTCCCATGGCGGGGAGCGTCGTCGACATCGACGCTCCGATCGCCGAGCTCGCGTCGCGCTGGCGGAACGACCGCGCAGCGCGCCAGGCCCGGCGCGAGCTGCACCGGGCCGACTTCGACGCACTGCGCGACACCGGGTTGCTGACGCTTCCCGCGCCGGTCGCCGACGGTGGCGCGTGGGATGGCAGCGAACGGTCGCTGCGCCCGGTGTGCGGGATCTACCGGACGCTCGCAGCGGCGGACGCGTCGGTGGCGTTGGTCTCGTGCATGCACCCGGCCGTGGTCGCGTTCTGGCTCATGAGCCCCGACCCCTCGCAGCCCGACTGGATGGAGCAGCGCCGGGCGGTGTTCGCGAGCGCGGTCGCCGGGGAGCAGTGGGGGACGATCACGTCCGAGCCCGGCAGCGGCGGCGACATCGGCCGTACGAAGGCCGTCGCGAAGCCGATCGACGCGGAGCCGTTCATGCCCGGCGCCTCGTACGCGCTCACAGGCGACAAGCACTTCGGGAGTGGCTCGGGTGTCACCGACCGGATGATGACGACGGCCGTCCCGGAAGGGGAGTCCGACCCCACGATCTTCGTGCTCGACGTGCGCGATCGCCCGTGGGACGGCACCGCGGGCCTCGAGCTGCTCGCGGAGTGGGACGGGGTCGGCATGGCGGCGACCCAGAGCCACGCCATGCGACTGGAGGCGGCGCCGTCGGTGCGGCTCGCGTTCGAAGGCCCGCTCGAGGTGGTCACGCGCGCGGCGTCGCCGATGGTCGCGATGCTCTTCACCGCAGTGGTTCTCGGCGTGCTCGACGAGGCGATGGCGCTCGGGCGGGACCAGCTCCGGGCCCGCCGCGACTCGCTCCGGGCCTACGAGCAGGTCGAGTGGACCCGGGCGGAGCAGGACCACTGGCTCGCGGTGCAGGCCTACGAGGGCGGGCTGCGGGCGGTCGAAGGCCGCGACGCGGCCACCGGTTTCGCGGCGACCCTCCGGGCCAAGGAGGCGGTGGCCGAGCTCGCGGAGCAGGCGCTGCTCCGGCTCACGCGGGTGCTGGGCGGGGGGACGTTCAGCCGGCGCTCGCCGTTCGCCCACTGGTTCGAGGACGTCCGCGCCCTCGGGTTCCTCCGGCCGCCGTGGGGCCTCGCCTTCGACAACCTCTACGCCGCCGGCCTCGAGTAGGCCGCCGCCTCGGGTAGCCCGGCTGCCTCACGGGCGGGCCTTGTCGGCTACAGCAACTGTTGTAGTGTGCAAGCATTGTGAGCGGGAGCGTGCCCGCGGGCACCGGCGACGCCGACGGCGTCCACGACCTCGACCAGGTCGACGACGTCGTCGACGCGGTCCTGCGGGCGTCGCGGGTGCTCGTCTCGGTGGCGGCTCGCTCGCTCGGCGACGTGGCCGAGACGGTCACGGTGCCGCAGTACCGGGCGTTGGTGATCCTCGCCGGGCGCGGCCCGCAGACCGCGGGCGCGCTCGCCTCTGCGCTCGGTGTGCACCGCTCGACCCTCACCCGCCTGTGCGACCGGCTGGTGGCCAAGGGGCTGGTCACCCGCCGCTCGCCGCCCGGCAACCGGCGCGAGGTCGTGCTCGCGCTGACGCGTCCGGGAGCGCGGCTCGTGCGATCGGTCACGGCGCGGCGGCGCGCCGAGATCTCGGCCATCGTCGCCCGCCTGCCGTCGTCGCAACGTGCGGACATGGTGCAGGCGCTGCAGGCCTTCGGCGACGCTGCGGGTGAGACCGCCGACTCCGCGTGGCTGCCCGGTTGGTCGGACGAGTGAACCTGCCCGACCGCACGCGCGAGTGGGCCGCCCGGGCCCGGGCGGCGGTGCGCCGCGAGGAGATCCTGGCGTTCGCGCGTCGCTCGCGCGAGACGGTCCTGCTGGCTGCGGTCACCGGGCTCCACACCGGCCTCGGGGTGGCGCTGTTCGAGCGGGGGGTGGTCGACGGGCTCTTCGACCATTTCGTCGCGCTGTCGCCGTGGCTGTTGGCGTTCTTCCCGCTCGTCGGGCTGGCGCTGGCGGCCGCGTGCCTGGCGTGGGTCGCGCGCGGCGCGGCGCCGGGAACGGCGGACGCCTACCTGCAGGCGTTCCACGAACGCGACCATCCGATCCGCCTGCGCGAGGTGCCGGGGAAGTTGCTCGCGGCGCTGGCGACGCTCGGGTTCGGCGGGGCGATGGGCCTGGAGGGACCGTCGCTCTACCTCGGGGCGTCGATCGGGACCCTCCTGCAGCAGCGGTTCCGGCGGCTCGCCGGCGGTGTGGACCGGAGGGTGCTCCTCGTCGCGGGCGCGGCGGCGGGAGTGGCCGCGATCTTCAAGGCACCCGCGACCGGCGCGGTGTTCGCGCTCGAGGTCCCGTACCAGGACGACCTGGCGCGGCACATGCTGCTCCCAGCGCTCCTCGGGTCGGCCACGAGCTACCTCGCGTTCGTGGCCGTGAACGGGACCGCGCCCATCCTCCCGATCCACGGGAACCCCGCGTTCTCGTTCGCCGATCTCGGCGGCGCGGTGCTCCTGGGGCTGTGTGCGGGCATCGGCGCGCGCGGCTTCGCCGCGATGCTGCGGCGAGCGAAGCAGGTCGCGACGACGGCGCCTGCCGTGTTCCGCGTGCTCGGAGCCGGTCTCGCGATCGCAGCCATCTTCGCGGCCGGACAGGTCCTCACCGGGCGGCCGATCGCGATCGGCGTGGGCTACAACACGATCGCGTGGGCGCTCTCGGCGCACCGCGCGGTGTGGCTGCTGCTCGCGGTGCTCGTGCTGCGATGTTGCGCGACCGCGGCCACCGTCGCCGGCGGCGGCGTCGGAGGCCTGTTCATCCCGCTCGTCGTGGCCGGCGCGCTGCTCGGCAGCGCGCTGGGCGGTGTGCTCGGCACCCTCGACACGAGCCTCTTCCTCGTGATCGGGGTCGCCGCGTTCCTCGGCGCGGGGTACCGCGTCCCGCTCGCCGCGGTCATGTTCGTCGCCGAGAGCACCGGGCGACCGGGGTTCGTCGTGCCGGGGTTGCTCGCGGCGGTCACCGCCGAGCTGATCATGGGCGCGTCGTCGGTCACCATCTATCAGCGCCGCCAGGAGAACGCGGCCGAGGGATGACGAGCGCGCGCTCCGCGGGAGGGGTCAGGCCCGGCCTGCGGCCTCGGCCACGGCGCGGAACGCGTCGAGGTTCTCGGGGGCGCCCGACCGATCCGCTCCGACCTGGGCGCCATAGCGGACGATGAGCCCGTTCGCTTCGGACTCGAGCCAGGGGACCACGCGCGTGCGGATGCGGTCGACGGGGCCGACGAGCCACCCGTCGTCGACGTACTCGTCGGGAATCGCGTCGACGGCTTCCTCCATGCGTCCGGTCGGGACCAGCTCGGCGAGCCGCTCCGCGAGGTCGGTGTAGCCGCGCGCCTCCATGAACGGGCGCTGCAGCGCCGACCACGTCGCGGTGTACTCCTTGAACGGTCGCATGGCGGCGTGCACGTCGTCGTCCACCACCATGTCGACGTGCACCCAGGTCTCGAAGTCGCCGCCTCCCTTCGGCTTGCCCGCCTTGGCGAAGCCGGCTTCGAGGACGGGCTGCATGGGCAGGAGGGCGCCGGGTGCGAA
This sequence comes from uncultured Bifidobacteriaceae bacterium, assembly GCA_964505725.1. Taxonomy (GTDB): domain Bacteria; phylum Actinomycetota; class Acidimicrobiia; order IMCC26256; family DASPTH01; genus CAVRJC01. Next base: position 18,344 of record CAZDJK010000051.1, on the reverse strand, counting down.
GAACGACGGCATCCATCCGTCGCCGACCTCGGCTGCGAGCTTCGTCATCATGGGGCCCGAGGCGGCGATGGGGATAGGGATGTCGCTCGTCTTCTCGAGCGCGATCTCGTCGAACGCGGCCCGGAGCTCGGCGACGTAGCGTCGCATCTCGCCGACCGGCTTGTCGGAGCGGGTGCCGCCGAGGCCGCCGATGATGCGCCCGCCACCCGTCATGTGGTCCAGCGTCATGAGCGCGCGCGCGGACACCTGCGGCGACCGCCCGCTCACCTGCAGGATGCGGGTCCCGAGCTTCAGGCGCTCGGTGTGCGCGGCGATGAGCCCGAGCGGTGTGAGCGCGTCGGAGCCGAGACCCTCCGCGGTGAACACCACGTCGTAGCCGAGCTGCTCCGACAGCAGGATGCGCTCCATCGGTACGTGGAATCGCCGGTCCTGCCAGCGCACTTCGGTCCCCAGGTACTGGATCATGGGCACCACCATTGCCCGGTGACCGGCGCCGCCGCAAGAGGTGCCGGAGCACCGACGGTGATACCGGTAGCGGGCCCCCGGGGATCAGCCGGTGCGGCGACGCGCGCGTCTGCTCGCCACCATCGGCGGCGAGTAGCCCGCGTCGGCCCACGTGAAGTTGGTGCCCGGAGGCACGATCTCGTCGATGCGGTCGAGCACGTCGCGCTCGAGAGCGAGGTCGACCGCGCCGATCTGGGTGACGAACTGGTCCATGGTGCGCGGGCCGATGATGGCCGACGTCACCGCGGGGTTGTTCATGACCCACGCGACGGCCAGGTGCACGAGCGTCGTGCCCGCCTGCTCCGCGACATCGGCAAGCGCGTCGGCCGCCTCGAGCTTGCGTTGGTTCGCGGGAATGGAGAGGTCGTAGCGCTGCGGGATGCGTGCGGCACGGCGGCTGGTGAGGTCGTCCGCGCCGGTGCGCCACTTCCCCGACAGCCACCCGCCCGCAAGCGGGCTCCACGGGATCACGCCCATCCCGTACCGCGCGCACGTGGGGAGCACGTCGCCCTCGATGCCGCGCACGAGCATCGAGTATGGCGGCTGCTCGCAGACGAAGCGCTCGCGGCCGCGGTTCTCGGCCACCCATTGCGCCTCGACGATGGCGGACGCCGGGAACGTGGAGCTGCCGAGGGAGCGCACCTTGCCCTGGTGCACGAGGTCGCTCAGCGCGCCGAGCGTGTCGTCGATGTCGGTGTCGGGCTCGGGACGGTGGACCTGGTACAGGTCGATGTAGTCGGTCTCGAGGCGCCGGAGGCTCGCCTCGCACTCCTGGACGATCCACCGCCGCGAGTTGCCCTGCATGTTCGGGCCCTCGCCCATGCTCCCGTGCACCTTGGTGGCGAGCACCACCGCGTCGCGGCGGCCCTTCAGCGCCTTGGCGACGATCCGTTCCGACTCGCCGGCGGAGTACACGTCGGCGGTGTCGATGAAGTTGATGCCGGCGTCGAGCGCGGCGTGGATCACCGTGACCGAGTCGTCGTGGTCGGGGTTGCCCCACGCGCCGAACATCATGGCGCCGAGGCAGAGCGTGCTCACGCGCACGCCGGTGCGTCCGAGCGGGCGGTATTCCATGGCATTCCTCCGGGATTCGTGCCGGCGGCGTGGCGACGGCCGCCGCGCGGGGGTGAGGGCGACGCTACCGCCCGCGCGTCGGGGACCGCGGCGGTACCGTGGATCCGAGGGCAGGAGCCCCGACCGACGCGACCGGCTGGAGGAAACCATGGGTGACACCCACGACGAGCGACCGTCGATCTGGACCGGCCACATCGCGGTGCCCGCACGCGACGTCGGCGGCTCGGCCGACTTCTACGAGCGCATCGGCATGCGGCCCATCGCCAAGATGGACGAGGTCGCGATCTTCGAGCTGCGCGGCGGGACCCACCTCGTGGTGCACCGCACCGACGCCGAGCCCGGCCCTGCCGACTTCGACCTGATGGTGGAGGACCTGGCGAGCACGCACGCGGGGTGGGAGGCGGCCGGGCTCCCGGTCGGCGCGATCGAGCACGGTTCGATCCACGACTCGTTCACCGTGACCGACCCGGCCGGGAACTCCATCGTCGTGAACAGCACCCACGTTGCCGGCCCGGTCTAGCGCCCGGCGCCCGGCATGACCGACGAGCGCGTCGAGATTCCCGGCGTGCTCGACGCCATCGCGACGACGCGCGCCATCCGCCGGTACCGGGACGAGCCGGTGCCCGACGACGGGCTCGCGGCGATGCTGTTCGCGGCGACGCGCGCGCCGAGCGGATCCAACCGCCAACCGTTCCGATTCCTCGTGCTACGCGACGGCGACCACGCGCGTGCCGCCAAGCGCCTCATCGGCGAAGCCGCGCGCGCGGCGTGGGGCGTGAAGCGGGGCGGTGACGGCTACGACGACGGATCCGGGGGTCGCCCCGGATCGCCAAAGGCGCGGATGGCCGAGACCATGCAGCACTACGTCGACCACTTCGAGGACGCGCCGGTGCTCGTGCTCCCGTGCATGGTGCGCTACCGCCAACCCGTCACCTTCGAGGGCGCGTCGATCTATCCCGCGTGCCAGAACCTGCTGCTCGCGGCGCGCGCCCTCGGGTACGGCGGCGTCCTCACGGGTTTCCATTGGCGCGTCGAGGCCGAGTTGCGCGAGCTGCTCGAGCTCCCCGATGCCGCGTTCATCGCGGCGACGATCACGATCGGGCGACCGGTCGGCGGCCACGGCCCCGTCCGTCGTCGTCCGCTCGGGGAGCTCGTGTTCGAGGAGACGTGGGGCGCCGCGCCGGCCTGGGCCGTCGACCCGGCGGGGACCCGGCACACCGCCTCGGGCCCGCCGCTGCGCGCGTGACCGCGACCGCCGTCACGAGGTCCCGGTGACCCACCTCTCGGACTTCGCCCGCGTCGCGGCCGCCACCAGACACTTGTGCGTGATCGCCACCGCGCGCGCCGACGGCACCATCCAGGCGTCGCTCGTGAGCGCGGGCGTGATGCGGCACCCGGACGTTGATCACGACGTCGTGGTGTGCGTGGCGCGGGGCCGGAGCCGCAAGCTCGCGAACCTGCGCGTGCGTCCGGTCGCCACCATCGTCGCTGTCGCCGGCGGCGCGTGGGTCGCGGTCGAGGGAGCGTCCGAGCTGATCGGCCCCGACGACCCGTATCCGGGCGTCGAGGCGGAGGCGCTCCGGCGGCTCCTGCGCGACGCGTTCACGGCCGCGGGAGGCACGCACGACGACTGGGACACCTACGACCGCGTGATGCGCGAGGAACGGCGAACCTTGGTCGTGCTCACGCCGACGCGCGTCTACTCGAACGGCTAGGCCGAGACGGTGGCGACGATCCGCCGGTCGACGCCGCTGACGAGGCCCATCACCCGCTCGGTCAAGGCACGGGCGGCCGCGGTGGCTAGGGCCGCGTCGTGGGCGGCCTCGCTCTCCCACACCTCGGTCACCCAGACCGTCCCCGAGCCGTCGGTGGTGCGCAGGACGAGGTGGAGCTCGCAACCAGGGGCGGCCCTCATGGCGCGGGAGCCCTCGCGCAGCGCCTCCGCCAGCGCGTCCGCCTGCCCGGCCGCTGGTACGAACGCGATCAGGATCGCGAAGGCCGCCATGTCTCCACCCGCGTCGCGCTACGCGCGCGCGATCAGCTCCGAGCCGCGCTGGACGGCCTCGATGAGCAGAGAGGTCGATGACCGTTGCTCGCGCACCTTGTGCTCCATCGACACGTCCTGGTTCACGTGGAGGCTGACGGCGCGGGGATCGATGCTGAGGTGGGTGGCGCCGAGCGCACGCCACCGCCCGGCGATCTCCTGGACGCGGTCGTCGCTCTGGTCGACGACCGGCAGGAGCCCCTCGACGCCGATGCTCGCCGGGTCGCGGCCGGCCTGCTCGGCGGCGGCCCGGACGACCGCGAGCCGGCGCGCCACGTCGGAGCCGTCGGTCGGCGTCGCGTTCGCGAGATAGCCGTCGGCCAGGCGCCCGACCCGGGAGAGCGCGGCATCCGACGCCCCTGCGCCCATCCACACCGGGATCGGCCGCTGCACGGGCAGGGGGGCGATGCCCGCGTTCGGCACCACGTCGAACTCGCCCCGGAAGTCGACCGAGGGCTCGGTCCACAACCGGCGCAGCAGCTCGATCTGCTCCTCGATGCGCCGGCCTCTCTGCGCGAAGCCGGCGCCGAGCGACTCGTACTCCACCCGGTTCCAGCCGATCCCGACCCCGAGACGCAGGCGTCCGCGGCACAGGATGTCGAGCTCGGCGGCCTGCTTGGCGACGAGCACGGTCTGTCGCTGCGGCAGGATGACGATGCCGGTGACGAACTCGAGGTCGCTGATCGCGGCGAGGTGCGCGAACAGCATCAGCGGCTCGTGGAACTCGTGCTCCCGGCTGTACGGGCGGTCCCACGTGGTGTACACGTTCCGGTCGACGCCCACGACGTGGTCGGTCGCCCAGACGTGCCGGCATCCTGCCGCCTCCGCGGCGCGCACGAACGCATGGATGTCGTCGACGTCGCTGCCGATCTCGTTCTGGGGGAACATCACGCCGATCTGCATAGGTGCGATCGGCGTCAACGGGCGAGCGGCCCGAGCGGCTCGTCGCCGTCGGGCGTCGGGTAGCGGTCGACGTTCAGGACGAAGCTGACCAGCGAGTAGTAGCCCACCGCGCCGACGAGGTCGATAGCGCCGACCTTGTCCCACCGCGAGACGACCGCGTCCCACGCGTTGTCGGTGACGGATCCGGTGTCGAGCAGCTGCGAGGCGAACTCGTACACCGCGTCGGCGTCGGGGTCGAGCGCGGGGCGCTCACCGCGCGCGATCGCGTCCGCGACCTCGGGGTCGAGGCCGGCGTCGATCGCGAGTTGCCGGTGGGCGTACCACTCGAACTGCGCCGTCCAGTGGCGCGCGGTCATGATGATCGCCATCTCGTTCAGTACCGACGGCAGCGACGAGCGGAAGCGGATGTGGGCGCCGAGCTCCTGCACGGGCATCGCGAGGCCGGGGCTGCGGAGCAAGGCCTCGAACGGACCGCGCAGGCCCGGCGCGGCCGAGCGCGGACCGGAGAGGATGGCGTCGGCCACGGCGCGCTGCGCGCGATCCATGGCGTCGAGCGGCAGCGGTCCGAACCGGCGCTCGGGTGCGGGCGGGCTCACGGCGTGACCGCCGAGTAGCCGCCGTCGACGATGAGGGCCTCCGCGGTGATGTAGCGCGCTTCGTCGCTCACGAGGAACAGGATCGCGTGCGCGACGTCCCACGCGTCGCCCTGGTGGCCCATCGGGACCTTGGCGTCGCGCGAGGCCACGAGCGCGGCTGCGTCGCCTCCGGCGATCTGACCCGCCAGCCGCGCCTCGACGAGCGGCGTGTGCATCAACCCCGGCAGGACCGCGTTGCAGCGGATGCCGTCGCGCGCGTGCTGGATCGCGACCGACCGGCTCAGCTCGACGATCGCGGCCTTGGTCGCGCTGTACGCGGCCTGCGGGCGCCCGAGGTGCTGGCGGATGCCCGCCACCGACGACAGGTTCACGATCGCGCCCGCGCCCTGCACGACCATCACCGGCAGCACGTGGTGACAGCCGAGGAAGCAGGTCTTGAGGTTGAAGTCGACCTGGGCGTCCCACTCCGCCTCGCTCATGGTGGCGGGGCCGCCGGGCGCGGAGCCGCCCACGTTGTTGACGAGCACGTCGATGCGACCGAACCGTGCCACGCAGTCGGCCACCGCGTCGCGCACGTCGTCGGTTCGGGTCGCGTCGGCGCGCCGCACGGTGCACGTGCCGCCCTCGCCCTCGACGATCGCCCGGGTCACGCCCGCGGCCGTGTCGTCGACGTCGGTGCCGTACACGGTCGCGCCCTGCCGGGCGAGCAGCGTCGCGGTGGCCTTCCCGTTGCCCCAACCCGGGCCGATCGAGCCGACGCCCGAGACGAACGCGACCTTCCCGTCGAGCCGGAGCATGCTCCCTGCCTAGCGCGTTTCGCACGCGCGTGCACCGGGCGCGACCGGCTAGAGAGGTTCGTCGCCCTGCGGGTGCTTGCCCGGCGTGGCCCGGATCAGAAACAGTGTGGCGACGACCCGCGCACGAGGAGACCCACGCGATGGCGCGACTCACACCCGAGGAGATCGAGGCGCTCCTGGCCCGACCGGGGCTGGTGCGTCTGGCGACGGTGGGCGAGGACGGGTGGCCGCTCGTCGTGCCGCTCGGCTACGCGTACCGCGACCGGAAGGTGCTCCTCACCGCCCGCGAGCGGGTCGGCTGGCTCGCCAACATCCGCCGTGACCCCCGGGTGTGCATGTCGATCGACGAGAGCCGCTACCCGCTGGCGAAGGTGACCATCCGCGGCCGCGCCGAGGTGCTGTTCGAGCCCGGGCAGGACGACGAGTGGCGGGAGCTGCGGCTCCCCCTCGCCGACGCCACCACCGTCGAGCCGGCAGCCGACGACCCCGGCGGGGAGTGGAGCTACGACGCCGCCTACCGGGTGATGACCCACGACGAGCCGCGAGCGCTGGTGGCCGTACCCCTCGACGGGTCGACGGTGACGTCCTGGCGCATGCCGGTGGAGGGGGAGCTCCTCGAGGGCTCGTGGTCCCCGCGCTACTACGCGACGACGCCGCGTCGCTTCCGGGTCACGAAATCGGGCCCCCGGATGAGCGACGTCCGCGTGGTTGCCGAGTAGCCGGGTACCGAGAGACCGGGCGGGCGGCCAGTTGGCGCGCGACGACGACCACGACGTGATCGTCGTCGGCGGCGGTGCCGCCGGTGTGAGCTGCGCGCTCGAGTGCTTCGACATCAAGCTCGACATCGTCCTGTTCGAATCGGCTCCGCAACCCGGCGGCCAGCTGGCCGAGATCCCGCACGCCATCCGCAACGTCGCCGCGTGGCGCTACGGCGCGGGCGCTCCGCTCCTGCGCGAATTCGACGTCTCGGCCGCGATCCTCGGCGAACGGATCCGCCGGTCGCAGCCGGTCACGCGGGTCGACCTGGCCGAACGCAGGGTGGAGGCTGCGGGGACACGCGTGTCCGCGCGCTGCCTCGTGCTCGCCACCGGGACGCGTCGGCAGGAGCTTCCCGGCGCCCCGGAGGGCGCGTTCGGGGGCGACGTCACCTACCTGGTCGAGTCCCGGCCCGGACACTTCACCGGCCGCGCGGTCGTCGTGATCGGCGGCGGGGACAGCGCGACGCTCGACGCGCTCGAGCTGGCCAGGGAGGGCTGCGCGGTCACGCTCGTGCACCGGGGATCCGCGCTGAGCGCCCGGGACGACATCGTCCAGCAGATCCGCGACGAGCCGCGCGTCCACGATCTCGGAGGATGGGAGCTCGACTCCCTCCATGGAGGCGACCGGCTCGAGGAGGTGGGCCTCCGGAGCCCAGCCGGCGAGCGCATGCGGGTGCCGGCGGGCGGCCTGGTGGTCAAGATCGCGCGGGTGCCGCGCACCGAGCTGTTCCGGGACCAGGTCGAGCTCGACGCGCGTGGCGCGATCGTCGTCGACCCCGAGCTCCGGACGTCGCGGCCGGGCGTCATGGCCGCCGGGGACGTCGTCGCCCATGCCTACCCGCGTGTCGCCACCGCGCTCGGGCAGGGCGTCCTCGCGGCGCGCTCCGTGCTCCGCCACGTGCAGGGACGCTCGTGACCGGGGGCGAGCCCGGGCCGGGGGTGCCCGCGGTCGCGGACGTGGTCTCCGCGTTCCGACGCGCGCTGGCGGACGAGCCGACGGGACCTACCGGCGGAGTGCTCGACGTCCTCCTCGCGTTGCACGGGAACAACCTGGAGCAGTGGCGCTGCGAGGATGTGACGCGCGCGCACTACGACGACGACGCCGCGGTCGCGGCGGCCAAGCGCGAGATCGACGGGCTCAACGCCTCGCGCCACGGGCTTGTCGAGGCGATCGACGCCCGGATCGCGGACGCGACCGTCCAGAACCCGGCGGCGACGCCGACGACCGAGAGCCCGGGCATGGTCTTCGACCGCTTGTCGGTCGTCACCATCCGGATCCACTTCACCGAGCGCGCGGCACGGGACGCGCCCGTCGACCGCGAGCGCTACGCGGCGCGGCTCCCGCTCCTGCAGCGCCACCTGTCCGAGGTGCAGGAAGCACTCGTCGGCCTCCTCGCCGACGTCCGCGCTGGCACCAAGCGCTTCGTCCCCTACCGGAGTCTCAAGCTCTACGGGTCACCGGGAGCCGACGGCGCCGGGTCGTGACCGCACGGCGTCCTCGATCGACGCGAGGGGCACCCGGTAGAGGCGGTAGCCGCCGCGGTTGAAACCGTAGAGCAGGTGGGCGCCCACCGAGGCACCGTGGGCGATGCCGAGCGACCCGTCGGCGACGGGTGCGCTCGTGAGGATCGGCGCGCCGTCGCGCGGGTCGAAAACGTGCACCTCGCCCCGCCGCCCGAACGCGCACAACGCACCGGGCGTGACCGCGACCGCGACCCCGCCGTTGCCCCACGCGACATCGGCGGCGAAGCGTCCTGTCACCACCGCGCGCCCGTCGGAAGGATCCAGCGCGGCGAAGCCGCCGCCGCGCTGGGCCTCCCAGTCGTAGTCGTCGACGGTGGCCGATTCGCTGCCCGCGGCCCACAGCCGGGTGCCGTCGTGGTGCAGGAACACGGGATCGAAGTCGACCGCGGCCTCCCACAGCAGGCGCACGTGGCCGACGTCGTCGACGGTGGCCACACCGACGCGGTGGTCGCTGCCGAGCGCGACCGATGCGTCGCGGTCGTCGGCGAGCGGGGCCAGCGCGGTGACGAAACCCCACGCCGCGAGCTCGGTGGCGACGTCGAGGTCGGCGCGCGTGCCGCCGGGGGCGAGCGGCTCGGACACGAGCAGCCCGGGGACCCGTTCCTCGCGGGGCCCGGAGCCGACGAGCCGACCGCCCCCGACGATCGCGCGCTCGACGTCGGCGACGAACGTGCGCGTCCACACGGGAGTGAGGCGCCGCAACCGGCCGGGCCGGCGCGCGTCGTCGCTCCGGAACGCCCGCACCATCCCGAGATGGTTCAGCGCGAGCACGAGGCCGAGGTCGGCGGGCTCGAGGATGGCGTGCACGTCGAGATCGAACTGGGAGGGCTCGTCCTCGGCGAAGACCGACTCGTCGAACACGGCGCGGGGCTCGAGGTCGATCCCCGCGAACACGATGTTGCGGCCCAGGTTGCTCCAGGCCGAGAGCCCGGGCAGCGCGCTGACCCGCCCGATGCCGTGCGGCTGCGAGTTGTCCACCCGGCTCGCGGGGAAGGAGTCGACCTCGACCCCGCGCACCGCGATCACAGGACCTCCTCCAGCGCCCGCACCACCGCTTCGGGCCGCGCCGCGTCGAGGCAGCGCCCGTCCACGGGGCAGTGCAGAGGCTCCCAGTCGAAGCCGCGCAGGTCGACGCGGTCGCTGTACGCGTACGCCTGCTCCTCGGCGACGCAGCGGTCGTCGCACGGGCTCCCGCGCACGGCACGCGTGTGCTCCCAGGGGCGGAAGTACACGTCGTTGGCGCGGCAGATCGTGACCGTCGGCGTTCCCTGCTGGGCGGCGATGTGCGTGAGCCCGGTGTCCACACCGACGACCGCGCGCGCCGCCGTAAGCACGTCGACGGCGTCGCCGGGCGTCGGCGCGGGCGCGGCCGCGACGCCGAACGCGGCCGTGCGGTCGTCGGCGCTCCCGCGGGTGACGACCCGCGCGTCGAGCCCGAGCGCGGCCACCGCCGCCACCACCGCTCGCCAGTGGTCGTCGGGCCAGCGCTTCGACGGACCGTCGGTCTCCGCGACGAGCAGCACCGACGCACCGAGCCCGGTTCGGGGATGCGACGCGAGCGGCGCCGGTCGCGCGAAGTCGGCGTCGATCGCGAAGTCGGCGCAGATGCGGGCGAGGATTGCGTTGATCGTGAGCTTCCCGTACTCGGCCTCGAACTCCGGCGAGCCCCACCAGTGGTCGCGTTGGAGCGGGTGGTCCCGCAGGTCGACGAAGCGCCCCGCGCCGGGATCGCGGTCGAACGCGTCGTCGGCGACGCACCCGGCCAGGCCCGCGATCCGCCCGGCGAGCTGTGCCTGGGCGGGCGAACGCGCGACGAGCCACACCTCGTCGCCGGCGGGAGCGGCGGCCGAGATCAGTGCCTGGACCGCCGGGAGCGACACGACGAGGTCGCCGAGACCGAAGGAGACGGGCGCCACGAAGACGCGCGCCACGTGCGGCTTCCCCGACGTCACCGACCGGCGTACTCGGTGCGATCCGGTATCGAAGACGCCGCGAACGCGTGCCGGCGCTCCGCACACTTGTTGCAGCGGCCGCAGTGCCGACCGTCGTTCGGGTCGATGCACGACAGCGTGTGCTCGAGCGCGAGGCCGCGCCCGAGCTCGAGCACGTCGGACTTCCCGAGGGCGGCGAAGGGAGTGACGATGTCGAACGGGTGGTCCATGCCCCGTTCGACGAGCGCGGCGAGGTCGTGGAAGAACTCCGGCGTGCTGTCGGGGAACGGGTTGCCCTTCAGCGTCCCGAGCGCGATGGTGTGCACGCCGTGCAATGCGCACCAGACGCTGGGCTGCGCGAGCAGGAGCAGGTTGCGACCGGGGAGGTACACCGCGTCGTCGTCGGTCGCGTCGTCGGGGACGTGCTCGCCCGACACGCTCCAGTGGGTGCCGTACACCGGCGCGATCGGCGCTTCGAGCACCACGAGCGGCTCGGGGCCGGGGCGCGCGAGGGTGGTGAGGAAGCGGCCGAGGTGCGCTTCTTCCACCGGCTCCCACGCGAGCCCGAAGCGCACGTAGACGGGGTGGACGCGCGCGCCCTGGCGGAGCAGCTCGGCCACGAGGACGGCGCTGTCGAGGCCACCGCTCGCGAGCACGGCGACGCCGCGTCGTCCGTCGGCATCCGCTGCCGGCGAGCCCGTGCTCACGGCTCGCCCTGGTACACGCACCCGGATGTGCACGTCTCGCGCACGACGACCTGCGACAGCTCGGCGACGGTCGGGCAGAGCCGCTCCCAGATCCAACGCGCGAGCACCTCGCTCGTGGGGTTCTCGAGCCCCTCGATGTCGTTCAGGTAGTAGTGGTCGAGGCAATCGAGGACCGGGGTCATCGCGTCGGTGATGTCGGCGAAGTCGCGTACCCATCCCACCCGGTCGTCGACCGGGCCCGAGATGTGCACCGACACCCGGAAGGAGTGGCCGTGCAGGCGCGCGCACTTGTGCCCGGGGGGAACGTTCGGGAGCCGGTGCGCGGCTTCGAAGGTGAACTCCTTGAAGATTTCCAGAGGGTCGGAACTCTACGCGTCCAGCAGTGCCCCTGCAGCGGCCAAGCGCGTGCGGTCGAACGGCGGGCTCGCGAACAGGATCAAGCGGTCCACGCCCAGCGACTCGAGGCCCTCACGCTCGGACGACTCGGGCGCGAGCCAGTGCTCGTCGAACGACGCGAACGTGGTGACGAGCAGCGGGGCGCCGTCGCGGCCGGCATCGTGGTGCGCGCCGCGCGCGATCTCCACCAGCTCGTCAAGACGGGGATCCTCGGCGCGCGCATTCACGCCGTCACCGACCCGTCCCGCGAGCTCTGCCATCTTCGGCCCGAACGCGGCGAGCAGGATCGGCGGCTCCGGTTCGGGGTGGAGGAAGCCGGGCGCGCGCCACGAGCGCCGGACATCCTCCACGTAGCGGCCGACGCGGACCCGCCGTTCGGCGTCGCCGTACACCGGGAGTCCGAGCGCCTCCTGCTCGCGCGCGTACGGCGTGCCCGGACGCGCGCCGGCGCCGATCGCGAGGAGATGACGACCGCCACACACGTCCTGCAGGGTCGCCGACATCGCGGCCAACACCCCCGCGGTCCGGTTGGCGACGTTGAGCACGAGCGGGCCGAGGGTGACGTCGGGCACCAGCGCCGCGAGCGCGCTCAGGACGGTCCAGCACTCGAGCACGTGGGGCGCGTCGTACACGCGCCCGTCGACGTGGTCGAACACCCAGATGCCGCGGAAGCCCGCTTCGCGCGCGGCTCGCGCCGCGTCGCGTAGATCGGCCCAGCGCGCGCCGAACGCGTCGAGCAGCAGGTCGACCTGGAGGGGCACGTGGCGCCTCAGCGGCCGGGGATCGGATGACCGGCGTCGATCTCGCCGACGACCGACGGCGGGAGCTGGGCCGCGTCGGGTCGTCGGCACTCGCCTCCGGACGGTGACAGCAGGAACCCCACGTGGTCCCCGGAGTCGTAGCGGTCGACGACGGAGCCCGCGAACCAGTCCAGGCGGTCGATCACCGGGCAGCCGTCGGGGCCCGGGTGCCAGACGATGTCGGCGAACTTGTCGACGTCGTCCCCCGTGTCGCCTCCGAAGCGCTCGGCGAGATCGCCGTCGTCGTGCCGCAGGAGGTGGACGACGAGCGTCGTGGCCGACCGCGCGACCCGGTAGGTGCGGTTGAGCTTCGACAACCAGACACCGAACCGCGGGGGGTGGATGCTGCACTGGGTGGCGAACCCCACGAGGCACCCGGCGTTCCCGCCGTCGGCCGCCGTCGTCACCACGTACGACGCGCGCTCGGTTCCGCCCGTGATGGCGTCGAAGCTCTCCGTCGCCGCGGTCACGCGTCGCCCGGTCGTAGGCCGGTGTCGAGACGGACGCGGCTCCAGTCCATCGTGCTCCTCAGCTCAGCGCGAATCCCTCGTACCCCGCGGCGGCGACGTTGGCGCAGCGTTCGCGATAGGCGGGGAGCCCGCCTCCGTACGGCATGTACACACGCGTCTTCCCGGGGATGTTGGCGCCGAGGTACCAGGAGCTGCAGCTGGGGTGGGTGCTGATGCGGCCCGCGACGATCGCGGCGCCGTGCTCGACCCACGCGTCCTGGGCGTCGGCGTCGGCCTCGATCACGTGCAGGCCGTGGTCGCGCAGGTACGCGAGGCAGTCGGTGATCCAGTCCACGTGCTGCTCGATCGAGGTGACCATGTTGGTGAGCACCGACGGGCTGCCGGGCCCGGTGACGGTGAACAGGTTCGGGAAGCCTGCAACCTGCAGACCCAGGTACGTGCGCGGCCCCTCGGCCCACGTGTCGCGTAGCAGCACGCCGTCGCGGCCCCGGATGTCGATGCGGGTCAGCGCGCCGGTCATGGCGTCGAACCCCGTCGCGAGCACGATCACGTCGAGCTCCAGCGCCCGGTTGCGGGTGGTGATCCCCTCCGGCGTGATCTCGACGATCGGCTCCTTCTTGAGGTCGACGAGGGTCACATTGTCGCGGTTGAAGGTCTCGAAGTAGCCCACGTCGATGACGGGCCGTTTGCAACCGAACGGGTACTGCGGCACGAGCGTCTCGGCGACCGCGGGATCGTGCACGGAGCGACGGATCATCTCTCCGTACAGCCGGGTCGCCACCCGGTTGGCGTCGATGTCCACCATGACGTCGGACCAACCGAACGGGCCCAACCACCCGCGCTCGTCCAGCGCCTGGAGGCGCTCCTCCTCCGTCGCGTCGAGGATGTTGCGGTTCGCAGTGTTGGCGAACGCGGCGAAGGCACCGAACCGGACCGTGCCCGCGAACGCCTCCCGCTGCTGGCGCCGGATCTCGGGGTACTCCGACTTCAGCGCGTCGAGCTCGCCGGGCTCGAGCGGGCGCGTGTTGGACGGGAGGGTGTACGCGGCCGAGCGCTGGAGCACGTACAGGTGACCGGCGTCGGCGGCGATCACCGGGATGCTCTGCACTCCCGACGACCCCGTCCCGACGACGGCGACGCGCTTCCCGGAGAAGTCGTAGCCCTCCTTGGGGAAGCGATTGGTGTAGAGCGTGTCGCCCGCGAAGGAGTGCAGGCCCGGGATGTCGGGCTCGAGCGGGGCGGAGAGACAACCGGTCGCGGCGACCACGAACCGCGAGGTGGCGTGGTCACCTGTCTCGGTCTCGACCGACCACGTCTCGGAGCGCTCGTCGAACGTCGCCGCGGTCACCCGGGTCGAGAGTTGGATGTCGCGTCGCAAGTCGAGCCGGTCGCTCACCCAGTTGAGGTAGCGCTCGACCTCGGGCTGCGACGGCATGAGCTCGGTCCACTCCCACTCCTGCTGGATCTCGTCGGAGAAGCTGAACGAGTACTCGATGCTCTGGACGTCGCAGCGGGCGCCCGGGTAGCGGTTCCAGTGCCACGTGCCGCCCACGCCGTCGCCGGTTTCGAACACGCGGGCGGTGAGGCCCAGCTCACGGAGGCGGTGCAGCATGTAGAGGCCCGCGAACCCCGCGCCGATCACGATCACGTCGAAGTCGACGGACACGCGCCGACCCTCGTCCCGCTCCGTCGCGACGTCGGTCATCGACTGCCTCCCTCTCAGGGGCGCCAACGTGTGGCGGGACTCTAGCCCGACCGGTGGACTCGCCGATTCGCCTCGGCCGGCCCGGTCACTTCACCGCGAGGGCGTTCGGCGGTGTGCCGGCCCCGCCGCGCAGGTGGAGCGGCGACGACGTGACGAGGAACTCGTAGACGCCGTCGCCGGCGCAGTCGGCGGCCAGCGCGCGTGGATCCCACAGCTCGCCGATGGGGATCCCCAGCAGCGGGAGGAGCACGTGGTGGAGCGTGACGAAGGGATCGTCGCCGCGTTCCTCGTCGCTCATGCCGGTCGCGAAGGGGGATGCCTCGAGCGTCGGCGTGTCGGAGGCGACCGCGGCGACGTGGTGGTCCCAGAGCATGCGCGCCATGGGCTCGCCGGCCGCGAGGCCGGGGCACCGCGGGGCGCGCAGCCGGCTCAGCTTCTCCCGCACCTCCGGGGCGAGCCCGAGGTACCACTCGATCCAGCCGAACCGGATGACGAGCACGTCACCCGGTTCCAGTGCGACGTGCTGGTCGTCGAGCACCGCGAGCAGCTCGTCGGCGGTGATCTCCTCGCGCGTCAGGAAGTCGAGCGGACGGCCCTCGCGCTCGCGCCGGGCACCGACGTCGGCGAGGACGCCCCGGCCGACGAGCCCCTTGCGAGCCCAGTGGTCGACGCCGTGCTCCTCGCCCGCGAAGCCGTTGTAGTGACGGTCCCGCACCCCTATGTGGCGGAACCCGTCCCACTGGGTCGACGACTGCGTGTTGAAGTCGTCGAGCACGTCGTCGTGACCCACGCGGTGTCGGAGCGCGGGCCGGCCGAACAACGGCGGATGCGGGAGGTCGAGCTCCCAGTCGAGCGGGAACACCGCGCCGCGCCGAACGAGGCCGGCGCCGCGGACGGCGCGTTCGGGCGTCAACAGGTTGAGGCACCCGAGGCGGTCGTCGTCGCCCCAGAGCCCCCACGACGAGTGCGCGGGCGCGTCGGGACGGACGGGCAGCTCGTCGAACGTCGGAAGCGACGCGGGACGCGTCACCGACGGTTCCAGTGGATCGGCTCCGCGTTGTCCTTCACTCGCATGGAACCACCTCCCGCTCCTGATCTTTCCACACCCGTGGGATCGAGCACGGGGGAGCCGGGTACGCAGTGGAGCGAAGCCACGAGATCAGCGATGAATTGGACGTCGTTTACGATTCGGCGATGTCGGGCCCCGGACCGGAGCACAGGACCAGCGACGAGCGGCTTGTCGCGCTCGAGTCCCTCACCGACACCGCGCTCACCCGGCTCGAGGTCGAAGACCTGCTCGACGAGCTGTTGAGCCGGGTCCAGGAGATCCTCGAGGCCGACACGGCTGCCGTCCTGCTCCTCGACGGCCCGCGAGAGCTCGTGGCGAGAGCGGCCCGCGGGATCGAGGAGGAGGTCCGTCAAGGAGTTCGGGTGCCGCTCGGTAGCGGTTTCGCCGGGCGGATCGCGGCCACCCGGGGGCCGATCCTCCTGGAGCGGGTCGACGCCACCACGGTGACGAACCCGATCCTGTGGGAGAAGGGCATCAAGGTGATGCTCGGGGTGCCGCTCCTCGCGGGCGACCGGCTCCTCGGCGTGATCCACGTCGGGCGGCTCGTGGACCGCGCGTTCGGGCCCGACGACGTGCTGCTGCTCGAGGTCGTCGCAGGCCGGGTCGCGGGCGCGGTGCAGACCCGCCAGCTGGCCATCGAGCGGGCCGCGGCCCTCCTCCTCGAGCGGAGCCTGCTGCCGAGCGCGCTGCCGGCGTCTCCGGGCCTGGAGGTCAGCGCACGCTACGTGCCGGCGCAGAACGGCACCGTCGGCGGCGACTGGTACGACGTGTTCACGCTGCCGTCGGGCCAGCTCTGGATCGTGACCGGTGACGTCGCCGGTCACGGGATCCACGCCGCGGTCGTGATGGGCCGGATCCGCAGCGCGCTACGCGCGTACACGATGCTCGAGCTCCCTCCCGAAGACGTGCTCGACCTGGTCGACCGCAAGGTGACCCACTTCGAGATCGGCTCGATCGCGACCGTCGCACTGGCGGCCACGCACCCACCATTCGACCGTCTCCAGCTCGCGCTCGCGGGCCACCCACCGCCCGCGATCGCGGTGCCGGGGTCACCCACCGTGCTGGCGGAGGTCGACGTCGGCACGCCGCTCGGGACGGGCGCGGACGTGCGGCGGTCCTCCACCGCGCTCGACGTGCCTCCCGGCACGGTCCTCGCCTTCTACACCGACGGCCTCGTCGAGCGTCGCGGCGAGTCGATCGACGTGGGCCTGGAGCGCGTCCGCGCGGCCGTGACACCCGACGCGCCCGCCCAGGTCGCGCGCGACGTGATGCGCGAGCTCGTGGGCGACCGCGAGCCCGAGGACGACATCGCGCTGGTGGTCGTCCGGCGCGCACGGGAGTAGGCAGTGGTCGGCCCGATCGGACCGTTCAGCACCGCGACCGAGATGCTCGACGCGCTGGGGTCGGGCCGGATCTCCTCGGTCGAGCTCGTGGAGGAGCACCTCGCCCGGATCGACGAGCACGACGGCGACCTGCACGCGATCGCGGTGCCCACCCCGGCGCGTGCCCGCGCGAGCGCGCAGGCGGCCGACTCGGCGCGGGCGCGCGGCGAGCGCCGCGCCCTCCTCGGGGTCCCGCTCACGTTGAAGGAGTCGACCCAGGTCGCGGGGCTCCCCCAATCGGCCGGGCTCGAGGTGTTCCGTGACCACGAGCCGGCGTCCGACGGAGTGGTCGCGGCGCGCGTGTTCGCGGCGGGCGGGTGCCTGCTCGGCAAGACCAACGTCCCCGTGGCGCTCGCCGACTGGCAGGCCGACAGCCCGATCTACGGTCGTACCAACAACCCGTGGTCGCTCGACCGCACGCCGGGCGGGAGCACCGGGGGAGGCGGCGCCGCGCTCGCCGCGGGGCTCACCCCGCTCGAGGTCGGGAGCGACATCGGAGGGTCGATCCGGGTGCCCGCGGCCTACTGCGGCGTGTACGGCCACCGGCCGTCGGAGACCGCGGTGCCGCGCACGGGGGCGTTCCCGCTCGCAGACCTGCCGAACCCGGCGTTCGTGATGGGCGTGCAGGGGCCGCTCGCGCGCAGCGCAACCGACCTCGAGCTGCTGTTGGATGTCATCGCGGGCCCGGTCGTCGGTGAAGGGGTGGCGTGGCGGCTGGAGCTGCCGCCGGCGCGCCACACGCGACTCCGCGACTTCCGGGTCGCGGTCATGCCCCCGATGCCGTGGGTCGCGCCCTCGAGCGACATGTCCGCTCGGGTCGACGAGCTGGCAGCGCACTGCGCGCACGCCGGTGCGCGGGTGGCCGTCGCCATGCCCGACCTCGACTTCGAGGCGTACGTCGAGGACTACCTGGCCACGCTGGCGATCATGACGTCGCCCGGCCAGCCCCGCGCCGAACGCGAGGCGTCGGCCGCGCGCGCGAGCGCGTCATCGAGCCGCTTCATCGCCGCGATGGCGCCGGGCATGACGCTCGACGCGGTGGAGCTCCTGGCGCTGATGCGACGTCGGGAGCTGGCGCGCGAAGCCTGGCGCGCGTTCTTCGACGAATGGGACCTGCTGATCGGCCCGATGGTGCTCGACGCCGCCTTCCCGCACGCCAGCGGTGCGAATGTCGACCGCGAGCTCGAGGTGGACGGGCACCCGGTGCCGTACCTGGCGAACTTCGTCTACCCGATGTGGGCGATCTTCGCCGGGCAACCGTCGACCGCGTTCCCCGCCGGCCTCGACCGGCGCGGGCTCCCGCTCGGCCTGCAGGCGATCGGCCCGTACCTGGAGGACCGCACGCCGCTGCAGTTCGCGCAGCTCCTCGAGCGAGACTGGAACCGGTTCGAGCCGCCTCCCGGCTACTGACGCACCGGGACCGGCCACCCGCAGCGCGCGCCGATGCTTGACTGAGCGGATGCGCTTCGGCCGGTTGATCGAGGGCACCACGGTCGACGACATCACGAGCTTCGTGTCCGCGGCGCGCGACAGCGGCTACACGTCGGCGTGGCTCACCGACGGCCTCGGCTTCGAGCCGCTCACCGTCCTCGCGATGGTGGGCCGGGAGGTGCCCGACATCGAGCTCGGCACCGCGGTGGTCCGCACGTTCCCGAAGCATCCGATGGCCCTCGCGCAGCAGGCG
>CAZDJK010000050.1:0-7852 GCA_964505725.1 uncultured Bifidobacteriaceae bacterium | reverse complement strand
GTCCCGCTCCTCCGAGCACGGCTCCACTGCGTCTCCAGCGTCACGGTCGACTCCGCTCCGCCGTCCCGCTCCTCCGAGCACGGCTCCACTGCGTCTCCAGCGTCACGCGTTGACGCGATCTTCGACCTCGGCCGCGAGCCGGGCGACGAAGTCGTCGACGGGAACACCCCGCTCCGGCCGGTCGCTCCCCCGCGCGTTCACGCCCACGGTCTGGCGCTCGACGTCGTCGTCGCCGACGACGAGCACGTACGGCACCTTCTCGAGCTTCGCCCGGCGCACGCGGGCGCCGAGGGTGTCGGCGCGGGCGTCGACGAGCTCCGTCCGCAGGCCGCCGCCGCGCAAGCGGTCGAGGAGCGCGTACGCGTAGTCGTCGTGGCGATCGGCGACCGGCAGCAGCGTCACCTGCACCGGCGCCAGCCACGCGGGGAAGGCGCCCGCGTAGTGCTCCATCAGGATCGCGAAGAACCGCTCGATGGACCCGAACAGCGCGCGGTGGATCATGATCGGCTGGTGCCGCTCGTTGTCGGCTCCGATGTACTCCAGGCCGAAACGCTGCGGTTCCTGGAAGTCGAGCTGGATGGTGGACATCTGCCAGGTGCGTCCGATGGCGTCGCGTGCCTGCACCGAGATCTTCGGGCCGTAGAACGCACCGCCGCCCTCGTCCATCACCAGCTCGAGACCGGCCTTCTCCCCCACGGCCCGCAGCGCGGCCGTGGCCTCATCCCACTCCTGGTCGGTTCCCACCGCCTTGGCCGCCGGCTTCGTCGAGAGCTCGAGGAAGAAGTCGTCGAGCCCGAAGTCGCGGAGCAGGCCGAGCACGAACTCGAGCGCCGCGCTGACCTCGGGCACCGCCTGCTCACGGGTGCAGAAGATGTGGGCATCGTCCTGTGTGAACCCCCGCGCGCGGGTGAGGCCGTGGACCACACCGGACTTCTCGTACCGGTAGACCGTTCCGAATTCGAAGTACCGCAGCGGCAGCTCGCGATAGGAGCGCATGTGACTGCGGTAGATGAGGATGTGGAACGGGCAGTTCATCGGCTTGAGGTAGTAGTCGGTCTCGCCGTCGACCTCCATCGGGGGGAACATGCCCTCCGCGAACCAGTCGAGGTGGCCGGACGTGTGGAAGAGCTGCGACTTCGCGATGTGCGGAGAAGACACGAAGTCGTACCCGGCGGCCTCGTGGCGCCGGCGTGAGTAGTCCTCCATGATGCGGCGGACGGTGCCGCCCTTCGGGTGGAAGACCGCGAGGCCCGACCCGATCTCGTCGGGGAACGAGAAGAGATCGAGCTCCGCCCCGAGGCGGCGGTGGTCGCGCTTCTCCGCCTCCTCGAGCTGGTGCAGGTGCTCCTCGAGCGCGCGCGGGCTCTCCCATGCGGTGCCGTAGATGCGCTGGAGCATCGGGCGCTTCTCGTCGCCGCGCCAGTAAGCGCCCGCGAGCTTCGTGAGCTTGAACGCGCCCAGCTTCCGGGTGGACGGCACGTGCGGGCCACGGCACAGGTCGACGAACTCGCCGCCATCGGGACGGGGGTTGCGGTACACCGAGATAACGGTGCCGTCAGCGACCTCGGACGCGTCCCCCGGGTCGACCCGCTCGATGATCTCCCGCTTGTACGGCTGGTCGGCGAAGGCGGCGAGCGCGTCGTTCCGGGGTAGCTCCTCGCGCACGTACGGCTCGTCGGCGGCGACGATCTCCCGCATGCGCGCCTCGATCCGCGCCAGGTCGTCGTCGGAGAAGTGCGCACCGCCGGAGAGCTCGAAGTCGTAGTAGAAGCCGTCGGCGATGGCGGGACCGATCGCGTATTTCGCCCCCGGGAAGAGGTCGGTGACCGCCTGGGCCAGCACGTGGGCGGTGGAGTGCCGCAGGACCTCACGACCGTCGTCGGTCTCGGGTGTGATGATCGCAACCGTCGCGTCGTGGTCGATCGGGTGGTCCAGATCGACCCATTCGCCGTCGACCTTCGCCGCGAGCGCGGCCTTCGCCAGCCCCTTCCCGACCGAGCTCGCGACATCGGCGGGCGTGGTGCCGCGGTCGTAGTCGCGCGCAGTGCCGTCGGGCAGGGTGACGGTGATGTGCTCGGACGCCATCGCCGACCGACGTTACCAGCGGCCCTTCCCGACGCTGCGCGGCATTCAGCCGCGCGCGAGATCCAGGCCGAGCATCGCGCCGAGCTCGCGGAGGACACGCGGCGCCGAGGGGTCGCCGCCACCCGAGAGCACCGCGCTCGCGAGGTCGTCGAGCGCGTCGAGCGCCTTCGGCGAGTCGAGGTCGCGGTCGATCGCGGCCCGCGCCGCTGCCGCGAACGGGCGCGGGTCAGGGCCGTCGGTCGCATTCGCGGCGGCGAGCAGCCGGTGCAGCAGCGCGGTGCCCTCCTCGAGATCGGTGTCGTGCCACTCGAAGCCGGCGCGGTAGTGGTGACGCATCAGCGCGAGCCGAATGGCGCGCGGGTCGGCGGTCTTGAGCAGGTCGCTCACGAACACGAGGTTCCCGAGCGACTTCGACATCTTCTCGCCCTCGTAGCTCACCATCGCCGAGTGGACCCAGTAACGGACGAACCTCTCCTTGGTGCAGCACTCGGTCTGGGCGATCTCGCACTCGTGGTGCGGGAAGATGAGGTCGGTTCCTCCACCGTGGATGTCAATTGTGGGCCCGAGCTCCATCGTGGCCATGGTCGAGCACTCGATGTGCCAGCCGGGTCGCCCCACGCCGAAGGGCGCCCGCCACTTCGGCTCGTCGGGGAGCGACGGCTGCCAGAGCACGAAGTCGAGCGGGTCGCGGCGGTGTGGGTCGTCGGGGTTTCCTCCCCGGGCGCGGGCGAGGCGGAGCATGTGCTCCCGCGGATAGTGCGAGAGCTCGCCGTACCGCGGGAACGAGGCCACGTCGAAGTAGACGGTGCCATGGGTGAGGTAGGCGTGACCAGAGTCGAGGAGGCGGGCGATCATCTCGACCATCCCGTCGATCGACTCGGTGGCGCGGGGTTCCGCGAACGGCGGCCGCATACCCAGGGCGTCCATGTCGGAGCGGAAGCGGGCGAGCTCGTCGGCGGCCAACTCGAGGTAGGGCACGCCGAGCTGGCGTGCTTTGGGGAGGATCGAGTCGTCGACGTCGGTGACGTTGCGAACCATGCGCACCTCGTGGCCGAGCTCCTCGAGCCGGCGGACGAGGATGTCGTAGGTGAGATAGGTCGCCGCGTGCCCGAGGTGCGTGGAGTCGTAGGGCGTGATGCCGCACACGTACATGCGCACGACCGGGCCCAGCTCGAGCGGCACCACCGCCCGTTGCGCGGTGTCGTAGATCTCCACGTCAGCTCCTCGTCCGCGCGCGCGGCTCGACGCCGGAGAAGTGCACGCTCGCCTTCCCCTTGTGGCGCACGTTCACGGTGATGAGCGCCGCGGTCAGCGCCTCGATGCCGACCGCGTTCGCGAGCGACCCGGCGTCGAAGCCGCGGAGGCCCGGCATGTCGTCGACGAGCGCCAGCACGAGCTCGCGTGCCTCGTCGTCGTCGGCGGCCACGAGCACGTCGGCGTGGAGCTCGTGGTCGAGGTCCTCGAGTTCGGCGGCCGGGATGTGCTGGAAGGCGGCGGCGACCCGGGCCGCCGGTACCGCGGCCTGCACCGCGGCGGAGACGGAGCCCTCCTCGGGCATCACGGGACGGAACTCGCGGCCGACCTTTTCCATGCCGTTGGCGATCACCAGGACCACCTTGCCCGCCAGGGCGTCGGCGTGTGCCCGGGCGGTGTCGACGGCGGCGTCCCACACGGTGGCGACCACGACGACGGGCGCGGCCGCGGCGGCGGCGTTGTCGCCGGGGCGGAGGCCGCGCACCCGGTCACCCCACTGCTCCCGCAGTCCGTCGACGATGCCGGCGGCCCGGGCGGCGTCACGGGATCCGACGATCACGTCGTTGCCGCTCGCTGCGAGCCGCAGCGCGATCCCCTGCCCTGCCGGCCCCGTCCCGCCCAAGACACCGATCTCCATGCGTAGAGACTCCCACACCGCCGGCGCGCCGCCCCATCTCTCGTCATCTCTCGTTGTTCCACCATCAGGGCCGGCGCAGCGAGCGCAGCGAGCGTAGGCGGCCCCGAGCGAGCGGCCGCGAGGCGGGCATCCCGCCGAGCAGCAAGCGAGGCAGCAGTCAGGTGATGCAGTCGGCGCCCAGCAGGACGCGGAGCTCGGCGAACAGCCCGTTGCCGGCGTCGACGAGGTGGTCGTCGCCGAGGCGGAGCACCGTCGTCTTCTCCGGGCTCTCGAGGTGCACGTACACCGGGCTGTCGCCGGGGTGCTCGGCGAGGATGGCGGTGAGCCGCCCGACCTTGTGGTCGGAGAGCGCGCCCACCCGGACGCGGATGCGCACCGGAGGGCCGCTGTCGAGCACGAGCTCGGGGCGCTCGACCTCCATCGCGATCACCTTCGGCGTCTCGTCGCGCAGGTCGAGCCTGCCGCGCACGCACACGATCGCGTCGTCCTCGAGCAGGTGACCGTACTGGGTCATCGTCTTCGGGAACACCATGACCTCGAGCGCGGCGCCGAGATCCTCCAGCACGAAGGTGGCCATCAGCTCGCCGCGCCTCGTGTACTTGCGCGTCAGCGACGTGACGATCCCGCCGACCATGCGCAGCTCGCCCTCACGCCCCTCCCGCAGCTCGGAGAGCGTGCCGTCGACGTAGCGACGGAGCGCGCGCTCGGCGCCCAGCAGCGGGTGCTCGCTCACGTAGAGGCCGAGCATCTCCTTCTCGAACGCCAGACGCTCCGACTTCGCGAACTCGGTGTCGGGGATCTCGGCGCGGTGGCCCGCGACTGCCGCGGGCGCGTCGCCGCCGAGCGACGAGAACAGGTCGAACTGGCCCTCCGCCTCGTTGCGGCGTCGTTCGAGCACGGAGTCGAGGATCTGCTCGTAGGCGAACAGGAGCCCCTGACGCGGGTGGCCGAGCGAGTCGAACGCGCCCGCCTTGATCAGCGACTCGACCGTCCGCTTGTTGAGCACGGACGGGTCGACCCGATCGCAGAAGTCGTAGAAGTCGGCGAACGGGCCGCCCGCGGTCCGGGCCGCCACGATGTGGGCGACCACCCCCTCGCCCACGTTGCGCACCGCGGACAGGCCGAAGCTGATCCGGCCGTCGTGGACCGAGAAGTCGGACACGGAGAGGTTCACGTCGGGGACCAGCACCGACACGTTCATCTGGCGGCACTCGTTGAGGAACACCGCCGTCTGGTCCTTGTTCGTCTTGACGCTCGTGAGCAACGCGGCGAGGTACTCGACCGGGTAGTTCGCCTTCAGGTAGGCGGTCTGGTAGGTGATGAGCCCGTAACCGAAGGAGTGCGCCTTCCCGAACGAGTAGTCGGCGAACGGCTCGACCGTGTCGAAGATCCGCTCGCCGAACTGCTCGGAATGGCCGAGCGCGACGCAGCCCGACACGAACTTGGAGCGCTCGCGGGCGATGAGCCTGCGGTCCTTCTTGCCAGTTGCCTTGCGTAGGTTGTCGGCCTCTTCGAGCGTGTACCCGGCGAGGCGCTGCGCCACGCGCATGAGCTGCTCCTGGTAGATCATCAGGCCGTACGTGGGCGCCAGCACCTCCTCGAGGTCGGGGTGCGGGTAGGTCACGGGCCTGCGGCCGTTCTTGCGGTCGGCGTACTCGTTGTGCCAGTTCTGGGCCATCGGCCCCGGGCGGTAGAGCGCGATGAGCGCGGCGACATCCTCGAAGGTCGTGGGCGCGAGAGAGCGCAGCAGCGCGCGCATCGGCACACCTTCGAGCTGGAACACGCCGATGGTGTCGCCCCGGCGCAACAGATCGAACGTGGGGTCGTCGTCGAGCAGGGCGCGGTCGATGTCGGGGCGTGCGCCGGTCGACTGCTCCACCAGATCGAGGGTGATCTCGATGACGTCGAGGTTGCGCAGGCCGAGGAAGTCCATCTTGAGCAGCCCGAGGTCCTCCACCCCGTGCATCTCGTACTGGGTGACGATGGGCGCGTCCTCGAGGTCGCCGCCGTCGGGCTTGCGCTGGATCGGGAGGTACTCGGTGAGCGGCTCGCTCGTGATGACCACTGCCGCGGCGTGGATGCCGTCCTGGCGCCGCAATCCCTCGAGGCCGCGCGCGACTTCGATGACCCGCTTGGCGTCGGGATCGGTGTCGAAGAGCAAGCGCAGCTCCGACGCCATCTTGTAGCCGTCCTCGTGGCCCGCGACCGGCTCGAGGCAGGCGCGCAACGGGGTGTCGCGGCCCATGATCAGTGGCGGCATGAGCTTGGCGATCCGATCACCCATGCCGTACGGGTAGCCGAGCACACGCGCGCTGTCGCGCACTGCGGCGCGCGCCTTGATGGTGGAGAACGTGATGATCTGCGCCACGTGGTCGTGCCCGTACCGCTCCGACGCGTACCTGATCATCTCGCTGCGGTACCGGGAGTCGAAGTCCATGTCGATGTCGGGCATCTGCTTGCGGCCCGGGTTCAGGAACCGCTCGAACAGCAGGTCGTACCTGATCGGGTCGATGCCGGCGATACGGAGGCAGTACGAGACGCACGACCCCGCGGCGCTTCCCCGCCCCGGCCCGACCCGAATCCCGCGTGAGTGCGCGTACCGGTAGAGATCCCACACGATGAGGAAGTAGGCCGAGAAGCCCATGGTCTTGATCACGCCGAGCTCGTACTCCACTCGCTCGATCACGTGCGCGGGCGGCGTCATCCCGTAGCGCTCCTTCGCGCCCTCCATCGTGAGCTCGCGCAGGTACGAGTCCTCGTCGTGGCCCTCGGGCACGGGGAACCGCGGTAGCGGCGCGTTGCCGAACTCGATCTCGACGTTCGCGCGCTCGGCAATGAGGAGCGTGTTGTCGCACGCTTCGGGATAGTCGGCGAAGAGGTCGCGCATCTCCTGCGCGGTCTTCAGGTAGAACTCGTCGGCGTCGAACTTGAACCGCTTGGGATCGGTCTGCACCGCGCCGGTCTGCACGCAGAGCAGGGCGTCGTGCGACTCGGCGTCGTGACGGTGCACGTAGTGGCTGTCGTTGGTGGCGAGCAGCGGTGCTCGCAGCTCACGCGCGATGCGCACGAGCTGCGGGTTGACCTGCTGCTGCTCGGGGAGCCCGTGGTCCTGCAGCTCGACGAAGAACGAGTCGCGGCCGAAGATCGACTGGAACCGCTCGACGAGCTCGCAGGCGTACGTGTAGTCGCCCTTCATCAGCGCCTGTGACACCGCGCCGCCGAGGCATCCCGAGGTTGCGACGAGGCCCTCGTGGTGCTGCTCGAGCAGCTCGAAGTCGACGCGGGGCTTCTGGTAGAAGCCCTCGAGGTACGCGCTCGACGCGACCTTGATGAGGTTCTTGTAGCCGGCGGTGCTCTCGGCCAGCACGGTGAGATGGAAGATGTCGTGCTCGTCCCGGCGTGGGCGGTCGTGCCGGCTCGTGGTGACCATGTACGCCTCGGTGCCGAGCACCGGGGTGAGCCCGGCGTCGCGCGCGGCGCGGTAGAAGTCGAGGACGCCGTACATGTTGCCGTGGTCGGTGATGCCCACCGCGGGCTGGCCGTCGGCCGCGGCGGTGGCCACCACCTCGTTGATCCGCGCCGCGCCGTCGAGCATGGAGAACTCGGTGTGGAGGTGCAGGTGCGCGAACGACTTGGCCAACCGGGCTCCCTCTCACTCACCGTTCCACTGGCGCTTCGTCCACAGCCTGCGCCTTTCTCCACAATGCCTGTGGAGAATCACACGGCTGTGATTCCGGCCGACGATAGCGCGTCCGCGGCGCTCCCGGAACAGGCTGCGGACGGGCCGCCCGCCCGGTCGCCGGTGGGACCTGCCCCGGGGGTTGGTGTCGTACCCCCGTGGTTTGATCGGTGCATGTTCGACGTGGCAGAGCGCCT
>CAZDJK010000049.1:0-52483 GCA_964505725.1 uncultured Bifidobacteriaceae bacterium | reverse complement strand
CGGCGACGAATGCCTCCACGTACTTCCACATGGCGAGCACGTCCCGGGCGGTTGCGACCTGGTCCGCCTCCGGGAGCCGTCCGTACGTGAGGAGCACACGATTGCGGCTCCACTCCTTCAGCGTCTCGGTGTCGCCCTCGGGAAACCCGAGCAGGCTGAACGCGGCGAATCCGGGGAACGGGAACGCGAACGACTCGACGAAGTCGACGACGGGCTCGTCGCGAAAGCCGTCGACCAGCTCGGCCGCGTAGTCACGCAGCACCGGCTCGAGGGCCCGCAACCGCCGTGGCGTCATGACCGAGAGCACGGACTTGCGCATCGGCCCGTGCCGCGGCGGATCGGAGTTGTTGAGCGTGGGCACCCGGTCGAAGCCCTGGCTGAGCACCTCCTGTGCGGCCGGGCACATCGGGTTCAGCGGCGACGACGCGTTCGCCGCCGACCACGCGTCGCGGTCGAGCAGGACCTGCTCGATGTCGGCATAGCGGGTGATCACGTAGTGGTCGATGTCCGGGAGATAGAAGACCGGCGTCTCGGCCCGCCAGTGGTCGAGCGGTGGATACGGGTCGGACACGACCGCGGGATCGAGCAGGTCGTAGCCATCGGCGACCGGGCAGCCCCTCACGGTCTCAGCGCGCTCGTTCACCGAAGTCCATCTCCCGGATGCTGCTCACGATCCCGGTCTCACCGGACGTCCACGACGGTCGGGGGCGGTGGCCGGTGGGCGGTCGGGCCCACTCGATGGTGCCCCAGTCACGTCGCGACATCTCCTCCTTGAAGTCGGCCCTGCCGGCGGCTCGGCACATCGCCTCGTATTCCTCGTTGAACCGCTTCATCTCCTTGACCATCCACCAGTCCTCTTCGGACGACCACTTGCCGTCGCCCGCGTACCGGATGACCTGGAGCGACGGGAACTGCGCGGGGGGTCCCTCGGGGTCGGGATTGTCGGCCCGGTTCCAGACCTTGTAGACGATCTGGTCGCCGTCGATGTTGAACCACTCGAGCGGTGAGTAGACGTGCGGCGCGTATCCCATCGTCGACTCGAGGAACTTGCGCACCTCCTCCGGGCCATGGAACCGACCGTAGAAGTGGTCGTAGTACACCGCATCATCGGTGAAGAGCCCCGCCCACGCGGCCCAGTCCTCGAGGACCGGCCCGGTGAGGAAGTAGTGACGGAACGCCTGTTCCACCTCGGCGCGACTGTGCTCGGCCATGTGATCCTCTCGTCGCTTGCGCTCGTGCCGAACCGGCGACGCCATTCAAGAGCACCGCCCCGGCGGGCGCAACCCGGTTGGCACCCACCGGGACGCACCGGCGCTCGACGTCGCCGGCTCCCCTGGGGGTATGGTCCGCTCATGACAGACGAAGTTCGCCGCGACGACGTCGACGGCGTGATCACGGTGACCTTCACGCGCGATTCGAAGCGCAACGCGGTGACCCACGAGATGTTCGCCGTGCTCGCCGACGCCGTTCGCGATCTCGGCGACGACGACGTGCAGCGGGTGCTCGTGATCACGGGCGAGGGTCGCTACTTCACGTCGGGCTACGACTTCAAGAACCTGCGCACCGACGTCGGCACGGGCACCGACGGGATCGTGCGCGGCTCGAACATGCGCCGCCAGTACCGGGCCGAGGCCTACCACGACCTGTTCGACGAGATGGAGTCGATCGAGAAGCCGATCGTCCTGGCCGCTCAATCACACTGTTTCGGCGTCGGCGTCGAGATGAGCGCGTCGTGCGACTTTCGCCTCGCAGCCGAGGGCGCGACGTTCGCCCTACCCGAGGTGATGAACGTCGCGACCCTCCCCGGCTCCGGAGGCATCAGCCGGTTGACTCGGCTGATCGGGCCCCACTGGGCCAAGTGGCTGGTGATGGCCGGTACCACGATCGACGCCGAACAGGCGCGAGCGATCGGTCTGGTCCACGACGTGCTCCCGGCGGAGGCGTTCGCCGAACGGGTCCAGGAGTTCGCGCGCAAGCTGTGCTCCATGCCGCGCGAAGCGTTGGGGCTCGCGAAGGTCACGATCGATGCCGCGGAGACGGTCGACCGTCGTACTGCCCGAGAGATCGACCGGATGGCGCAGACACTGCTCTTCATGTCCGACGACTTCAAGGACCGCGTGAACGCGTTCAATGCCGCGAGCGCGGCTCGGAACGCACCCAAGTCATGAACGCCTGAGCTGCGCTCGTACGACCGGACGAGCGCGTCACTCGGTCCAGTCGATGCGGATACCGAGCGTCGCCGCGGGATCGGTCGCCGCGAGTGCCTCGTGGCGGTAGGTGGTCGGCATGCCCTCGGACGCCAGCACCGCGAGCGCCGCGTCGAGATCGGGGACGCGGAGCGCGAACGAGTGCACGCCCGGCCCGCGCTCGAGGGCAGTGGCGTAGCGGCTCTCCGGCGTCAGGGGTGTCACGAGCCGCACGGTGATGTCGCCGACCGAGAGGTCGATGGTCCGCTCGAGGTGCTGTGGCCCGGTCGGGTTGCCCTCGACCACCTCCGCCTCCATGAAGCCCTTGATCCAGTCCGCGGTCGCATCGGCGTCCACGACGACGCCCGTGATCCACGCCAAGCCGTCGACCGTGACCACTCCGTTCCCCGGCTCGGTCGCGCGCGGGTCCCGTGGCATCTTGCCGTCGCACCACTCCCACAGGAGTCCGAACGTCTGCTTCGGCTGCATGAAGAAGAAGCGACCCCCCAGGTTCACCGAGATCACGTCGATGCCGCGGTCGCGCACCGCGTGCTCGACCGCCCAGTTGTCGTCCACCTCCCACGCCCAGGACTGCACACCGGGACCGTGGCGATCGAGGAACTTCGCCACGACACCGCCGCCGAGCAGGATCGCCGGATACCCGCCGATCCAGAGCATGCGCGTCTCGGTACCGGCCAGGTTGCCGACGTCGCGACCGGGCCGGTTCTGCATCAATCCCTCCGATCCGCCCACCGGGATTGCGCCCAGCACCCGCTCGATCCACGAGGCCGCGGCGTCGACATCGGGCACCGCGAGCGCGAGGCGATGGAAGTTCCGGGGCTGCAACAGGGTCATGACGGGAATCTAGCGTCGGTCGAAAACGGGTGGGGTTCCTCCCCGCTACGGTGACGCGGTGCAATTCATGGTGCTGGCGTGGGATGTCGAGGGCGAGCCCGGCGTCGCTCGGCGCGACGCAGCTCGCCCGGCCCACGCTGCGTCGATCCGTGCTCTGTGGGACGGAGGCCGCGTCGTGCTCGGCGCGGGCATCCTCGACGACGAAGGGACGGTGCGCGGCTCGCTCGTCATCGTCGACTACCCGAGCCGGGAGGCGGTCGAGGAGTACCTACGCGCCGAGCCCTTCGTGACCGAGACGGTGTGGGAACGGGTCGAGGTGCACCCTGTGCGCGTACCCGACTTCTACTTGCAGCGGTGAACCGATGACCTATTACCGACGCGTCGGCGACGTTCCGAAGAAGCGCCACTCGCAATTCCGCGACGAATCGGGCCGCCTCTTCGCGGAGGAGCTCGTCGGGGAAGAGGGGTTCTTCCACGACTCGTCGCTCCTCTACCATCTGCACACCCCCAACGTCCTGCTGGCGGCGGAGCCCGTCGACGTCCCGGCGCTGACTTCGGGCGCGGTCCCCCACTCGCCGCTTCTCCCCCGACGGATGCAGACGCACGACCTTTCCGCCGGCGGCGACGCGGTGACCGGCCGCCGAACGCTGCTCGCCAATGACGACCTCCGTATCTCGTACTTCGTCGGGCGGGAGCCGAGCTCCCTCTTTCGCGACGCGTCCTGCGACGAGCTCGTGTTCGTCGAGTCGGGAACCGCGGTGCTCGAGAGCGTGTACGGACCCCTGCCGGTACACACCGGCGACTACGTCGTCGTGCCGATGGGGTGTGTCCACCGATGGATCCCGGAGGGCGGGGAGGTCCGCCTCTTCGTCGTCGAGGCGCGCAGCCACGTCCGTGTGCCGGCGCGCTACCTGTCGCCGCGCGGCCAGCTCCTCGAGACCGCGCCGTACCACGAACGCGACCTGCGGGCTCCGGTCGCCCCGCTCGTCGTCGACGACGGTCCGGCCGAGGTGCTGGTGAGGCACCGCGACGGCGTCACGTGCCACACCTTCGCGCACCACCCGTTCGACGTCGTCGGCTGGGACGGCTGCGTCTACCCGTACGCCCTTTCCATCTACGACTTCGAGCCGATCGTCAAGCGCTTCCACGCGCCGCCTCCGGTCAACGAGACCTTCAGCGCCAGGGGTTTCGTGGTGTGCTCGTTCTGCCCGCGCCCCGTCGACTTCGATCCGAACGCGATCCCGGCCCCGTACGCGCACTCGGCGATCGACTGCGACGAGGTGATGTTCTTCGTGTCGGGCGCGTACACCATCCGACCCGACGTCCGCCCCGGCACGCTCACGTTCCACCCGGCCGGATTCGTGCACGGACCGGCACCGGGGGGTATCGAGGCCTCCCTCCAGAAGTCGGTGCACGAGGAGTACGCGGTGATGATCGACACGTTCGAGCCGCTGTCGCTCGGCGAAGCATCCGAGGAGTGCGCCGAGCCGGAGTACTACCTCGGCTGGTCGAGGCCGGCGCCCCATCCTGCATCTTGACCGCGACGCTGCGCCAGCTCGACGTCGAGTTCGCGTCCGAGGGACGGACGCTCCGCGGATGGCTCGTGCTGCCCGATGCGGAGCCACCCGTCCCGGGCGTGGTCATGTCGAGCGGCTTCGCGGGGGTGAAGGAGGGCTTCCTCGGCAACCCGTTCCACCGCGTTGTCGCCGAGGCCGGCATCGCGGTGCTGCTGTACGACCACGCCAACACCGGGTCGAGCGACGGCCTCCCTCGCCAGGAGCTCGACCCCGAACTGCAGCAGCGCGGCTACCTGGATGCGATCACGTTCCTCTCCGAGCGCGACGAGGTCGACCGCGATCGCATCGGCATCTGGGGCACGAGCTACTCGGGAGGGCACGTGCTCGTCGTCGCCGCGTGCGACCGGCGGGTGCGTTGCGTCGTGTCACAGGCGATGACGATCAGTGGACACCGCAATCTCCTCCGTCGACACTCCCCCGCCGCATACGAGGCACTCCGGCGGAGCTGGGCCGACGAGCACGCCCGCCTCGCACGCGGCGAAGCCGCCCGCACCGTGCCCGCCTTCGGCGAGGAGAGCGAGAGCGTCGGCTACCAGATGGAGCGGCCGGTGCGGGAGCGCCGGAGCTGGCGCAACGAGGTGACGGTGCGCACGTGGGAGCTGTACGACGGGTACGAGCCCGGCGCCTCGATCGAGCGCATCACGCCCACACCGCTGCTGATGATCGTGTGCCTCGACGACACGATGACCCCGGTCGAGGACGCGCTCGCCGCGTACGAGCGCGCCGGCGCGCCGAAGCAGCTCGTCACCGTTCCGGGGACCCACTACGCCGTGTACGGCGGGCAGTTCCCCCGCGCCAGCGAAGCGGCACGGGACTGGTTCGTCGACCACCTCCTCGCCTGACGCGCGTCCGACTCACGGCCGGCGTGCGGGCGGGGGCTCCCTACCCGCGAGGAGGTCGCTTCGAGCTCGTCGGTCGCGTCCTCCGCGAACAGCGCGCGTATGGCCCCGCCGTCGCTCGTGTCGGCGGCCGGTCCGTAGCTCGCGATCAATTGTGCGATCTCGGCGCGGTCCTCGACCTCGCACAGGCGCGCTTCGAGCAGCTCGATTCGCCGCGCGAGGCCGGATCGTCCACGACCGGCACGCTAGCGTCGTCGCCTCGACCGTCGTAGCGTGTGGCCGGCGAAGGGAGACGCATGACCGAGGGGACCAGAGCAGCAGACGAGGTCGCGCACCGGCTCTCGGAGCTCGAGCAGCGAATCGTGCACCTCGAAGACACCGTCGAGGTGCTGCGCGTCGTCGCCGGCTACGGGCCGAGCGTCGACGGCGGAGCCGCGACCGAGGCCGGGATGCTCTGGACCGACGACTGCGAGTACGACAGCGACAATGCACCCGAGCCCCTGCGCGGCCGGGCCGCGATCGAGCAGCTCTCGACCACCGTCGGGGCGGTACCGATGGGCGTCGCGCACTTCCACAACCTCCCGATCGTCGTCGTCGACGGCGACCGCGCGACCGTCACCGGTCACTCGAACACCTTCCACCAGGAAGGGGACCGCTACGCGGTTGCCCGCGTGAGCGCGAACCGATGGGAGCTGGAACGGGTCGACAGACGATGGCAGATTCGCCGGCGCGTGAACCGCATCCTCGACGGCTCGCCCGAGGGAAGGGCCCTCCTCGCCGAGGGCTCGCGTGACGTCGAAGCCGACCGACGCCAGCGAGCCGGACAACACCCGAGCTGATCGATCCCGATCACGACAAGGAGCACGCCCGCCGTGAAATTCGGTCTGCCACTCTTCGGCATGAGCCCCCGCTTCTACGCCGACGTGGCACAGTCGGCAGAGGCCAACGGCTTCGAATCGGTGTGGATGCCCGAGCACCTGGTGTTCCCCGAGGTGATCCCCCCGACCTACCTGTACTCCGAATCGGGCTATCCGCCGGTCACATCCGACACACCGCTCTTCGACGTGTGGGTATCGCTCGCGTTCATCGCGCATGCCACCACGACCATCCGTCTCGCCACCAACGTCTACGTCCTGCCCCTTCGCCACCCGATCGAGGTCGCCCGCTCCGTGGTGACGCTCGATCGGCTCTCGAACGGGCGGGTCACCATGGGGATCGGTGTCGGTTGGCTCGAGGACGAGTTCGACGCCGTGGGTCGCGGCTTCCACGATCGCGGACGGCGCACCGACGCGATGATCGCCGTGCTACGGCGGCTCTGGACCGAGGACGTGATCGAGGTCCACGACGGGTTCTTCGACTTCGGCCCGGTGAAGTTCCAGCCGAAGCCGCGTGCACGGCCGATCCCGATCGAGGTCGGAGGCGCCAGCCCACCCGCGTTGCGCCGCGCCGGACGGCTCGGCGACGGATGGATCGAGATCGGGTCGCCGTCGCTCGACGAGGCGCGCGAGAAGCTCGCAATCGTGATGCAGCACCGCCACGAGGCGGGACGTGACGACCAACCGTTCGAGGTGACCATGGGCGGTCAGTTCGGGCGCGACCTCGACGGCGTGCGCCGCGCCGAGGAAGCCGGCGCCACCCGCATCGTCGTTGCGCCGCTCGTGTCTGCGGGCGAACGGATCACGCCCGAGCTCGTCGCCGACTTCTGCAAGCGATTCGCCGACGAGGTGGTCACGAGGATCTGACCCCGCGGCGTCGGGAACCTACCGCGACCGGGTCGGCGCGACGACGTCGGTGCCGAACTGCGCGACCGTGTCGGCCGCCGCACCGTCGTCGTCGCCGCATGTGGTGACGACGATCCAGTCCACGCCGAGAGACTCGAGCTCGGCCACCTCGGCGAGGCAGGCGTCGACGTCCCAACCCTTCCGGACATCGAGGTACTGCCAATTGCCCGTGACGACGACTTCGACGTCGCCGACGGCACGGCCGGCCGCGTCGACTGCGGCTCGCAGGTCGTCGATGCGCGGTTTCAACGCCTCGATGTCGGGGATCGGGACCGTGCGGATGGTGTCGAGGAGCTCACCGGAGCCCAGCATCGCGATCCAACCCTGGGCGTCGCGCGCGGCACGCCGGGTGCCCCAGGGACTGTTGCCGTGGATCCAGATCGGAGGGTGGGGCCGCTGTACGAGCGGAGGCAGCACCTTCACGCCCTTCGCCGAGTAGCCGAGGCCGGAGGCGTCGAC
This sequence comes from uncultured Bifidobacteriaceae bacterium, assembly GCA_964505725.1. Taxonomy (GTDB): domain Bacteria; phylum Actinomycetota; class Acidimicrobiia; order IMCC26256; family DASPTH01; genus CAVRJC01. The sequence continues at coordinate 44,786 of CAZDJK010000049.1, read as the reverse complement.
CGCGGCGCCCGTCCATGCTGCGCGCATCACGGCGAGCCGGGCGTCGAACTCGGCAAGGCGCTTCGACGGGTCGGCGCCGGCCGCGTACAGCTCTGATCGCAGGTAGCCCGTACCCAGCCCGAGCGTCACGCGGCCACCGCTCAGGGCGTCGAGGGTCGCGATCTGGTAGGCCGCATGGAACGGGTTGTGGTACGGGAGGATCAGGAGCCAGGTGAGGAGCCGGATGCGATCCGTGATGCCCGCACAGAAGCCGAGCGCGGCGATCGGATCCGCGACACCTTCGCCGTCGCGCTCGATCCAATTCGCCGACGGCGCAGGATGGTCAGTGAAGCCGATGGCCTCGAAGCCGGCCTCCTCCGCCGCGACAACGAACCGACGGACGGCCGCCGGCTCCAGGATGCCCGGGACCCAGTTCGGGTCGCCTACCGCGTGCTGCACTCCGAACCGCATGATCACCTACGCGCGTCGCCGACGGGGCCGATGATCGCGCAACGGCCGGGTGCCGGCCACGGAGACGGTCGCACCGGCGCTCCGGACCCGCCGGTCAGGGCTCGGGTGTGAGCGCCGCGCCCAGCGTGCGGTAGGCGGCGTTCGAGACGCCCGCGTGCTGGGTCGCCACGTGCATGTCGCGCAAACGGCGCTGGAGCGGCGATGTCGAATAGAGGGACGCGCTCCCCGCGAGGGTGTACGCGGCGTTCACCGCCCTGACGCAGAGCTCGGTTCCGAACGGGGCCACCGCGACGGCCCGTGACGCCGCGACGGGGTCGAGGGGCTCGGCGCTCTCGGCTGCGGTCCAGATCGCGCCGGTCGCCTGGGACAGGAGGGCCTCCGCCGCGTCGATGTGCATCGCGAGCTCCCCGAGCGCCTGCTGGAAGAGCGGGTCGGCTGCGAGGCGTGCCGACGGGTTCATGAGCGACCGTTTCTCGACCGCGATCTCGGCCAGGTCGTCGCGCGCCCCTCGCGCGATGCCGAGCGCGACCGCGACGTGCCCGGGGCTCACCGCGAGCCGGAAGGGCACGCGCCCGAGCGGCCCGTCGAGGCACGATCTGCTCGTGAAGAGATCGGCGGCGCGCGAGGCCGGGACGAACACGTCGTCCGCGACGAAGTCGCAGCTGTTGGTGCCCTTGAGACCCACCACGTTCCACGTGTCGAGCAACGCCACGTCGGAGGCCGGCATCACCGCGACCAGCATCCGTGGGATGCCCTGGTCGGACCGCTCGGGTCCGTCGGCACCGTCGAGCGTGCATGCACCGGCGATCACGTGCGGTGCAGGTCCGCCGCTCGCAAAGGGCCACTGCCCCGACACGAGGTAGCCGCCCTCGACGCGGGTTGCCCGGCCGCGCGGCGCGAGGACGACTCGAGCGCGGAGGTCCGGACCATCCTCGAACAGCTCGTCGAACGCCTCCTTCGCGAGCAGCGAGAGGATGACCGGCGCGTGCATGGCGATCATCGCGAGCCAACCCACCGACCCGTCGGCACGCGCGGCTTCGGCGATCACCGCGTTCGTCTCCGCGAGAGTCAGCTCCGCGCCGCCCACGCGTCGGGGCACGCTCATCCGGAGGTACCCCGTCGCAACCAGCTCGTCGTAGAGGTCGCCCGGCACCGTCCCGAGCTGTTCGATCTCGGCGGCCGCGGCCTCGAGGCGCGGACGGAGCGCGCGAATGCTCTCGATGATCTCCTGTGCGGTGGTCACGACTGCCTCTCGTGCTCGACGTCGACGCGCTCGCGCGCGGGGCGGTCCGACATCGTCGCGGGGTCCCGGCCCACCCGCAAGCCGGAGGGCGCCCACTCGGGCATACTCTCCGCCATGCCGCTCATCGACATCCACGTCATCAGGGGATCGTGCACGCCGGAGCAGAAGCGACAGATGATGGAGGAGACGACCGAGATGATCGGTCGCGTGCTCGCGGAGCCAGTCAAGCAGCTCACCTGGGTCCGGATCATCGAGGTCGGCGAGGACGAATGGATGATCGGAGGTGAGGTGTTCACCCTCGAGCACGTGCGCAGGCTCCGAGCCGGCGAGCTCCGCTAGGCCGTGCGGGTCGCGCTGGTCACGGGCGCCGGCGGCGGAATCGGCCGCGCGCTCGTCCCGCGCCTCACGGCCGCGGGTACTGCCGTCGCCGCCCTCGACCGCGACCCCGCGGTGAACGACCTCGCGGGCGCGGGATCCGAGCAGGCGCCCGTGCACCCAGTCGTCGTCGACCTCACCGATGACGCGGCGCTGGCGTCCGCCGTCGCCTCGACGACCGGCACGCTCGGGCCCATCGACGTGCTCGTCAACAACGCGGGGGTGATGCAGAAGAAGCCGCTCCCCGCGCACACGCTCGACGACTGGGACGAGGCGATCGCCGTCAACGCGCGTGTTCCGTTCGTGCTCTGTCGTGCCGTTGTCCCGTCGATGGCAGCACGCGGCTCGGGCGTCGTCGTGAACGTTGCCTCCATCTGGGCCTCTCGCGGCGGGCCGGACCGTGCTGCGTACATCGCCGCAAAGCACGCGGTGCTCGGACTGACGCGTGCTGTCGCGGCGGAGTACGGTCCGTCGGGTGTACGCGTCAATGCGGTCAGCCCCGGCCCCGTGCGCACGCCCATGACCGCTGGGCTCGGTGGCGACCAGTCGGACTGGCTCGATGCGGGCGCGATCGCGGACGCGGTGCTGTTCCTGTGCGGCGACGGCGGCCGCGGCCTGTCGGGCGCCAACGTCGAGGTGCTCGGCCGGGGAAGCCCCGTCCCGTGACGACCTCTGTGCCCGGTCCCGCGCAGCTCCGACAGCTCTTGGCCGCGACGTCGCCTGTGCTCGCGCCCGGGGCCGCCAACGCGCTCTCGGCACGGGTCGTCGCCGACTGCGGCTTCGACGTCGTGTACGCTAGCGGCGCCGGCATCGCCAACTGGGCGCTCGGCGTGCCCGACCTCGGACTCACCACGATGCGCGAGGTGGTCACCGAGGTGGAGAGGATCTGTGCGGCCGTCGACCTTCCCGTCATCGCCGACGCCGACGCCGGATACGGCAACCCGTTGAACGTGCACCGCACGGTTCGCGAGCTCGAGCGCGCGGGTGTGGCTGCGATCCAGCTCGAGGACCAGGTCGAGCCCAAGCGGTGTGGTCACTTCGACGGCAAGCAGGTCGTCGACGAGGCCGAGATGGTGGCCAAGCTGCACGCGGCGCTCGACGCTCGAGTGGATCCCGACCTGATGATCATTGCCCGCACCGACGCGCGCGCGGTCGAGGGTCTCGACCGTGCGATCGAGCGCGCGCACGCCTACCGCGATGCGGGCGCTGACGCGACCTTCGTCGAAGCGCCGCTCGACGTCGACGAGCTCTCACGGATCGGTGCCGAGGTTCCGGGGCCACTCGTCGCCAACATGGTGGAGGGGGGCAAGACGCCCGTGGTGGGGCGCGAGGAGCTCGGTCGGCTCGGCTTCGACATCGTGCTGTACGCGAACCTCGGTGCGCGCGCCGCCATGCTGGCCATGCAGGAAGTCCTCACCACCCTTCGCGAGGAGGGCTCGAGCGCGTCGATCGAACACCGGATCGTGTCGATGCAGGAACGCAATCGCCTCACGGACATGGACACATGGCGCGCGCGCGAAGCCCGGTACCGGACGGTGTGAACGAGCCGTGACGGTCTCCGGACGGCGAGGCGACCTCGAGGCCGCCGAGCCCGCGTTCGACGTGGTCGTGATCGGTTGCGGCGTCGCGGGTGCCGCCGCGGCGGCCAGCGCGGCGGAGGAAGCGGCTGCGCTCGACGTCTCGCTGCGCATCGCGGTCTTGGAACGCACAGCCGCCGACCTGCGGGGTGGCAACTCGCGTTGGACGGCCGCGTACCTGCGCATGGCCGACGTCGACACGCCCGCGGCCGGCTTCGTCGACGACCTCGTCTCGCACGGCGACGACGGGCTCGAGCGCGCCTACGCGGAGAGACTGGCAGGCGAGGCCGGGCCGACACTGCGCTGGCTCGAGGCGAAGGGCGTCGAGTTCGCCGAGCTGCCGACCATCTTCCTGACCCAGAGCCGCCCTCGGCTGCTGCCCGTCGGTGGCGGTCGGCTCGTCGTCGACACGTTGCTGAGCCACGCCGAGGCGTGCGGGGTGACGATTGCGTACCGGAGCACCGCCTGGCGGTTGGAGCTGGGCGACGACGGCGCGGTCACCGGCGTGTGGGTGCGTGGAGCCGACGGCTACTCGACCCTCGGCTCGGCTCGCGCGGTCGTGATCGCTGCCGGCGGCTTCGAGGGCAATCCCGAGCTCATGACCCGCTACGTGGGGGCCGACGTGCGCACGGTGGCCCCGGGTGGCGAGCACAACCGGGGCGAGGGGATCGAGATGGCGCTCGCGATCGGCGCCAAGCCCGCAGGCGAGTGGAGCCGGTTCCATGCCGAGCCCGTCGACCCGCGATCACCCCGCGAAGAGGCGGTGGTGATGCTGTACCCTTATGCCCTGCTGGTCGACGAGTCCGGCCGGCGCTTCGTCGACGAGGGCCGCGGCACGGTCGACGAGCAGTACGAGGCGACCGCCCGGCGCATCCTCGAGCTGCCGGGCCGGCGGGCGTGGGTCGTCGCCGACCAGCGGGTCTTCGAGCTGCCGCGCTTCGACGACATCGTCCAGACCACGGAGCCACCGGTGACCGCAGCGACCGTCGACCAGCTCGCCGCCGCGATCGGAGTCCCCGCCGCCGGCCTCGTGCGGACGGTCGACGACTACAACGTCGCAGTGCGCCCGGGCCGGTTCGACCCACTGTGCCCCGACGGCAAGGCCGCGCCCGGCGCGGTGCCGCCCAAATCGAACTGGGCCAACCCCGTGGATCGGCCGCCCTTCGTCGCATGGCCCCTGGTGTGCGCCAACGTGTTCACCTTCGGCGGGCTGGCGACCGATCTCGACGGGCGCGTCCTCTCACGCGACGACGTGCCCGTCCCGGGCCTGTACGCGGCCGGTGAGGTCACCGGCTTGTACCGCAGGAAGTACACCGGGGCCACCTCGGTGCTGCGGGGCCTGGTGTTCGGCCGCCGCGCCGGGAGCCACGCAGCCCGCTACGCCGCCGCCCGCCGATCGTGAAGCAACCAAAGGAGCCTGCATGCCGCTCGTCGACATCCACCTGATCAAGGGAGTCTGGAGTGCCGAGCAGAAGGAGGAGATGATGCGCGTCACCACCGACGCGCTCGTGAAGATCTGGGGGGAACCCGTGCGCAGGATGACCTGGGTCCGGGTGCTCGAGACCGAGGACGGTCAGTGGATGATCGGCGGCGAGGTGTTCACCAAGGACCACGTCGCGCGGCTGCGCGCCGGGAAGCTCTGAGCTCAGTCCGAGAACCCGAACCGCGCAAGGACGGCACCGGCTATCCGACGTCGAGACCGCCGCCGTCGATCGCCGCCTCGATGCCGGTGATGTACTCGTTCGCCTCGGAGCAGAGGAACGCGATCATGTTCGCGAAGCCCTCGGAGGTGCCCGGTCGGGCCAGCGCCGGGATGTATCCGTACTGGGCCGTCATCTTCACGAAGCCCTCGGCGGGGGTGAGCCCTTCGTCGGCTCCGAGCGCGGACCACATCTCGAGCCGGCCGGCGGGTTGCACGAACGCCGGGTGCAACGTGTTCACGAAGATCTGGTCGGGTCCGAAGTTCTTCGAGAGGAACTTGCTCAGGTTGGCGAGAGCGGCCTTGGCGGTCGTGAAGTCGGGGTGCACGTCGACGTGGGCGATGCCGGGGCCGACCGTCTGCTTGTAGATCGAGCCCGCGCCCACGAAGACGATGCGTCCCCACTGCAGCGTCTGCATGTGGGGGATCACCGCGCGCGCCATCCGGACTCCGGCGTGGAACGTGATGTCGAACGTCTCTTCCCACTGGTCGTCGCTCAGATCCATGAACTCACGATTCAGGTGCAGCGACGGCGTGAACACCATGATGCCGACAGGCCCGAATGCGCTCACGGCCTCCGCGACGAGGCGGTCGGCCGCGTCGCGCTCGCGCAGGTCGGTCTCCACCGCGAGGCACGTCCCGCCGAACGCGGCGACGTCCTTTTCGATCTCGCGCAGCGCCTCGACCGAGCGCGCGCAGTAGGCCACCTTTGCACCCTCTTCCGCGAGTCGCAGCACGGTTGCCCGGCCGATGCCCTTGCTGGCACCGGCGACGACCGCGACCTTGCCGTCCAGACCGAGATCCACGACCACACCTCCACGCAACCCGCACCACTCGGAGCCACGAACGACCGTACGACCCTCCCCCGGGCTCGTCAATCCACGCCTGTCTGCGCCGGAGCGGCCGGGGCGTCTGCCGATCCGGTGGCGCAACGCGCGCGACTCAGCGCGCGGAGGCCCGGACCGGGTTGGCCGGGAGGCCGTTCCATTGGTCGAGGATGCTCTGCACCGGGGCCACGAGCGCGACGTTGCGGATGGTGAAGCGCAGCAGCTGCTCGACGTACTCGGGCGGATCGCCGGCGATGCAGTCGCTCGGAACGATCACGCGGTAGCCGCGGTTCATCGCCTCGATCGACGTGCCGTTCACCGCGATGTTCGCCGACACCCCGGTGATGATCACGGTCCTGGCCCCGATGTTCCGGAGGTAGGCGTCGAGCGGCGTGGTGTAGAAGCCGGTCATCCCCTGCTCGCGCGCGATCGAGATGTCCTCCGGGTGCGGTGTCAGGCGGCTGACAATGGGCCCGTGTCCCGGGCTGCGCCCATCATCTGCGCTCCTTCCGCGTTGACCGCTGATCGCCCGTCCGACGAAGGCGTTGCCGGTACCGCCGACACCGTCGTGCCGGCGCTGGTCGGTGACGTAGAGGACCCGCACGCCGACCCGGCGCGCCGCGTCGAACAGCGTGCCGAGCCGGTCGATCAGGCCGATCTGCTCCGCATGTGCGGCGAGCCCGGGAATCATCGCCCGGTCGGGGAGCAAGAGGTTCTCCTGCACCTCGAGGGTCACAACCGCGGTCGTCGCCGGCTCGATGTGGGGTGTCAGGTCAAGGGGCACTGGAAGCGTCCTTTCGCGAGCGCCGATCGACGCGGGCCACCGGCTCGTGGGATCATCCGCGCCCGTCGCCGCGGTCGTCGAAGCGTTGGATCGGGTTGTGGCGCGCCATGGCCGAGCCGGCCGGACCGTTCAGCATCTGGGCCCGCAGGTTCCTACGGTGGAAGAGTGCGACGAGCGCCTCGTCGTGCTCACCGCTCGCGGCGTCGGCGAGCGCGAAGCGCTCGAGCTCGAGGTCGCCCTGCTCCCAGTCGTCGGGCCGGCGGCCGAGCAGTTGCTGGAGGTCGTCGAGGTTCGCTTCCTCCACCGCGTCGCCGATCTCCTCCACCCGCGCGAGGTGCTGAGCAACGCGGAAGTTGATCCTCACCTGGTGTCGCACGTACTCGTCGTCGACGGAGAGTGCCCGCAAGCTTCGAACAAGGTGCTGGTGCACGGGGCCCACGCGCGAACGGCGTGGCTCGGGAGTCCCGACCGCGGGCAGCTCGACGCCGAGATACTCGGCGATCGCCTCCGTGACGTAGAGATTCGTCTCGTTGCACCACTGGAGGTTCGTCGCGAAGTCCGACCCGGGTGGCGGATCCTTCACCGCGTGCGAGAACGCCAGCTGGTTGCTCAGCGTGAAGAAGATGTGATGCCGCTGGACGGCATCGATGTCGACCGGCGCGCCCGCGAGCTCACCATAACGGTCGTACAGGTCGGAGAAGTTCCCGAACGGAAGCACGCTGTCGCGCATGCGCCAGCCCGCGAGATCCATCATCGGGTCGCCGATGTGGCCCAGCTCGAGGTCGACGATCGCGGTGAGGTGACCGTGCTCGTGGTGGAACTGCCCCGAGTCCCATACGACCGGCCCCTCGCGGCCGTTGCTCCGGGGAGGATGACGGTCGAGCCACCCGAGCGCCCACTCCGTGAACGGGTCGGGCCTCACTTTCTGCGCACGGTACATCGCGACCATGCGTCGGGCGCCGAGGACGCCCGACTCCTCCGGGCGGTCCGCGCGGTCGATGCCTGCCTCCACGAACGGAGCGACGTCGAGCGCGTGCATTCGCGCGAGCATCTGCAGGTACTCGTCGACGACGACGTCGCGCTCGACGTCGGTGGAGCCGGCGAAGTCGGGTCGCCCGGGCACCCGGTCCATCACGATCGCGCGCGGCTCGTCGATCCAGCCGTACACCTTCGGAACCGGGACCCCTTGCTCCTGGAGCGTGCGTTGGAATCGCATCTCGTGCTCGAGGGACCACGTGTACTGCGTGTCGATGCGATCGCCGCGCACGCAGAGCGGGAGTTGCTCATCGTCGCGCTCGAGGTCGACCATCCACACCGGCCGCCAGCGCGCCTGGCGTGACAGGGACAACACGCGGCCGCCGAGGCTCGACTGGAGCCACGCGACGACGCGGTCGGTCTGCGGATCGTCCGCGATCGGAAGTGTCATCGGCTCAACCATGGTCGGGACGCGGTCCTGCTCATCGACGCCCGCCTCCGTCGTCGGTACCGGCCGCAGGGGCGAACAGGGGCAGCGTGTAGCCGGGGGCGACGTCGCGAAACGTCACCTCGAGCGGCATGCCCGCGCGAAGGTGCTCCTCGTCGCAGTCGACGATGTCGGTGACCATCATCAGCCCTGGTTGCTCCTCGAGCTCGACGACCGCGAGCACGTAGGGCACGTGCTCGAGGAAGTACGGGTCGAAGGGCTGCAGCGGAATCGTCCAGCTGTGGAGCGTCGCCCGCCCGGACACGCGCGTGGGGGTCAACGAGGTGCTCAGGCAGAAGCGGCACACCGGCCTCGGCCAGTGGATGAACTTGCCGCACCGGTCGCACCGCAGGATCCTCAGCTCGTGCGCGGTGACGCCGTCCCAGAAGAACCGCGTCAGGTCGTCGGGTTCGGGAACCGGCGGGCTGGTCTGCGCGGTGAGCTGGGTCGTCATCGTTGCCTCCTGTCAATGCGACGTGAGCAGCACCACGCCCCCGAAGGGGCCCACCGCGTTGCTCCACACCGCGACGTTCGCATCCGGCACCTGGCGCTCGTCGCACTCGCCGCGGAGCTGTCGCGTGCTCTCGATGCAGAAGTTGGCGCCGTGTCTGCGTCCGACGTTGCACGCTCCACCGTCGGTGTTGAGCGGCAGGCTCCCTCCCAGTCGGGTGTGGCCCTCCTTGATGAAATCGGCCGCCTCACCGGCGCCGCAGAAGCCGAGCCCTTCGAGCCACTGGAAGGTGATCACCGTGAAGCCGTCGTAGAGCTCCGCGACGTCGACGTCGGCGGGGCCCAGATCGGTACGCGACCACAGCTGCTCGCCGCAGTACCACGGCGCGGTCTGCGCCTGCTCCGCCAGCACGCCGAAGTCGAGCGGCGCGATGGCGCTGAGCGCCGACGCTTCCACGAACACGGGTTGTGCCCGCAGGTCGCGGGCGCGTTCCTCGGTGGTGAAGATCACGACCGATCCCGCGTCGACCGGGTAGTCACAATCGAAGAGCCTCACCGGCTTGCTGATGTACCGGGCCGCGAAGTAGTCGTCGACGGTGATCGGATCGCGCAAGAGAGCGTCGTCGTTCAACGACGCGTGGTACCGCTGGTTCACCGCGTTGAGGGCGAAGTGCTCCTCGGTCGCGCCGAACTTCGCCATGTAGCGCTGCATCTCCCAGCCGCCGATGGTCGCCGCCGATGCGCCGGCCCCGAACGGCGCCGAGAACTGCTGATCGCCCGGCGCGCGCCGCGGCGGCGTCGGGCCGTCGGGCACACGCCGGTCGCCGAAGCTCGGCATCTGGCTGATCACCCGGAACGCGGCCACCGTGTGCGCGTATCCCGACGCGACTGCGGCAATCGCCTGGCACGCCGGTTGCACGAACGCGGGGCCGGCCATGCAGTCGGAGTACCAGTTGATGGGCATCATGCCGAGCGTGTACGCGATGTCCATCGAGTGGCCGCCGCCCATGGCGGCGACGCCGTCGATGTCCGATGGCGCCATTCCCGCGTCGTCGATGGCGGCCATGAACGCCTGCCGTGAGAGCTCGCGCTCGGACAGGCCGAGCCGCCGGCCGACCTCGGAGTAGCCGACACCCACGATCGCGACCCGGTGCGTCTTCATGCTCTCTGCCTATCACGGCTGTGGCGCGGCCGGCACGGAGCCCGGTCCCCGGAGGCGGCCGCGTCGGGTCCGCCGGGTGGACCGGCATCGCCCGCTCAGAAGCTGGTCCCACCGTCGATGTTGATGGTGGCGCCGGTGAGGTAGCCCGCGCGTGCGGACAACAGGAAGGCCATGAGGTCCCCCACTTCGCCGGGCTGGCCCGGACGCCCCAGCGCGACGTCCATGTGCCACTCCTCCACCATCATCCGCTCGATTGCCTCTTCGTACTGCCAACCCTTCGCCTCCGCCAGGGCCCCGCGCATCGCGTGCATCGCCTCGGTCTCGATCGCGCCCGGCGCGACGCAGTTCGCGCGAACGCCCCTCAGGCCGTACTCCCTCGCGATGGTCTTGGTGTAGGTGGCCACTGCCGCCTTGAGGCTCGTGTACGCGAGGCGCTCGAAGTGCGGGTCCCGGATCGAGTACGCGGATGTCGTGACGATGGTCCCGTCCCCTCGGTCGACGAGGTGAGGGAGTGCGGCGTCGACCGCATTCACCGTTGCGAGCAGCACGGAATCGAACGACGTGCGCCACACCGCGGCGGACTGACCACCGCCGGCCGCGGCACCCGACGCGGTGACGCAGATCCCGGCAAGCCCGCCAAGGGCGGCTGCGGCATCGTCGACCATCGCCTTGCACGCGTCCGTCTCGTTCGCGTCGACCGGGAACGGGAGGACGGTCGCCCGGTGTGCGGTGCTCAGCGTCTCGGCGGTCTTCTTCGTCCGCTCCACGTCGCGGGCCGCGATCGCCACGCGGGCGCCCTCTCGAGCCAGCGTGCCCGCCGTCGCCAGGCCCATCCCCTGGGTGCCCCCGACGACGAGGTACCCCTTGCCCTCGACACCGAGGTCCATCGTCGCGTCCTCCTCCCTGCCCCGAGCCCTGCGCCGGCGACACTAGTGGGGCGCGACCTCGAGCCGACTTTGACACCGGAGAAACGCGAGGATGATGCTCAGCGTCCGCCACGAGGAGATGCTGCATGGAACTGGAGCTCACGCCCGACCAGGAGTTCTTCGCCGAGACCACTCGCCGGTTCCTCGACGAGCGGGCGCCCAGCTCGGATGTCCGGGCGATGCGCGACGACCCGGACGGCTTCCGGTCCGAGTACTGGAGGCAGGGCGCCGAGTTGGGCTGGACGTCCCTGCTCGTCGACGAGGCCGACGGCGGCGGCACCATCTCCGGCCACCCACTGGGCGACCTGAGCCTCGTGGCCCACGAGTTCGGCCGGCACGCGGCGCCCGGGCCGCTCGTTCCCACGAACGTCGTCGCCGCAACCCTGTCCCGGTGGGGCACCGCGGACCAGAAGGGCACCGTGCTCGCCGGGCTCCTCGCGGGCGAGATCGTCGCCGCCTGGTGCGACGGGGCCCCGGTGGGACCCCACCGGCTGGGCGATGTCACCCTCGACGCGGTCCCGAGCGGCGCCGGGTTCCGGATCTCGGGCGTGAGCGGACCGGTCGAGGCGGGGGGCCAGGCCGACTGGCTCCTCGTGACCGCCCGCGCCGGCGGCTCGCGAACACAGCTGCTCGTGCCCGGCGACGCTCCCGGCGTGACGCGGCGTCGGATGGAGGGCATCGACCTCACCCGCCGCTTCGCGAACGTCGTGTTCGACGACGCGGAGCTCGACGCCCCGGCGGTGGTCGGGGTCGCCGGCGAGGCCGACACGGCGGTCGACTGGCAGCTCCGGCTGGCGATCGCGGTGCAGCTCGCGGAGATGGTCGGCGCGATGCAGCGCGCCCTCGACATGACCGTCGAATGGTCGTTCGACCGGTACTCGTTCGGGCGACCGCTCGCGTCGTACCAGGAGCTCAAGCACCGATTCGCAGACATGAAGCTGTGGCTGGAGGCGAGCCATGCGATCGCCGACGCCGCGGCCCGTGCCGTGGAAGAGGACGCACCGAACGCCTGGGACCTGCTGTCGGCCGGCAAGGCGTACGTCGGCCACTACGGCGTCGAGCTCATGCACGACTGCGTGCAGATCCACGGCGGCATCGGCGTGACGTTCGAGCACGACCTGCACCTGTACCTGCGCCGACTCACGGCCGACTCCGTGCAGTACGGATCTGTAGCCGAGCACCGCGAGCGCCTCACCGAGGCGCTCGAGCGACAGGAGGCAGCCGCGTGACGACCACCGACATCTCTTCCACCGACGTCGAAGACCTCGAGAGCTTCCGCGCGCGGGCGCGCTCGTGGATCCGCGAGAACCTGGCGCCCGCGAGCCCGCGCATGTCGTTCGGGGAGATGACCGACGAGCAGGAGCTCGCGGAGCTGGCTCGTCAACGCGGTGTGCAGCGCGTGCTCTTCGACGCTGGCTTCGCCGGCATCGTCGTGCCGAAGGAGTACGGCGGTGCGGGGCTGACGCCGGCCCATGCGCGCGTCTTCAACGAGGAGATCGCGGGGTTCGACTACCCGATGATGCTCGGGGTGCCGAACTTCACGCCGTGCATGGCCGTCATCCTCGAGTTCGGTACGCACGAGCAGAAGCTGCGCCACCTCCCGCCGATCCTCAAGGGCGAGCACGTCTTCGTGCAATTCCTCTCCGAGCCGAGCAGCGCGTCGGACGCCGCCGGTGCCCGCACGACGGCGGTACGCGACGGCGACGAATGGGTGCTCAACGGGTCGAAGATCTGGAGCTCGGGCGCCTGGCGGGCCGACTACGGCCTCTGCCTGGCCCGCACGAACTGGGACGTCGAGAAGCACCGGGGCCTGACCGTGTTCCTGGTGCCGGTGCACGCGTCCGGCGTCGAGCTTCACCGCATCGAGATGCTCAACGGCTCCAAGGAATTCTGCCAGGAGTTCTTCACCGATGTGCGCATCCCCGACGCCGATCGCATCGGCGACGTCGACGACGGATGGACCGTTGGCATCCGATGGCTGTACCACGAGAGGAGCTTTGCGCTCTCCCCGCACCTCATCCGCCCTCCCGGAGGCGGCGAGCTGGGCGTGGGTGCCGACAGCTCCCTGATCGGTCTCGCGCGCGCGAGCGGTCGTCTGGACGACCCCATCGCGCGCGACATGATCGGCGAGGTCCGGGCGGACTCGATCGTCGCACGGGAGGCCGTGCAGCGCATCGCGCAGGCGATGCGGACCGGCTACCTGAACGATCAGGGAGCCGCCCTGTCGCGCTTGCTCTCCGGGGTCAACGGGACGCGACACACGACCGTCGCGTTCGAGCTCGCAGGCGAGGCCGCGATCGCCTGGGAGCCCGACGACGCCGCGATCGGGCGCACGGGCGTCGCCTTCCTCTCCCGCCAAGCCGGGCAGATCGGTGGCGGCACGACCGAGATGGCGCGCAACGTCATCAGCGAGCGGGTACTCGGCATGCCGCGTGAACGGGCAGGGGACCGCGACGGGGCGTACCGTGACGTCCCGAAGGGCCCGAGCTCGCACTGATCGCGGCTCGACCAGCTCGAGCCCCCGTCGCGCCCGAAACCGGTGGGTCAGGTGGGCACGACCTTCGGGCGGACGACGCCGCGGGCCCGGAGGTCGCCGATGATCGCTCCCTGGTCGAAGATGTTCCCGGTGACGCTGGCCGGCTGGGCGGCGAGCCACGTGACGAGCTGGGCGGGCGCCTCCGGCAGCTCGTTGGTCGAGTAGTCGGCATTGGGCAGCGTGTGGCGGTAAGCGGGTGTCACTGCCCCGACCGCGAGGCCGTTCACGCCGACACCGCGGCCGCGGACCTCCTGCGCGAGCCCGACCGTGAAACGGTTCAGCGCAGCCTTGGACGTGCCGTAAGCGAGCACGCTGTCGCCGAGACCCTGGCCCGCCTCGCCGAAGCTGGCCTCGCCGAAGCGCAGGCCGCCGGTCTCGCCGCCGCCGGGCCGGTTCGTGGCCATAGCTTCGGGGTTCTGGGTCATTTGTCCCGCGCCGGAGGAGATGTTGATGATGCGGCCGTCCCCACGCTCGAGCATCTGGGGGAGGAACGCGCGACATGTGAGCACCGGTCCGAGCACGTTGACCGCCAAGAGGATCTGCCACCGCTTCACGCTCAGCTCGAGGAACGGCCCGACGTAGGAGACCGCCGCGTTGTTGACGAGGATGTCGCAACGACCGAGCTCGCGCATCGTGGCCTCGTAGGCGGCCTGCACGTCGTCCTCGTGCGACACGTCGCCCGCGAGCGCGAGCGCTCGCACGCCGTACGCCTCGACGTTCGCCGCGGTCTCCTCGATCGTCCCTTCGAACACCCGGTGCGGCTGGTCCTTCGTGCTCTTGGCCAGCAGCGCGACCTCGACGCCGAGACTCGCGAACTCGTAGGCGATGGACTCGCCGATCCCCCGGCTCGCACCGGTGACGAACACGACCTTGCCCTCGAATCCCATCGTCCGCTCTTCTCCCGACTGCGCGTCCACCCTCTCTCCTCTCTCGCAGGTCCGTCAGGACACGGGCGGCCGCTCCTCCCGGGGATATGCGGCGAGGAACGCGTGGGCAGCGCGAAGGATCGTCTGCTCGCGGCCGGGCCATCCCACGAGCTGGAGCCCCACTGGCAGCCCGTCGACGAAGCCGGCGGGGACGTTCAGAGCGGGAAAGCCGAGCCAGTTGAACATGTGCGTGTGGCTCGTGTAGTGGGGCGCGAACGCTTGGTGCGGGAACGGCACCGGGCCGCTCCCCGCCCAGTAGCGCGCCCAGTCCTCGACGCGCGGGGCGAGCAGCTGCGCGGTCGGGCTCACGATGAGGTCGTGGTCGGCGAACACCTCCCGGAAAAGGCGCCAATTGCGGTCGCGCAGGTCGATCGCGGAGTTCCAGACCTCCTTGTCGATGCGGGTCCCGCCCGCCGCGAAGAGGTGCATGGTGCCGCCGAGTCCGGGGAAGAAGTCTTCCCATCTCTCGTCGAGCGTGTCGAGCGACGCGCCGAGGGCGGAGAAACCCTTCGCGGCGTCACGCACGGCGGCGATCACAGCGGGGCTCTCGTCGAAGGCGTACATCGACGCGAAGCCGTAGTCGTCGGTCCAGCCGAGGCGGAGCCCGTCGACGCCCTCACCCAGGGCGGCGCGGTAGTCGGGTGGTGACGACTGCAGACAGTCGAAGTCGCGCCCGTCGGGGCCGGCCATCGCCTGCAGCGTGATGGCCGCGTCGGTCACGTCGCGCGTCAACGGCCCGATCGTGCCGGTCGGGTTCGCACGCATCTGCGCTGCATAGTTGAACGTCGGGATCAGCCCGGGACTCGGGTGCAACGCGACCAGGCCCGAGTAGGCGCCCGGCAGCCGGGTCGAGCCCCCGCCGTCGGAGCCGATGGTGAGCGGCAAGAGGCCCGCCGCCGTCGCCGCCGCGCCGCCGGCGCTCGACCAGCCCGGCACGCGCGACGGATCCCAGGGGTTGCGCGCCTCGGCATCCCAGTTGTACTCGCCCGGCGCGGGCGCCTGCGTACCCATCATGGTGTTCGTGCCGACGATCAGCGCGCCGGCCTCGCGCAGGCGCGCCACGCCGAGGTCGTCGAAGCGAGCCGTCTTCTCGCCGACGCCGAGGATCAACACCGGCATTCCCGACACCGCGATGTGCTCCTTGACCGCGACCGGCACACCGTGCAGCGCACCGAGGTCGTCGCCCCGCCCGACCGCCGCCTCCGCGGCCCGAGCCTGCTCGCGCGCCCCGGCGTGGTCGACGTGGCGGAATGCCTTGAGCGTTCCGTCGTGCTCCTCGATGCGACCGAGGAAGTGGTCGGTCACCTCGACCGGAGACACCTCGCCGGCGCCGACCAGCTCTCTGATCCGCCACGCCGGCATCCATGTCAGCTCGTCGCCCACGGGTTCCTCCTCGTCGGTCGTACGGTCGGCCCGTCAACGATGTTGTCAGATCGCCGCCGCCGCCGCATGCCGGTGGGAGCGCGCGCTCCCAGCCCCGGAGGTCGCGTCCCGCGAACGCGGTGGCACTGGCTCAGTCGTCGGCGATCGCGCCGCCCAGCCCGGGCCCGCCGTCGATGGACAGCGTCTGGCCGGTCACCCAGCTCGACATCGGGCTGACGAAGAACAGGTTTCCGCGCGCCGACCGCGATGCAGTTGCACCGGACACCCTTGGGCCCGAGCTCGGCCGCGATCCCCCGCGTCAGCATCTGCAAGCCGGCCTTGCCCGCGCTGCACGCCGCACCACCGACGACGCCGCTACGCCTGCCGCCGAGGAGATGTTCACGATGGCTCCGCCGCCCTGGGCGATCATCGGTCGGGCCACGAGCCGGGAGAGCACATACGGCCCACGAAGATTCAGCGCCAGGTTGTTGTCGAACCGGTCGATGGGCGTGTCGACGAACGGGATGCCGATCCCGTGTCGCCGCCGGTCACGATGGCGACCTGACCATCGAGATCGAGCGGTGACGTCGCGACCATCACCGGCGCGGCGGCTCTGGGTTCACATCGTCACGACGGGGCGGTCCGACGTCGAGGGCGGAACCACTCGCCGGTGCGAACAGCTCGATCTCGACGCCGTCGGGGTCGTGCAGCGTGATCGAGGCGCCGACGTTCGGGAGGTGGTCGATCTCGGTCTCGACCCCCTTCGCGGCCAATGCGCGCTTCCACTCCCCGAGCTCGGCGACGGACGCGACGTGGAGCGCGATGTGGTCGAGCCGTTGGGACGGCGCAGCCGATGTCTCCGTCGCTTCCGCGCCGGGGCGGAAGAGCAGCGCGAACCCGGCCGACCCGTGCACGTAGCACGAGAACCCTTCGCCGACACGGCGCTCGAAGCCGAGGACGTCCTGGTACCAGCGCGCGGTGCACTTCCAATCCTGCGCTCGCAGGACGACGTGCGCGATGCCGACGATCTCGGTCACGCTCGGAGCGTATCCCGTTCCGTCGTCAGCAGCGCTCGAGCAGCGTGCCCGTACCGAGCCCGCCTCCGCAGCACATCGACACGAGCGCGTACCGCGCTTCCCGGCGCTCGAGCTCGGCGACCGCCTTCGTGGCGAGGATGCTGCCGGTCGCGCCGAGCGGGTGCCCGAGCGCGATCGCGCCTCCGTTCACGTTCACGCGCTCGGGATCCGCGCCCAGCTCCCGTTGCCACGCGACCACGACGCTCGCGAAGGCCTCGTTGATCTCGAAGATGTCGATGTCGTCCAGCGAGAGGTGAGAGCGCTCGAGCAGTGCCCGGGTCGCCGGCATCGGGCCCGTGAGCATCAGCGGCGGGTCCGACCCGACCAGCACCGAATCGACGACGCGCGCCAGCGGCCGGAGACCGAGCGCGTCGGCGCGTTCGGGCGGCATGAGCAGCAGCGCGCCCGCGCCGTCGGAGATCTGCTACGACGTCCCGGCGGTGTGGAAACTCGGGTCGCGGCCCTGGAGGTTGGGCTTGAGCGCCGCGAGGCCCTCGAGCGTCGTCGGACGCATGCCTTCGTCGCGGTCGAACGTCTTGGTCCCGACGACCGCGCCCCGGTCGTCGATCATCGGCGCCTCGATGGCTGCGACCTGGCTGTCGTAGCGACCGGCCTCCCACGCCTGCGCCGCGCGGTCCTGCGAGCTCTTCGCGTAGACCTCGAGCTCATCGCGTGTGAGGCCCCACGTCTCGGCGATCCGCTCCGCGCCTTCGAACTGTGTCGTCGGCTCCCAATAGTCGGCGTAGCGAAACCCGCGAGGCTGCCCGAAGTCGGGCTCTGCCGGCGCGGCCGAACCGATGGGTATCGCGCTCATCGTCTCGATCCCGCACACCATGGAGGTGTCGACCAGACCGCTCGCGACGAGCGCGTGGCCCAGTGTGAGCGCCTCCTGCGAGGACCCGCACTGCGTGTTCACGGTGACGGCGGGCACCTCGAGCGGGAGCCCCGCCGCGAGCCACGCGTTCCTCGTGACGTTCCCGGATTGCACCCCGATCTGCTGGACGCAGCCGCCCACCACGTGGTCGATCGCCGCGGGCTCGACGTCGACGCGATCCAGCAGCGCGAGCATCACGTCGCCCAGGAGCTCGGTTGCCGGCTTGTGGGCCAGCGATCCGTTCTTCTTCCCCACCGGCGAGCGAACCGCTCCGACGATCACCACGTCACGCATCGTGCTCTCCATTCAGTCGGAGCCGTCGAGCGTACCCTCACTCCTGACCGAAGACCGGCGGGCGTCGCTCCCGGATCGCGGCGAGGGCCTCGGCGTGATCGGCAGTCGAGCGCAACAACGCAGACGACAAGCCCTCCTCGGCAAGGACGCGCTGGAGCTGCCCGAGCCGGGTGTTGGTGATGATCGACTTGCTCGACGCGATCGCGCGTCGGGGCTTCGCGGCCAGCACCGTCGCACGTGCCATCGCCTCGCCGAAGGCCTCGCCGACCGGGACGACGGCATTCACCAGCCCCCACTCGAGCGCCTCGGCAGCGGTGAAGTCGGCACCCGACCAGATCAGCTCGGTCGCCCGGCGCACGCCCAGCGCCTCGATCAGGAAGTGGTGGGCGCCGAGGTCGGGGATGATCGCGAGGTCGCCGAATGCGAGGCGAAAGCGCGTGGGCGCCTCGGCGATGGCGGCGTCGGCCCCGAACGCGAGCGAGAGGCCGGCGCCGGCGGCGAACCCGTGCACCGCCGAGATGACGGGCTTCGGCATGCGGACGACGCGCTCGATGACCCGCGCTGCCAGCTCCAAGGTGTCGTGACGGGCCACGAGGGCCGTTGCGCTCATCGCCGACGTGTCGCCGCCGCCGCAGAATCCACGCCCCTCGCCGACGAGCACGAGCGCCCCGAGACTGTCGTCGTCACGCGCCGAGTCCAGCACCTCTTCGAACGCGCGGAGCACGTCGCGGTTGATCGCGTTCACGGGCGGGTGGTTCATGCGGATCACGCCGACCGCGCCGGCGCGCTCGAGCAGCACCGGGCCGTCCATGCGCCCACGCTATCCGCATGCCGACCGTCGCTCGACGGGGTGGTTTGGAGAAGGACACGGGGTCCGTGCCACCATGTCGACCGCTGGCACCCGCCGATCGGAGAATCCGTGTACGACGACCTCGCGCCGCAGCTCCTCGTGGAGGCGGACGGCCCGCTGCGCATCATCACCCTCAACAAGCCGCAGCAGCTGAACGCGATGTCCGACGATCTGCACTGGGCGATCGCAGAGGTGTGGCACCGGCTGCCCCAGGATCACGATGCCCGGGTCGCGATCCTGCGCGCGAACGGCCGCATGTTCTGCACCGGGGGCTACCTCCAGAACTTCGTACGCGATGCATCGGACCCCGTGACGCGACGCAACGGGCTCCGCCAGGCCGCCCGGCTCGCGAACGCGATGCTCGCGTGCGAGGTCCCGATCGTCGCCGCGGTGCACGGCGGCGCGGTGGGGCTCGGGTGCACGCTCGCGCTCATGTCCGACTTCGTCGTCATGACCGACGACTCGTACCTGCGCGACTCGCACGTCAGCGTGGGCCTCGTCGCCGGCGACGGCGGAGCGGTGACGTGGCCGCTCCTCATCGGGATGCTCCGGGCGAAGGAGTACCTCCTGCTCGGTTCCGAGATCACCGCGGACGAAGCGCAACGCGTCGGGCTGGCCAACCGAGTGGTGCCGGCCGACGATCTGATGGACGAGGCCCGGGCTGTCGCCGCGCGGCTCGCGGCGCAGCCGGTCCAAGCGGTCCGCGACACGAAGCGGGCCCTCAACAAGCACCTGCAGGCCGCCGCCGACCTGGTCCTCGACTTCGCGCTCGCGGCCGAGGGCGAGTCGTTCGCGTCGGACGACGTGCGCCGGATCGCGCAGCAGTTCCTCGACGAGCGCGCCGCACGCAAGCCGAGCGGACGGCGCGCGGCAACGTAGGTAAACACGCGTTTCCTCGACAGGCAACGCGGGAAATCCGGAAGGAGAGCCGGCGTGGACGAGCACGGACTCACGGCGGAGGTGCGCGAGCTACGCGACCGGGTACGCGACTTCATCGACAACGAGGTCATCCCGGCCGAGGACGTCCTCGAGCGCAACGACGCCGACGCCTACCTGACCGTCGAGGGGCTCAAGGCCGAGGCGAAACGGCGCGGGCTCTGGGCGCTCGGTCACCCCGAGGAGCTCGGTGGCGGCGGTCTTCCCTTCATGGCCTTCGTCCACCTCAACGAGGCGATCGGGCGGTCGCTGTTCGGCCAGGTCTGCGTCGGCTCGTGGTCGATGCAGGACTCGATCATGCTCCACACCTTCGGCACCGCGGAGCAGCAACGCCGGTGGCTCGCGCCGCTCGTCGCCGGCGAGATCCGTTCCTCGATCGGCATGACCGAGCCCGAGGTCGCGGGATCGGATCCGACGCTGGTGCAGGCGACGGCGACGCTCGACGGCGACGAATGGGTGGTGAACGCCCACAAGTGGTTCACCACCGGGGCCAACATCGCCGCGTTCACGACCGTGCTGTGCCGGACCGAGCTCGAAGAGACCAATCCCTACAAGGCGGTCTCGGCCATCATCGTGCCCACCGACACGCCGGGGTGGGAGCTCGTCCGGGTGATCCCCACGATGGGCCACACGGGCGGGTCGCACTGCGAGATCCGACTCACCGATTGTCGCGTGCCCGTCACCAACCTGCTCGGTACGCGCGGTGAGGGCTTCGTCATCTCGCAGAAGCGCCTCGGGCCCGGCCGCATCTTCCACGCGATGCGCTGGCTCGGCCAGGCACAGCGCGCGTTCGAGCTGATGGTCGACCGCGCCAACACGCGCTTCGCCCACGGGTCGATGCTGGCGGAGAAGGGTGAGATCCAGCGGATGATCTTCGACTCCGCCGCCGACATCCAGTGCCACCGGCTCATGGTGCTCGACGCGGCACAGGTGCTCGACTCCGGTGGCGATGCCCGGGTCGAGATCGGCTTCGCCAAGGTGCGGGGCGCCAAGATGCTCCACGACGTGATCGATCGGGCGATCCAGGTGCACGGCGCCCTCGGAGTCACCGCGGACACGCCGCTCGAGCGCATGTACCGGGAGGCACGCTACGCGCGCATCTACGACGGCCCTGACGAGGTGCACCGCTACAACGTGTCACGCCGGCTGTTGCGGGACCCTTCGCGAGTCCCCTGGGCACGCGCCTGACCGCGAGGGCCGACGACTGCTCAGGGCTTCGTCGTCGACCAGATCGTCACGACGCTGTTCGAGATGGCCTTGCCGCCGGCGTTGTGCTGGAGCGCGATGCCACGGCGGAACTCGACCTGCCGGGCGGGATCCTGCTCCGCGGCCTGCCCGCGAAGCTGCCAGAAGAGCTCGGTGATCTGACCGACGCCGGTCGCGCCGAGCGGATGGCCCTTCGACAGGAGGCCGCCACTCATGTTGACCGGGAGTCGCCCTCCGATGCGGGTGTCGCCCGACTCCACCAGGGGCCCACCCTTCCCGGGCTCTGCGAACCCGAGGTCCTCCGAAGCGATGATCTCGTTGATCGAGAAGCAGTCGTGGAGCTCGACCGCTTCGATGTCGTCGGGACCCACCCCCGCCATGGCGTAGGCCCGCTCGGCCGCACGGGTGGTGGCGGGGAACGACGTGAGCGTCTCCTTCTCGTGCATCCAATAGGTGTCGGTGCCGTTCCCGGCGCCCCACAGCCACACCGGCCGGTCGGTGTACCGGTCGACGACCTCCTCGCCGGCCAGCAGCACCGCCGCGGCGCCGTCGGTCTGCGGGCAGCAGTCCAGCAGGCGCAGCGGGTCGCAGACGACGGGGCTGCTCATCACCTTGTCGACCGGGAGCTCCTCACCGTGGTGCGCGTAGGGGTTGTGCGCGCCGTTGCCGTGGTTCTTCACCGACACCATCGCCATCTGCTCGAGCGTCGTCCCGTAGGCGTGCATGTGCGCGTTCGCCTGCGGCGCGAAGTGCGCGAGCGCGGTCTCGCCTCGGTTGTGCACGGGGTGGCCCTCGAGCGAGATGCCGAGCAGTCCCTCCGTCGTCGCATCGCGCATCTTCTCGTAGCCGACCACGAGCACGAGGTCGTACCAGCCCGACGCGACCGCCATCGCGCCGACGCGCACGGTGTCCGAGCCGGTCGGACACCCGTTTTCGATCCGGGTCGCGGGCAGGCCCCGCAACCCGATGATCCCCGAGAGCGCGACGCCGCCCTGGGTCTGGTGCCCGTGCAGCCCGGGCCGGCAGCATCCGAGGAACCCGGCGTCGATCGCGCTGGGGTCGACGCCCTTGTCGACCGATTCCAGCGCCGTGAGGTAGGCGCGCTGGACCATCTCCTCCCAGCCCATGTCGAAGTGCTCGCGGAACGGGATCATCCCCGCCCCGACGAGCGCGAGCCGGCGCATTCCCGTCTTCATGTCGTGTCCGTTCCTGTTGTCTCCTTGCGGAATGCGAGCCCGTAGACCGGCGTGCCGTCGTCGACGCCGAGGCGTCGCAGCACGAGCTCGACCCGGTCACCGATGGCCAGGTCTTCGTCACGCAAGCCCGGGGCGAGGGCCTTCCACGGGGTGCCGTCGTCGAGACGTGCGTACACCATCGCGAGCGGGCCGGCGAACGCGCGCGGCAGCGTCGTCGACACGCAGTAGGTCACGACGGTTCCGGCGCGCGGCAAGGGCACGACGTCGAGCTCGCGGTTCCCGCAGCGACGACAGAGCACCGCGCCGCAGACCGGTGCGTTCATCGCGCCGCACGCCGCGCACCGGGCGGCGAGCGGCCCGAGCAGCTCGGACCGCTCGCGCCACAGCAACGGCCCGTCCGGGTCGACCCCCGTGGCGCCGCGCGGTCGCGCGCTCGGCTGCCAGCGTGCCTCGGAGGGTGTCGGTCGGCGGCCGGCCGCGTGCAGCATCTCGAACGTCGGTCCGCCATCGGGCGGCGAGCCGATGTCGGTCAGGGTCAGCGTCGACACGCGTGCCGGTCCGCCGGACGCGATGGTGCCTTCGGTACGGGCGTCGAGCAGCCGGACCGCGTCGACGAGCGGGGAGGTCGCCGTCGTCTTCGCCCCCGCACGGCGCAGCACGGACGTGAGTCCTGCGTGTCGGTCGAAGCGAGGGTCGCGGGTGCGGTCCGCGAGCGCGGCACCTCCACCCACTTGCGCCGCGCGCGCCGTCGCGTACCCGGTGCCGTCCACGACCAGCGCGCCGCCGGTCGACCCGTCGGAGCCCGCCACGAGGGTGCGTCCTCCGTGCTCGAGCGCGAGGGCAACCGCTTCGAGCGCGTCGGGGACCCGTCGCACGGCCGTCGAGTCGTCGAGGCGGAGCGCCGCGAGCAGGGTCTCGGCGTCCGCGGGCGAGCAGACCGGTGCCGCCAGCAGGATCTCCGGCACGGGCCCCCCGCCGGCGCGCCCGAGGGCCTGGAAGCCGGCTTCGGTCGCGAGGGTGAGCGCATCCTCGTCGGGCCCCGCCACGACCCCGCCACCCTCGTCGCGGAGGCGCCCGACGGCGCTCCCGTGGCCGGCGATCGCCGCGGTCCCGTCCGTGATCACGATCGGCAAGCTAGCGCCCCGGCGGAGCTCGCGACCCGCCCGGCGGCTCAGTGGCCGTGCTCGCGCAGCAGCTCGTCGGCCTCCTCGAGGTGCAGCGGTACCTGCTCGCCGATCCCCTCGAAGCCCTCGCCCCGCGTGTTTCCCGCCACGGTCCGCGCGTGGATGCCCTCCTTGATCACGGCCGCTCGCCAGTGCTCGAACGCGAGGTAGAAGTCGAGATCGTCGACTTCCGCACCGCTCGCCGCGAGGTACGACTCGCCCATGCGCGTGCCCGACCAGAAACCGTGGGTGCCCGCGAGGCGCTGGGCCGGGTGGGTCACCCGGCCACGCGTCGTGTCCCAGTAGATGAGGAGATGCGCGACGTCGGTGAGCCGGTCACCGATCGTCGACATCTCCCAGTCGAGGACGGCCTTCACCGCCCGGGAGGAGTCTTCGGCGATGATCACGTTGCCGAGCCGGTAGTCGCCGTGAACGAGCCCCGGGGCAGCCTCCGGCGGCAACGCGTCCAGCAGCCGCCGGCCGACGTCCTCGGCGAGCGGCAGGTCGCGCGTGGCGCCGTCGCGCCACTGCTCCAACCACCGGCCGATGCGCCGCTCGAGGAAACGATCGGGGCGCCCGTGCGCGCCCAGGCCGACAACCTCGTAGTCGATCGCGTGCAGCTCGACCAGCGCCTCGATCACCGCGCGCGAGCACGCGTCACCCTCGGCTTCCGGCACGCCCGCCACGTCCTCGGGCTGGTCCCACACCACCCCGGCCACCCGGTCCATCACGTAGAAGGGGGCGCCCGCGATCGACTCGTCGTCACTGAACGCGTACACCCTCGCGACCGGCACGCGCGACCCCTGCAGGGCCGCCTGCGCGCGGTACTCACGCGCCATGTCGTTGGCTCCCCTCGCGACCGAGCCGAGCGGGCGCCGTCGCAGGACCAGCTCTCGAGGGCCGACGCGCAGCGAGAAGGTGAGATTCGACCGGCCACCACTCAGGAGGCGCACGTCGACGGCTTCGCCGGCGCCGGCCAGATCCTGGGCGACCAGGAACCGAACGAGCGCATCGGCGTCCACGACACTCGCCGCCGCCTCGTCGAGCGTCGCGCTCACCATGGCGCCGGGATCATGACCATGCCGGGCCGGGCGTGTCAACACGCGTCGGTCCCGGCCCGATCACGCGTGGTGACGGCGAGCCACTCCGACGCCGCAGCGTGAGGGACGGTTTCAGCCGCTCGCGCGAGCGAGACGCTCCCGATGCTCGGGATGCGCGATGGCGATGAGCGCCCGGCGCCGCTCGGCCTCGGTTCGACCCCGGAGGTCGGCGATCCCGTGCTCGGTGACCACGATGCCGACGTCGCCGCGCGGTGTCGACACCACCTCGGGTGTCGGGACGATCGTCGAGACGCCGCGGCTCGTCGAGGTCACGACGACGATGGACATGCCGTCCGGCGCGCTCGTGGCGGCGGCGCACCAGTCGGGATGGCCGCCGAGACCTGCGATCTGGCGGCCGCCGACCCGCTCGATGTTCACCGATCCGTCGAGGCCGACCTGGAGCGCCGAATTGATCGACACGAAGCGGTCGACGGTGCTCGGCTGGTACTCGCCGAAGAGGTCCCGCACGCCGACGGGCCGGATCCGGTCACGCCGGACCAGATCGACGAGGGCGTCTCCTCCCCACACGTAGGAACCCACGATCGCGCCGGCGACGTCTCCCCGGTCGTGGAGCTCGCGGACCACGTCGGTGACAAGGCCCGACAGGATGGTCACCGGCCGTGAGATCGCTCCGACGACGGCCTCGGGGGCCGCGCCGATCCCGTACTGGAGCGTCGCGCCGTCGGGGACGAGCGCCGAGGCGAGCTCGGCGATCCGGGCCTCGGCAGGGGCGATCGGCCGCGGGACACGCGCCGGTCCCCGACGGCCGCCGCCGATCACGCCGACGACGTCGCCCTCGACGAGCGGCGCGCCGACGTCGTCGGCATCCTCGACCTCCTGGACGACGACGTGCTGGGCGCTCGTCGCCATCGTGTCGTTGAGGCCGACGTTCTCGAGGTGAGCCCAGCCGGTGCCCCGGCGAACGCCGGGCACGACGGCCAGCGCGGCCCGGAACCGCCCGGACAGCAGCGCCGGCATCGCACCGAGGCGCGCCGGAAGGTACTCGACGGCGCCGTCGCGGGCCGCCCGGCCGAGGCCGTACGCGGGCATGTACGTACGCGCCGGCCACGCGGGCGGCGCCGCGAGCCACTCCGGCGGCTCGACGAACCAGCCGAGCACGAGCTCGCCCTCGCCGACGCCGCGTCGCCGCGCCTCGCCGACCGGGTCCACGGTGGGCGCGCCCGGTCCGTCGCCGATCGCGACGACCGGCTTCAGCATCGTGTCACGACCATCGCGTCACGCCGGGCACGGCTCCTCTCTGCGCGACGGCCGGCGAAGTGTACCGGCGTCGTCGGGGCCCACCCGAGCGGCGTCGGGTGCATGCGGGACCCCGCCGCGGTGTGCGCGAGGAGTGCCGAAGGGTGTACGCAGTGACGATGCGCGCCGATCTCGAGTACCGGTCGATCCCCCGCATGGCTCTGCTCAACGCCGAGCGATACTCCGATGAGCTCGCGGTGATCGACGGCGATGTGCGTATGACGTTTCGCGACGTCGGCCGGCAGATGCTCGACGTCGCCCGCGCCCTGGTCGCGAGCGACGTCTCACCGGGCGAGCGCGTCGCGCTCTGGGCACCGAATTCCGCGGCCTGGATCCCGGCCGCGCTCGGGATCCTCGCCACCGGCGCGTGGCTCGTGCCGCTGAACACCCGCTTCAAGGCAGGTGAAGCTGCGTTCGTGCTCGAGCGGAGCGATGCGCGCGCGCTCGTCTGCCACAACGGCTTCCTCGGCATCGACTACGTCGGGACACTGCGCGAGGCGAACCCCTCGCTGCGCGCGCTACGCGACGTCGTGCTCCTGGCAGGCGATGCGCTCGAGGACACGACGTCGTGGGAGAACTTCCTCGCGCGGGGCGTGGACGTCGCGGATTCGGTGGTGCGCGACCGCATCGAGTCGATCGGCGCCGACGACATCAGTGACGTCATCTTCACCTCCGGGACGACCGGGCTCCCGAAGGGCGTGATGCTGCGCCACGGCACGAGCCTCCGGGCCTACGAGGCGATGAACCGGAGCTACCGCATCGGCCGCGGCGACCGCGGCCTCATCGTCACGCCCTTCTTCCACTGCTTCGGCTACAAGGCCGGTTGGATGCTCACCCTGATGACCGGTGCGACCGCGGTGCCGGTGGCCGTGTTCGACCCCGGAGCCGCGCTGCGCACGATCGAGGAGCTCGGGATCACGCACACCGGGGGCTCCCCCACCATGTTCTGGAGCATGCTCGACCATCCGACGCGCGAGCAGCGCGACCTCTCGTCGCTGCGCACGACCATCGCCTCGGCGGCATATGTACCGGTCGAGCTCATCGCGCGCACTCGGGAGGACATGGGCGTCGCCCACGCGCTCACCGGCTACGGGCTCACCGAGGCACATGCCATCGTGTCGATCAGCCCCCCGGACGACACGCCCGAGATGGTCGCGAGCTGGTCCGGTCGCGTGATCGACGATGTCGAGGTGCGCATCGTCGCGACGGACGGCAGCGACGTCGCGAACGGCGAGCGCGGCGAGCTGCTCGTGCGCGGGTTCGGCGTGATGAGCGGCTATATCGCCGACCCGGACGCGACCGCATCGGTGATCGACAGCGAGGGATGGCTGCACACCGGCGACATCGCGTACACGAACGAGGATCGCTACCTCAAGGTCTGTGACCGCATCAAGGACATCTACATCGTGGGCGGCTTCAACGTCGCGCCGGCCGAGGTCGAGGGCATCCTCGTCGACTGGGAGCGGATCAGCGTGGCGGCCGTCGTCGGCCAGCCTGACGACCACTGGGGCGAGGTCGGCGTCGCCTACGTGATCCCCGCGCCCGGCGAGAGCCTGGAGCCCGACGACGTCGTCGCCTACGCGCGCGAGCACATGGCGAACTACAAGGTGCCTCGCCGGGTGATCGTCGTCGACGAGCTCCCCATGAACGCGACCGGCAAGATCCTCAAGCACGAGCTGCGCACGCGGCTCACAACCCCGGTCGACTGACCGGCGGGCCCGCGGTCGCACCGGTTCAGCCGGGAAGCGATCGACGGAGAAGCTTGCCGGCGGCGTTGCGCGGCAGCTCGGCCCGCAGCTCCCAGTCGACGGGGATCTTGAACGGCGCGAGACGCTCCCTGCAGTAGGCCGAGAGCGACGCGGCATCGGGCGGGTCGTCGGTGTCGGCGGCGACCACGTACGCCTTGATCGTCTGGCCCCAGCGGCGGTCGTCGACGCCGACGACCGCTGCCTCCCGCACCTGGCGGTGGGTCTCGAGCACGCGCTCGACCTCGAGTGGATAGACGTTCTCCCCGCCGCGGATGATCATCTCGCCGAGACGGCCGCGGAGGTAGACGTAGCCCTCGGCGTCGACCCGGCCGAGGTCGCCCGTGTGCAGCCAGCCGTCCGGACCGGGCAGGAACACCTGGCCCGCGCGCGCGACCACCTCGCCGACCCCGTCCTCCGACGCGCCCTCGATGCGCACGTCGACACCGGGGCACGGACGCCCGACGGACGCCAACAGGTGCGGCTCGCCGTGGAGCGCCCGGAGATGCTCCTCGTGCTCGAGCATCGTGAGCGGGCCGCCCTCGGTCTGACCGTACGCCTGGGCGAAGCGCGTGGTCGGGAGCGCTTCGAGCGCCTCCGTGAGGGTGGTCGGGTGGATCGGCGCGGTGCCGTAGTGCAGCGCCCGCAGCGGCACGGAATCGAGCGCGCGCTCGGCGAGCAGCAGATCGATCATCGTGGGCACGAGGAGCGCGCACGTCGGACGCAGGTCGGCCGCGGCCCGCCACATCTCCGTGCTGAAGCGCGGGAGCGGGAGCACCCCGGCGCCGCACGCGAGTGCAACGAAGTACATGCCGATCCCGCCGGTGTGGTGGAACGCACCGGCGCCGCAGTAGAGCTCACCGGTATCGAGCCCGAGGAACCGGTGGTAGGCGCCGGCGCGGTGGCGAACCGCCTCGTCGCGGACCGGCACCGTCTTCGGCGTCCCCGTGGTGCCCGACGTGTGGAGGACCACGACCACGCTCTCGCTCGTCGTGGGCACCACATCGAGATCGGCCCGCTCGACGTCGTCGTCCACGACGGCGAGGGTGACGTGCGCGGCCTCGGCGACCTCGGCTCCGAGGGCGGCGTTGGCGGTGTCGGCCACGAGCACCGGCGCGTCGAGACGCCGCACCAGCGGCACCAGCTCCGGGACCGCGAGGCGGACGCCGAGCGGTGCGATCGGCCGGCCGGTGAGCGCGCCGCCGAGCGTGAGGGCGACCGCCTCGGCGGTCGAGGCGAGGAGCGCCGGCGTCGGCCGGGGCGGGACGCCGTACGAGTCGAGGAACCGCGCGGCTCCGCCCGCGCGCGCGCGCAGCTCACGGCCGCTCCACTCGGCAGTGAACGTGCGCACTGCGACCTGGGGCGAGTCGAGCAATGCGAGCACCGCCTGCATCCACGGGCCGCCGGTGGCCGCGTGCTCGACGCGCTCGCGGGGCATGCCGAGAGCATGCCACGCGACCGGCATCGGTACTGGCGTGCCCGGCCGTGGCGTGATCGAATCCGTCGCGCATGCAACGACCGGGCGACCGTGATGCGACGGGTGCGCGCGACGGAACCGACGGCCCGGTCGCTCACGACGAGGCCGAGGCCCGCCGCACGCTCGCCGATGCGGTGCGCGCGCTCGTGCCGGCGACGCTCCTCACCACGGCGGGCGCGGACGCGATGGCAGCGGCGACCGCGCTCGTGCGCAGCGCCGTCGATCGGCTGGGACGCGCGACGCGCCCCGGGCGCTACGACGGCATTGCCGGGCTCGCGCCGGGGATCGGGGTCAACGACGCGGTCTGGGAGACCCATGCCGTCTACGGGCGCTCACAGCCGTTCGCTCCCCCGTTGACCGTGACCGAGGAGCCAGGACGCCTGGAAGCGACCTTCACGTTCGGCGCCGCGTACGAGGGCGGGCCGGCTTCCGCATACGGAGGGTTCGTGGCCGCCGTGTTCGACGGCGCCTGCGGTCGCGCCGTGATCGGCGCCGGTCACCTGGCGGTCACGCGCACGCTGCACGTCCGGTTCCTCCGTCCGACGCCTCTGAACCGCGAGCTGCGCGTCGAGGCGATCGTCGGCGAACGCCGGGGCGACGACGTCGAGGTCCGGAGTCGGTTGTGGGCGGGGGACACGCTGACGAGCGAGGCCGACGCCACGTTCGCGATCGTCGATCCGCGACGCTACCGGCGTTGACGCGCGCGGGCGGTCCGCGCCCCCGGCCCGCCGCTCAGGCGGTCGCGTCCGGCAATTGCGCGAGCACCGAGAGCGGGATGGTGTTGCGGTAGCCCTCGGGCCAGCGCACCCACCCTCCGGTTGCCAGCGTGCCGCCGTCGATGTGGATGGTCGTCCCGGTCACGTACGAAGACAGGTCCGACGCGAGGAACAGCACCGGCCCGGCGACGTCACGGTCCTCGCCCTTGCGGCCCAACGGCACCGCGATCTCGTACTCCCGCTGCGCGATCGGGCTGTCGGGGTCCAGGGTGCTGAAGCCCGCCGCGGCTGTCGACTCGTTGGGGAAGAGGTCGGGGGCGATCGCGTTCACCCGGATCCCGTTCGGGCCGAGCTCGACCGCGAGTGTCATCGTGAGGTGCGCGACCGCGGCTTTCATCGCGCCGTACACGCCCATCTCGGGCATCGCCCGATGCGCCTCGATGGTTGTCATGTTCACGATGCTCCCGTGGATGCCCCGGGCGATCATCCGTCGGGCTGCGTGCTGGCACGACTCCAGCGCATAGACGAAGTTCTGCCGGATGACGGCGTTCGTGCCGTTCGGCGTCATGTCGACGACCCGCTTGCGGAACCCACCGCCGGGGATGTTCACGAGCACGTCGACGCGGTCGAAGCGCTGGTCGATCGCGTCGTAGAACGCCGCAAGTGCGTCGGAGTCGCGCACATCGAACGTCTCGAGGTACGACGCGGCGCCGAGATCGTCGAGGACGGCGCCGACGCGCTCGACCGCGGCCGGGTCGCGATCGCACACCCCCACCGACATCCCTGCGCGTGCGAGAGCCACCGTGCATGCGCGACCCAGGCCGCCGGCCCCGCCGGTGACCACTGCGACCTTGCCGGCCAGACCGGCCCATTCGTCGAGCAGGTTCGCCATGGGCGCATCATGGCATGACCCGTCGACCGCCGGTGCCGATGGCCGCCGGTCGGGGTTACGCTCGCCGGCGGAGTGATGGCGTAGCGGGCGAGGAGGACGTATGAGCACGGCGACGGTGACCGGTCCGATCCGGGGCGGCTCGCACGGTTGGCCCTTCGGCGCCGCCGTCCGCGACCTGGCCCGCGAGGGCTACGTGGAGGAGGAGTACTTCTTCGCCGGGGAGGCCGAACGCTATCGCCCGGTCGGGTCGCAGGCGGATGACGGTCGGTGGGACGTCGAGCGCGCGACGCCGGGCGCCTTCAGGACGCGCGCGCTCGTCCGGCGTCCCACGGATCCGGCACGGTTCAACGGCACCGTCATCGTCGAGTGGAACAACGTCTCGGCCGGCTGCGAGATCTTCGAGGCCGGAGACACGTCCGTGATCTTCGACGAGGGATTCGCCTATGTGGGCGTGGGCGCGCAGCGGGTCGGCGTGCACGGGCTGGAGACCGATCCGCGGGGTCTGCGCGACTGGGACCCGGGGCGGTACGGCGCGCTCGAGCTCACCGACGACGCGCTCTCGTACGGCGTGTTCACCGCGGTCGCGCGTTCGGCGTCTCCGGCGCGCGAGACGTCCCCGACCGACCCCCTCGGCGGCCTGGCGGTGAAGCGGCTGCTCGCGGTCGGCGGCTCACAGTCGGCCGGTCGTCTCGCCACGTACGTCAATGCGATCCACCCGCTCGAGCGGGTGTTCGACGGCTTCGTGCTCTTCACCTGGTTCGGGGCCGGGATGAGCATCGACGATCCCGCGACGATCGACCTCAACCGCGGCGATCGGTCGCGGATCGTGAGCCACCCCACCCGGATCCGCACCGACCTCGATGTCCCGGTCATGGTCGTGAACTCCGAGTGCGAGACGCTCTCGATGCTGCCCGTCCGCCAGGACGACACCGACCGCTTCCGGTTCTGGGAGGTCGCGGGCGCGCCCCACGGCCCGCGGCTGCACATGGAACGCATCGCGGCCAAGTTCCTCCGCGACGAGGTCGCGCTCCCCGGCCCGCCCGGCGCGCCGACGGATCTCGCGACGCTGGGACCGGTCCCGTGGGCGGATGTGCTCGACGCCGCCGTCGTGCACACGACCAGGTGGATCGCGGGCGGCGAACCCCCGCCGGTGCAGCCGCGGATCGAGGTGGAGGGAGACCCTCCGCACATCCGCCGTGACGCCGACGGCAACGCGATCGGCGGCGTCCGCGTCCCGGAGATGGACGTGACCCTGACCCGCAACGTCGGCGCCATGGAGGAGGCGGGCCCGGCCGGGTTGATGGGCGTCACCCAGCCCCTCCCGGCCGAGCTCGTGCGCGACCGCTATCCGGATCTCGACCACTACCTCGCCGCGTTCCGGGCCGCCGCCGATCACGCGGTCGCCGCCGGAGTGCTCCGGCGTCGCGCCGCCGACGAGGCGATCGAGCGCGCCAAGAGCGCGGCGCTCTGAGACCGGTGGACCTCGACGGTTCGGTCGCCGTGGTGACGGGCGCCACTCGCGGCATCGGGAAGCAGGCCGCGATCGCGCTCGGCACCGCGGGTGCCCGGCTCGTGCTGGTCGGACGCACCCGCGCCCATGCACCCAACCCGGTGCTGCCGGGCACGCTCGACAGTGTCGCCGCCGAGCTCGACGCCGTGGGGATCGAGGCGCGCGTCGTCCAGGCCGACCTCACCGACTCCGAGCAGACCCAGGCGATCATCACCTCCACCCTCGACTGGTACGGCCGCTGCGACGTGCTCGTCAACAACGCGGCCTACACGTCGAACGGGCCCCTCCTCGACATCCCGTGGTCACGCTGGCAGAAGGCACTCCGCGCGCAGGTCGTGGCGCCGCTCCAGCTCGTACAGGGGTTCGTGCCCGGCATGCTCGAACGAGGTGCCGGCCGTGTCGTGAGCATCAGCTCGGAGGCAGCCTGGACGTTGGAACGCGGGCTCGCGCTGTACTCGGTGAGCAAACAGGCGATGGAGCGGTTGAACGACTACCTGCACCTGGAGCTCGGCGACCGTGGTGTCTCGTTCAACGTCCTCCACATCGACAAGGTCGTGTCGACCGAGGGCTGGCGATACGTGCGCGACACGCAGGGCGAGGACGTGGCGACGATCGGCGGCACCGTGACCGACGTCGTCGAACCCGAGGTGATCGGCCGTCAGATCGAGTGGCTCGTGCGGCAGCCTGCGAGCTGGAGCGGCAACACCATCACGCTCGAGGGTGTCGAAGCCATGGGCGGCCCGACCGCCGCGCGCGCATGACCTCGCCTGCCGACGCGACGGTCCTCGTGCGCTACGAAGTGATCGACTCGGTGTGCACGCTCACGCTCGACAACCCGGACCGTCACAATGCGTGGAACCTCGACATGGAGCGCCAGTACTTCGCGCTGCTCGACCGCGCGGCCGCCGATGCCGACGTGCGCGCCATCGTGCTGACCGGCGCCGGTCGCTCGTTCTGCCCGGGCCTCGACTCCGGGCGGCTCGAGCACGCCGTGGGGACCGGCCTCGAGCTCGGGGGACGTCGCTCGCAGCACTACGCGATCACGCTCCCCAAGCCGATGGTCGCTGCGATCAACGGTGCCTGCGCCGGCATCGGGCTCGTCCAGGCGCTGGTGTGCGACGTCCGCTTCATGGCGCGCGGCGCGCGCATCTCGACCGCGTACGCCCGGCTCGGAATCCCGGCCGAGTACGGACTCTCCTGGATCCTGCCTCGCCTCATCGGGGTCGAGCGCGCGCTCGACCTCCTCCTGTCGGCGCGCCGCGTCGAGGCCGAGGAAGCCGAGCGGATCGGGCTCGTGAGCCGGGTCTGCGAGCCGGACACGGTTCTCCGCGACGCTCGGGACTACGCGAGCGCGCTGGCGGCGACGTCGTCGCCTCGGTCGATGGCGACGATCCGGCGCCAGGTGTGGGGTGACCTGAGCCGCGGCTACACGGCCGCCAATCATGAATGGCTCGCCGCCATGCGCCACCTGAACTCGGCCGAGAACCCCGACTTCGCCGAGGGTGTCGCCGCGCTGGTCGAGAAACGATCGCCCCGGTTCGAACCGCTCCCGCCCGACTTCGAGCTCCCCGAGCTCCCGCCGTTCGCGCCCCAGTAGATGGATCCCCGGTATCCGCCCGGTGCGGAGGCATTCCGCGCCCGCGTGCGCGCGTTCCTTGCCGAGCAGCTCCCTGCCGACTGGCCGGGCATCGGCGCGCTCGATCCCGACGAGGCGCGCACGTTCACCGAGCAGTGGCGAACGACGTTGTACGAGCACGGGCTGCTCGGCGTCGCGTGGCCGCGCGAGTACGGGGGCGGCGGCTTGTCGAAGGTCGAGCAGGTCGTGCTCGTCGAGGAGCTCGCCCGCGCCGGGGTGCCGGCGATGGGGCCCAACGACACCTTCAGCCTCAAGATGGTCGGCAACGTCCTGTTGCACTGGGGCACCGAGGAACAGAAGCAGCGGTTCCTCCCGCGCATCCTCGCGGGCGAGGACCGCTGGTGCCAGGGCTACTCCGAGCCCGACGCGGGCTCGGACCTCGCGGGGCTGCGCACGCGCGCGGAATGCGAGAACGGGAGCTGGGTCCTCCACGGCCAGAAGGTCTGGCAGACGGCCGCACGTGACGCGAACTGGATCTTCGTGCTCGCGCGCACCGACCCGGACGCGCCGAAGCACCGCGGGCTCACCTTCTTCCTCGTACCGCTGGACCAGCCAGGGGTGGAGATCCGGCCCATCCGGATGTTCGGTGGCCGCGCCGACTTCAACGCGGTCATCTTCGATGGGGCGCGCACGGCGCTCGACAACGTCGTCGGCGATGTCAACGGCGGATGGGCGGTGGCGCAGAGCGTGCTCGGCTTCGAGCGCGGCGACGAGGCGGCGACCAACCCAGTGCTCTTCCGCGCCGAGCTCGACCGGCTCGTGGCGATGGCCCGCGAGCTCGGCCGGCTCCAGGATCCCGTGATCCGCGACCGGATCGCCGACGCATACGTGAGAGTGGAGACGATGCGGTTCCTCGGTCGCCGCATCCTCGCGGGTGTGCTCTCCACGGGGGTGATCGGACCGGAAGCATCGATCTCCAAGCTGTACTGGTCCGAGTACCACCGTGACGTCACGCGTCTCGCGGTCGAGGTGCTCGGAACCCGGGCCCTCGTCATGGAGGGCCGCATGCCGTTGCGTTCCTACCGGGCCGACGACCCCGGCGCGCCCAACTCGACCGCGTCCTGGATCGGCGCCCTCTACAACGGCGTCGCCGACACCATCTACGCGGGGACATCGGAGGTTCAGCGCAACATCCTCGCCGAGAACGTGCTCGGGCTCCCTCGAGCGCCGAGATCCTGACCGGTTCGGGTCACGCGAGCGCGGTGATCATGGCGGCGTACCGGTCGAGACAGGGAAGCGTCGTCGACGGGTCGTCCCACCCCGTACGGTTCGCGCCGACGATCACTCGCTCCACCCCCAGGTCGCGGTAGAGAGCGAGCTTGGCGAGGTCGGCGTCGCCGAACGCGACGATGGTGATGGGGATCGAGTCGGGGTCGCGTCCGGCGCGCTCGGCTGCC
Organism: uncultured Bifidobacteriaceae bacterium; assembly: GCA_964505725.1. Taxonomy (GTDB): domain Bacteria; phylum Actinomycetota; class Acidimicrobiia; order IMCC26256; family DASPTH01; genus CAVRJC01. The sequence goes on along the minus strand of CAZDJK010000049.1, from coordinate 9,682 downwards.
GAGCGGAACAGGCCCAGCTTCTTCGCCACGTCGCCCAGCGCGGCGTCCATCGGCATCCAGGCATCGGCCCACGCGACCGCCTCGCGGGTGCCGAGCCTCCCGCCGGTGCCGCAGAGTACCGGCGGATGCGGCTGTTGGGCCGGCTTCGGGAGGAGCCATACGGGTTCGAAATCGAAGAACTCCCCGTGGAACTCGGACTCCTCGTCGCACCACAGGGCGCGCAGCGCGGCGACGCACTCGGCCAGCGCGCGGTAGCGCTGCGACCACCGGATCGGTCGGTGATCGGCGAGCTCCTCCTCGTTCCAACCGACGCCCACGCCGAACAGGACGCGCCCTCCTGACAGCCGATCGAGCGTGGCCACGGTCTTCGCGAGGTCGAAGAGGTCGTGCTGGAGCGGGAGCGCGACACCGGTCCCGACGAGCAGCCTCTCGGTCGCCGTCGCGGCGACCATGAGCGCAAGGAAGGGATCCATCATCGTCCGATACGCGTCGGGCAGCTCGCCTCCCGCCGGATACGGCGTCGTGCGCGCGACGGGAATGTGGGTGTGCTCGCCGATCCACAAGGAGTCGTATCCGCGCGCTTCGAGCTCGCGCGCGAGCACGTCGGGCGGGACGTCATCGGGGGTGTTCATGGACGAGAACCCGAGCCGCACGGTCTTCGCCTCAGCTTTCGGCGAGGCCGAGCCCGCGGGCGATCACCACACGCTGGATCTCGCTCGTGCCCTCACCGACCTCGAGGATCTTGGCGTCGCGGTAGAGGCGCGCCGCGCGTCCCTCCATGAACCCCGCTCCACCGAGCACCTGGGTGAGGACGCGCGTCGCAGACACCGCCGTCTCCGTGCTGTAGAGCTTGGCCATCGCGGCCGCATCCTTGATCGGGCGTCCCGCATCCTTGAGCCAGGCAGCCTTGTACGTGAGGTTGGTCGCGTTCTCGATCGCGACGGCGAGGTCGGCGAGCGGGAAGGACACGCCCTGGAAGCGACCGATCGGACCACCGAACGCCTGGCGTTCGCGGGCGTGGTCGACCGCGAGGTCGAGGCACGCGCGCGCGCACCCGAGGGCGAGCGCCGAGATCGCGATGCGGCCGTCGTCGAGGATGGCGAGGAAGTTGTGGAGCCCCCGGCCCTCCTCGCCGAGGAGGGCGTCGGCCGCGACGCGGCAATCGTCGAGCAGGAGGCCATGGGTGTCGCTCGCGTGCCAGCCGAGCTTGCGGTACGACGGCTCCACGACGAGTCCCGGCGTACCGGAAGGCACGATGAACGCCGAGATGCCCCGCTCGGTACGGGCCGTCAGCGTGATCGCCGACGTGATCGGGGTGCCCGAGTTGGTGATGAAGGCCTTCGAGCCCGTGATGACCCACTCGCCACTCGAGCCGTCGCGCACCGCCCGCGTCCTCGTCGCGGCGGCGTCGCTCCCGGCGTCGGCTTCGGTGAGACCGAATGCCCCGAGCGCGCGGCCGGTGAGCAGGTCGGGGAGCCACTGGTGGCGCTGGTCGTCGGTCCCGAACCGGAAGATGGGGTTGATGCCGAGGCCGACGCCGGCCGACAGTGTGATGCCGAGCGACTGATCGACGTACCCGATCTCCTCGATGGCGACGCACAACGAGGTGAAGTCACCCCCGCCGCCGCCCCACTCCTCGGGGAACACGAGACCGAACAGCCCGAGCTCACCCATGGCGCGCACGGCCTCGAGCGGCAGCTCGCCACGGGCGTCCCACTCGTCGACGTGCGGCGCGAGCCGGGCGGCCGCGAATTCGGCGACCACTTTGCGGAACGCGACATGCTCATCGGACAGCTCGAAGGTCACGACGCGCTCCAACGCGGCGCTCGCTTCTCCTCGAACGCCCGGACTCCCTCGGACGCGTCGTCCATCTGCGCCGTGACGGTGAGCATCGGATGGAGGAGCCGCAGCGCGTCGTCGGCCGCGAGGTCCCAGGAAGCGTAGAAGGAATCGCGACCGATCTTCATGACCGCGGGAGGCTTCGCCGCGAGCGTCGCCGCGAGCTCGCCGACTGCCGCATCGAGCTCGTGCGCGGGGACGACCCGGTTCACGAAGCCGATACGGGAGGCCTCAGCCGCGTCGACGCGTCGCCCCGTCATCATGAGCTCCAGCGCGACCTTGGGTGGCATCGAGCGGCGGAGTGGCACGGTGACGATGTGCGGCCAGAGGCCGACGTCGATCTCCGGCACCCCGAATTGGGCGTCGTCGGCCGCCACCACGAGGTCGCATGCGAGCGCCAGTCCCATCCCACCCGCGAGCGCGTAGCCGCGCACCCGCGCGATCGTCGGCTTGCCGAGCTGCCAGAGGTCCCGGAACAGATCGGCGAGCTCGCCGCGCGCCGCGTGCAGGGCCGCGAAGTCGCCGTCCACCATCCCGGACAGGTCGGCGCCGGCGCAAAACGCCCGCTCTCCCGCACCCGTCAGCACGAGCACCCGCACGCTCGGCGCCGTCTTCGCTTCTGCGACGGCGGCCCGAAGCTCTCGGACGAGCTCCCACGACAGCGCGTTGCGTCGCTCCTCACGATCGATGGTAACCGTGGCGACGGCACCCTCGAGCGAGCAGCGCAGGTGCGGGTGCTCGGTGAACGGCGACGCGTCGTCGCCGGACCGGATGGGGGAACTCGGCTCCTGGGGCATCGGCAAACCTTCGATCGGAATCGACGGACATGTCAAAGGGGCGCGGGGCGGCGCCGGCGGCTCACGCGGGCTCCGGCGTCTCGCGTTCCGATCGGCCGGCGTCGTCCGGTGCGACCAGGGTGACGAGCGGCTCGCCGAGTGCCACCTGCTGGTCGACCTGCACGTGGACCGCGGCGACGGCCGCGTCGGCGGGCGCGGTGAGGGTGTGCTCCATCTTCATCGCCTCGACCGTCACGAGCGGCGCGCCGGCCGCGAGCACGTCACCTGCCCCGACCATCACCGCGACCACGAGGCCGGGCATCGGGCTGACGATCGCCCCGAGCACGCCGCCCTCCGTCTCGGACGGCCAGCGGTGGTGCGGATCCCCGACCACGAGCTCGTGCGTCTCGCCGTCGACGGCGAGCCACAGCGTCGACCCCTCGCGGTGATGGTCGACCGTGATCGTGCGGCCGCCGAAGCCGAGGAGGATGCGGTCGTCGGCGAGCTCCATCGTCGCCGGCACGGGCTCGTCGTCGTCGACGGTGACGAGCCACCCGGGCGCGACGGCACGGGCCCGCACCTGGTGCGTACCGAATTGCAGGGTCGTCCATGCCCGCCCGCCGAGGCGCCAACCGTCGCGTGCGTCCCACGGATCGCACGCGTCGGCGAGCTCGCCGCGTCCGAGCAGGAGGAGCGCGGCAGCGGCGAGCACCGACGGCGGTGGTGACGACGACGAGCTGCGCGCCGCGATGTCCTCGGCGAGCCCGGTGTCCACATCGCCTGCCGTGACCGACGGGTGGGTCACCAGCGTTCGGAGGAACGGCACATTGGTCGTCACGCCCAGCACGACCATGTCGCCGAGCGCGTGGTCGAGCCGTCGGAGCGCGGTCCCCCGGTCGGTGCCGTGCGCGATCACCTTGGCGAGCATCGGGTCGTAGTCGCCGGTGACCCGGTCGCCGACCCGGAGACCCGAGTCGACCCGCACTCCGGGCGCCTGCGGCTCCCGCAATGCGAGCACACGTCCACCCGTGGGGAGGAAGCCCCGGCCAGGGTCCTCGGCGTAGACGCGCGCCTCGACCGCGTGGCCCGCGAGCTCGATCTCCTCCTGCGCCCAGGGGATGTGCTCGCCCGCCGCGATTCTGAGCTGCCACTCGACCAGGTCGACCCCTGCGACGAGCTCCGTGACCGCGTGCTCCACCTGGAGCCGGGTGTTCATCTCGATGAAGAAGAAGTCCGCAGGATCGTCGCGCGACGTGACGAACTCGACGGTCCCGGCATTGCTGTAGCCGCACGCACGCGCCGACGCGACCGCGTGCGCGCCCATCGCAGCACGCGTTGCGTCGTCGAGGCGTGGCGCAGGCGCCTCCTCGACGATCTTCTGATGGCGTCGTTGCAGGCTGCACTCGCGATCGCCGAAGTGCACGATGTGGCCGTGGCGGTCGGCCAACACCTGGATCTCGACGTGGCGAGGGCGGTGCACCAGCCGTTCGACGAAGAGCGTGTCGTCGCCGAAGGCGGCCGCCGCCTCGCGGCGTGCGCCCGCGATCGCGTCGGGCAGCTGCTCGGCGGTGTCGATCGCCCGCATGCCCTTCCCCCCGCCGCCGGCCGAAGCCTTGAGCAGCACCGGGAACCCGAGCGCCTCCACCGCCACCACGATCTCGTCGTCGGACATACCAGGTCGGTCGGCGCCGGGAACAACGGGCACGCCGGCCGCGCTCACCAGCCGGCGCGCGCGGATCTTGTCGCCCATCACCCGGACCGCCGGAGCGGGCGGTCCGACGAACTCGATGCCGTTGGCGACACAGGCTTCGGCGAGCTCGAGGCTCTCGGCAAGGAAGCCGTAGCCGGGGTGCAGCGCGTCGGCGCCGCTCGTTCGCGCGGCCTCGATGACCCGCTCCACCGAGAGGTAGCTCTCCCTCGCGGGGGCCGGACCGAGGCGCAGCGCGACGTCGGCCGCGCGCACGTGACGCGCGCCCGCATCGGCGTCGCTGTACACCCCAACCGAGCGGATGCCGAGCGCGCGCAGGGTGCGCATGATCCGCACCACGATCTCGCCGCGGTTGGCCACGAGCACGCATTCGAACATGGCAGGCCGCTCTACATCCGGAAGATGCCGTAGGAGACCGGCGGGAGAGGTGCCTGCGCCGCCACCGACAACGCGAGCCCGAGCACACGCCGGGTGTCGCTGGGCGCGAGCACGCCGTCGTCCCACAAGCGCGCGGTCGCGTAGTAGGGATGGCCCTGGTGCTCGTACTGCTCGCGTATCGGCGCTTTGAACGCGTCCTCCTCCTCGGCCGGCCACTCCTCGCCTCGCGCCTCGTACTGCTCACGGCGCACGGTGGCGAGCACCGAGGCGGCCTGCTCGCCACCCATCACCGAGACACGGGCGTTGGGCCACGTCCACAGGAACCGAGGAGAGTACGCCCGGCCGCACATGCTGTAGTTGCCCGCGCCGAAGGAGCCGCCGACGATCACCGTCAGCTTCGGCACGCGGGCGCACGCGACCGCGGTGACCATCTTGGCGCCGTGCTTGGCGATGCCGCCGGCCTCGTAGTCGCGGCCCACCATGAACCCCGTGATGTTCTGGAGGAAGAGCAGTGGGATCACCCGCTGATCGCAGAGCTGGATGAAGTGAGCGCCCTTCAGGGCCGACTCGGAGAACAGCACTCCGTTGTTCGCGATGACACCGACGGGATGCCCCTGGATGCGTGCGAACCCCGTCACGAGCGTCGGCCCGTACTCACGCTTGAATTCGGCGAAGCGGCTCCCGTCGACGATGCGCGCGATCACCGCGCGCGCGTCGAACGGGTAGCGCGGGTCGGACGAGACGATCCCGTCGAGCTCCGTTGGGTCGGCCGCGGGCTCCTCTGGGGTCGCCACATCCCAGACCGGCGCGGGCGGGGCCGGCGTGGCGGCCACGATCGCGCGCACCAGCTGCAACGCGTGACGGTCGTCTTCGGCCAGGTGGTCGACGACGCCAGAGACCTGGGCGTGCAGCGCGCCACCGCCGAGCTCCTCCGCGGTCACGATCTCCCCCGTCGCCGCGCGCACGAGCGGCGGACCGCCGAGGAAGATGGTGCCCTGGTCCCGCACGATCACGGCTTCGTCGCTCATGGCGGGCACGTACGCGCCCCCGGCCGTGCACGATCCCATCACCGCGGCGACCTGCGCGACTCCGAGCGCGGAGAGATGCGCCTGGTTGTAGAAGATGCGCCCGAAGTGGTCGCGATCCGGAAACACCTCGTCCTGCGCCGGGAGGAACGCGCCCCCCGAGTCCACGAGGTACACGCACGGGAGTCGGTTCTCGAGCGCGATCTCCTGCGCGCGGAGGTGCTTTTTCACCGTCAACGGGTAATAGGTGCCACCCTTGACCGTCGCGTCGTTGGCGACGATCACGCACCGGCGCCCCGCGACCCGACCGATGCCGGTGATGATGCCCGCCGCCGGCGCCTCGTCGTCGTACACACCAAGTGCCGCAAGCGGCGAGAGCTCGAGGAACGGCGAGCCCAGGTCGAGGAGCCCCTCGACACGGTCGCGAGGGAGCAGCTTGCCGCGCGCGACATGTCTCGCGCGCGCCACTGCGGTTCCTCCCTGCGCCACGGCCTCCGTCCGCTCGCGGAGATCGGCGACCGCAGCACTCATGGCGTCCGCGTTGCGCAGGAACGCCTCGCTCCGGTGGTCGCAGGGCGAGCGCAACACCGGCCATTCGGGTTCCGGCGCAGCGGGCATGGCGCAACCTTAATAGCGACTAAGGTCACGGTCGAGACGAGGTACGCGCCATGACGGCACTCGAGCTGCGCGAGGTCGGCCCGCGTGACGGGCTGCAGTCGGAGGCGCCGCTGCCACCGGCAGCTCGCGCCGAGTTCGCGAGCGCACTGGCGCGGGCCGGACTGCGCGAGGTGGAGGCGGTGTCGTTCGTCTCACCCCGCGCCGTGCCGGCGATGGCGGGCGCCGCCGAGGTGGTCGCCGCGCTGCCGGGCGGCACCCGTTGGTGGGCGCTCGTGCCCAACGCCAAGGGGGCGGCGCTCGCCCGCGATGCGGGCATCGCGGCGATCACCATCACCGTCTCGGCGTCCGAGGGCTACAGCGAGAAGAACGTCGGCATGGGTGTCGAGGAGTCGGTCGCCGGTCTGCCCGCGATCGCGGACGCCGCCGATGGAGCGGTGCTCGACGTCGTCGTCTCCTGTGCATTCGGTTCGCCGTTCGGCGACGTCGACGGTGCCGAGGACGTGGCCGCAGTTGTCGAGCGAATCCGATCGTTGGTCGGCGCGCGCGTGACGTTGGCCGACACGACCGGTGCGGCGAGCCCGCGGCGCATCTCCTCCGTGATCGACCTCGTCGGCACCGACGTCGGCCTGCACCTCCACGACACGCGCGGCACCGCGCTCGCGAACGCGTTGGCGGGACTGGAGCTCGGCGTGCGCCGCTTCGACACCGCGGTGGGAGGGCTCGGAGGTTCGCCCTTCGCGCCGGGCGCGGGCGGCAACCTCGCAACCGAGGACCTCGTGCTCGTGCTCGAGGATCTCGGCATCGACACCGCGGTCGACCTCGACGCCCTGCTCACCGTGAGCCGCGGCATCGCGGAGCTCGTCGGTCACGCGCCGCCGAGCCGGACCTCGGCCGCAGGCCCCCTCCCCCGCTTCGACGCCCGATGAGCTCGGCGCGTCGGGACGAGCTCAAGGCGATCGCGGCCGGGCTGTTCGCGGCCAGGAGCTTCGCGGCGGTGACGATGGACGACATCGGCGCCGCGGCCGGGGTGTCCGGTCCGGCGCTTTACCACCATTTCCTGAGCAAGGAGGCGCTGCTCGGCGAGATGCTGGTGTCGATCAGCGAGCAACTGCTCGCCGACGCCGAGCACATCGTCGGCCGGTTGGCACCACCGGACGCGCTCGAAGCGCTCGTCTCCCATCACGTCGAGTTCGCCCTCGACCGTACCGATCTGATCACCGTGCAGTACCGCGACCTGGTGTACGCCTCGCCCGACCACCAACGCGCGGTCAGGCGGCTCCAGTCGCGGTACGTGCAACGATGGGTCGACCAGCTCGCCCAGGTCTCGCGCGACGGCGAGACGCGCCGCGCGCGGGCCACGGTGCACGCGGTGCTCGGGATGCTCAACTCGACGCCTTACAGCGCGCGCCTCAACCGCGACGAGATGGCCGCGCTGCTGCGCGACCTGGCCCTGGCCGCCCTGCTCTCGAGCGTCGCGGTATCGGCCTGATCGCGAGGGGTCTTACGCGTCGAGGAGCGCGAGCTCGGGTGTCTCGACCAGGTCGCGCAGGGTGGTGAGCAGGCGGCCGGCTTCCGACCCGTCGGCGACCCGATGGTCGAAGGCCAGCGTGAGCGTCGCGGTCGACCTCACCGCGACCGCGCCCGCCACCACGTGGGGCCTCGGCTTGATCGCGCCGACGCCGAGGATCGCAGCCTCCGGATGGTTGATCACCGGGATGCCGTCGTCGAGGCCGAGGGCGCCGAGATTGGACACGGTGAACGTCGAGCCCTGCAGGTCCCCGGGGGCGATCGTGCCGTCGCGGGCAGCCGTCACCACACGCGCTACTTCGAGCGCGAGATCCCGCGTCGAGCGCGCGTCGGCGTTGCGCACGACCGGCACCAGCAGCCCGCGCTCGGTGGCCGTGCCGACGCCGAGGTGCAGCGCCGAGTGGATCTGTATCTGCGGTCCCCGGCTGGCGTCGTCGTCCACGTACGTCGCGTTGAGGACCGGTGCATCGCGAATCGCGAGCACGAGCAGGCGGCACACCAGCACGAAGGGCGTGAGCGGTGGCGATCCACCGCTGCCCCGTGCGGCCTCGACGATCGCGCTGCGCACCTCGAGCAGGCGGGTGCAGTCGACGACGACGCTGCAGGTCGCGTCCGGGATGCGGGCCCGCGAGGTGGTCATCCGCTCGGCGATGCGCGCCCGCACGCCGGTCACGGCAATGGTGTCGCCCGCCCGCGCGGGTTGGGTCCCGAGCGCGGCCGCGCGCGTCTCCACCGCAGGGGGGTGGGCCGCCGGCTCCGCGCCATGAGCTTCCGCCGCCGCGAGCACGTCGGCGCGCGCGATGACGCCGCCTGCGCCCGACCCCGGCGCGAGCGCCGCGAGGTCGACGCCGAGGTCGCGTGCCAGCTTGCGCACCGGTGGCGGCGCGAGCGCCTTCGCAGGTGGGTGATCGGGATCGCCGGTGGAACCGCGCCTACGGCGGCGCGCGCCGCGAGCCTCACCTGCCTCGGGCCCGTACCCGACCAGCGTCGGCCCCGGCGACCCGGGCACGGCGATACGGACGAGCAGCTCACCGACGCGCAGCGTCTCGTTCTCGGCACCGCCGAGGGTGACGACGACGCCCGCGAACGGCGACGGCACCTCGACGGTCGCCTTCTCGGTCTCCACGACGCACAGCGTCTGGTTGAGGTCGACGCGATCGCCCGGCGCCACGAGCCACTCGACGATGGTCGCGTCCTCGAGGCCCTCGCCGAGATCGGGGAGCAGGAAGTCGCGCAGGTCGTGCTCGTCGGCCGGCGGCTCGGCCTGGTACGAGATGACGGGAACGTCATCCATGGTCGTAGGAGAGCGAACGCTCGACCGCGTCGAGGAGGCGGTCGATCCCGGGCAGCCAGCGCGACTCGAGCCGTGCGGGAGGGTACGGCGTGTCGAAGCCGGTGACGCGCAGGACCGGTGCTTCGAGGTTGTAGAAGAGCTCCTCCTGCACGCGGGCGGCGATCTCGGCGCCGACGCCGAGCGTGCGCGGCGCCTCGTGCATCACGATGCAACGCCCCGTGCCCTCGACCGAAGTCGCGATCGTGGCGAAGTCGAGCGGCGTGAGCGTCCGGAGGTCGACGACCTCGAGCTCCCAGCCTTCGTCCTGCGCTGCGACGGCTGCCGCCTGAAGCGCGACGCCCACGAGCCCGCCGTAGGTCACGACGGTGACCGTTCAGCCGGTGCGCCGCACGACGGCACGGCCGATCGGCTCGAGCCGGGTGCCCGCCACGACGTCCTCTCGGCTCCAGTAGCAGCGTTTGGGTTCGAGGAACACAACCGGGTCGTCGCACTCGATCGAATCGAGCAACAGCGAGTA
>CAZDJK010000048.1:0-70012 GCA_964505725.1 uncultured Bifidobacteriaceae bacterium | reverse complement strand
AGCGCCGACCCCCGGCGGCCTGGGCGCCCTCGAAGCCGCGCTCGTCGCCGGACTGGGTCAGGTCGGAGTGCCCGCGGCGCCCGCAGTGGCCGCAGTACTCCTCTCCCGGATCATCGGCTACTGGCTCCCGGTACTCCCAGGATGGCTCGCGTTCAACGCTTCGACTCGCTACGGCACCCTCTAGTGCTCTAATCGCGACTAGTGCCGTGACCGGGATCGTTTGAGGGTCGCGTCCACCACTTGGTGTCCGGGGGCGCGCAGACTTGGGGTATGGCTGAACGGGTGCCGGCCATCAGCTCGTTGACCGGCCGGTCCGTCTTCCTTCCGTCGGTGGCCATATCCCCTCCGTCAGTTCTGTGACGCCGCGCGCGCGGCGGCGCGCTGCGGTTTGCTGGTCATGACGTGAGCGTCGGCATCGACGACCGATGCCACCGTCGTTCGCGTTGGGATGGCCCCCTGTGAGGCATCGAGTGGACGGGTTCGGGGAGCGGGGCGTCAGCGCCGCCCGATCGCAGCCAGAGCCACCTCATTCCCAGCCCTCAAACACCCCTCCCCAAACGCGCAAGTAAAGCACGCAACCCGACGAATGTCTCGTGTTTGCGCCGCGAAATGCGAGTAGCGACGCCGCGGTACATGCCGATGTATCCAATGCGGTGAACGCTCGCCGTCACCTCGCGATTCGGTCTCAGTCCAGGAGCGTCGCACCGAAGAACACCGCTTGCGGGTCGCCACCGAGCTTCTCCGCGAGTGCACCGATCTCGGCGAACGAGATCCTCGTGATCGGGATGCCGCTCGACTCGTCACCGAATCCGCTACGGGTGGTCGCGAGATCGTCAAGGGCGATGAGCATGATCGGGCGTTGCCGTTCGGAGAGGTCCATGCTCGGACAAACGAGGGTGGCGGCAATGTGTCACGCCACACAGTCGCCCGTTCGGCTAGCTGCTCAGCCGAACCACCAGGACCAGACACAGAAGCTAGAGGAACACGTTGGCGACGATTACGAGAATGACGTAGACGACGACTGGCAGCACCTTCACTGAGGTCCATTCGCCTCGCGGCTCCGCGGACTGCGGACTGTTCTCTACGAGGTGCGCCGCCGACGCCAGGATCGCCTACGACTCCGTGCCGTGACGGAGCGCGGGCCGATCGGAGAGCTGATTATTGTTCAGGCGAAGTGATGTCGCGATCCGGAGCGCGTGGGTCTCGTCGCATTCCTCGACCCAGTCCCGATGTTCGCGCGTACACGTGCGACAGACGTTTGGCGAAGCAGATCGCGAGCAACGTGAACACAAAGGCCGCCGCCGTCACGACCCATAGATACGTGTTCGTCTGAACGCCGAGGCAGTTCCCTTGAGCCTCGACTCCCGCGGATACCGGGCCCGCCGAATCGACCGATGCTCCCTCTTGACGAGCCGTGACCCTCGCGGCATCTCGAGCAGCCTCTTCGCACCGGCTACGCACGTGGGCGATGTTCGCGCTGCGTAGAACGACCTGCGTAGGCCACCCGAGCGTGAGGGCAAGTGCGAGGGATAAGACCGAGGCGAGCGCGACCGCTTGGCGGAAGTCAACAGTCGTGAACTGAGCGAAGCCGACTATCACGGACACGATCGTCAAACCAACGGCGGTGGGTATCCAGCCCCACGGACCGGAGGACAGAATGATGGCCAGGATCACCGCGACCGCGGCACCTAGCAGTGCGGCCTGATCGGTGTGCGTATCGCTCCGTGACGCGCGCGACTGACCAGGACTGCGTTCCGGCGGCGCGTCCCCGGCGCGGCGTACCTCGGCCGGTGGTATCACGACACGCTCAGCCTCCGCCACTTGAGCTGTCGCCGAGGTTGGGTTCGTCGTCCTTGAGCGCCACTGCGTCCGGGGTGACGTTCATCCGCCGCACGCGGAGAGCACAGCGGGGCACAGGAGGAGCCGACGAACAGTGCGGCAAGTCTCATGGGCCGGGAGACTAACTCGGGCTCAGCTGCGCCTCGCGGTACCCATTCGCCGGGGTGGGCGATACGTCGGATCGCGCCGTCGCGCCGGAACACGCGCAGCTCGAGCGTGCCGTCACCGAGGATGCCGTAGACGATCGCGGCCGTGGTGGTGCCGCCGCGTTCGCGGCGTCGCACGACGTCGCCGATGCGTGGTGCGTTCACGGGTCCGCTCCGTTCAGTGAGTTACGCTCCCGCCGTGCTCGCGGGGGCGCGGATGCTGAGGCGGGAAGGTGCGGTCCTGTGCGCGATCGCAGTTGCATTCGGCGTCTCAGGCTCCTCGGCATTCGCTGTGTCTGCGCCGAATCCTGCGTTGACTCCTGGCTCGACCGATCCTCGTGTTACGCAGGCGACAGTTGCAACGACGATCTGCACCCGCGGGTATACGGCAACCGTACGAAACGTCTCAACCCAGACGAAGCACGCGGTCTACGTCGAGTACGGCATCCCGAAGTCGGCGCAGCGCGGCTATGTCATCGACCATCTTGTGCCGCTCGAAGTCGGCGGCGCGAACGACCCTCGCAACCTGTGGCCGGAACCGAAGGCCGACGCGAAAGTGAAGGACCGACTCGAAGGGCAGATGCACACCGGAGTCTGTGCCGGGACCATTTCCCTCGTAGGCGCACAGTCGAGATTCACGACATCCGCGGTGCCGGCTCCAGCGACCGCCGCCCCGACCGCAGCGGCGCCTTCCTCGCAGGTTGTGCATCCAGGCGCGTTCTGCGCTCCCGTCGGAGCGACGGGTGTGACTTCCGCGGGGACGCCGATGATCTGCTCGTCGACGTCGGCGAGTGGGACGCCGTACACACAGCCGCGCTGGAGATCCGGCTAGGGGCGCCGTCGACATGAACGACGTTGCTGAGGAAGGCACTCGGCGCGACGTATGTAGTGGCGTCGACGAGCAAGCCTTAGATTCGCCGTGTAGCTGTCGACGTCGACGAGCAAACCTTAGATTCGCCGTGTGGCTGTCGACGTCGACAACCTCCTCGCCCGCGCCCGCGGGTTCCTCGAGCCTGCGAGGCCCGGCACCGGTACCCGAGGCTGACGGTCGGCCCTGTCGATCTGGCGCGGCTCGCGGTCGTGGTCGCCACGGCGATCGATCGGCTCGACGACCGGTACCCGTGGCGTCGTAACGAGCTCGGCCGTGAGTACCCGACGGTGATCTTCTTCCCGGCCCGTCGGAGTGCGTTGGCGGCTGCGCCGAAACGGGTCTGCGCCGCCTGTCCGGTGCGCTGCGAGTGCGACGAGTACCGGGGTGGAGCGTCGGGTGCTGCTCGAGCGGGGCGGAAGGATCTGGGGCGGCCGGGCAGTCCGCGGTTAGTCCGCGGTTAGTCCGCGAGAAGTTCGAAACTTGCGAGGAATGACGAGTACCGCCGAGCAGTAGAAGTGCAGGTCAGTGCAGGTTTCTGCCCTATGACCGTTGCGCCGTAACACCCTCGAACACTCGCGGTCCCAGTGCGTGTGGGGCACGATGCTCACCTCGACCGGCGGGCGGTCGTCCGCGCTCACGTTCCGCCGATCCACCGGTAGCCGATGCCCGGTTCGGTGACGATCAGCCGCGGGTTGGTCGCGTCGTCGCCGAGCTTGCGCCGCAGCTGCCCGACGTACACGCGCAGGTAGTTGCTCTCCGACCCGTAACTCTTGCCCCACACCTGGCGCAGCAGGTACTCGTGGGTGAGGAGCTTCCCCGGGTAGCGGGCGAGCAGCTCGAGCAGCTCGAGCTCGGTGCGGGTCAGGTGCACCGGCTCGCCGGCACGTCGCACCTGGCGCTGCACGAAGTCGACCTCGAGGGCGCCGACGACGAGCATGGTCGCCTGGCTCTCGGCTTGCGGCACCCGCCGCAGCACGGCGCGGACGCGCGCCAGCAACTCTTCGGTGTCGAAGGGCTTGGTGACGTAGTCGTCGGCGCCCGCGTCGAGCGCGGTCACCTTGTCGCTCTGACGGTCGCGGGCGGTGAGCACGACGACCGGGACGTCGCTGAACGACCGGATCCGCCGCAGCGTGTCGATGCCGTCGAGGTCGGGAAGCCCGAGGTCGAGCAGCACGACGTCGCTGCGGCCGTCGGCCGCGATCACGACCGCCTCCTCGCCGCTCGCCACCTCGACCACGGCGAAGTCGCGCGCGCGGAGGCTCGTCCGCAATGCGCGGCGCAGCGGGGCGTCGTCCTCCACCACGAGGATCGTGGTCATCGCGTCTGCACCGGCGCCCGGCCTGGGATCGAGAACCCGAACGTCGCGCCGCCTCCTGGCGTCTCGTCGCACCACACGTCGCCCCCGTGCGCGTTCACCAGGGCGCGCACGATGGCGAGCCCGAGCCCGGTCCCGGTCGCATCGGGACGGCCGTCGACGCGCACGAACTCGTCGAAGATGCGTTCCCGCGCCTCGAGGGGAACGCCGGGCCCGTGGTCGGCGATGGTCACGACCACCGACCCGCTCGCGCAGCGCACGCGCACGAGGATCTCGGATCCGGGGGGCGCGAACCGGAGCGCGTTCTCGAGGATGTTGCCGAACACCTGCTCCATCATCTCGATGTCGACCGGGACGTCGCCGACATCGGGGGCCACGTCGAGCCGCACCCGGTGCGCGCGGGCGATCGGCCGGAGCCGGCGCACCGCGGCCTGTGCGATGTCGCGCAGGTCGACCTGCTCGTGGTGCACCTCGAGCGCGCCGGCGCGGATGCGGCTGAGCTCGAGGATGTTGTTCACCAGGCGCTCGAGGCGGTCGGTCTCGTCGTGGATGGTCTCGAGCAGCTCGGTGCGATCGGCCGGGTCGAGCCGGGCCTCCGGCGAGAGCAACGTGGACGATGCCGCCTTGATCGACGCGAGCGGCGTCCGCAGGTTGTGCGTGACCGCCGACAGGAAACCCGACCGGGTCCGTCCCACCTGCGCCGCGACCCGCGCGTCGCGCGCCTCCGCTTCGAGGCGGAGCCGGTCGAGCGCAGCACCGAGGCCGGCGACGAGTGCCTCCAGCAGGTTGCGGTCGTCGGTCGAGAGCGGGTGCTGGCGGGGCGCCGCGATGACCTCGAGCGGCCCGATGGCGACGGTCAACGGCGGCCCTTCGGGACCGGCGCCGGTTGCCGACGCCGACAGCGAACCCGCGCGCACCGTGCACCGCGCGAGCCCGAACAGGCCCACGAGCGCGTCGGCCGCGCCGGCGACGACGGTGTCGGGATCCTCGCCTGCGAGGAGCCGTGAGGTGAGGTCGAGGCGGATCTGCGTCTCGCGTTGACGCTGCTCCGCGCCCAGGCGCAGCGCGCTGAGCCGGGTGACCGTCCAGCCCATGATCGCCGACGCGGCCGCGAACGCGAACAGCGCGACCAGGTCGTCGCCTTTCTGGACGTCGAAGCTGCCGGTCGGCGCGGTGAACGAGTAGTTGAGCGCGAGGAACCCGGCGAGTGTCGCGACCGCCCCCGGAATCCAGCCGAGCAGGGTCGCCACGAGCACCGCGACCAGCAGCACGAGGGCCGCCACCGTGAGATCGACGTCGAGGAGCCGGCACACGACGGTGGCCACGACCACGAGCGCCAGCGCCGCCGCCCCGCCGAGCCCGATCTTGACGCGATCTTGACGCGTCACCAGGAGCCGCTGACGGTCTCTTGACGACGCCACCGGGAGGATGGCGTGGTGGCGAAGACGCTCTCGGGCACCTCCACCGGCGAGAGCCTAGATCGGGGGCGCGGCAGCCCGAACGCTGCCGGCCCGGACGGCTCAACCACCGCGGCTCCACCGCGCCCGCCCGACGGCGCCGCACCGAAGGGGCCACCGCGTCTGTCGACGCGGCGGGCCGGCGCCGCCAACCTCTTCTTCGGGCGCAAGCTCCGGACCGACCAGGAGATGCACGAGCGCCTCGGCAACAGCACCGCGCTCGCGGTGTTCGCCAGCGACGCGCTCTCCTCGGTGGCGTACGCGACGGAGGAGATGCTCACCGTGCTCCTCCTCGCGGGGGCGGGGAGCCTCGCGTTCGGCACCCTCATGCCGCTCTCCGCCGGGATCGTGCTGCTGCTCGTGATCCTGGTGTTCTCGTACCGGCAGACGATCAAGGCGTACCCGAGCGCCGGCGGCGCGTACATCGTCACCCGCGACAACTTCGGCCTGCTCCCGGCCCAGGTGGCCGGCGTCGCGCTCCTCACCGACTACATCCTCACCGTCGCGGTCAGCGTGTCCGCCGGGGTCGCCGCCATGTACTCGGCGCTGCCCGCCATCTACCCCTACCGCGTCGTGCTCGCGGTCTTCCTCATCTGGGTCATCGCGTGGATGAACCTGCGCGGCGTCCGGGAATCGGGCCGCATCTTCGCGGTGCCCACGTACCTCTTCGTCGTGTCGGTGCTGCTGCTGGTGGTGATCGGGCTCGCGCGCGCCGCTGCGGGTGACCTGTCGCCCATCCACCCGCACGCCACCGCAACCACCGTCGGTGGGTCGCTCGGTCTCTTCATGCTCCTGCACGCGTTCGCGAGCGGTTCGACCGCGATGACCGGCGTCGAGGCGATCTCGAACGGGGTTCCCGCGTTCAAGCCGGTGGAATGGGTGAACGCGCGCAAGGTGATGGCGTGGCTCGGGGTGCTCCTCGGCGCGATGTTCCTCGGGATCTCCTACCTCGCCTCGCGGCTCAAGCCGGTCCCGAGCGACAAGACGACGGTCATCAGCCAGATCGCCCGGGCGATCGTCGGTCACAGCCCGCTCGGCGACTTCGGCTTCTTCATCGTCCAGGTCGCCACGATGCTCATCCTCGTGCTCGCCGCGAACACGTCGTTCGCGGACTTCCCGCGCCTCGCGAGCTTCCACGCCCACGACCACTTCCTCCCCTCGCCGCTCACCCGGCGGGGCCGCCGGCTCGTGTTCGCCAACGGCATCATCGCCCTCGCCGCGCTGGCGACGGTGCTGACCGTCATCTTCCAGGCCGACGTCCACAACCTGATCCCGCTCTACGCGATCGGCGTCTTCACGTCGTTCACGCTGTCGCAGGCCGGGATGGCGCGCCGCCACCTGACCATCAAGGAGGAAGGCTGGCGGAAGGGCCTGTTCATCAACGGCATCGGCGCAATCGCCACCGGGGTCGTCGGCGTCGTGATCGCGATCACCAAGTTCACCCATGGTGCGTGGATCATCATGGTGGTCGTCCCGCTGACGGTCGCGGTGCTGGTGCGGGTGAACAAGCACTATGACCACGTGGCCGCAGGGCTCGACTCGCCCGACCTCGACCTCGCGTCGAGCCGCGCGTCCGGGCTGGACGCGGTCGTGCTCGTGTCCCGCGTCGACGACGGCCTCGACCGCGCCATGCGCTACGTCGACCACCTCGACGCGGACAAGGTGCGGGCGGTGCACGTGGGCGCCGAGGACCGCAACCTCGGCGCCGCGTTCTGGGCCCGGTACGGCCGCCCGCTCGAATTCGTGCCCCTGCAGCGCGGGCTCGTGCGGACCGCGCGTGGCGTCGTCCGCACCGAGCGGGCCGAGACGCCCGGCCACGTCGTCGCGGTCGTGGTGCCCGAGACCATCGAGGACGCCCGCATCCGCGCCATCGTGCGGCACAATGCCGCGCTGCGGCTCAAGGCGGGGATGCTCTTCGAACCCGGCGTCGTCGTCGTGAACCTCCCCACGCTGGGCCAGGACCGGACGCTCGTGGCGCGCCCGCCGCGCTTTCACGTCGCGCTCGTGCCGGTGGCCAACCTCCACGCCGGCGTGCGCGAGGCGTTGCGGGTCGCCGAGCTGCTCGGGCCCGATCGCGTGCGCGCCGTCCACATCGCCGAGCTCCCCGAGGACGCCGAGTCGCTCGAGGAGAGGTGGCTCGAGGAGGGCATCCCGGTGCCGCTCGACGTCGTCGCCGCGCCGTACCGCGAGATCGACGATCCCCTGCTGCAGGAGGTCGACGCGCTGAAGGGCGAAGGGGCCGACCTTGTCACGGTGGTGATCGGCGAGTTCGTGCCCAAGTGGTGGCAGCACGGCCTCCACAACCATCGCGCGCTGCAGATGAAGGCGCGGCTCCTCTTCGAGCCCGACGTCGCAGTCGTCTCGGTGCCGCACCACTTCTAGTTCCGGTTCTCGTTCCGGGAGCGGCCGCTACCCTGCGAGGTCGTGATCGACCTCTTGCGCGCGTCGGTGTTCCTCGATTTCGACGGCACCATCACCGTGCGCGACGTCGGCGTCCACATCCTGGAGCGGGTGGGAACCGGCGACTGGCGGGAGATCGACGCCCGGTACGCCCGCGGCGAGATCGGCAGCCGCGAGTGCCTGATCGACGAGTGGGACCTGGTGCAGGGCGACGAGGACCTGCTCCGCGAGGTGGCGGCCGAGGTTCCGCTCGACCCCGACTTCGAGCCCCTCGTACGCGAGCTGCGCGCCGCCGGCGCGGAAGTGACGGTCGTGTCCGACGGCTTCGGCTTCTACGTGCACGACGCGTGCACCGCCGCGGGCGTCGACGTGCTGACCAACACGGTCGACTTCGCCACCGGTGAGCTCGAGTTCCCCCACGAGGACCGTTGCTGTCCCTGCACGAGCTGCGGCGTGTGCAAGCAGGCGCCGATCAAGGAAGCGCGGTATCGCCACCGGACCACCGTGCTCGTGGGCGACGGCATCAGCGACCGCAAGGCCGCGATGCTCGCCGAGGTGGTGTTCGCCAAGGGGTCGCTGGCGAGCTGGTGCGACCTCTCGGGTGTGGCGTACGAGCCGTTCACCACGTTGGCCGACGTCCGGCGCGCATTGACGTGAAGGTTGCGCTCGGGTCCGACGAGCGCACCGCCCTCACCGACGCGGTGCTGGCCGACCTCGAGAGCCGGGGCCACGAGGTCGTCGTCGTCGGGCCGCCCGCGGGCGAGGACAAGCAGTGGGCGGAGGTCGGGCGCGAGGTCGGGGAGCTCGTCGCCGGGGGCGACGTCGCCACCGCCGTCCTGTTCTGCTGGACGGGGACCGGGGCGTCGATCGCGGCCAACAAGGTACGGGGCGCGCGTGCGGCGCTCTGTACCGATGCCGCGACCGCCGCCGGGGCCCGCCGCTGGAACGACGCGAACGTGCTGGTCATGAGCCTGCGCCTCGCGACCCCCGAGGTGGCCCGCGAGATGCTCGACGCCTGGTTCGCAACCGCGGCCGATCCCGCGGAGGGCGCCAACATCGGGCGCCTCGAGTAGCCGGGGCCGCCGGCTCCGTCGGTGCCGGAACCCGGGTTGGTAGCGTCCGGCGCGTGCCCGCCGCCAGGACCGCCGCGCGACCGCAGTTCCCTACGCTCCGCCTCGAGCGGAAGCTCTGGGAGAGCGGCCACCGCGTCGTCGTCGGGATCGACGAGGTCGGGCGGGGCGCGTGGGCCGGCCCGGTGACGGTCGCGGCGGTCGTTCCCGCGCCCGAGCACCTCCGGGGCGTCCGCGACTCGAAGCAGCTCACCCGCCCGGAGCGCGAGCGTGCCGCGCGCGCCGTCGGGGGCTGGGCCGTCGCCATCGGTGTCGGCCACGCCTCGCACGCCGAGTGCGACGAGCTCGGCATGACCGCGGCGCTGCGTGCCGCGGGGCGACGCGCGCTCGCGCAGGTGGAGGCGCAGGGCTACGTCCCCGAGCGGATCGTGCTCGACGGCAACTACGACTATCTGGGCCTCGGTGCCCGCGTCACCACGGTGGTCAAGGCCGACGTCACGTGCCTCGCGGTCGCCGCCGCGTCCTGCGTGGCGAAGGTGACGCGCGACGCGATGATGGTCGACCAGGCGGTGAACTACCCGGCGTACGACTTCGAATCGAACGTCGGTTACCCGGCACCCGTGCACAAGGCCGCCCTGCGCGGCTACGGTCCGAGCGCGATCCACCGTCGCTCGTGGATCTTCATGGAGCACCTGTGCTGGCCCGGCGTGCCCCCGCCGCCCGGACGGCTGTTCGCGTAGGCGTCGAGATCAGCGAGACCAGCCGAACTCAGCGAGACCAGGAGGAGAGCATGGACGTCGATCTGCCCGAGGTGCACGCGCGCGCGCTAGCAGTGACGCGCGGGTACGTGGCCGGTGTGGGTGACGACCAGTGGGCGGTCGTCTCCGACTGCGACGACTGGACCGTGCGCGAGCTCGTCAACCACATCGTGACCGGCAACGAATGGGCGGCCGAGCTCGCGGGCGGCAAGACGATCGAGGAGGTGGGCGACCGCCTCGACGGCGACGTGCTCGGCGACGATCCGCTCGCGGCCTACGACCGTTCGGCGTCGGTGGCGGACGCGGCGTTCCGTGCGCCGGGCGCGCTCGACGCACCGTGCGCGGTCTCGTACGGCCCGGTCCCGGGATCGGTGTACTGCGGCCACCGGTTCATCGACGTGCTCGTGCACGGATGGGACGTCGCGAAGTCGACGGGGCAGGACACCTCGTTGCCACCCGATCTCGTCGACGCCTGCTGGGCCGTGCTCGAGCCGCAGCTCGCGGCGTTGCAGGGCAGCGGTGCGTTCGGCACGCCCCAGGCGGTGCCCGCCGACGCCGGCCCGCAGACCCTTCTCCTCGCCGCGCTCGGTCGCAACAGCTGAGCGGTCCGTCGCTCACTCCGTTCGCCGCGGACGCGCCTCGGTAAGCTCCCGTCCCGTGGGGCAGCTCATCACCGTCACCGTCCGCGCCGGGGCGTCGCCCGCGGTACGCATGTTCGACGCCAATCGCTCGCTCACCGGCATGGCCATCGAGCGCTACGCGTCGGCCGAGTCGGCCAAGGGTGACCGTCCGCCCGACGTGCTCGCGGCGCGCCTGTTCGCGATGGGTGCCGAGTCGGTGACCGTGTACTCCAACGTGGTGACGGTGGAGGCGCCGGCGGAGCGGTGGCCCGAGCTCGAGCCGAAGGTGCTCGAGGCAGTCGAGCACCTCTTCGGCTACTACGGCGACGACGCGGGCTGGTCGCCGGAGTCGCTGCGCGCGATCGGGGTGGAGCCCATCCCGATCCGCGGCCCGTCCTGACGCGCGGCGCGGCCCGCCCCGGTCCGCCGCCCGGGGCTTGACGGATCGAACGTACGTTCGGTAACATGGCCGGTCCATGGCCGTGGCCCTCCACCCCGTCGAGCACGGTGTGCCTCCCGGGACTGCCCAGGATCGGGTGCGCCCGCTCGTGCTCGCACGCGACCGCGCGGTGGCGCTCGACGGCGAGCTGGGCGCCATCGTCCCGGGCGGCACGGTGGTGCGGGGCTCGGTGCTCCGGGTCGCGGGCGCGCCCGGCGCCGGCGCCACCACGCTCGCGTTCGGGCTCGCGGCCGCCTTCACCGCGGTGGGGGAGTGGGCGGCGGCCGTCGATCTCGACGGGAGCCTCGGTGCGCTCGGTGCGCGGGAGGCCGGGGTCGCCCTGGAGTGGTTCACGGTGGTCCGGCGGGTTCCCCCCTCCCGCTGGGCTGCCGTGACCGCCGCGCTCCTCGACGGGGTGAGCGTGGTGGTGGCCGACGCGCCGAGGGGGGTGCGGGTCGGCGACGCCCGCCGGCTGGTGGCGCGCGCACGCGAACGCGGCGCGGTGCTCGTCGTGCGCGGCAACACCTGGCCGGCCGACGCGGTGCTCACGCTCCACGCCGACGGCAGCACGTGGTACGGGCTCGACGACACCGGGATGCTCACCGGCCGCCGCATGCACGTGCGCACGGAGGGTCGCGGTGCCGCGTCGCGCGTCCGCACGGGTGACGTCGCCGCGTTCGCGCGCGCCGTCTGAGCGCGGTGGACGCGCCCGAGCGCACCGCGTACATGTGGTGTCCCGACTGGTCGATCGTCACCGCCACCCGACGCGATCCGGGCTTGCGCTCGGTGCCGCTGGTCGTGGTCGACCGCGGCGAGCGCGGGCTCGTCGTGCGCGCCGCCTCGGCGGCCGCGCGCGACGCGGGAGTGTCGGTCGGCCTCCGCCGGCGTGAGGCCGAAGCACGCTGCGCGGGGCTCGCGGTGGTCGAGGCCGACGACGACGCCGACGCCCGCACGTTCGAGCCCGTGGTCCGTGCCGTCGAGCAGCTCGTACCCCGTCTCGTGCTCGAGCGGCCGGGCCGGCTCTCGTTCCCCACGCGCGGGCCGTCGCGGTACTTCGGGGGTGATGACGCGCTCGCGGTGCGGGTGCTCGACGCGGTGCGCGGTGCCGGTGTGCCCGACGCCCGTGTCGGGATCGCCGACGGTGAGCTCGCAGCCGCGCTCGCAGCGCGCGCGAGCGCATCGACGATGGTGGTGCCGCGGGGCGGCTCGGCGGCGTTCCTCGGCCCGTGGTCGGTCGGGGTGCTCGCGGGGCGCGTCAACGGCGGGCCCGAGCTGGTCGGCCTGCTCACCCGGCTCGGCCTGCGGACCCTCGCCGACTTCGCCGCGCTCCCCCCGGCCGCGGTGCTCGGTCGGTTCGGCGCCGCCGGCGCCCGGGCCCACCGGCTGGCGCGCGGCGAGTCGGCGGTCACGGTGACACCCGCCGCGGTGCCGCCGGAGCTGGTCGAGACCATCGAGCTCGACCCACCCGCGTCCCGCGTCGACGAAGCCGCGTTCGCGGCGAAGTCGCTCGCCGACCGGTTGCTCGCGCGCCTCGACGAGCTCGGCTTGAGCTGCCTCCAGGTGGTGGTCGGGGCCGAGACCGAGCACGGGGAGCGGCTCACCCGGTGCTGGCGGCACGAGGGTGGGCTGACCCCCGCCGCGCTGGTCACCCGCGTGCGCTGGCAGCTCGACGCGTGGCTCACCGAACGTGCCGGCTACGGCGTCGAGGGCGACGCGGACGACGTCGTGACCGGCGGTCTCACCCTGCTGCGTCTCTCGCCCGACCGGGTGGTGCCCGCGGCCGGTCGCCAGCTCGGGTTCTGGGGTGGCGACGCCGCCGCCGGGGATCGCGCGGCACGGGTCCTCACCCGGATCCAGGGAATGCTCGGGCCCGACGCGGTCGTCACCGCGGTGCCGTCCGGAGGGCGCGGCCCGGCGGAGCGGTTCCGGTGGGTGCCGTGGGGCGCGCCGCGAGAGGCCGCCGGGCCGGCGGACGCGCCCTGGCCCGGCGCGGTGCCCGGCCCCGCCCCCGCCCGGGTGCTCGACCCTCCCGTTGCCGCTGAGCTGCAGGACGCGCACGGCGATCCCGTCACCGTGTCGGGGCGGGGCGATGCGTCGGGCGCGCCCGCGGTGCTGCGGTGCTCCGCCCTGCCGGAGGGAGGAGGGCGCGTCGTCCAATGGTCCGGCCCGTGGCTCTACGACATCCGGTGGTGGGACCGCTTCACCGCCACCGCGCGCCGCTACCGCGGCGCCCGCTGGCAGGTCGTCATCGAGGCTGCCGACGACACCGGGATCGCGTGCCTCGTCACCGTGTCGGGCACCACCGCCGCGGTCGAAGCCGTCTACGACTGACCTCTCCCTGCAACTTGCTCGCTCCAACTTGCGTCACTTGAACGGAAATAATCCGTTCAAGTGACGCAAGTTGCAGAGGGCGGCGATACTGGTGGGGTGACCGAACGCAACGTGCTGGGCGGGCGACTCGAGCCGTGCGGCACCGATCCCGTTACCGGCTTCTACCGGGACGGGTGTTGCAACACCGGGCCGGAGGATCTCGGGAGCCACACCATCTGCGCGGTCGTCACCGCCGAGTTCCTCGAGCACCAACGCAGTATCGGGAACGACCTCAGCACGCCGGTACCCGACTACCGCTTCCCCGGGCTCGTGCCCGGTGACCGCTGGTGCGTCACCGCGATCAATTGGCTGCGCGCGCACCGCGACGGTGTCGCCGCACCGGTCGTGCTCGCGTCCACCCACGAGCGTGCGCTCGAGATCGTCCCTCTCGACGCACTGCAGGAGCACGCCGTCGACGTGCCGGGTGACCTCAGCGAGCTCGAGGAAGACTGACGAATGCCGACCAACGTCGATCGCTTCGAGGCGATGATGCTCGCGCTGACCAACGACGATCTCGACGCCGCGCGCGGGACCCTGCGCGACGACGCGCCCATCCACCTGCCCTACGTCGTCCCGCTCGGCGACCTCCAGGGCGCGCGCGGCCTCCTGGCCGTGCACACCGAGCTGCTCCAGCGCACCGACCAGACCTTCCTGTCGACGCGTGTCGGCATCGTGGGGCACGGCGACATCGTGGTGACCACGAACCAGGTGAGCGCGAACCGCGGTGGTCGCACGATCACGTACCACACGGCGTGGACGGTGAGGTTCGCGGGCGAGGAGATCGTCGAGATCTGGGTGCACCCGTCGTGCGCGGAGTCGGAGATCGCCGACTTCTACGGCTTCGACGACGCCTCGCGCGCCTGACACCCCCTCAGAGGCGATCGGCGCGCAGCGCGCTGCGACGGACCTTCCCGGCATCGTCGCGGACCGGCTCGCTCGTGAGCTCGAACGAACGCGGGACCTTGTAGCGGACGAGACGCTCCGAGAGGAAGGCGGACAGCTCGTCGTCGCCGACCGGCGCAGTCACCTGCACGATCGCGTGCACGCGGTTGCCGAGATCGTCGTCGGGCAGCCCGATCACGGCTGCGCTGAGCACGCTCGGGTGCTCCATCAGCGCGCCCTCGATCTCCGCCGGGTACACGTTGGCCCCGCCGACCAGGATCATGTCGGCCCGCCGGTCGCTGAGGTACACGTACCCGTCGGCGTCGATCGAGCCCATGTCGCCCAGGCTCTCCCAGTGGTCGGGCAGCGTGCGGGCATCCGAGCCGATGTACCGGTACGCCGGGGTGCCGTCGGCGTCGCGCCGCATGTAGATCTCGCCGACCTCTCCGGGAGCCGTCGCGACCCCGGTGTCGGGATCGAACACCTTCATCTCGCCGATGATCGGACGCCCGACCGAACCTCGGTGCGCGAGCCACTCGTCGCCCCGGATGACGGTCATGGCCTGCAGCTCGGTGCCGCCGTAGAGCTCCCAGATCCGTTCGGCACCGAGCCAATCGATCCAGCTCGCCTTCAACCAGTCGGGGCAGGGGGCCGCGAAGTGCCAGACCGTCTCGAGGCTCGACACGTCGTAGCGCGACCGGACCTCGTCGCCGAGCCGCCAGATGCGCAGCATCATCGTCGGCACGACGAAGATGAACGTGCCGCGGTGCTCCTCGATCGCGCGCAGGGTCGCCTCGGCGTCGAAGCGCGGGAAGACGACGAGGTGGTTCCCGGCGGTGAGCCCGCCCATCGAGAGCCCGAACGGCCCGTTGTGGTACAGCGGGCCGGGCACCACGTGGCACCCGCCGGGCGTCACCTGGGCCGCTCCGGCGACCGCGATGCTGACCACGCCGGGCGAGCCGTTGACGATGAGCTTGGGCCGCCCGGTCGACCCTCCCGACGTCATCGCGCGGGTCGACGGGCTCACGCGGTCCGGCAGTGCGTCCGTGCTCGTCGACGGATCGGGCTCCCAGCCCGTGGGGAGGACCCGCCGACCCGGGTGCGCGTCGGGATCGGCGCCGACGACGAGCCTGGAATCGGCGAGCTCGACGATGGCCTGCCGCTCACGGTCGGGGAGGCGTGCGCTCACCGGCTGCGGCACCGCGCCCAGCTTCCAGGTGGCCACGGTCGCCTCGACGAATGCCACCGAGTTCGGGAGCGCGATGCTCACGAAGTCGCCTTGGCCGACGCCGAGGTCGGCCCACTCGCGCGCGATGCGGTTCGTGCGCGTGTCGAGCTCGGCCCGCGTGAGGGTGCGCACGCCGCCGTCGGGCTCCCAGCCGGTCACCGCGGGCCGGTCGGGCTCCGCCTCCGCGAGCACCGTGATCACCCGACCCATCGAGAGGCCGTCCACGAGGCGGAACTGTAGAGACGTGTGAACCTGTGTGCCGACCGCTCCCGCCGACCTCACCGGCTCGACCGCTCCGGCCGACTCGTCGCTCCGGCCCGAGCGGCGCGGCGACGAGGTCTTGCAGTATCGAACATGTGTTCGGTACGGTCAGGGCATGCCGGGCCCGGGCGCCTACGCCGAGCTGCACTGCCACACCAATTTCTCCTTCCTCGACGGCGCCAGCCATCCGGAGGAGCTGGCCGCCGAGGCGGCCCGGCTGGGCCTGGCCGCGCTCGCGGTCACCGACCACGACGGCCTCTATGGAGTGGTGCGGTTCGCGCTCGCCGCCCGCCCCGCCGGCCTCCCCACTGTCTTCGGTGCCGAGCTCACGCTCGGCATCACCCGTCCCGCCAACGGGGAGCCCGACCCGGAGGGGGAGCACCTCCTGATCCTGGCCGAGGGTCCCGTCGGGTATGCGCGCCTTGCCCGGGCGATCAGCCAGGTGCAGCTGGCGGGGGAGAAGGGCGCGCCCCGCACCACGCTCGCGGCGCTCGCCGATGCCGCCCGCGCCCCCGTGCACGTGCACCCACGGGCGAGCCGGGCCAACGACTCCTGGTTCGTGCTCACCGGGTGCCGCAAGGGCACGGTGCCGTCGGCCCTCGTGCGCGACGGCCCGGCCGCGGCGCGGCGCGCGCTCGACGGGCTGGTCGCCGGCTTCGGCCGTGATCGCGTGCTGGTGGAGCTGTGGGACCACGGCGATCCGCTCGACCGCCACCGCAACGACGCGCTGGCGCGCGTCGCCATGAGCGCGGGCGTGGAGGTGGTGGCCACCAACAACGTGCACTACGCCACACCCGCACAGCGCCCGCTCGCCACCGCGCTCGCCGCCATCCGCGCCCGCCGCTCGCTCGACGAGATCGACGGCTGGCTCCCCGCATCACCGCTCGCGCACCTCCGCAGCGCGGGGGAGCAGGCGAGGCGCTTCGCGCGCTGGCCGGGCGCGGTCGAGCGCACCGTCGACGTGGCGGGCGCGTGCGCCTTCGACCTGCGCGTGGCCGCTCCCGATCTCCCCGACCACGACGTGCCACCGGGGCACACCGAGATGACATGGCTGCGCGACCTCACGACGCGCGGTGCCGCGCTGCGGTACCCGTCGACCCACAAGTGCCACGAGCAGGCGATGCGCCAGATCGCGCACGAGCTCGACGTGATCGAGCAGCTCAACTTCCCCGGTTACTTCCTCGTGCTGGTGGAGATCGTCGAGTTCTGCCGCGTGCACGACATCTACTGCCAGGGTCGGGGGAGCGCCGCCAACAGCGCGGTCTGCTACGCGCTCGGCGTCACCAAGGCCGACGCGGTGGAGCTCGGGCTGCTGTTCGAGCGGTTCCTCTCCCTCGAGCGTGACGGCCCACCCGACATCGACCTCGACATCGAGCACCAGCGGCGCGAGGAGGTGATCCAGCACGTCTACGAGAAGTACGGGCGCGAGCGCGCCGCGCAGGTGGCCAACGTGATCACCTACCGTGCGCGGTCGGCGCTGCGCGAGATGGCCAAGGTCACCGGGTTGTCGCCCGGGCACGCCGATGCGCTCACCAAGTGGGTCGACCGCTGGGGCCGCACGAGCGGCTCGTTCGCCACGCTGACCGCCGGCGACCGCGACGCGCCCGCGGTGCCGCCGCTCGCGCTCGACCTCGCCGAGCAGGTGCTCGACTTCCCCCGTCACCTCGGGATCCATTCGGGCGGCATGGTGCTGGCCGACCGCCCCCTGGTGGAGTGCTGCCCGGTCGAGTGGGCGCGGATGGAGAACCGTTCCGTGCTCCAGTGGGACAAGGACGACTGCGCGGCCGCAGGCCTGGTGAAGTTCGATCTGCTCGGTCTCGGGATGCTCACCATGCTGCACCTCGCCGTCGATCTCGTACGCGAGCACGAGGGCGTCGACGTCGACCTCGCGACCATCCCCCAGGAACCCGAGGTGTACGAGCTGCTGGGCGCGGCCGACACCGTCGGCGTGTTCCAGGTGGAGAGCCGCGCGCAGATGGCCACGCTGCCGCGCCTCCGCCCGGAGTGCTTCTACGACCTCGTGATCGAGGTGGCGCTCATCCGTCCCGGACCCATCCAGGGCGGGTCGGTGCATCCCTACCTGCGTCGTCGCAACGGTCAGGAGCAGGTGACCTACCCGCACCCGCTGCTGCAGGAATGCCTCGCGAAGACCCTCGGCGTGCCGCTGTTCCAGGAGCAGCTCATGCAGATGGCGATCGACGTCGCGGGGTTCACCCCCGGCGAGTCGGACCAGCTCCGCCAGGCAATGGGCTCGAAGCGGTCACGGGCGCGCATGGCCGCGATGCGCGAGCGGTTGATGACGGGCATGGCCGAGCGCGGCATCACCGGCGCGGTCGCCGACGACATCGCGCACAAGCTCGAGGCGTTCGCCGACTTCGGCTTCCCCGAGAGCCACTCGGTGAGCTTCGCCTACCTCGTGTACTCGAGCTCGTGGATCAAGCTGCACTACCCGGCTGAGTTCGCCTGCGCGCTGCTCAACGCGCAGCCGATGGGCTTCTACTCACCGCACACGATCGTGCGCGACGCCATCCGTCACGGGGTCGAGGTGCTCGGTCCGTGCGTGCTCGCGTCGCGTCGCGACTGCACGCTCGAGCCGCGCACGACGGCGGCGGGGCCGATCGGGCGGCCCCGGCCGGGGTGGCACGCCGACCCGTCGGCCCACGCGGTGCGGACCGGGTTGCGCTACGTGCGCGGCCTCTCCGACCAGCTCCTCGACCGGATCGACGAGGAGCGCGCCGAGCGCTCCTTCACCGATCTCGACGACTTCACCCGCCGCACCGGCGCGCCCATCGACGCGCTGGAGGCGCTCGCCACCGCGGGTGCGTTCGACTGCTTCGGCGTCACCCGCCGCAGCGCGCTGTGGGCGGCCGGCGCGCTGCGCGATGCCCGCGCCGACAAGCTCCCCGGCGTGGTCGTCGGCCTGGACGCACCGCCGCTGCCGGGTATGACCGAGGTGGAGGAGGTGGCCGCCGACCTGTGGGCCACGGGCATGTCGGCGGCCCGTCACCCCACCGAGCTGGTGCGCGAGGAGCTCGCCGCCCGCGGTGTGGTGACGGCAGGGGACCTCCGCGAGCTGCCCGACCGCTCGGTCGTGGACATCGCCGGCGTGGTCACCCACCGCCAGCAGCCGGAGACCGCCAAGGGCATCGTGTTCGTGAACCTCGAGGACGAGACCGGCCTCGTGAACGTGATCTGCACGCCCGACGTCTGGAAGCGCTACCGCAAAGCCGCGCGCACCGCACCGGCGCTCGAGATCCGCGGTGTGCTCGAGCGCTACCAGGGTGTGGTCAACGTGCTCGCGCAGCGGATCGTGGCGCTGCCGCTCAGCCTCGACGACCGGTTGAGGTCCCGCGACTTCCACTGACGTCCTCGGCGGCGGGTGCCGCGAGCCGGTAGAGCACGTGACGCCTGAGGTGGTGGCCCTCCGGCACGCCGGGATGGTCGAAGTCGTCGCGCGGATCGCGCGTCATCCCGAGCTTCTGCATCACGCGCTGCGATCGCAGGTTGAGCTGCGAGGTGAACGAGACGATGTCGGCGAAGCCGAGCTGGTCGAACCCGAACGTGACCGCGGCGCGCGCGGCCTCGGTCGCGTGGCCCCGGCCCCAGTACCCGGCCGCGAGCCGCCAGCCGATCTCCACCGCAGGAGTGAACGCCGCCGGGAAGTCGGCGTACGCGAAGCCCACGTAGCCGATGAATGCCGCTCCGCCCGCGACCTCGACCGCCCACAGGCCCCATCCGCGGCGGGCGAACCCGGCCTCGATGCGCTCGACGAAGGCGTCGCTCTCGGCGCGCGTCAACGTCGACGGGTAGTACTCCATCACCACCGGATCGGCGTTCAGCGCCGCGAACGACTCGCGGTCCTCCGTCCGCCACGCACGGAGGACCAGCCGCTCGGTCCGGAGCTCGGGAGTCACGACCCGGTCGTTGATGTCACATGCTCGCGCGACCCTGCCGCCACGCATCGATCTTGTGACCCCGCCACAGGCGGGATCGACGACTTGGCCCGCCGTCAAACTGACCTCTTCACCGACCTGATCGAGCTGGTCGGCGACGCGGAGGCCCTCTGGAGCCTCGACAGCCTGCGCCTCCCCGACGAGCCGTTCGACTGGTCCGCGGTCGACGTGCGCGACGCCCCCTTTGTGACATCTGTGCTGGAACGCACCGACCCGTGTTGTGATCTCATTCTCGACAGTGAACTTCGTACCGTCACCCGGCGCATCCTCGCCCGGGTCGCGGCGCGCGACCCGCGGCCGCTGCAGCGGAGTCCGAACGTCGAGCGGTGTGCCGCGGCGCTCGTGTGGCTCGCGGGTCGGGCGAACGGTGAGTTCGGTCGTGGCGGGCGCCTCCCCGCCCGCCTGCTGTGGGACTGGTTCGGCGTGGGCGACTGTGCCGAACGGGGCCTGGCGTTGCGGAGCGCTGCCGGGCTGCTGGTCGAGCGGGTTGAACGCCCCTCGTGGGGTCAACCGATCGCGCTCGGCGAACCCTCGCTTCTGCACTCGCGTTTCCGCCCACCTCGTCATCCGGCGCGACCACATGCTCGAAGTCGCCCGTCATCGGTGTACGTGGTCGGTGGAGGTCGACGGCGATGTCGCGAAGGTCCACGTGCGCGCGGAGCCCGCGAAGGCGGTCAAGGCACTCAAAGGGATCCTGCTCGACAGCGGTCGTGCGAAGGTGCTCGTCGGCTTCGGAGAGCACGAGGAGGACGCGACCTACCACGCACTCAACGTTCCGGATGCGCACGATCTTGTCTCCATGCTCCACCGCGCGCTCGACGCTCCGCTGCCTCGTCGCCGAACCTTGTAGCCGACGCGGGATGAATGTCGTACCACCATGATTGGATGAAGGCATGTTCGAAGTGAACGAGCATCTCGACGAGCTGCGGCGCCGTGACGAGCTCGTTCGCGAGCAACGCCGGTTGCGGGTGGAGGAGCTCACAGTGACCCGGGGCGGCGGCAACGACCTCGCCAACCTCGCCGCGGTGTGCTCGCGTTGCCATCGCCGTCTGGCACCCCAGGGCCCGTGGATGCTCGCGGGCAATCCCAACCTCCCCCACGGCCTGCAGCTCGTTCCGGTCACCGAGTGGCGCGGGTCCGACCCTCGTGCCGGGCCGTGAGGCGGACGCGCACGGGCACCGACACACCCGCACCTTGACAACCAAGCACGGTGGGAACGTGCGAGGAGCGCGCGCGGCGCGGCGACGCGGCAACGTGGCGCGAACCGGTAGCCTTTGGCGCCGTTCGAGGAGCGTGCAGGGATTGAACGAGCCTCCGAGTACCGATGCTGCGTTCATGGCGAGCCGTCGCGACGCGCTTTCGCGCGTTGTTGCGCTCGGACGCCGCCGGGGTCCGAGCCGGGTTCGTCGCGCTCCTGCTCAGCTCGGGCGGTGACCTCCTCGCCGGGCTGACGCTCGGGTCGATCACCGGCACGCTCGAGTCGCTCCCCGGCCTGCTCGTCCTCGTCCCCGCGGCGATCGGCATGCGGGGCAACGTGTTCGGCGCGCTCGGCAGCCGGCTCGGCACCGCGGTGCACACGGGCACCTTCCAGCTGTCGCGGCGCCGGGACACGATCGTGGGCCAGAACCTGGCGGCGGCACTGTCGATGTCGCTCTCGATCTCGCTCGTCCTCGCGATCCTGGCCAAGGCGATGTCGGTGGCGTTCGGGGTGGAGAACACGATCTCGATCGCCGACTTCGTCGTGATCTCGGTGATCGGGGGCTTCCTGTCCTCGATCGTGGTGATGGGCATCACGGTCGCGGTGGCGACGCTCAGCGTGCAGCGTTCGTGGGACCTCGACAACGTCTCGTCGCCCATCGTCACCGCGGCCGGCGACATGGTCACGCTGCCGGCCCTGTTTCTGGCGACGTACCTCGTCGGGCTGCCGTGGGTCACTTCCGTCGTCGCGATCGCGTGCAGCGTGGCGGGCATCGGCGCGCTCGTGGCGAGCGTGCGCTCGAAGGCACCGATCCTGCGGCGCATCGCGCGGGAGTCGCTCCCGATCCTCACCATCGCGGGCGCGGTCGACGTGGTCGCCGGGTTGACGATCGAGAAGCGCTTCAACGCGTTCCTCGTGTTCCCGGCGCTCCTGGTGCTCGTGCCGCCGTTCCTCGAGGACTCCGGTGCCCTCGGCGGCATCCTCAGCGCCCGCGTGTCCACCAAGCTGCACCTCGGCATCCTGGAGCCGGGCCGGGGGAGCCTCCGGGCGGTCGGGGAGGACATCCTCCTCGTGTACATGTACGCGGTACCCGTGTTCCTGCTCCTCGGGATCTCGGCCGACATCGCCGGGTACGCGGCCGGGCTGAAGAGCCCGGGAAGCCTCGAGATGATCGCGGTGTCGATGCTGGCCGGCGCCGTTGCCACGACCTTCGCGGTGCTCGTCGGCTTCTACGGCGCGGTGGCCGCCTACCGGCTCGGCCTCGACCCCGACAACCACGGGATCCCGATCGTCACGTCGAGCCTGGACCTCCTGGGCGCGGTGGCCCTGATCCTCGCGATCGTGGCCCTCGGCCTGACCTGAGCGGTCTATCCTGACCCGCACGCGGCTCCGAGCCGGGACCCGATGTCAGCAGACGACAAACCTCCCAGAACCCTGAAGGCCATGTTGTCGGAGGCGAAGGACACCTCCGAGCTCATGGTCGACCTCGCGTACGCGGCGCTGTTCTTCGGCGACGAGCGGATGGCCGACGAGGTGCACGACCTCGAGGAGCGGCTCGAGGACCTCGCGCACGCGATGCGCGAGGTGTGCGTGCTCGCGGCCCGATCGCCCCGCGACGCCGAAGAGATGTCGAGCGTGCTGCACGTGCTCGCCGCGATCGAGCGCATGGGGAACGCGGCCGTCAACATCTCTCGCATCGTCACCCATCGCCTCGGGATCCCTGCGGGTCTCGTCGCCGACCTCGCCGCCGCGGAGGAGGTTTCGCACCGCGTGCGGGTGCGCCCCGAGTCGGCGCTCGCCGGGCGGTCGCTGGCCGAGCTCGAGCTGCCGATCGAGGTGGGCATGCGGGTGGTCGCCCTGCGGCGGGGCAAGGAGTGGGTCATCGACCCCGACGGCGAGGACATGCTCGTCGCCGACGACGTGCTGATCCTGCGGGGCCCGGCCGGAGGCATCGCCGAGCTGCGCGAGCTGGCGGGCGCGCCCGAGTGGCGGCCGCCGGGCACCGACGACGATCCCGCCGTCATCACCGACCTCGACCGCGCGGTCGACGTGCTCGTCGAGATGAAGAACGTGTCCGAGGTCGCGATCGGGCTCGCGTACTCCGCGCTGCTGTTCAACGACCAGAGCCTCGCCGCCGAGGTCAACAGCCTGGAGGACCGGCTCGACGAGATGCGCGAGCGGCTCGAGGTCTGGGTGCTGCGGGCGGCGTCGGAGCAGATCGAGCCGTCACCGTTGCGGGGGCTGCTCCATCTCGGGGGTGCCGCGGAGGAGCTGGGCGACGCCGCGCAGCAGATGGTGTGGCTGGTCGAGGAGGGCGAGGAGATGCACCCGATCCTCGGCATCGCGCTCGGCGAGAGCGACGAGGTGATCGCGCGGGTTCCGGTGTCGCCCGGGTCGTTCCTCGACGGGCGCACGGTCGCCGAGGCCAAGATCGAGCTCGAGACCGGCTACTACCTTCTCGCGATCCGCCGGGCCGGGCGCTACCTCTATCGGCCGCGCGGATCGGTGCGGCTGCAGGCCGGCGACGAGCTCATCGGCTCGGGTCCCGACGAGGGCCGCGAGCGCTTCGCGGAGATGGGCGGTTTCCGGGTGCTCGAGGACGACGCCACCGGCGAGATCGCACTCGTCCCCGCCCGCGCCCCCGGGAGCCGCTGACCCGGCGGGCGTACCACTTCGTGCGCGGGCGCTCGTCTGCGTCGAACGCGGACGGAGGGCCGGTTAGCGTCTTGCAGTGGCCGAGTCGCTCGCCGACACGCTGAGCACGCCGGCGACGCCGCGCGCGGTGACGCCCGACGGCGGACTGACCCGCGCGCAGGTCGAGGAGCGGGTCGCGCGCGGGCAGGTGAACGACGCCGGCGCGCGGACGAGCCGCACCCTGGGCGAGATCGTGCGGGCGAACGTGTTCACCCGCTTCAACGCCATCCTCGGCACCATGCTCGTGGTGATCCTGGTCGTCGGCCCGATCCAGGACGCGACCTTCGGCGTGGTGCTGGTGGCCAACGCCCTCATCGGGATCGTCCAGGAGGTGCGGGCCAAGCGCACCCTCGACCGGCTGGCAGTCCTGAGCGCGCCGCGCGCGCGCGTGGTGCGCGACGGCGTCGAACGGGAGATCGCGGTCGAGGACGTCGTGCTCGACGACCTGCTCTCGCTGCGCAGCGGTGACCAGATCCCCTGCGACGGCGACGTGCACGGCGCCGACGGCCTTGAGGTGGACGAGTCGCTCCTCACCGGCGAGAGCGACGCGCAGTCGAAGGATCGGGGCGACGAGGTGCTGTCGGGGAGCTTCGTGGTCGCGGGTGCCGGCCGGTTCCAGGCGACCCGTGTCGGCGCCGACTCCTATGCGGCGAAGCTGGCGGCGGAGGCGCGGCGCTTCACTCTCACCAGCTCCGAGCTGATGGCGGGCATCAACACCATCCTGCGCATCGTCACCTACGTCATCATCCCGGTGTCGGCGCTCCTGATCTGGAGCCAGCTCCAGGACAACCCGCTCGACGAGGCGCTGCGGTCGACGGTGGCGGGCGTGGTCGGCATGGTCCCGGAGGGGCTGGTGCTGTTGACGAGCATTGCGTTCATGGTCGGCGCGTTGACCCTGGCGCGGCGGCAGGTGCTGGTGCAGGAGCTCCCTGCGGTCGAGGGCCTCGCCCGCGTCGACGTCGTGTGCCTCGACAAGACCGGCACCCTCACCGAGGGAGAGATCGAGTTCGACGAGCTGGAGGTGCTCGACGCCAGTGCGGTAGCGGGTGCCGAGGCACCGGCCGCGCTGGGCGCGCTCGCCGCCGACGAGAACCGCAACGCCACGCTCAGCGCGCTCGCCGCGGCGTTCGCCGCGCCGTCGGGCTGGGTGCGCACGGCGGCGATCCCGTTCTCGTCGGCGCGCAAGTGGAGCGCCGCGAGCTTCGGCACGCACGGTACGTGGGTGATGGGCGCGCCGGAGATGGTGTTCGCCGACGTGGCGCTTCCCGTCCGGCGCCGGGCCGACGAGCTCGCCGCCGCGGGCCGGCGCGTGCTCGTGCTCGCGCGCACCGATGCGCCGCTCGTCACCGACCCGGGCGCCGAGTCGCTGCCGCCCGGCCTCGAGCCGGTCGCGCTCGTGATGCTGGCGGAGAAGATCCGCCCCGACGCCGCCGACACCCTACGCTACTTCCACGACCAGGGCGTC
The DNA here is from genome assembly GCA_964505725.1 of uncultured Bifidobacteriaceae bacterium. Classification (GTDB taxonomy): domain Bacteria; phylum Actinomycetota; class Acidimicrobiia; order IMCC26256; family DASPTH01; genus CAVRJC01. The sequence goes on along the minus strand of CAZDJK010000048.1, from coordinate 45,046 downwards.
GCTCTGAAGGTCATCTCGGGCGACAACCCGCGCACGGTCGCCGCGGTCGCGGCGCGCGTCGAGCTCCCAGGTGCCGACGGCGGCTACGACGCGCGCGAGCTCCCCGACGACCGTGGGGCGCTCGCGGACACGCTCGAGGAGCACTCCGTGTTCGGCCGCGTCACCCCGCAGCAGAAGCGGGCGATCGTGGGTGCGCTCCAGTCACGGGGTCACGTGGTCGCGATGACCGGTGACGGCGTGAACGATGCTCTCGCCCTGAAGGACGCCGACATCGGCGTCGCCATGGGCTCGGGCGCCGCCGCCACCCGCGCCGTCGCCCAGCTCGTCCTCCTCGACGGCCGGTTCGCGACCATGCCCGGGGTCGTGGCCGAGGGCCGGCGTGTGATCGCCAACATCGAGCGGTCGGCGAACCTGTTCGTGACCAAGACCGTGTACGCCGCGCTCATCGCCGTCGCGGTCGTGATCGCGGGCTGGCGCTATCCGTTCCTGCCGCGTCACCTGACCATCGTGAGCACCTTCACGATCGGGATACCGGGCTTCTTCCTCGCCCTCGCGCCGAACTCGCGGCGCTACATCCCCGGCTTCCTCGTGCGGGTGCTGCGCTTCACAATTCCCGCCGGCACGGTGGCCGCCGCCGCCGCGCTCGTCAGCTACGGTATCGCGCGGTACGGCAACGACCTCGGGGTGCCGGAATCGCGCACGACGGCGACGCTCGTGCTCACCGCAGTCGGGCTCTGGGTGCTCGTGCTGCAGGCGCGCCCCTTCAACTGGTGGAAGACGCTGCTCGTCGCGGCGATGGTCGCGTCGGTGGCCGTCATCATCGTGGTGCCCGCGCTGAACGACTTCTACGCGCTCGAGTTCCCGCCGGCGAAGGTCGTGGGCGAGGCGAGCATCGTCGCCGGGGTTGCGATCGTGCTCCTGGAGGTCGGCTGGCGCCTGAGCCGCGTCGTCGCCCACCGACGCGCGGTTGCACCCGTCCCCGACGAGTAGGCCGGCGGGCGCTCAGGAACTGCAGCGGGTGACGGCACGCGGGAGCGCACCGCGTTCGAGGTACCCGTCGACCGCGGCGTCGACACAAGAGCTCTTCGGGTACGCGGTGTGCTCGGTGCTGACGAAGGTGAGGAGGCGAGAACCCGCCAACCGGTGCTCGAGGTCGATCGCGCCCGCGTACGGGGTGGCAGGGTCGGCGGTCGTGCCGACGACGAGGACGTGGGGGATGCCGGCGACCCGCACCTCGCCCACGGCCTCCGACGCCGGCGGCCGCGGCAGCCGAGGATCACAACCGACCGGTGTGCTCCCGACCAGGTTGCCGAGGAACGGGTAGCGGCGGGCCAGCGCGTCGTGCTCGGCCACGAACTGGTCGAACGTCGGGACCGCATCGGGCCGGTCGTCGCACAGGATCACGCCTATGACCTCGGAGATGTTGTCGTAGGTACCGTCGTCGTGACGCCCGTTGTACTCGTCGGCCAGGACCTGGAGGATGCCGCCGTTCCCCGCGCGTGCCTGCGCCAGGCCCTGGGCGAGCGCCGGCCACCCGAAGGCGCGGTCGTAGAGCGCGGAGATGATCGCGGTGTAGAACCCGCCGACACCGACGCGACGAGCGCTGGGATGCCCCTTCGAGTCGAAGGTGGGAACGGTGAGCCCGGCCTCGAAGCGCTGCTGGAGCGTGCGCAGCGCCGCTGCGGGGTCGCCGTGGGAGTGGAACGGGCAGCTCGACCGCGACGCGCAGTCGCTGAGGAAGCGGTCGAGCGCGTGCTCGAACCCGGCGGCGTCGTCCTCGAGGCCCTGCTGCGCGTTCGACGACAGGTCGACGGGGGAGTCGAGCACGAACCGCCCGACCCGGGAGGGGTACATCTGCGCGTACACCGCGCCGAGCACGGTGCCGTACGAATAGCCGAGGTAGTCGAGCCGCTGCTCGCCGAGCGCGGCGCGGATCCGGTCCATGTCGCGCGCGACGTCGCGGGTCCCGACGTCGGCCAACCACGGCCCGTTCCGGTCGATGCAGCCCTGGTCGAGGTCGACCGGCGCGTTGGAGTCGTCGTAGAACGCGCGCAGGTCAGACGGGCCGTTCGACGTCGGGTCCTGGGCCGCGAGGGCGTCCGCCTGCGCGTTGGTGACGCACACCACCGGCCGTGACGACCCGGTGCCCCGCGGATCGAAGCTGACGACGTCGAACCGGGAACGAATCTCCGCGGGCAGCTCGGGGACGAAGTCGCGCAGGGTCTGGGTACCCGCGTCACCGGGACCGCCGAAGTTCACGACGACCGCGCCGAGGCGGCGGGCGCGGTCGGTCGCCGGTCGGCGGGCCACCGCGATCGCGACCGAAGGTCCCGAGGGCTGCGCGTAGTCGACGGGGACCGTGACCGTCCCGCACTGGAGGTGGTTGCCGCAGCCGCGCCAAGCGATGGCGCCGTCGGGCGAGGTGCGGTCGGGCGAGGTGCCGTCGGACGGGCCGGCGCCCGCGGCCGTACCCGACAGGGCGAGTGCAAGGGCGAGCGCGAGTGCGAACGCGAGCGCGGCGGCACAACGGGAACGCCCGGGCATCGTGCGAGGGTACCCAAGGCGGGTGCTCCGCTACGTTCGCGCGATGCCCGACTTCCTCTCGACCGACTGGTTCTCGGCGGCGCGTGACGTCGTCGAGCGCCGCGTGAAGGTGCAGGAGCCGGCGTTCGATGTGCGGCTCGCGGTGACCGTGACCGGCGCGCCCCAGGGCGACGTGCAGTGGCACGCGGTCCTGCGCGACGGCGCGCTCGAGGCATTCGACGCCGGTGCGCTCGCCGACGCCGACGTGAGCCTCACCCTCCCGTACGCCGAGGCCGTGGCGGTGTATCGGGGCGAGCTCGACCCGAGCGTCGCGTACATGCAGGGACGGATGAAGACGGCGGGCGATCCGGGCAAGCTGTTGAGGTTGCTCGCCACCACCGCGACGACGGACTACGCGGAGCTGAGGTCCGAGCTCGCGGGCATCACCGGCACCGTATGACGATCACCCGGATGACGATCACCCGGCCCGTTGCAGGTCGCGGAGCTCGCGCCACCCGACGAGGACAACGCCCGCGCGCTCGACGAGCTCGCGGAGCGACGAGTCGCGCGTGAGGTACAGGTAGTCCTCCACCCGTCCCGCCCAGTCCGCACACGCCGCGCGCACCTCGTCGGTGTCGGCCGCGGGGTGCAGTGACAGCTCGGTCACGCCCGGCTCGAGGTCGAAGAGGAGCCGCTCGACCCGCCGGCCACCTCCCGGCGGGCACGCGAGCACCCGGTCGGGGAACACCACGCCCTCCTCGGCGGCGAGGCGGCGGAACGGGAATCCGGCCACGCGCTCGGCGGGGGCGTCGCCCAGCCGCAGGGGCAGGCGGAACTCCACCGCGAGCTCGAGGTACGCGTCGAAGAAGTCGGCGCGCGGCTCGAGCATGCCGAGGTGGCTGCTGAGGTGGGTGACGTCGAAACCCCACACGATCGCCCGCTCGATCTGGGCCCGGCACTCGCGCCGCACCTCGTCGAGGTCCGCGTGGTCCCACGCGTCGGCGACGGTCCGCGGGAAGCCGCCGTCGCCGTCGAGGAGGCTCGGCGCCTGCGTGATCGGCCCCCAACGGTAGGTGTCGAGCTCGGCGTTGAGCGTGAGCTGCACGCCGACGTCCTCGCCCCGGTAGCGGCTCGCGGCGTCGCGAGCCCACGGGCAGGGGACCATCAGCGATGCGCTCGTCGCCACGCCGATGCGCAGCGCCTCGTAGGCGGCGACGTTGGCCGAGTGGGTCAGCCCGAGGTCGTCGCAGTTCACGATCAGGCACCGAGTGGACGCGGCGTACCCGAGCCGTTCGACGAGCGTGCCCATGCGCGCGGGACCCTTCACCGATGGACGGAGGGTTCGATCGTAGGCGTCGCGCGACGCGCGATTCCGGGGCGGCGCGCGTCTAACCTGCCGACCCGTGGTCCGCCGAGGGCGCCTGCTGCTGGTCGCGGCGCTCGCGCTGGCGGCGTCGGCCTGCACCGGCGGGGGCGGGTCGGCCGCGCCCGAGGCGCCGACGTCCACCGCGGCTCCCACGTCGGCGTCCGCGCCCCGCGGGGCCGCGCCGGCGAGCTCGGCGCCGGGCGTGGGGTGCGACGGCTTCCACGGCACCGACGGCGCGCGCTCGTCGGTCGGGCCCGCGGTCCCGGGGCTGCTCGTCGATGCCACCGCGGGCGAGAACGGCTGCCTCGACCAGGTCGAGTTCACGTTCCGGTCCGAGGGCGACGGCAACCTCGCGGACCAGGACCTGCCGCCCGGCTACACGGCGGGATACGCGGCGTCCAACCAGTTCGCCGACGGCGCGCAGCAGATCGCGCTCGACGGCAACGCGTGGCTCGACATCACCATGAAGCCGGCCGCGAGCGTCGACACCACCGATCCCGCGCATCCCGTCGCCGCCTACCGCGGCAACCTGCTCCTCCGCTACGGCGCGCACCACCACCTGGTCATCGTGCGCGAGCTCCCGGACGGCGACGGCGCCGTCCACTGGGTCATCGGCCTCGACGGCAGGCGGCCGTTCGCGGTCGATGCCGCGCGCGACCCGACCCGCATCACCGTCTACATCGGCTGACCGGCGAGGAGGCACCCTCGCCGCGATCAGCCGGTGGTGAGCACGACCTTCCCGACCACGGCGTTGTCGGCCAGGAGCTCGTAGGCGTCGGCCGCGGCGTCGAGCGCGAACGTCCGGTCGACGATCGGACGGGCGGCTCCGGACACGAGCAGCGGCACGACGTCGCGCTCGAACGCGCGGGTCGCGGCCGCCTTCTCCTCCGTGGGGCGTGCGCGCAGCACCGTCCCGTGGATGCGGAGCCGTTTGAACATCGTCGTGCCGATGTCGAGCTCGGCGCGGGGTCCGGCCTGCGACGCCACGAGCACGATCCGCCCGAGTCGCGCCGCGACGCGCACGTCGACCTCCACGTACGCGCCGCCGACCAGGTCGATGGTCACGTCGACCGGCCCCGCAGCGTCGGTGACCGCGGCCGCCAGCGCAACGGGGTCGAGGTCCTGGGGCGCGACCACCGCGTGGTCGAGCCCGAGCTCGCGGCACCGTTCGAGCTTGGCGGCGGTGCGCGACGTACCGACGACGGTGCAGCCCATCGCGCGTGCGAGCTGGACCGCCGCGGTCCCCACGCCCGACCCCGCCGCGTGCACGAGGACGGTCTCACCCGGTGCGAGCTGCGCCTGGGTGACGAGCGCGTCGTGCGCGGTGACGAACACCTCGGGCACACCGCCCGCCTCGACCGGGTCGAGCCGGTCGGGGACCGTCGCGCACTGCACTGCGGGGACGGCGAGGAGCTCGGCCTGGCCGCCGCCGCCCGTGATGCCGAACACCCTCGTGCCGACCGCCGGCTCGCTGACGCCCTCACCGTGGGCGAGCACCTCGCCCGCGAACTCGAGCCCGGGGATCTCGGCGGAGGAGCCCGCCGGCGCGGGGTAGCGGCCGGCGAGCTGGGCCAGGTCGGCGCGGTTGAGGCCCGCGCCCCCGACCCGCACCAGCACCTCGCCCGGGCCCGGCGACGGATCGGGCCGGATCGCCACAACGATCTCGCGCTCGGGCGTGACGGTGACCGCTCTCACCTCGAGGACGCTACCGGCCGCCGCTACCGTGCGGGGCGTGAGCGGGGCGGTCCTCGCGGTGCTGGACGACGACGGCGGCGAGGTGCGCCTCGACCGCGACGACGCGGCGGCTCTGCTCGCGGTCACCGACGGTCTCGAGGCAGCGACGGTGTCGGCGTGCCCGACGTGCCGGAGCCGCATCCTCGCCGCGGTCGCGCTCGTCGACCTGCTCGGCGCCGGCGCGCCGTTCGCAGGCGCCGGCGCCCTGGTGGACCTCGCCGACGACGCGCCGACCCTGCACCTCTACGTGCTCGACCTCACCAGCTCGTGCCGGCACGCGCACTGGCGCGACCCGGGATTCGAGGAGTGGCTGGAGGCGACCGACGACCTCACGAGCCGGTCACCCCGACACTGATCAGCGCGGGATGCGCGGTCGCTTGAACTCGTTCAGCGCCGACCACTGCAGCATGTCGAGCGCGCGCACGAGGTCGTCGACGTTGCCGCGGTCCATGAAGCGGATGAAGGCGGCCTGATCGCCCTCGAGGTAGGTCGGCACGCCGAACACGCCGTAGCGTTCGACGCTCTCCGTGTGCTCGGCCTGCAGGGTCTTCAGCGGGCGGCCGCTCCACGCCTCCTCCGCCACTGCGTCGGGATCGAGCCCCGCCGACGCGACCGCGTCGCGCAGCACGGCTTCGTCCTGGAGCTGCTTGCCCTCGACGTGGCGCGCCGCGAACAGCGCGAGGTGGGCGTCGAAGAACTGGTCGGCGAACGCGTCACGGCACGCGATGCCGTAGAGGAGCGCCACGACCCCGCTGCCCCAACCGTCGGGCTCGCGCTCCCACATCGCCGGTTGGCCCTCCTCCACGTGCACCTGGTCGAGCGAGAACGGGACGAAACGGAAGTCGACGTCGGAGCCGCCGCGGCGGAGCAGCTCGATCGCGGCCAGGTTGCCGTTGTAGGCGAACGGGCAGCGGTAGTCGAAGGTGACGGCGACGGAACGGGCCACGGCAGACCTCCAGGCTCTGACTCGTGACCGAGGCTAATCCTGGCTGCGCGAACCACCCCACGGCGCGGACGACGGGTCAGCGCCCGAGCGGGAGCAGCCGCCGCGCGACCAGCCCCATGGCGAGCCCCACTGCGGCGCCGGCGACGACGTCGGAGGCGTGGTGCATGCGCACGTACACGCGGCTGGTGGCGACCGCGGTGGCGAGCGCGTACAGCAGCGGCGTCGAGGGCCCGCCCGCGAGCAGGGTCGCGGCGGTGAACGCGGATGCCGCGTGCCCCGAGGGGAACGAGCTCGTGATCGGGCGGTGCATCCCGTAGGGCAGATGGCCGTCGTCGTCCTCGCGCAGCGGACGCACGCGCCGGAAGAGCTGCTTGATCGGCCCGTTGGTCAGCGCGGACTCCACGCCGAGCACGGTGGCGAGGCGCACCAGGAGCGTCGGGTCGCCGGTGCGGGCGGCGCGCCCGCCGCCGAGCGCGAGCCAGAGGAGCCCGTGGTCGGCCGCGCTCGAGAGCCCGTAGAAGAGCGGATCCAGGCGGGGCGAGCGCACCCCCTCGGCCCACTTGTCGACCGCCTCGTCGAAGGAGGTGATGCGGTCGACGAGCCGCACTTCGCGTGCGGAGCGGCGCGGCATCACTGCACGAGGGTACCGGCGTGCGGCGAGGGTGCCGCTCCGACGGCCGTCGCAAAGAGTCCTTGCGCGACCGCCTGCGATGGTCTATTGTGCCAATTTGCAGGTTCGATCCGGGGCCTTGCAGCGGAAGAGGAACCGAGAGGTCTGACTCATTTGAGAGTCCTCTCCTTCCCTTGAACCGGGCCGCCCGGGCTGGTAGGGTCGAATCGTGCGGCGATTTCCTGCGATCGTGGCCGCTCCCGCGCGCGCCCGGAGTCGCCGCGCGCCCATCGTCCCCGCCCGGGCGGCTCGGGGCTTTCTGATCCATGGCTCCGGGTGGCCGGCGGGATTTGCCCGAAAGACGGGGCAGACGGCGCTCCCGTCAGCGCAGCCCTGCGAACAGGTCGTCCTCCGGTACCGGGGCGCCGGTGCGGTCGAATGCCCGGATGAACGTCTCGGTGCCGAAGGCGCGTGCGAACCCCTCGGGCGGGAAGCGCAGGAAGAACGACCCGTCGAGCTGGCTCGCGTGCGCGGCGAGGGCGGCGCGCTTGCGCGCCGCGTACTCGCGCACGTCGACGGTCGTGGTGATGAGGGAGTCGTCCACCCCGAACGGGCGAGGTGCCGGCACCGCCAGCGACGCGCCCTGGTCCTGCGACGGCCGGAACGCCGACGGCAGCTCGACGTCGTACTCGGCCGCGACCTCACTCAAAGATACGCGGTAGGAGCGGGGACGCGCGATGAGGTAGAGCTTGCTGGGTATCCCGCTCACGTCGAGCGCCGCCTGCGCGACCGAATGCGCGTGCAGGTGGTCGGGATGGTTGTAGCCCGCGTTGTCGAAGTAGGTCACGACCACCTGGGGCTCGAACTTCTCGTAGAGCGCGGCCACCCGGGCCGCGACGTCCTCGACCGGCTGGTGGAGGAACGCGTCGGGGTCCTCGTTCTGGGGCCAATCCTTCATCCCCGAGTCGCGGTACCCCAGGGTCTCGGTGTGCCGGATGCCCAGCGCGTCGGCGGCTCGGCGGAGCTCGGCGAGGCGGATCCGGGCGACCTCCTCCGGATCGTGACCGGGCTCACCCGGCTTGATGCCTCCGGGCGCGTCGCCGAATTCGCCGTTGGTGCAGGTGACGAGCACGGTGCGGACACCCTCGGCGGCGTACCGGGCGAGGGTCCCGCCGGTCCCGTTCGACTCGTCGTCGGGGTGCGCGTGCACTGCGAGCAGGGTCAGGTCGGGCATCGCGCCAGATTGCCCGATGGGCCTCCCCGATTCCCACTCTCGATCCGCGGGGCCGACCGGCGGTGGTGACCGACGAGCTGGCGGCCGAGCAGGCCTACGTCGACCTCGCCTACGCGTCGCTCGGCGCCATGCGCGCCCGCACCGTCGACATCTTCGAGCGGCTCATGGCGACCGGCGGTTTCGTCGACCTCGACCACGAGGTTGCGGTGCGACGGCGCATCGCGGCGCTCGGCGACTCGCCCCGGCCGCTGCTGTTCGGCCGGATCGACGAGGTGACGAGCGAGCGCTGGTACGTGGGCCGCCGGCACGTGGAGACCGAGCGGGGCGACCCGGTGGTGATCGAGTGGCGGACGCCGGTCGCGGAGGCGTTCTACCGGGCGCGGCCGGGCGAGCCGCATGGCCTCGTGAGCCGGCGGCAGCTCGTGGTCGAGCAGCGCCGGCTCGTCTCGCTCGCCGACGACGTCTTCTCGGGTGAGCCGGCTGCCGGCGCCGCGACCGACGGGGACACCGGCGTCGTGCACCTGCGCGGCGGGGACGCGCTGCTCGCCGAGCTCGAGCGCTCGCGCACCGGCGAGATGCTCGACATCGTCGCCACCATCCAGCTCGAACAGGACGAGGTGATCCGCGCGCCGCTCGCGGGCGTGCGTGCGGTGCAGGGCGGGCCCGGGTCGGGCAAGACCGCGATTGGGCTGCACCGCGCCGCGTACCTCCTCTTCAACCATCCCGAGCTCGCGCGCGCCGAGGTGCTCGTCGTCGGTCCTTCCCGGACGTTCCTCGGGTACATCGCCCAGGTCCTGCCCTCGCTCGGCGAGGAGGCGGTCGTGCAGGTCACGCTGGACGACCTCGTGCCCCAGATCGAGGTACGGGCGGTCGACGGTGAGGACGCGCAGAGGGTCAAGGGCGACGCGCGCATGGCGACGGTGATCGCCCGCGCGCTCGAGCAGCGGCGTGCCGTCGCCGGCGACGACCTGACCGTGCGCGTCGGGCCGCGCCGGGTGGTGCTCGCGCGCGAGCAGGTCGACGACGTCGTCCGCGAGGTCGCGGCCCGCGCCCTGCCGTACCGGGCCGCCCGCGCCGCCCTGCGGGCACGGCTCGCGCGCGCGCTCGCGCGAGCCGCCGGCGCGCTGGACGCGGTCGACCCGCGGGCGATCGGCGCCGACCCCGCGTTCCGCGCCGCGCTCGACGAGGTCTGGCCGTCGGTGTCGCCGGCGACGCTGGTGGCGGACCTGGTCGGGAGCCGCGCGCGCCTCGGGCGGGCCGCGGCCGGTGTGCTCGACGAGTCGGAGCAGGCCGCGATCCTGCGCCCGGCCGCCCGGTCCCGCAGCCGCGTCGCGTGGGCACCCGGCGACCGGGCGCTCGTCGACGAGGCGCGCGACCTGATCGACGGTCACACGAGCACCTACGGCCACGTCGTGGTGGACGAGGCGCAGGATCTGTCGCCGATGGAGCTGCGCATGATCGCCCGGCGGGCGCCGCGCGGATCGGTCACCCTGCTCGGCGACCTCGCCCAGGCCACCGCGGTGTGGTCCCACCGCTCGTGGGACGACGTGGTCGCGCACCTGCCCGCGCCCGACGGTCGCGACGTGCACGAGCTCCGGCTCGGGTACCGGGCGCCGGCCGCGGTCGTCGAGCTGGCGGCGCGGCTGCTCCCCGAGGCGGCGCCGACCGTCGCGCCCATGAGGTCGGTGCGGCCGGGCACCCGGCCGCCCCGGGTGCTGCACGCCGACGCAGGCGCGCTCTACGGGCGCGCCGCGGCGGAGGCGGGCGAGCTGGCGGCGGAAGGGTTCCTCGTGGGTTGCATCGTGGCGCCCGACGCGGTCGGCGCCGCGGCGCGCGCGCTCGACGCGCACGACGTGCCGCACGGCGTGGCTGCGCGCGACGGCCTCGGGCGCCGGGTCACGCTCCTGTCGGCGCCGGAGGCGAAGGGGCTCGAGTTCGACGCGGTGGTCGTCGTGGAGCCCGCTGCCATCGCGGGCGGCACCGTGCGCGGCTTGCGGCTCCTGTACGTCGCGTTGACACGACCGATCCAGCACCTCTCGATCGTGCACTCGGCGCCGCTCCCGGCCGCCCTCCGCGCGCCGGCGCCGGCTACGCGTCGACCAGCGGCAGCTCGGGCGCGATGACCGTGCCCGGCCCGCGCAGCTCCGCGGCGTCGATCGGGTCGCCGCCGAACGCCGGGCAGTAGGGGCGGAACGAGCAGAAGTCGCAGAGCCGCCCGGGGTGGGGCCGGAAGTCGTCCCTCGCGCACGATTGTGCGATCGCCTCCCACATCGCGGTCGTTCGCCGCTCGACGCCCCTGACGGTCTGGTCGGTGGGGGTGGCGATGATCGCCTCGGGACGCGACAAGTAGTAGAGCTGCACCCGCGCCGGGCGTTGGCCGATCATGCGCTCGCAGAGGAGCGCGTAGACGTGCACGCCGCTCAGGCTCTTGGCTTCCCACTGCTCGCTCGGCACCGCGCCGGTCTTGTAGTCGGTGACGACGAGGTCGCCGTGCTCGTCGAGGTCGAGACGGTCGATCACGCCGCGGAGGCGCACCCGGCCGAGATCGGCCTCGAGCTTGAGCTCCAGGCCGATCGGCCGCACCGTGCGTGGATCCTCGAGCTCGAAGTAGCGCTCGACCAGGCGCTCGGCGTCGGCTGCGAACGCCTTCCACTCGTCGGGCGAGAGGTCGAGGCCGGCGAACTCCGGGTGGTCGGCGAGCTCCGCTCGCGCCCGGGCGAGGTCGTCGCGCGCCGCGTCGAGCGTGCGTTCCGGGCCGGGCCGGTCCATCAGTCGCTCGAGCGCCCGGTGCACGAGCGTGCCCTTGCTCGTCCACGGCGCCGGCGGCTCGGGCAGGTGCTCGAGGTAGGAGAACCGGAACGCGAGCGGGCACTCCTTGAACGCCGAGCACGCGCTCGGGGAGAGCGACCAGGGTGGTGAAAAGCCCATCGTCGCGGAGATTACGCCGGGGGTGTGACGGCTACGGGGATGCGTTAGCGTGCCGGCGATGTTGATCGACGGCGGCCTCGGTGGGCCGCTCGGCGCCGTCGGGGCCCGGGCACGCGGGCTCGAGGAGGCCGGGTACGCCGGCGCATTCTCGGCCGAGACGAGCACCGACCCTCTGCTCCCCCTGGCGCTGGCCGCGGAGCACACCGAGCACATCGAGCTCGGGACCTCGATCACGGTGGCGTTCGCCCGCAGCCCGATGACGCTCGCAGCGGCCGCCAACGACCTGCAGCGGTACTCCGAGGGCCGCATCGTGCTCGGCCTCGGGAGCCAGATCAAGCCGCACATCCAGCGGCGGTACTCGATGCCGTGGTCGCATCCGGCGCCGAGGATGCGCGAGTTCGTCCTCGCCATGCGGGCGATCTGGAGCGCGTGGAACGAGGGAACGAAGCTCGACTTCCGGGGCGACTTCTACACCCACACGCTGATGACGCCGTTCTTCATGCCGCCGCCGAACCCGTACGGCGCGCCGAAGGTCTTTGTCGCCGCGGTCGGCGAGCGGATGACCGAGGTCGCCGGCGAGGTCGCCGACGGCCTCATGGTGCACGCGTTCACCACCGAGCGGTACGTGCGCGAGGTGACGCTGCCGGCGCTGGAGCGTGGGCTGGCGGCCGGAGGGAAGACGCGCACCGACGTCGAGATCAGCGGGCCCCTCTTCGTCGTCACCGGCGCGAGCGACGAGGCGATGGAACGTGCTGGGATCGCGACCAAGCGCCAGATCGCGTTCTACGGCTCGACGCCCGGGTACCGCGGCGTCCTCGAGCTCCACGGCTGGGGCCGGGTCGGAGAAGAGCTGAACGTGATGTCCAAGCGCGGCGAGTGGGACGCGATGGGCGAGCTGATCACCGACGAGATGCTGGCCACGTTCGCGGTCGTCGCGGAGCCCGACGACGTCGCGCCCGCGATCCTCCGCCGCTACGGCGACATCGTCGACCGGCTGAGCAACTACGAGCTCTCGACGCTCGACTCCGACGTCGCGAAGACGATCGTCGCCGGGTTGCGCGCCTGAGCTACCGCTCGCGCGCGATCCAGCCCGCGAGCGCGGGGCCGCTCTCGAAGCTGGAGATCAGCGCGTAGCGCGGCTCCGAGCCCGGGTGGCACACGACGTGCCAGAGGCGCTGCGTGTCGACGACGAAGCGCGCGCCGCGGTGCAGCGGGAGCCGCACCTCGGTGGACGGGTCGGGCAGGCCGTCGGGACCCTGTTCCATGAGGATCATGAAGCTGTGGGGGTTGTCGGTGAGCTCCAGCCAGCTCCGCACCACCCAGCCCTCGCCCTCGGGGTTGAAGCGGTTGTTGTCGTCGCGGTGGATCTGACGCAGCGCCTCGTCGTAACCCTGCGGCTCGAGCTTGATCACCCGGACGCGGCCGAAGTCGGCGCCGACCTCGGAGACCTCCTCGACGAGCGTCGGACAGATCGCCGCATTCGACGTGAACCGTCCACGCTTGTCGGGCCGCTCGTCGCCGGGCTTCCAGAAGCCCCGGCAGTCGAGCTCGCCGTCGGCGGTGGCCACGGGCGCGAAGTTGGTGTCGCCGCCGCTCTTCCAGTCCATGTACTCGAGCCCGAGGTACTCGGCCTCCGGGACCGTGCGCCCGAGGTCGCGCAACACGACGTAGCCGTGCTCGGCGAGCGCGTCGATTCGCACGTGGAGGGTGTCGAGCGGGATGTCGGTCGACCAGTGCGGGGTGCTCAACCAGTGGTCGGTCACGGCCATCAGTGCAGTGTACGGCCGCCTCGGCGGGATCCCGGGTTGGCATCCGCGAAGCTCTCGGCGCCGCGGTGCCACCGTGACGGCGTGAGCACGAGCGCGCGAGGGTAGTCCTCGAACATCCACCGGGCGAAGTTGCGGCGGGTCCACGGTGTGAGGCCGGCAGCACGCAGCGAGAGCCGCGCACCGGGGGCGGTGGCGAGCACACGCTGCAGCGCCGACGCGAACCGCAGGTCGCTGCCCAGCGTGGCGCGCACGTCGGCGCGGTAGCGCGCGGCCACCGCGGTGGTGTCGCCGCCCTCGGCGACGGCCCGCGCTGCGAGCGTGCCGGTCTCGAGCGCCTGCGCGATGCCCTCGCCCGTCATCGGGTCGACGACACCGGCGGCGTCGCCCGCGTACAGCACGCGCGACGCGCCGGTGAGCGCGCGCTCGTCCCACCGGGCCGGGATCGGCCACGCGCGCACCGGGCCGTCGGGTTCCGCCCGCCCACCGAGTATGCGCCGCAGGCGCGGGCGCGACACGACGTCGCGCCACTGCTTCGCGAGCTGCTTGCCGAGCGCGCCGCCGTTCCGGTCGTGCCCGCGTCCGCGCAGCACCCCGAATCCGACGTTCGCGCGGTCGGCGCCGACGGGGAACACCCACGCGTACCCCGGCAGGAGGTCCTCCTCGAACAGCACCCACAGCCGACGGTCGGCGACGCCGCGGAAGTACTGGCGGAACGCGTGCCACGTCCCGAGATCGGGTCCCGAGTCGCGGGTCGGCCCGCCCTCGTGATGCGCCAGCATCCGCCGCACCGGCGAGTAGTGGCCGTCGGCGGCGACGATCCAACGCGCGCGCACCGCGGCGTCGTCGAGCGCGGCGACCACCGCGTCGTCCTCGACGCGCAGCCCAGTGAGCGCGGTGCCGTCGCGCACGTCGACGCCGCGGTCGCGTGCGAGCTCCACGAGCGCGTCGTCCAGCTCGAAGCGGGTGACGATGCCGGCGAGCTCGCGGTCGCGGGGGTGCGCGAGCACCAGCTCGCGGCCGTCCGGTCCCACGATGACGGTCTCGCGCACGACGGCCCAAGAGGGGAGACCGCGCACGTCGAGGCCGAGCCGGTCGAGCCGGCGGAGCGCGGCCGCGGTGAGCCCGTCGCCGCAGGTCTTGTCCCGGGGGAACGTGGCCTTGTCGACCACGAGCGTCGAGAGACCCTTCCCGTGGGCTTCCAACGCCGCCGCGACGCCTGCGGGTCCGGCGCCCGCCACGAGCACGTCGATCGGCGCGGGCTCCGCCACGAGCGGACCGTACCCGACGCTCCGGTCCGGTTTCGCACGGCACCGGTGGTCGCGGCAAGAATCGCGTCCTATGCAGATTGCAGTGTGCGTCAAGCAGATCCCCGACCCGACGGTGCCCGGCAAGCTCGAAGCCGACAACACGCTCGACCGGTCGGGCAAGCTCATCCTCGACGACTCGGACGCCTACGGCGTCGAGATGGCGCTCCAGCTCGCGGAGAAGGCAGGTGGCGGCGACGTCGTGCTCATCTCCATGGCGCCCAACGCGGAGGTCTCCGGCCTGCGCACCGCGCTCGCGATGGGCGCGGCGCGCGCGGTCCTCGTGAGCGACGACGCGCTCGCGGGTTCCGATGCACTGTCGACGGCCAAGGTGCTCGCGAAGGCGATCGAGCGCGCGGGCGAGACCGATCTCGTGGTGGCCGCCACCGAGTCGACCGAGGGCTACACCGGGACCGTCCCCGCGCAGATCGCGGAGCTCCTCGGGTGGCCGTCGATGACGTTCGCCAAGCACGTCGAGCTCGGCGATGGCAAGATCACCATCCAGCGCCAGACCGAGGCCGGTTACGACACCGTCGAGGCGTCGCTGCCCGCGGTGGTGAGCGTGACCGCCGGGGTGGTCGAGCCGCGCTATCCGTCGTTCAAGGGGATCATGGCGGCCAAGAACAAGCCGGTCGACACGGTGAGCGTCGCCGATCTGGGCCTCGGTGCCGACGACGTCGGGTGGGCCGGCGCGCGGCAGGCGATCCTCTCGGTCAGCGCCGCGCCGCAGCGCGAGGCGGGCGAGAGGATCGAGGACGACGGCGAGGCGTACCTGCGCGTCGTCGAGTTCCTCGAGCAGCTCAAGGTCGTCTGAGCGGACCCGATCGCGCGCGACCGTTCCGAAGAGAAACCGGGCTCGAAGAGAGAAGGAAGGCACCGTGGCCATCTCGAAGATCTGGGTGTTCGCCGAAGCCGACGGCGACAAGCCGACGAGCAGCACGCTGGAGCTGCTCACCAAGGCGCGCGAGCTCGCGGGCACCGTGGAGGCCGTGCACGTCGGCGGTGCCGCCGAGGCCATCGCACCCGGCCTGGGCGAGCACGGCGCCACCACCGTCTACGCCGTCGACCCCGGCGACGCGCTCCCCGGCGCCGTCGGCGCCACCGCACTGGAGTCGCTCGTGGCGGAGCACTCGCCCGACGCGGTGCTGTTCGCCCAGAGCTACGACGGGCGCGACACCCTCGCGCGCCTCTCGGTGAAGCTCGACCGGCCGGTGCTCACGAATGGCACCGACCTGCGCGTCGACGGCGACAAGCTCGTGGTCGGGACCGCGATCTTCGGCGGCAACACGCTCGTCGACGCCGAGCTCACCGGCGACGGCCCCTACCTCGCGGCGATCCGCCCGAAGTCGTTCGCAGCCGAGCCCAGCGGCGGCGGCGCGGCACAGGTGGTCAGCGTCCCCACACCCGACGCCGGGCGGGCCGGCGAGGTGAAGGTGCTCGAACGGCACGTGGAGGAACGTCAGGGCCCGAAGCTCGAGGAGGCGACGGTCGTGGTCTCCGGCGGCCGCGGGCTCGGCAGCGCCGAGGCCTACGAGCCCCTGGTCGAGGAGC
The DNA here is from genome assembly GCA_964505725.1 of uncultured Bifidobacteriaceae bacterium. Taxonomy (GTDB): domain Bacteria; phylum Actinomycetota; class Acidimicrobiia; order IMCC26256; family DASPTH01; genus CAVRJC01. Next base: position 29,081 of record CAZDJK010000048.1, on the reverse strand, counting down.
TGGCCAAGCTGCTCAAGGGTGCGTCGGGCGCGTCGCGCGCGATCGTCGACGCCGGCTGGGTCCCGTACGCGAAGCAGGTGGGGCAAACGGGGAAGGTCGTGAAGCCGAGGGTGTACATCGCGCTCGGGATCTCGGGTGCAACCCAGCACATGGTCGGCATGAAGGGATCGGAGAACATCATCTGCGTCAACAAGGACGCGGAAGCGCCGATCTTCTCGATCGCCGACCTCGGGGTGGTGGGTGACGTGCACAAGGTCGTCCCCGCACTGATCGAGGCTCTCAAGGCGCGCAGCTGACCCACCGCCGCGGCCTGTCCGTCAGCGCCGACGGGCGAAGATCCTCCGCAGCGTCCAGAGGGCGAAGATCGCGACCACCTGGCCGCCGAGCACGACGCGCATCACGTCGATGCTCGGCTGCCACGAGACCTCGCCGTCCTTCACGACGTACACGCCCACGGGACGCGCGTCCACGCCGAACCCGAGGCCGAGCCCCGAGCCGGATCCGGCGGGCCCGCCGCGAAGCGCGCCGCTCGCCTCGTGCTCCCCGTTCCCGCTGGTCCCTTCGCCGAGGCCGGCGCCGCCGCCGCCCCGCACCATCGCCACCGGGATCACGGTCACGCCGTCGACCTCGTAGGCGTCACCGAAGACCCGCTTGACCGTCAGGCTGTCCTTCACCGCGTCGAGCTTCGCCAATGCGGTGTCCACCGAGCTCTGTGCCACGACCCGACCTCCTCGTCTCGTGACCCCGTCGGGTCGAGTATTTCCCGCCGGCGCCGTCGGGGCACATCGGTGGGCACATCCGCCCCAGCGGGCGGATGCTCGAGCTCCGACGCGCCCGCCCCCGAGGACCGCCCCGAGGACCTCCCCTGATGCAGACGATCAGGAGCGCATGACCCCGACCACGAGGATCGGCAGCCCACCGGTCGTGTTGCGGACCGTCATCGTGAGAGTCGAGCCGTTGGAGCCGCTCCACGTGCAGTAGAGCGACCCCGCCGCTGGGTTGCAGTTGCCGATGGTGTAGGTGACCGACGGCTGGTACGCCTGCGAGAACATCTGGGTGACGGCGTCGCTGTCGGCCACGTTGGCGGCGGCCTGCTGATTGCCCTGCTGCCACGCGGCGAACAGGTAGATCGCGTAGCTCTGCGGGTCGTTGGTGATGGGTGGGAGGCCCCGGGTCGTCGTGGTCGGCGCGCCCGTCGTGGTGGGTGCGCCCGTGGTCGTCGTCGAGCTCGACGTGGTCGGCGCGGTCGACGCGGTCGTCGTGGTGTCCGACGCGGACGACCCGGAGTCGTCACGCGTCGCGAGCACGACGACGAGCACGATCACGAGCACGCCGACGAGCCCTCCGAGCACCCACAGCCAACGACGCGGCGTCACGTGAAATCCAGGATCACGGGGGCGTGGTCGGACGGAAGCTTGCCCTTGCGCGCGTTGCGGTCGATCACCGCCCACCGGAGACGGTCGACGAGCGGTTGCGTCGTGAACGCGAGGTCGATGCGCATGCCTCGGTGCTCGTGGAAGTCGCCCCGGCGGTAGTCCCAGTACGAGAACAGGCGATCATCGGCATAGCGGCAGCGGAACGCGTCGTAGAGCCCCCACTCGCCGAGCCGGGCGACCGCGGCGCGCTCGGGCTCGGTGACGTGGGTGACCCCCGCGAACGCCTTCACCGACCACACGTCGCGGTCGTCGGGCGCGACGTTGAAGTCGCCCAGCACCGCGAGGGGGTCGGCGGGCGACGCCTGGCTCGGCACCCATTCGGCGAGGCGGTCGAGCCACTCGAGCTTGCGGTCGTAGAACTCGGTGCCCACCTCGCGTCCGTTGGGCACGTAGACGCTGACCACCCGCACCCCAGCGCATGTCGCCGCCAGGAGCCGGGCGTCACCCTCGTAGGGGTCGACGACGGTCGCGTCGAAGCCGGTCGTGACGTCGTCGATCCCGACCCGCGACAGGATGGCGACGCCGTTCCACTGGTTGTGGCCGTGCTGCGCGGACGCGTAGCCGAGCGCGGAGAACGCCAACGCTGGGAACGCGTCGTCGGCGAGCTTCGTCTCCTGCAGACACAGGACGTCGGGTTGCGCGTACGCCAACCACTCTTCCACGCGCGGCATGCGCGCCTTGAGCGAGTTGACGTTCCAGGTCGCGATCCGCATCGCGCGCGACGCTACCTGCTTGCCTCATTCACCCCGTCGATGCGAAGCCGCGAGCTCCTCCAGCGCGGCCCGGTCGATCTGGTCGGGCGCAGCGGCCGCGACCCGCACGTTCGTGGCCGCGACCAGCGTCGCGGTTCTGGTCCCGCCTTCGAGCACCGCCCGCTCACCGAGGATGGCGCCCGGGCCGACCTCGGCGATGGGCTCGCCGTCGATCTGCACCGAGAGCACGCCGTCGAGCACCAGGTAGAGCTCGCGCCCGGTGTCGCCCTGGTCGACGAGGTGCGCGCCTTCCTTCAGGGTGCGGATCTCCGGCTTGGCGCCGCCGCGCATGATCGTGGTCGACAGGCGTCGTTCGAGGGCGCTCTCCACCGCGGTCACGAGCGCCCGCGAATCGCGGTCGCCCCACGGCGTGTGCTTGCCGAACGCGTCGCGGTACCAGTCCTTGAAGTCGGCGAGCCCGACCTTCGCGCTCAGCTTGCCGTCCGCGTCGTACACCCAGTGACGGGGGAACTTGCTCGCGCCGAGGACCTCGAAGCTCGACGTGCCGTCGGCGCGGATCGTGAGCGCGAGCGTGGTCCACACCGTCGGGGCGCGGAACTGCACGAACGGCGGGTGCTTCACCCGGCGGGGCGCCGGCAGGCCGGTCCGGCCGCCCGTCGTCTGCACGAACCGCACCGCGGTCTCGGTGATCTCGGGGTCGGAACGGATGTCGGGGAGCGCGGCAGGCTCGAACGTCGCCCGGACCTTGGCGAGCTTCACGCTCGTCCGGCCCATGAGGCCGCCACCCGAGTAGCCGGCGTCGACGATACGCCCGTCGGCGATCTCGGCCCATGCCACCAGATGGTTGGCGAACCGGAACGCCCCGGCCTCGCACAGCGCCTCGAGGTCGCCGATGGCGTCGGGTGGGGGCTCGTCGTAGTGGGTGAACCCGGACTCGAAGGTGCCCTTCAGGACCGGCCCGGTCACGGCCTCGGACGGAATCCAGGAGATGCTCGTGACCGACGTTTCGATGCGCATCGCTCCGACCTCCGATTGTCTGTGCCCGCCGTCGTTTGGCGATTTCGCCTCGGGGCAACGGTACGGTTCGCGGACCGGGTCGGCGAGGGGGCCAACCGGAGCGGGCCGGGGGTGGGCAGCACCCCCGCAGGGGTGACGCGGGCAACCTTGCCCGCGGGGGGCGAGAGGCACTGAATGACAGGCATGGGGGACGGGCGCATCACGGTCTTTCTCGCCGACGACAACGTCATCGTCCGGGAAGGCGTCCGCGCGCTGCTGGGGCTCGAGCACGACCTCGACGTGGTCGGGACCGCCGACGACTACGACAGCCTGATCGCGGGCGCGGAGGCGGCGGCGCCCCAGGTGCTGGTCACCGACATCCGCATGCCGCCGAGCTTCCAGCGCGAGGGGATCGACGCGGCCAAGGAGCTCCGCAAGCGGCATCCCGGCACCGGGGTGGTGGTGCTGTCGCAGTACGACGACCCCGACTACGCGATCGCGCTGCTGAGCGAGGGAGCGGCCGGCTACGCCTATCTCTTGAAGGACCGCGTCGCCGAGGGCGACCAGCTGGCACGGGCAGTCCGCGAGGTCGCCACCGGGGGCTCGGTGATCGACCCGAAGATCGTCGAGGCGCTCGTGCAGCCGGTCACCGACGACTCCGGGCTCACCGCGGCCGACGAGCGGCTGCTGCACGAGGTCGCGGAGGGCCGCCCGATCAAGGCGATGGCGGCGTCGCGCAACACCACCGCGGCGGCGGTCGCCGACGCGGTGGAGCAGCTCTTCCTCAAGTTGTCGGAGGGCGCGAGCACGGGGACCACCGGCGCGCTGCGGCGCCTGCGGATGCTGCACCAGGCGATCGTCGACCGCGAGGAGCAGGGCGAGCAGCTCAGCCGGCTCCTCCCGGGTGGGCTCGCCGACAAGCTCCGCAACGAGGGCCGCAAGATCGGCGAGACCGAGGACCTGGTCGTCACGGTGCTCATGGCCGACATCCGCGGCTACTCGGGGATCGCGGAGCACAACGACCCCTCGCACCTCGCGGCCCAGCTGAGCGAGCACCGCGCGGAGATGAACCATGCGATCCTCGACGAGGGTGGCACGGTGATGCAGTTCGTCGGCGACGCGGTGATGGCGTGCTTCGGTGCGCCGGTGCCGCTCGAGGACCACGCCGACCGAGCGGTGAAGGCGGCGATCTCGATGCTGGAGCGGCAGCACGCGCTGAACGGTGCGTGGGAGCAGATGGGACGGCCCGCGTTCGGGCTCGGCGTCGGGCTGGCGACGGGCCCGGTCGCCGCCGCGCTGCTCGGATCGGAGGAGCGCCTCGAGTACACGCTCGTCGGCGACACCGTGAACCTCGCGCAGCGGCTCCAGGACCTGGCGCGGCCCGCGGGGCGCATCGTGCTGAACGACTCCACCTACGTCGCGCTGCACGAACCGGTCGACTGCGTCGAGCTCGACGAGGTCCTGGTGAAGGGAAGGCAGACGCCGGTGCACGCGTACCGGATCGACGTGTACGAGGAAGGGGGCGAGACATGACTGCGAGTGAAGGCCTGGTGGTCGAGACGCACGGCCTCCGGAAGACGTTCGAGTCCGAGGGTGCGCCCGTGCGCGCGTTGCGGGGCGTCGACTTCACGATGATCAACGGCGAATTCGTCGCGGTGATGGGGCCGTCCGGGTGTGGTAAGTCGACGATGCTGAACATGGTCGCCGGGCTCGACACCCCGACCGACGGCGACATCGTGCTTGCAGGCCAGTCGCTCGTCGGCAAGTCGGAGGACGAGCTCGCGATCATGCGGCGCCGCCACATCGGGATCGTCTTCCAGTTCTTCAACCTGCTCGAGGGGATGAGCGTGCTGGAGAACGTCACGCTGCCCGCGGTCATCGCGGGCGCGCCGCGCAAGCGGGCCGAGACGCACGCGCGGGACCTCCTCGACCTCCTCGGCCTGGCCGACAAGGCCAAGGATGCGCCGGGTGTCCTGTCCGGCGGGCAGCGCCAACGCCTCGCGATCGCGCGGGCGCTCGCCAACGAGCCCACCCTGCTCCTCGCCGACGAGCCCACCGGTGCGCTCGACTCCGAGGGCGGCCACGAGGTGCTCGAGCTCTTCCGCCGCCTGCACGCCGGCGGGCAGACCATCCTCATGGTGACGCACGACGACGCCGTCGCCGCCGCCGCCGACCGGATCGTGCGCATGCGCGACGGTCGCATCGAGAGCGCGGCCGACGAAGCCGCGGCCGAGACCGTGCTCCGGACCTTCTCCTAGCGGCGCAGGGTCCCGTTGGCAGCTGTCCGGTGCCGGTTCCGAGCCGAGCTGCGGGCGCGATGGCGCGCGACGCTCGCGCTGGCGCTGCTCGTCGGCTTCGCGGGCGGAGTGGTGCTCGCGGCCGCGGGCGGCGCGCGCCGGACCGACACGGCCCACGCGCGCCTCGTGCGCATCGCCGCTCGTCTGCGGCCGGCGACGGTTCTACGATCGGAGTAGCCGTGGTCAGCAGCCTCGAACACGTGGAGCCGCTCGAGCTCGCGAGCATCCGCGACGAAGTTCGTGAGCGCCCTCCGTGGTCATCGCGCGCGACGACCACGGTTGCGTCCTCGGTGGTCACGGGCGCGATCGTGGCGCTGGCGCTGCTCCTCGCCGAGCCCGCCACCACCTCGCCCGGCCGCTACCTGGCTGCGGCGCTCGTCGGCGTATGGGCGCTCGCCGCCGTGTTCGTCTCGTTGCAACGTCCGCGCGAGCTCCTTGCCCTGCTGATGGCGCTGGTCGCGTTGATCGGCGCGATGGCGCTGTTCGGAGCCTCTCTCGCAGCCCGGCAGGCGGCGACCGACGGCGCTCGCGACTGGGGCGCGGCGATCCGGGCGATCGCGGTCGCGTTGCTCCCGGGCGTCGGCCTCCACCTCGCGCTCGGGCTCCCGGACGGCGTGCTCGGCACGACGGTGCGGCGGGTGACCGCGGCCGTCGGCTACCTCGCCGCAGCCGGTCTCGCCGCCTACCTCCTCGACGAGCGGCCGGCGGTCCCGCTCGGCTCGGTCGTGGCGGTCGCGAGCGTCGCCGCGTTCGCAGGCGCGGTGGGGTACGTGGCGCGCTGCCGCGGCGCGCGCACCGCGCACGAGCGGGCACGTCTCCAGTGGGTGGCCTGGGCGGTCGTGGTCGCCGCGGTCGTGTCACTGGTCGCACTCGTGCTCAACGCCCTCGTGTCGTGGCCGAACGGGGTGCGCGGCGTCGCCGTGGCAACCACCGCGTTGCTCCCGTTCGCGCTCGCGATGGGCTCGTCGGAGCGGATCGCGGTGCGCGTCGATCGGCTCCTCGTGCACACGATCACGCTGGCCGGGCTCGCGGCGATGGTCGCCGGCTGCTACCTCGTCGTCGTGCTCGGCCTCGGTCACTCGCCCACCGGTGAGGAGCAGACCATCCTCGGCCTGTCGATGCTCGCCGCGGCCGTCGCCGCTCTGCTGTGGCTGCCGGTCCGGGAGCGGCTCACCGGCCTCGCCACCCGCCGCGTGTACGGCGAGCGGCACGCGCCGGACGAGGTTCTCCGCACGTTCGGGAGCCGCCTGACCCGCGCCTTGCCCCTGGACGAGCTGCTCCTCCAGCTCGCGGAGTCGCTGAACAAGACGATGTCGCTCGAGGTCGCGGAGGTGTGGACGCGCGGCACCGGGGGCCTCGAGCGCGCGGTCTCGGTGCCCGAGCGCGGACCGGCGCGCCTCCCGATCGGCACCGAGGAGGAGTCGGTGATCGCGCGCGCGGGCGTGTCGGGGGCGGCGTGGGCGCGCATCTGGCTGCCGGCCGTGCTCGGCGACGACGAGGAGGTCATCCGGGTGGCGCCGATCACCAACTCCGGGGAGCTGCTCGGGATGATCGTGGTGCGCCGTCCCGAGGGCGCGCTCCAGTTCGCCGAGCCCGACGAGCAGGCCCTCACCGAGCTGGCCCGCCAGGTCGGCCTCGCGCTCCACAACGTGAAGCTCGACTCCGCGCTGCAGGAGTCGCTCGACGAGGTCCGCCGGCAGGCCGACGAGCTGCGTGCGTCTCGTTCGCGCATCGTGGAGGCGGGCGACGCGCAGCGCCGGCGCATCGAACGCGACCTGCACGACGGTGCGCAGCAGCACCTCGTCGCGCTCGCGGTCAACGTCAACCTCGCGCGCCAGATCGCCGACACCGACCCCGAGGCGGCCAAGGCGATGCTGGAGCAGATCGGCGGCGATCTCCAGGACGCGGTGCAGGAGCTTCGCAACCTCGCGCACGGCATCTACCCGCCGCTGCTGATGGACCGCGGCCTGCCGGAGGCGCTGAGCGCGGCCGCCGGGCGCGCCGCGTTGCCGACCGACGTCCACGCCGAGGGCATCGGCCGCTACCCGCAGCAGATCGAGGCCGCGGTGTACTTCTGCTGCCTCGAGGCGCTCCAGAACGCGGCGAAGCACGCGGGTCAGGGCGCGCAGGCGGTGGTGACGGTCCGCGAGGAGCCGGGCACGCTGCTCTTCGAGGTGGCCGACGACGGTGCCGGGTTCGACGTGACGACGGGTGCGCACCTCGGCCACGGGTTCGTGAACATGAGCGACCGCGTGGGCGCGATCGGGGGGAGCATCGAGGTCGAGTCGTCACCGGGGAACGGCGTGAGGGTTTCGGGGCGGATCCCGCTCGCCGAGGCGTAGGGCGGCGACGCCGCGCGGCGTCAGGCCGCGCTGCCGTCGCGCTGTTCCCACACCTCGCGGACCACCTTGGGGCCGAACTGCTCCTTGTGGATGTAGGCCGCCGCGCCGCAGGACTCGGCGTCGGCAGGGAGGTCGACCGCCTGGTACGTCGACAGCAGCATCACGACGGTGCCCGGGTGCGCGGCGACGATGCGGCGCGTCGCCTCGATCCCGTTGATCCCCGGCAGGTTGATGTCCATGAGCACGAGGCCGGGGTCGAGCGCGTCGGCGAGATCCACCGCTTCCTCGCCGCTCTCCGCCTCGCCTGCGACCTCGAACCCCGGAGTCGCCGCGATGACCGCGTGCGCGGCGCGCCGGAACGGTGCCTGGTCGTCGACGATGAGCACTTTGACCTCGCCCACGGCGCCATTCTGGCCGGTGCGAAGCGCGTCACCCAGGGTGCCCGCACCCCTTCACGGTGATGCCAGCCTCCCTGGCGCCCGTGCGCGCCGCGGGCCCTGCCGGTCGGAGTGGCCTACTGGTCGGAGAGGTAGAGCAGCACCGCCTTCACCCGGCGGTGGACGTCGGGCTCCTCGGACAGCCCGAGCTTCGAGAACACCGAGTTGATGTGCTTCTCCACCGCGCGCTCGGAGAGGCCGAGCGCGGCCGCGACCGCGGCGTTGTTGCGCCCCTGAGCCATCTCGGCCAGCACCTCGTGCTCGCGCGGCGTGAGGCGGTCGAGCGGCGAGTCGGCCTTCCGGGCGCGCGCCTCGACCAGCACCTCGACCACCTTGGGGTCGATGACCGACCCGCCGGCCGCCACCTCGCGCACGGCGCGGGCGAGCTGGTCGACGTCGGACACCCGCTCCTTCAGCAGGTAGGCACGCCGCTCCGAGCCGGCGTCGAGGAGCTCGAGCGCGTAGGTGGGGTCGACGTACTGGCTCAGCACCACGACGCCGAGCGTCGGGTGCGACTCCCGCAGCTCGGCCGCGGCGCGCACGCCCTCGTCGGTGCCGGTCGGCGGCATGCGGATGTCGGTGAGGACCACGTCGGGAGTGAGCTCGCCGACCGACGCGATGAGACCGTCGTAGTCCCCGCACACACCCGCCACCTCGATGTCGGGCTCGGTCTCGAGCAGCCGGGTCACCGCCTCGCGCACCAGGTAGTTGTCCTCGGCGACGATCACCCGGATGGTCATGGTGCCCGCAGGCTACGCGCGCGGACCCAGCAGCCTCTGCAGCCGGGCCTCGCGTCGTCCCAGCTCCTCGGGGTCGGGTGCGGTGAGGGTCACGTGCCCCACCTTGCGTCCGGGACGCGGCGCCTTCTCATAGTCGTGGAAGTGCGCGCCGGGCACCGACAGCACCGCGTCGCGCGCGGGGAGCTCCCCGACGAAGTTGTACATGACGCTCGCGCCGCGCGCCGCGGTCGCCCCGAGCGGGAGCCCCAGGACCGCGCGCACGTGGTTCTCGAACTGGCTGGTCTCGGCACCCTCGATGGTCCAGTGCCCGGAGTTGTGGACGCGCGGGGCCAGCTCGTTGACGAGCAGGTCCCCGTCGGTCTCGAACATCTCGACCGCGAGCACGCCGACGTGGTCGAGCTCGGTGACGAGCTGCTCGGCGATCGCGGTCGCGCGCGCCTGCACGCCGGGTGACGTCCCGGGCGCCGGCGCGCGGCTGACGCGGAGGATGCCCCCGTCGTGCCGGTTCTCGACGAGGGGCCAGCAGGCCACCTCGCCGGAGAGCGCGCGCACCGCGAGGATCGACACCTCGCGCTCGAACGGTACCCAGCGCTCCACGATCAGGGGTACCGCACCAAGCGCGTCGCGGATGCCGTCGAGGTCGCGCAGCTCGCGGACGACGCGTTGTCCTTTGCCGTCGTAGCCGCCGCGACAGGTCTTCACCACTGCGGGGTACCCGCCGACGGCCGCGACCGCGCCGGCGGGATCGGCGCCGACCGCGACCCCCGCGAACGCCGGCGTGGGGATGCCCAGCTCCCGGCAGGTCGTCTTCTCCGCGATCCGGTCCTGCGCGACCTCGAGCGGGCGCGCACCCGGCCGCACCGCGGTGCGCCGCGCGAGGTGACGGACGGCGTCCGCGGGCACGCCCTCCCATTCGTAGGTCACCACGTCGGCGCCCTCGCTCACCTCGTCGAGCGCGCGCTCGTCGCCGAGCGCGCCGACGACGAGCGCGCCCACGGCGCCCGCCGGTGCGTCGGGCGACGGGTCGAGGAAGCGGAAGCGCACGCCCATCGGGATGCCCGCGGTCGCCAGCATGCGGCCGAGCTGGCCGCCGCCCAGCACCGCGACCGTGGGCGCGCGAGGCGGCGGGTCGGGCACGGCGCAGAGGGTACGACACCGGTCCGGGAGTTCGTTCGGGCGCTCCGGCGCGCCACTATCATGAGCGTTCCCGCGACAGCGTCGTCGCCGCAACCCACCGGACCCGCCGGACCGGTCGGTTGGTCAACCGAACGGCAGCGACGATCGATCGACCCTGCCTTCTCGGCGCCACCGCCCGCTCCGGCCCGAGCCGAGGAAGATCTCGTGCCCGACCATCTTGGATCGCGGGGCCGCGCCGAGCGCGACGCCTGCGGCATCGGCTTCGTCGCCCGCACCGGCGCCGAGCCCACGCGCGAGATCGTCGACCTCGCGCTGCACGGGCTGGCGTGCGTCCGGCACCGGGGCGCGGTCGCCGCCGACGGCGTCTCCGGCGACGGCGCCGGGCTGCTGGTGCCGCTGCCGCGCCGTTTCTTCACCCGGGTCGCCCGCGAGCACCTCGGGGTTGCGCCCGACGTGGCGCCCGAGCGGATCGGCGTGGTGACCGCGTTCCTCGATCTCGACGACGCGGCCCGGTCCACGGCACGCGACGCGGTCGAGGAGGCGTGCGCCGCAGAGGGGCTCCCGCTGGCGGGCTGGCGGGACGTCCCGGTCGACGAGTCGCAGATCGGCGCGGCGGCGCGGCACGAGCTGCCTGCGATCGTCCAGGCGGTGCTGATCCGACCCGACGGCACCGACCCCACCGATGCCGAGGACCGCGCCTACCGGGCGCGCCGGCGGGCCGAGGCGCGGTGCCGCGCCGAGGGTGTCCGCCACTACTTCGCGAGCTGGTCGTTCGCCACCGTCACCTACAAGGCCCTCGTCACCAGCGACCGGCTGCCGGCGTTCTACCCCGACCTCGCCGCGAGCGACTTCGAGGCCCAGCACGCGGTGTTCCACAGCCGCTTCTCGACCAACACGTCGCCGGCCTGGGAGCGCGCGCAGCCGTACCGGCACCTATGCCACAACGGCGAGATCAACACCCTCTACGGCAATGTCAACCGCATGGGGGCGCGTGCGAAGCTCGGCACCGAGGAGGTCGGGCTCGGGTCCGAGGATCTCTTCCGCCCGTTGTACGACCCCGCCGACTCCGATTCGGGGAAGCTCGACGGCACCGTGGAGCTCCTCGTGCGTGGCGGTCGCGACATCCGCCACGTCGTCGCGATGCTCGTGCCCGAGGCATGGGAGGGCCAGCGCGACCGTCCCGGTGACGTGCGCGACTTCTACCGCTACCACGCGTGCCTGACCGATCCGTGGGACGGTCCCGCGGGTCTCGTGTTCACCGACGGCACCCGGGTGGGCGCCGCGCTCGACCGCAACGGGCTGCGCCCCTTGCGCTGGCAGACCACCGACGACGGGCTCGTGGTGTGCGCGTCGGAGGCGGGTGCGGTGCCGGTGTCGGGCCGGGGCACCGTGCGCCGCGGGCGGCTCGGACCCGGGCAGATGCTGTGCGTCGAGCCCGGCGCGCCGGTCGTCGTGCAGCACGACGCCACGGTGAAGCGCGCCCTCGCGCGCCGTCGCCCGTACGGGCGGTGGGCGGCCGACGGCCTGGTGCCCAGGGTCGCGGGCACCGCGATCGTCTCGCCGCCCGACGACCTCCGCCGCATCGAGGTCGCGTTCGGCATGACGCGCGAAGAGGTGGCGCTCGTGCTCAAGCCGATGGCGACCGACGGCAAGGAGCCGACGTTCTCGATGGGTGACGACACGCCGTTCGCGGCCGTCGCCACGCGCGCGCGCCCGGTCTTCAACTTCCTCAAGCAGCGCTTCGCGCAGGTCACGAACCCGCCGATCGACCACCTCCGCGAACGGCTCGTCATGTCGCTGCGGACCTGCCTCGGGCCGCGGGTGCCGCTGCTCACCGAGTCGGCGGACGCCGCCCGCCTGCTCGAGCTCCCGACCTTCTTCCTGTACCCCGGTGCGGTGGACCACATGCTCGACGCCGACGCCGTGTTCCGCGCCGTCCGCCTCGACGCGACCTTCCCCGCGGCCGACGGGCCCGACGGCCTCGCCCGCGGGCTCCGGGGGCTCGCCGACTCGGCCGCGGCTGCGGTCGCCGACGGCGCGGCCATCCTCGTGGTCTCGGACGCCGGGATCGACGACGACCGCGTCGCGATCCCGTCGCTGCTCGCAACCGGCGCGGTGCACCACCGGCTGGTGGCCGATCACCGGCGCCAGGACGTGTCGATCGTCGTCGACAGCGGCGACGCGCGCGACACGCACGCGGTGGCCTGTCTGCTCGGCTACGGCGCCGAGGCGGTCTGCCCGCGGCTCGCGCTCCAGAGCGTGGCGGCCATGGCCGACCGCGACGAGCTCGGCGAGGAGATCTCGTCGGCGGCGCAGGCGAAGCTGCAGGCCGCGATCGAGGACGGCGTGCTCAAGATCCTCTCGAAGATGGGCATCTCCACCCTCGACGGCTATCGGGGTGCGCAGATCTTCGAGGCGGTGGGGCTCGGACCCGAGGTCGTCGACGCGTGCCTCCGCGGCACCGATTCGCGCGTCGGGGGAGTCGGCTTCGCGGTGCTGGGTGCGGACGCACTGGCGCGCCACGGCGCGGCATTCGGCGTCGACCGGCCGCGTCTCGACGAGCCCGGTTTCATCCGCTTCCGCAAGCGCGGCGGCGAGTACCACGGCAACAACCCCGATGTGATCGCCGCGTTGCACGCGTCACTCGGCCTCGTCGTGGACGCGGAGGACGAGGAGGCCGACGACGGCGACGTGCTGGCGCGCAGCCGGGCACGAAAGGCGGGTGCGCGCGAACGCGCGGAACGCACGAAGTTCGACGACGTGCCGCTCGCGCCTGTCGCCGAGCACGGGCGCGTGATCTTCCTCGACGCCCGGGACGCCGGCGAGCCGCTGCCGCCCGCGGATCCGGCCGACAAGCTCGCCGCGCACCTGCTGCAACGCGCGGTCACCGACCGCCGGACCGAGCTGTACGAGCAGTTCAGCAAGCTCGTCGGGTCACGCCCGGTCAACGAGCTGCACGACCTGCTGGAGCTGGTGCCATCGGGGCCGCCGGTCGCGCTCGAGGAGGTGGAGCCGGTCGAGCGCATCACCGCCCGCTTCTCGACCGGTGCGATGTCGCACGGTTCGTTGTCGGCGGAGGCGCACGAGACCCTCGCCATCGCCATGAACATGGTCGGCGGCAAGAGCAATTGCGGCGAGGGCGGCGAGGACCCGGCGCGCTTCCGCACGCGCGGGACCGCGCGCGACCGCAACTCGCGGATCAAGCAGATCGCGTCCGGCCGCTTCGGCGTGACGCCCGAGTACTGCGTGTTCGCCGACGAGCTCAACATCAAGATCGCCCAGGGCTCCAAGCCGGGCGAGGGCGGGCAGCTCCCCGGCCACAAGGTGAGCGGCGAGATCGCCCGGCTGCGCCACACCCAGCCCGGAGTGGGGCTCATCTCACCCCCGCCCCACCACGACATCTACTCCATCGAGGATCTTGCGCAGCTCATCTACGACCTGAAGCAGGTGAACCCGGTGGTCGACGTGTCGGTGAAGCTCGTCGCCGAGTCGGGCGTCGGGACCATCGCCGCGGGGGTCGTGAAGGCACTCGCCGACGTGGTGCAGATCTCGGGCTCGAACGGCGGCACCGGCGCGTCGCCGTTGTCGTCGATCAAGAACGCGGGGCTGCCGTGGGAGCTGGGCGTCGCGGAGACCCACCAGGAGCTCGTCGCCAACCGGCTGCGCGACCGCGTCCGGGTGCGCACCGACGGCGGGTTCAAGACCGGGCGTGACGTGGTGGTGGCCGCGCTGCTGGGTGCCGACGAGTACTCGTTCGGCACCGCGGCGATGCTCGCCGAGGGCTGCATCATGGTGCGGGCGTGCCACCGCGACACCTGTCCCACCGGCATCGCGACGCAACGCCCCAACCTCCGGGCCAAGTTCGCGGGGACGCCCGAGAGCGTCGCGACGTACATGGTGTTCATCGGCGAGGAGGTGCGCCAGATCCTCGCCTCACTGGGTCTGCGGTCCCTCGACGAGGCGATCGGACGGGTCGAGCTGTTGCGCCAGCGCCGCACCGGTGACCCGCGCGCCGACGCCATCGACCTGTCACCCCTGCTCGAGCCGCCGGCCGACCCGGGCGCGACGCGTCACTACGTCGCGGGCTCGCCGATCCAGCGGCCGCGTTCGGCGCTCGACGCGCGCCTGCTCGACGACGCCTTCGGCGCGCTCCTGGAGGGGTCCGAGATGGAGCTCGACTACGAGATCGGCAACGCCGACCGGACGGTCGGCGCGTCGCTCGGCGGCGCGGTCGGGCTCGAGTTCGGCAGCCGTCTCCCGCCGGGTCGGGTGACCGCCCGCTTCACCGGGTCCGCGGGCCAGAGCTTCGGGGCGTTCCTGGCTGACGGCGTGGAGCTCGAGCTCGTGGGCGAGGCCAACGACTACCTCGGGAAGGGCATGGGCGGCGGACGGGTCGTGGTCCGGGCACCGGCGGACGACGCCGGCAGCCCGGTGCTCGCCGGCAACACGGTGCTGTACGGAGCAACGGGCGGCCAGCTGTTCGTCGCCGGCCGGGTGGGCGAGCGCTTCTGCGTGCGCAACAGCGGGGCCGACGCGGTCGTGGAGGGCACGGGCGACCACGCGTGCGAGTACATGACCGGCGGCCGGGTCGTGATCCTGGGCGAGTTCGGTTACAACCTCGGCGCGGGCATGACCGGCGGCAGCGTGTACGTGCGCGATCCCGAGGGCTCGCTCGCGATCCGCCTCAACCGTCAGCTCGTCGAGGCCGCGCGCGTGCGCGAGGAGCACGAGCGCGAGCTGCGTAACCTGATCGTGACCCATGCCGAGCTCACCGGCTCCACCGTGGCCCGCGAGCTGCTCGAACGTTGGGACGAGGTCGGCAGCACGTTCTGGCGCGTCGCTCCGCTGGGCGAGGTGGCCCGCATCGAGCGGGTGAACGAGGCGACGCTCGGCGCGGCGCGCTGAGCGTCAGCTCCCGAGCACGAGCGCCGGGCGCTCGCCGAAGCCGAGCACGCGCGCGACGGGCGCGCCCGCAGTGCTCGTGCGCGCGTCCTGGTACGCCTTGACCTTGTGGTTGTAGGCGTCGACCAGGGCGGGTGGCGGCGCTGCGGCGTCGAACGCGGCGACCGCGTCGGTGAGGGGAGTCAGCTCCTTCAGCCGCTGGGAGCCCAGCACGTTCGCCCGGAGGCGCGTTCCCTGGGCCTCCAGGTCGTCCGCGGCCGCGACCTCGGCCGCGACGTCGTGGTGCTTCGTCGCCGCGGCCCAATGCGACAGCGCGGTACGCAGGTCCTTCGCCACGGCCCGGTCCGCGCCGCCGGCGAACGCGAACGCGCCCAGCGCGGAGCCGAGCTTGTCGTAGCGGGCGAGGAGCGGCGCCCGGAGCGGGGCCCACGCCGAGCTCACCGCGCTGCGATCGTCGTCGAGCTCGGGTCGCTCGAGAACGGCGAGCACGACCGCGCCCGCCAGCACCAGGACCACGAGGCCGAGCGCGATCCACCGGGCGCGACGCATGGACAGGCAACCCTATCGGCGCCGCCCGCCGGAACCGGGCCATCCTCGCGGCGTCGTCGGTCGATGTCACACCCCTCCGGTACCGTGCGCCCATGGTCCGATCCCGGGCCGTGGTCGTGGTCACCGTCCTGGCCGCCGCCTCGGTCGCGGGGTGGTGGGCAGGGGTGCAACGGCGAACGGCACACGAGCAGTACCGGGTCGTGCGCGTCCTCGACGGTGACACGATCGAGGTGGCGCGCGGCTCGTACCGTGACACGGTGCGGCTCCTCGGAGTCGACACGCCCGAGACGCACCATCCCCGCAAGCCGGTGCAGTGCTACGGACCGGAGGCCTCGACGTTCACCGAGCGCCATCTCGAGGGGCGCCTCGTCGAGCTCGAGGACGACGTCGTACGACGCGACGTGTACGGGAGGCGGCTCGCATACGTGTACGTGCGCGGTCGGCGCTTCGAGGACGTCCTGCTCGAACGCGGGTACGCCCGGCTACTCGTGATCGAGCCCAACCACGCCTACGCGCGCGGCATGTTGCAGGAGGAGCTCGCGGCGGGGCGGCGTCACCGCGGCTTGTGGGGCGCCTGCTGAGCGTGCGCTCCGGTTGGCGGGCGCCCGCAGTCCGGCGTGCGGCGTGAAAGGCGACGCGGGTCGGCGCGGCTGTGGATAGGGTCCGGCGATGGCCCGCGCCGGTCGGGAGCGCCGCTGGACACCGTCGGTCGTGGCGTTCCTGGTGTCGGTGCTCGGCGCGTCGATGGCGGCCACCGCGCTCACCACCGTTCTCGGCAAGCAGGTGTTCGACCTCACCGGGAGCGAGCTCGACCTCGGCCTCCTCGGCCTCGCCGAGTTCGCGCCCGCAGCCCTGCTCGTGCTCGTGTCCGGCACGCTCGCCGACCGCGTCGACCGCCGCATGCTTTCGGCGGTCGGACTGCTCGGCCAGGCGTGCGCCGCCGCCGCGCTCGGCTGGTACGCGAGCTCCCATCCGACGTCGGCAACGCCCATCTTCCTGCTCGTGATCGTGTTCGGCACTGCCCGCGCGTTCGCGACCCCGGCCACGCGCGCGCTCCCGCCAGACATCGTCGCGGAACCTGCGGTGCCATGGCTCATGGTGCGCCGCTCCGCGGCGTGGCAGCTCGCGGCGATCGCGGGGCCGGTGATCGGCGGCTTCCTCTATGTCGTGCACATCACGCTGCCCTTCGTCTTCGCCGTCGGCGCACTCGTGGTGTCGGCGGTCGCGGTGATGATGGCTCACACGCTCGATTCTTCCGGGCGACCGGCGGAGGACGCCCCGGTCACGGGCCGGTCGGCCGCCGACCTGCCCGTCGACCGCGTCGACCACGTCGACCACATCACCGAGGACGCCCTGCTCGAGGCCGGGGTCGAGCCGGCGGAGGTCGGCGTGATGGTCGCGCCGCCGCCGCGCGCGACGCTGCACGACGCGATGGAAGGCCTGCGGTTCATCCGCCGCCAACCGGTGCTGCTCGGCGCCATCTCGCTCGATCTCTTCGCGGTCCTCTTCGGTGGCGCGGTCGCGCTGCTCCCGGCCATCGCGGAGGACCGCCTGGGTGTCGGCGCGGTCGGTCTCGGGTGGCTCCGCGCCTCGGTGGGGATCGGCGCCGCGCTGGTGACGCTCTACCTCGCCTGGAGACCGGTACAGCGCCACATCGGGATCACCTTGCTCGTGGTCGTGGCCCTGTTCGGGGTGTTCACCGTCGTGCTCGGGGTCACCACGAGCTTTGCGGTCGCGTTCGTCGCGCTGCTCGCGGCGTCGGGTGCCGACGCGATCAGCGTGTTCATCCGCGCGACGCTCGTCCCGCTCGTCACCCCCAACGAGACGCGTGGCCGCGTCCTCGCGGTCGAGAACGTCTTCATCGGCGCGTCGAACGAGCTCGGCGCGTTCGAGTCGGGCGTGGCGGGGCAGCTGCTCGGCACCGCCGGCGCGGTCGCGCTCGGCGGGGTCGCCACCATCGCGGTCGCGGGTCTGTGGTGGACGTGGTTCCCGGCGCTGCGCCGTGTCGACCGCTTCCCCGGCGCCTGATCCCGGCCGCCATCGGGAGGCGCCGGCCGGCTACGGCGAGAGGAGCCGCCGCCGCAGCTTGTCGAGCGCGGCGCCGAGGAGGTCGCGGGCCTCCGCGTGCGAGCAGTCGAGTGCCAGCGCGAGCTCCTTCATCGAGCACTCGGGCCCGTGCAGTCCGTAGCGGTGCGCGACCGCGAAGTACTCCCACTCCGTGAGGTCGGCGTACACGTGCGGATCGGCCCGGAGCTCGAGCAGGTCGAGGTCGACGTCGTCGTCGGAGGCGAGGTCAACGAGACGGGTGGCGTCGGGGTAGGGCCACCCGTCGTCGGTCGGGAAGAGCGGAAGGGTCGAACGCCACATCGCACCAGCCTCCTCCGTCGCTGCTGGCGCGATGGTGCCGCCTGCCGACGGGACCGTCAACCGCCGCCCGTGATGCCCCGGGATCCCGCCCTCGGGGCGGCCGGCGGCGTGGGCGACGAGGCGACGATCCCGAGGACGTCGTCGCCGTAGCGTTCCGCCTTGACCGGGCCGACACCGTTGACCGCGAGCAGCGCCCGGTGGCTGCTCGGGCGCGCGGAGGCGATCTCGGCGAGCGTGCTGTTGGCGAAGATCACGTAGGCCGGGACGTTGGCGGCGCGCGACAGCTTCCGTCTCCACTCGACTAGCGCATCGAGCAGACCGGCGTCGGCCGCGTCGACCGCGACGCGGTCCCGCGCCGCGCGCCCGCCGGCGCGGGTGACGCGGTCGCGCGCGTCGGCGATCGCAGCGCGTGCGTCGCCCGGCCCCTCGGTCGTGGGCGGCGCGACCGCGCGTTCGATCAGCGCGAGCCACGGGCTCGGGCGCCGGCCGACGACCCGCGCGCCGACGGTGCGGTGACGCGCCCAGCTGACGTGGAGGGCGCGCTCGGCGCGGCTCACCGCGACGTACAGGAGGCGCTGCTCCTCGTCGAGCGCGGCAGGGGTCCGGGCGTGCGAGATCGGAACCAGTCCCCGCTCGACGCCGGTGACGAACACGGTGTCGAACTCGAGGCCCTTGGCCCGATGGAAGGTGAGGAGCTCGACGGCGTCGCCACCGGTGGACGCGTCGGCGTCCTCTCCGCGCAACGTCGCATGGAGGAAGCCGACGAACCCGTCGACGGAGCCCGACGGTACGCCTGCCGAGCCCTCGGTTTCCAGGTACTCGTGGCCCAGGCGGACGAGCGCGTCCACGTGCTCGCGTCGTTCCTCCGACCCCTCGGGCTCGGCGGCGAGGTCGGTGAGGTGCTCGGAGAACGGCCGTGTCGGCGCCGCGCGCGCGAGCTCGCGGAGCGTGTCGAGCGCGACCCTGACCTCGGCGCGGTCGACGAACCGCTGGCCTCCGCGTACGCGGAACGGCACCCCTGCTCGCGCCAGGGCCTCCTCGAGGAGCGCCGACTGCGCGTTGACCCGGTACAGGACGGCCGAGCGCGACCATCGCGTGCCCGGCTGGTGCGCGGCCCGCAACGCGGTGGCGACGCCGCGCGCCTCTGCGTCGTCGGACTCATAGGCGGTCACCGTCGGCTCGGGGCCGTCGGGCCGCGACGCCCGCGGTGGCCGCCGGTGCCGTCCGCCCGCGCCGAGCACCGCGCCCGCGGCCGCGACGATCTGGGGCGACGAGCGGTAGTTGCATCCCAGCGCCACCACGGCGACGTCGGGATAGCGGGCCCGGGGGAAGACGGCCGTGAACCGTGTGAGATAGGTGGGGTCGGCGCCGGCGAATCCGTACACCGCCTGGTCGCCGTCGCCGACGACGCACAGGTCGTCGCGGTCGCCGAGCCAGGCGCGGAGCAACCGGAACTGGGCGGCGCTCGCGTCCTGGAATTCGTCGACGAAGAGGTGGCGGAACCGCCAGCGTTGCGCGTCCCCGAACGCGGGGTCGCGCTCGAGCGTGTCCGCGCACTGGTGGATCAGGTCGTCGAAGTCGACCACTCCACGCTTGCGCTTCTCGCGTTCGTAGGCGCGGTAGATGGAGGCGACCTCGGCCGCCGGGCGCGGGGGGGTGCGATCGGCCAGGGTGACCGCGGCCTCGTAGTCGCCAGGCGCGACGAGACGTGCCTTCGCCCACTCGATCTCCGACGCGACCTCGGCGGCCGCGAGCCCGGCGTCCCGTCCGCGAGCCGGGAGGAGCGGCACGAGCAACCGCGCCTTGCGCTCCAGCACGACGGGCGCCGCCCGGCCGGTGTCGCGCGCGTGCTGGCGGAGCTGTCCGAGCGCGACCGCGTGGAAGGTCCCCGCGGTGACGTGACCCGAAACGCCGAGACGGGCGAGCCGCTCGCGCAGCTCGCCGGCGGCCTTGCGCGTGAAGGTGACCGCGAGCACGTGCCCCGCGTCGAGCGAGCGCTCGCGTGCCCGCCAGGCGATGCGCCGCGTGACCACGCGGGTCTTGCCGGAGCCGGCACCGGCGAGGATGCCGAGCGGCTTCGCCCCGCTGGTGACCGCCTCCCGCTGGGTGGGGTCGAGGCCTCGCAGGAGCGGGTCGTCGGACATCGCGGCGAAACATACCGAAGGGGTACGACGGCTATGCGGGATGCGCAGTCGAAGGCCGGTTCGCGGGCGGCGCGGTGAGCGCTGGCAGCCGGGAATCAGGAAGGCCCCGAGTAGTCTTCGCTGCGTCGCAGCTCCGAGCTCCTCGGGGCCCTTCCCGACCACGTGCCGATCGCTCGGCTCGCCGGCACCTCGGAGCACCGCTCGGCGTCGCCGCCCGGAGGACGGCGCCACCGGCTGCGCTGCTCCCCCGGGTCGCCCCGGGTCGGGCACCGACCGTGGCCTCCGGCTCCCGCTCCCGGCGGGGGTGGTCCCGCCCGGCTCGTTCGCCGTCCCGGATCCCGCGCACCTGTCTTTGGCTGCCGCCCCGGGTGGGACATGCCGCCGGCACCAGGCTCGCGTTCGCCGGTCTCCGCATCGTACGGATGCGAGATCCCGAAAGCAAGGGGCACTTCCCGGGACGATCCCGACGTCGCCGCACGATCGGCGTGAGCGCGCAGACACCGGCCCACTCGGGCATCCGCGTATCCTCGCCGCATGGCGTACCCGACCAACCTGATCCAGGACGGAGAGACGGTCGCGCTCGATCTGCGCCCGCACTGGTGGTACTTCTCGCGCAACATCCTCACCGGTATCCCGCTCGCGATCGTGTTCATCCTGATGGCGAACCACGTCGACAACTCCGGTGTCACCGCGGCGTTGTGGTGGATCATGATCGCCGTCGTCCTCGCGTGGGCGGGTTGGCTGGTGATCAAGTACTTCCAGTGGACGATGACGTACTTCGTCGTCACCAGCCGTCGCGTGATCTACCGCACGGGCGTGCTCTCGAAGCGCGGCGTCGAGATCCCGCTCGAGCGCGTCATGAACATCAACTTCCACCAGCGCCTGATCGACCGCATCATCGGTGCCGGGGACCTCGACATCGAGTCCGCCGGCAAGGACGGCCAGACGCATTTCGACTTCGTCCGCCACCCCGACGGCGTACAGCACGAGATCTACCGCCAGATGGAGGTGCGCAACATGCCCCAGGGAGGCTTCAGCGCCCCGACCGCCTCCGCGGCCTCGGTCCCGCCGCCGGCGCAGGCCCCGGCCCCGGGAGCGGGCCCGGCCACCGCGGCCGCGGCGCCCGCGGTCAGCATTCCCGACCAGATCGAGCAGCTGGCGAACCTGCGCGATGCCGGCCGTATCACGCCCGACGAGTACGAGCAGAAGAAGGCCGAGCTCCTCGACCGGATGTAGTCGCGCGCTACAGGACGACCGGCCCCGCCCCCTGCACCGCCCGCGGCACGAACGCGTACGGTTCGTACCCGGTGAGCTCCCGGTAGCGGAGGGCGGCCTTCGCGGCGACGTCGTCCGCGTGGTTGCGCTGGACTGCGGCCACCACGCAGCCACCGAAGCCGGCACCGGTCAGGCGCGCGCCGGCCGCACCGTCGGCGACGAGCAGATCGACCAGGAGATCGAGCTCGGACGTCGACACGCCGTAGTCGTCGCGCAGGCTCGCGTGGCTCGCGAGCAGCAGGCGGCCGAGCGCGGGGAGGTCACCGGCACGGAGCGCGTCGACCGTCGCGAGCACGCGTGCGTTCTCGCTCACGACGTGTCGCGCGCGCGGCTCGTCGGCCACCTGGTCGGGATCGGCGTCGCGGAGGCTCGCGATCCCGAGTCGCCGCGCGACCGCTTCGCACTCCGCGCGCCGCGCCGCGTACTCCGTGGTGCCGAGCGTCCGGGGCAGGCCGCTGTGCACGACGAGCCACGCGATGCCCGCCGGCAACGCGACCGGCTCTACCGCGAGGCTCCGGCAGTCGATCAGGAGCGCATAGCCCTCCGCGCCGAACAAGGAGCACAGCTGGTCCATGAGGCCGCCGGGCACGCCGGTCGCCGACACCTCGGCCTCGAGCGCCAGCCGCGCGAGCTCGGTCCGGTCGACATCGACGCCTCCGAGCTCGCCGAGCGTGAGGGACAGGGCGACCGCGAGCGCCGAGCTCGACGAGAGCCCCGAGCCGATCGGCACGCTCGAGCGCACGGCGAGCTCGGTCGCGGGCAGGTGGCCGCCGCGGGCGGTGACCGCGCGCACGACCCCCGCCACGAACCGGCCCCAGGCCGGCTCCACCCCGCAGGGGTCGGCGGAGCCGTCGGCCGGGATGTCCACGGTCCCCTCGAGCTCCGCGGAGTGTGCGCGCACGCGCACGCCCTTCGGAGCGATTCGCCCGGCGATTCGCTCCGAAGCATCGGTGCTGGTCGCCTCCACCACGCACTCGCGGTCGATGGCGACCGGCAGGACGAAGCCGTCGTTGTAGTCGGTGTGATCGCCCATGAGGTTCACCCGCCCCGGGGCGCGGAACCGCACGGCCCGGCGTTCCCCGGTCACGGCCGCACCTTAGGGTCACACGACTTCAACTGCGCCTCCCCATCGTCGATACTGGTGCCATGAACCGGATGCAGAACTCTTGGGAGATGGCCAAGCGGTCGTGGGCCGTGCTCGTCTCCGACAAGTCGCTCGCGTGGTTCCCCGTGCTCTCGTTCCTCGGGTCGCTCGCGGTGTTCGGTGTCTTCGCCGGCCTCGTCGCCGCGATCGGCATCGACAACAAGAGCACCGGTGACGCGATGCGGCCGGTCGGCTGGGTGCTCGTCGCGGTCGCGTACATCGCGATCGCGTTCGTGCAGACCTACTTCCTCGCCGCCCTGGTCGCGGGCGCCGACGAGCGCCTGCGCGGTGGGCGCTCCACGGTGAGGGGAGCCCTCGACGTCGCGAACGCGCGTCTGCACCGCCTGCTCCCGTGGGCGATCGTGTCCGCGACGGTCACCCTGATCCTCAACCAGCTCGAGCGTCAGGGCGTCGTAGGCCAGATCATCGGCTCGCTCATCGGCCTCGCGTGGACCCTCATCACCTTCCTGACCATCCCGATCCTCGTGATCGAGGACGTCGGCGTGGGAACCGCCCTGCGCCGGTCGAAGGACCTGTTCAAGAAGACATGGGGCGAGAACGTGGTCGGCCAGGCCGGCCTCGGCATCGTCGGGTTCCTGGCCGCGATCCCGGGCGTGCTCGTCGTCGCCCTGGGCACGGCCACCGGCTCCACCGTCGCCGCGGTCGCCATCGGCGCGGTGGGCGTGGCGTGGATCATCGTGAGCGCCACCGTCGTTGCCGCCCTGAGCGGCATCTACCGCACGGCGCTGTACCGCTTCGCGTCGAGCGGCGTGATCCCCGCCGACTTCCAGGGCGCCGACTTCCAGGGCGCGTTCCGGCCGCGTCGGGGGATGCTCGGCGGCGGCGGGACCACCGGAGGGTTCGGCGGTGGCACCGCCGGCTTCGGCGGGGGGTTCTCGCCGAACTGATCCCCCGGGTGCACCTACAGTGACCCCGTGACGCCGAGCGCGGTGATGATGTGCCACCGCTGATCCAGATCGACTCCATGCCCGGGCTCCGGGAACCGGTCATGGCCGTCGTGCTCTCCGGTTGGGTCGACGCGGGCATGGCCGGCGGCGGCGCGCTCGCGGTGCTCGCCGAGCAGCTCGAGTCGAAGCGCACGTTCGGTCACGTCGACCTCTCGGACCTGCTCGACCTGCAGCAGACCCGTCCCACGGTCCAGCTCGTCGACGGCTCGGCGCGCGAGATCGAGTGGCCGTCGATCGACCTCATCGCCGGCAGGCTCGGCCGCGACGTGGTGCTCTGCGTCGGCCCGGAGCCGTCGCTGCGCTGGAAGGCGGTGCTGGGCGAGCTCACCGGCCTCGCGCAGCAGCTCGGCGTGAGTCGTGCGTTCACTCTCGGCGGGATCCCGAGCGTCGCGTCCCATCGCCGCCCGGTGCAGGTGCTCGCGACGGGCAACAGCGCGGAGCTCGTCGCCGAGATCGGGGGCTGGCAGAGCAACTACCGCGGCCCGGTGGGCGCGTCGAGCGCGCTGCAGGTGATGCTCGGCACCGCCGGGATCGAGGCGGTCGCCCTCTGGGCCCAGGTCCCGCACTACGTCTCGAACGCGCCCTCGCCGGCGGCGATCCGGGCGCTCCTCTCCCGTCTGCGCGAGCTCGGTCGCCTGCAGGTGGACCTCGGGCCGCTCGACGAGCGCGTGCAGGCCTACGTGCAACGGGTCGACGAGGGCCTCGCGGAACGCCCTGACGTCGCCGAGATGGTGCAGGCGATCGAGGAGGGTGGCGCCACCGAGGAGCCGGAGCTCCCGTCGGGTGACGAGCTGGCGTCCGAGATCGAGCGCTTCCTGCGCGACCAGTCCTGATCCACCGGTGCCCCGGGGAGCCGCCATGAGCGTCGTCAAGATCAACGCCATCAACGTGCCCGGCGAGCGCAGCGAGGAGTTCGAGGCCCGCTTCGCCGCTCGTGCCGGCGAGGTGTCGTCGTCGCCCGGCTTCGAGGCGTTCGAGCTCCTGCGGCCCACCGACGAGGGGGGCACGTACCTCGTGTACACGCGCTGGCGCACCGAGGACGACTTCCAGGCCTGGGTGAACAGCCCGGCGTTCACGCACGGGCACCGCGCGCACAGCGAGCACGGCCCGATCAGCTCGCACAGCGAACTGTGGCAGTTCGAGGTCATCCAGCACGAGGACGCGCCCGGTTCGTAGCCTGCGCCTCGCGTGAGCGCGTTGTTCCACTTCCACGAGGTCTGGGGTTACATCGCGATCGTCGCCAACGCGGTCGCCGGCGTGATCGCGCTCGTGGCGTGGCGTTGGCGACGCTTCCGCGGCCGTTGGGTGTGGATCGCCACCATCGCCGCCGAGAGCGCGCTCATGCTGCAGGTGCTCGTCGGCACGATCCTGGTGGCGAGCAAGGACTACGAAGCCCCCGACTTCCATCTCTTCTACGGATTCGTCGCGTTCCTCACCGTGGGGATCGCGTACCAGTACCGCAGGGAGATGCGCGGCCGCCGGGAGCTCTTCTACGGGCTGGTGGGCCTGTTCCTGATGGGCGTGGGCATCCGCGCCGTGATGCAGGTGACGTGATGGCGAGGCGGAGGCTCCGGGTCATGCTCCTCTTCGGCGGCCGTTCCGCCGAGCACGACGTGTCGCGGGTCACCGCGGTCGCGGTCGCGCGCGCGCTCGACCCCTCGCGCTACGAGGTCATCCCGGTCGCGATCACCACCGAGGGCGAGTGGCTCGTCGCCGACGCCGCGCGCGCCGCGCTCGACGCCGGTCGCGACTCGCTCCCCGCCGCCTTCGCCGCGGAGGGCTCGCCCGCTGCGGGGCTCGGCGAGCTGGTCACCACGCGTGCCCATCCACCGGCGCACGCGGCGGACGCGCTCGACGTGGACGTGGTGCTCCCGCTCCTGCACGGTCCGTACGGTGAGGACGGGACCGTCCAGGGCCTGCTCGAGCTCGCCGACCTGCCGTACGTCGGCTCCGGCGTCGTCGGTTCCGCGGTCTCGATGGACAAGGTGATGATGAAGCGCGCGTTCGCCGGCGCCGGCCTGCCCACGCCGCGTCATCTCGTGCACCGCGACGGCCGTCCCCGGGGCGACCTCGTGGCCGAGGTGGACACCGAGCTCGGCTACCCCTGCTTCGTGAAGCCCGCGAACCTCGGGTCGTCGGTGGGTGTCTCGAAGGTCGAGCGCGAGGAGGAGATCGACGCCGCCGTGGACCTCGCGCTCGCCTACGACGAGTGGATCCTCGTCGAGGAGGCCATCGAGGGGCGCGAGATCGAGGTGGCGGTCCTGGGCGACGACCCGCCGGAGGCGTCGGTGCCGGGTGAGATCCTGCCCGGCGCAGAGTTCTACTCCTACGAGGACAAGTACGAGCGCGACGACGCCCAGCTGCTCGTGCCGGCGCCGCTCGGGCCCGGCGACGCCGCCGACGCGCGCCGGCTCGCGGTCCTCGCGTTCGAGGCGTGCCGCTGCGAGGCGATGGCGCGCGTCGACCTCTTCCTCGAGGAGACCGGGCCGTCGGGCGCCCCCGGACGGGGCTTCCTCGTGAACGAGGTGAACACCATCCCCGGGTTCACCCCCATCTCGATGTACCCGCGGCTGTGGGAGGCCTCCGGCGTGGCCTATCCCGAGCTGCTCGACCGGCTGGTCGAGATGGCGCTGGCGCGACACGCGCGGCGGGCGCGCCGCGCCGGCCGTCAGCGCTGAGCGCCGGCTACAGGTTGACGACCGGACAGGTGAAGGTGCGCGTGATGCCGTCGACCGCCTGGATCTGCGACACCACGAGCTTGCCCAGGTCGTCGAGCGACGCCGCCTGAGCGTGCACGATCACGTCGTAGGGCCCGGTCACCGACTCTGCGGACACCACGCCGTCGAGCCCGCGAGCCGCGTCGGCGACCTTCACCGATTTCCCGACCTCGGTCTGGATCAGCACGTACGCGGTGATGCTCATCAGGACGACCCCCTGCGTGGGCTGCTCGACGCTGGGGCGATCGTAGCGGGGTCAGCCGAGTCGCTCTCCGAGCGCGTCGAGCTGCTCGCGCAGGGCGGCGGGCAGGCGGTCGCCGAACTCGTCGAAGTACGAGCGGATCCCGGGCAGCTCCGCCCTCCACGCGTCGGCGTCGACCGCGAGGACGGCGGCGGCGTCGCCGGGGTCGAGATCGAGCCCTTCGAGGTCGAGATCCTCCGCGCGCGGGACGGTCCCGATCGGCGTCGACTCGCCGCCCGTCTCGCCGTCGAGGCGGCGGCAGATCCACGCGAGCACTCGCGAGTTCTCGCCGAACCCGGGCCAGAGGAACGACCCGTCGTCGCGCTTGCGGAACCAGTTGACGCCGTACACGCGCGGCAGCAGCGCCTCGTCGGTGCGGTCGGTCATCGACAGCCAGTGGGCGAAGTAGTCGCCCATGTTGTAACCACAGAACGGCAGCATCGCGAACGGGTCGCGCCGCAGCTCGCCGAGCCCGCCGAACGCGGCGGCCGTCTTCTCGGAGCCCATGGTGGCGGCGACGAGCACGCCGTGGTCCCAGCCGTACGACTCGAACACGAGGGGCACGGTGGTGGCGCGCCGACCGCCGAACAGGAACGCGGAGATCGGCACCCCTGCGGGATCCTCCCACTCGGGTGCGATCGACGGGCACTGCGACGCGGGAACCGTGAAGCGCGAGTTGGGGTGCGCGGCAGGATGGTCGGCAGCCGGAGTCCACGACTCGCCGTGCCAGTCGGTGGCGTGGGCGGGCGGCTCGGGCGTCATGTCCTCCCACCACACGTCGGCGTCGTCGGTGAGCGCGGTGTTGGTGAACACGGTGTTGCGCACGAGGGTGCGCATCGCATTCGGGTTCGAGCGCTCGTTGGTCCCCGGCGCGACGCCGAAGAAGCCGAACTCTGGGTTGATCGCGTGGAGCCGGCCGTCGTCCCGGAACTTCATCCACGCGATGTCGTCGCCGATCGTCTCGACCTTCCAGCCCGGGAGGGTGGGCACCAGCATCGCGAGGTTGGTCTTCCCGCACGCCGACGGGAACGCGGCGGCGATGTAGCGGGCATGGCCTTCCGGGTTCGTGATCTTGAGCACCAGCATGTGCTCCGCCAGCCAGCCCTCGTCGCGCGCGATGACCGAGGCGATCCGCAGCGCGAAGCACTTCTTCCCGAGCAGCGCGTTGCCGCCGTAGCCCGAGCCGTACGACCAGATCTCACGCGACTCCGGGAAGTGCACGATCCACTTCTCGTCGGGATTGCAGGGCCACGGCACGTCGGTCTCGCCGGCTTCGAGCGGCGCGCCCACCGAGTGCACGCACGGCACGAAGTCGCCGTCGTCGCCGAGCACGTCGAGCGCGGCGCGCCCGGCGCGCGTCATCACGCCCATGCTCAACGCCACGTACGGGGAGTCGGTGATCTCGACGCCGATGTACGACAGGTGCGAACCGAGGGGACCCATGCTGAAGGGCACCACGTACATCGTCCGGCCGCGCATCGCGCCGCGGAACAGCTTCTCGAGCGTGGCGCGCATCTCGGCGGGGTCCCGCCAGTTGTTGGTGGGCCCGGCGTCGATCTCGCGCTCGGAGCAGATGAACGTGCGGTCCTCGACGCGCGCCACGTCGCTCGGGTCGGAGCGGGCCCAGAAGGAACCCGGTCGGCGCTCGGCGTCGAGGGCCACGAAGGTCCCTGCGTCGACGAGCTGCGCCTGCAGGCGCTCACGCTCCTCGGCGCTGCCGTCGAACCAGTGCACGGCGTCGGGCTCGCAGAGCTCGGCGATCTCGTCGACCCACCGGAGAAGCCTCGGGTTCTTCGTGGGGGCCTGCACCAGGGTCACGGGTTCGTCTCCGATCGGCAAGGCGAAAAGACGAGTTTACCGACGGCGTTTCGCGGGTTCCCCACCCGGCGGGGGCGCTCGGCGGTCAGACGTGGACGTTCGTGAGGCCCATGTCGGGCTCGGAGCCGATGCGGACCTCGGTGGCCCGACCCTCGGCGTCGAGGACGAAGTTGATGCGCTGGCCCTGGCGCAGGAAGTTGAACAGCGAGCCCTCGAGCGCGTCCGGTGCGAGGATCAGCTCCTCGCGGTCGGTGTCGCGCACCACGATTCCCTCGCTGGTCTGCGGGTCGTACATGCGGACGACGCCCTGCACGAGCGGACCGTCAGGGCTTCTGCACCTTGCCCGCCTTGAGGCAGGCGGTGCACACGTGGATCCGCTTGGGCGCCCCGTTCACCAGCGCGCGGACCCGCTGCACGTTCGGGTTCCAGCGCCGCTTGGTGCGACGGTGGGAGTGGCTGAGGCGCATGCCGAACTGCGGCTTCTTGCCGCACACCTCGCAGACCGACGCCATGACGGAACCTCGTGACGAGCTCTCGGGAACGGTCGAGAGTAGCAGCGAGACAAGTACGATCCCAGCCGTGGTCACCCGCGACTCCCCGGTGCTCGACACGCTCGGGGCCGTCGACCTCCGGCGCATCGTCGGGGTGTACCGCGACACGCTGCGCGTCCATCAGGAGGAGCTGAACCGCCTCAACGTCTACCCGGTGCCCGACGGCGACACCGGCACGAACATGGCGCTCACCCTCGAATCGGTGGTGGGGGAGCTCGAGGGCGCTCCCGAGCCGCCGTCGAGCATGCGCGCCGTGTGCACGGCGATCGCCCACGGGTCGCTCATGGGCGCCCGTGGCAACTCGGGA
>CAZDJK010000047.1:0-116357 GCA_964505725.1 uncultured Bifidobacteriaceae bacterium | reverse complement strand
CGCGGCCGTCGAGCTCCTCGAACCCCCCCTCGGGATCACCGCCGGAGGTGATCGCCGCCAGGTAGCGCTCCGGTGTGCGCACGTTCCACGATCGCCGGCCCCGGGCGTGGGCGTGCGCTGCGCAGCCGATGCCGGCGTAGTCGCCCTGACCCCAGTAGAGGAGGTTGTGCCGGCACTCGCCTCCCGGCCGCGCCCAGTTCGACAGCTCGTACCACCCGAGCCCCGCCGCCCCGAGGCGGTCGTCGGCGAGCTCGTACTTGCGGGCCTGGTCGTCGTCGTCGGGAGGGCGACGGGTGCCGGCGGCCACCAGCCGCCCGAGCGGCGTCCCGGGCTCGACGGTCAGGGCGTAGGCGCTCACGTGCTCGGGCTCGAGCGCGAGCACGCCCTCGAGGGTCGCCTCCCAGTCGGACAGGGTCTCGCCCGGCGTGCCGTAGATGACGTCGAGGTTCATCCGGCGGATGCCCGCATTCCTCGCGGCGCCGACCGCGCGCACGACGTTGACGGGATCGTGGGTGCGCCCCAGCGCGGCGAGGACGTGCTCGCGCATCGACTGCACGCCGAGCGAGACGCGGGTGACGCCCGCACGCGCGTACGCGCCGAGCTTGCGCTCGTCGACCGAGTCGGGATTGCACTCGACCGTCACCTCGGCGCCCCGGGCGCATGGAATCGCGTCGAGGATGCGCACGAGCTGGTCGGCGGCGAGCAGCGACGGCGTCCCACCGCCGAAGAACACGCTCGTGGCCGCGGGCAGGTCGCGACGGTCCACGTCGCGGATGCACGCATCCACGTAGTCGTCGACGAGGTGCGCTCGGTCGGTCCAGGTCGCGAAGTCGCAGTAGTCGCAGCGCGACGCACAGAACGGGATGTGCACGTACACACCGAAGGCGTCGCTCACGGCGTGCCGGTCCCGGGCATCAATTCGCGAGGAGATCGCGGAAGGGCACGTCGCGATCGGTGCGCGGCTCGCGCGCAAGGCCGAGGACGCGCTCGCCCACGATGTTGCGCTGGATCTGGTCGGACCCGCCGTAGATCGGGGGTCCCTGCGCGAACAAGGCGCCGTACACGAGCGAGCCGAGCTCGGGAATGCCGGTGAGGTCGTTCATCGCGGCGTCGGCGGGAGGCGTGTAGCCGTGCAGCAGCGCCGCCGTGCCGAGCACCCGGAACGTGACGTCGCGCTCGCAGCGGATCGCGTGGTTCTGCCCCATCTTCGCGAGGTTGGGGATTCCTGCGAGGTCGCCGCCCTGCTGTTGTAGCGCCCGCGCGCGCTCGCCCGTGAGGGCGACCACCCGCTCCAGCAGGAACAGCCGCACGATGTGGTCGCGTACGACGGGATCGTCGGCGACGCCGCGTTCGCGCGCGAGCCGCGCGAGCCGCTGCCATCCGCGCGCAGGTGGCTCCTCGGGATCGGCATCGGGGTCGGGCTCGCCCGCGCCCGCGACGAAGTCTCCGACGCGCCGGTCGAGGTCGCCGGCGACCGTGCCGGGCGACGCGCCGGCTGCGGCGCCGCCGCCGCTCGACAACGCGCGCTCGAACGCCAGGGTGGTGTTGGCGACCGTCCATCCCTCGCCTTCGCCGCCGATGAGATCGCGCGCCGGGATCCGGGCGCCGTTGAGGAACACCTCGTTGAAGTAGGCGCGCCCGGTCATCTCACGCAGGGGCCGGATCTCGATCTCCGGCTGGTGCATGTCGACGATGAAGTAGGAGATGCCGGCGTGCTTCGGCACGTCGATGTTCGTGCGCGCCACCAGCATCGCCTTGTCGGCGATCTGGCCTCCGGAGGTCCACACCTTCTGGCCGTGCACGATCCACTCGTCGCCGTCGCACACGGCGCGGCACTGCAGCCCGGCGAGGTCGGACCCCGCGTTGGGCTCGCTGAAGAGCTGGCAGTACGCGTCGGCGCCGGTGACCATCCCCGGCAAGAGCCTCCGCTTCTGGTCGTCGGTCCCGTGCGCGATGACGGTGGGGCCGGCCATGCCGTTGGCGAACCCGGCCGGGGCGGGAACCGCGCCGAACTCGCGGATGGCGACCGCGACCGCGACGCTCGCGGCGCGGGAGAGGCCGCGGCCGAACCACTCGGCGGGCCAGTGCGGCTGCGCCCAGCCCGAGGTGCCGAGGCGCTCCCACCACACGCGCAGGGTCAGGCCGGGGTCCCACGCGGCCTCGAGCCAGGCGTGCAGGTCGCGGAGCGCGGCGTCGAGCTCGGCGGTCGCCCGGTCCTCGGTGGATGAGATGGCCATCCGCACTCCTCAGTAGATCGCGCCCGACGCGACCAGCTCGTCGTACCGGTCCGCCCCGAGGCCGAGCAGGCCCCGGAACACCTCCTCATTGTGCTCGCCCATGAGCGGCGCCGCTCCCCGCACGCGTGCGCCGTCGTCGCCGACCCGCAAGGTGACGCCGGGGATCGGCCCCGGGCCCTGCACCGGGTGCTCCACCCACGCGAAGAACCCCCGGTCGTGCAGGTGCCGGTCCCACAGGAGCCGCGACGATGTCATGAGCGGGTAGGCGGCCACGCCTGCGGCCTGGCAGGCGGTCGTCACCTGCCACGGCGAGCGCGTCGCGGTGAGCTCCGACACCGCGGCGTCGAGCTGCACCTCGTCCCGCTTGCGCTCGTCGAGCGTGCGCCACCGCGGGGTCACGATGCCGGCGCCCGCGAGCACATCGCGCAGGCGCGCCCACGTGTCGTCGTCCTCCGCCGCGATCGCCACCCACGCGTCGTCACCCGCGCAGCGGTAGAAGCCGTGGGGCGACATCGTCGCCGACTTGTCCACCATGCGTGCGACCGGCGCGCCGGTGCTGCGCGCCACGAACGTGCCCGCGATCGTGGTGAGGAGACCCTCTACCTGCGCGTACTCGAGGTGTCTCCCCACCCCGGTGCGGTCGCGCTCCTCCAGCGCGGCGAGCAGCGCGAGCGCGCCGTACATCCCGGCGACCGGGTCGCCGTAGAACGTGCCGATCGGCGTGGGGGGGTCGTCGGGCGCGCCCATCGCGGACGCCATGCCCGAGGCGTAGAGCAGGTGGTCGCCGTAGGCGACGTAGTCGTGCTCGGGCCCGGTCGCGCCGTAGGCCGACATCGAGATCATCACGAGGCGGGGGTTCGCGCCGGACAGGTCGTCCCACCCGAGGTCGAGCCGGTCGAGCACGCCGGGACGGAAGTTCTCGATCGCGAGATCGCACCGCGCCGCGAGCTCGAGCACGAGCGCGCGCCCGTCGGGATGCTTGAGGTCGATGGTCACGGAGCGCTTCCCCCGGTTGCACGCGGTGTGGTAGCCGCTGCGCTCGTAGTCGCGCACGCCGTCGGCGAACGCGCCCGACCAGCGCAGCACGTCGACGCGGCCCTTGGAGTCGATCTTGATCACGTCGGCACCGAGATCGGCGAGGATCATGCCCGCGAACGGACCCGCCCACGTCCAGCCGAGGTCGAGCACGCGGACGCCCTCGAGCGGCGCCGGCGTCGTCATCGCGACCCCCAGACGTCGGCGACCTCGGCGACCGTCGTCGCGCGTGTCGTCCGCCAGGTCGGCGGCTCGAGCATCGGGATCCTCGGCACCACTGCCGGCGTACCGCAGTGCTCGACCGTGCACCAGGCGCCCCGTGCACGAAGCTGCTGCCACGCGAGCACGTCGTCGATCGAGCGCGGCAACGCGATCGGCACCTTCCGCCGCTGCCCCTCCTCGAGCAGGTCGTTCCGTCTTTGCGACGACGACCACTGCGACAGCACCATCACGATCACGTCGCGGTTCGCCATCCGCTCCTCGGGTGTCGCGCCGATGGCGTGCAGCGCCGGGTCGTCGACCCACGCCACGACCTTGTCCCACTGGTGGGCCTCGACGGTGCGGATGTACACGTCCCCGTCGGACGCGGGGAGCAGGAAGCCCATCGACGTGGTGGGCCACGACGGGTGGCCGAGCACGTGCAGGTTCCACACGAAGTTGGGCACGACGCTGTGCAGGGTCGCCGCCACGACCTCCTGCACCGAGACGTCGACGACCACTCCCGCTCGCTGCGCGCGCGCCGATCGCCGTCCGGCGAACGCGCCGATGGCCGCCGCGATGCCGGCGAGCGCCTGGGGCTGGCACCCCGGCGGTACCACCGGCACGTAGCGCTCGGGGTCGTCGCGGTGCGGGCGCCGGGTGACGTTGGCGAGCCCTCCCGCCGCCCACTCCGTGAGGTCCGTCATCCGGAAGCCCGCGTGGGGACCGTCGCGCCCGAGACTCCGGATCGACACGAGCACCTGCGGGTCCTCGCCGCCCACGAGCCCGGCTTCGTCCGTGGGGAGCCCGAGCGCGCCGAGCCCGTCGGGAGCGAGGTCGGTCAGGACCACGTCGGCGGTCCGGCCGAGCGCGCTCAGATCGGTGTCGCCTTCGACGACGAGCCGGCCGCGGTCGTAGTAAGTGGCGTCCTCGGGCGCGAGGTACCGGCCCCGCAACCGGGCCTGGACCACCTCGGCGCCCATCGCCGCGAGCGCGAGCCCCGCCGCCGCGACCCCGAGACGCGTGCCGACCTCCAGGACCCGCCAATCCTGGGCGCCCAGGAGCGGCGACGGGTCGGCCATGCGTCGAGCATCGCGCAAACCGCGACGCGCCCGTCGCGGCGCTCACGACCGGCGCACGGCGGCTTTGTCGGCCATGGCGACGCGTGAGCGGTATTCACGGCCATCAAAGCGGCGGCGGCGCGCAGGGGTGGCTCGCGTCAGGGTGGCGTGCGTCAGTCGTCGAGGCGCAACGCGGCGACGAACGCCTCCTGGGGGACCTCGACCCGCCCGATCTGCTTCATGCGCTTCTTGCCCTCCTTCTGGCGCTCGAGCAGCTTGCGCTTGCGGGTGATGTCACCGCCGTAGCACTTGGCGATCACGTCCTTGCGCTTCGCCTTGACCGTCTCCCTCGCGATGATGCGCCCGCCGATCGCAGCCTGGATCGGCACGTCGAAGAGCTGGCGCGGGATCAGCTCCCGGAGCTTCTCCGTCATACGCCGGCCGTAGTCGTACGCCTTGTCGCGATGGACGATGGTCGAGAACGCGTCGACAGGCACGCTGTTGAGCAGCACGTCGACCTTGGCGAGCTGCGAGCGGCGATAACCCGCCGGCTCGTAGTCGAGGCTCGCGTAGCCGCGGGTGCGCGACTTCAGCTGGTCGAAGAAGTCCATGACGATCTCGGCGAGCGGGATCTCGTACACGAGCTCCACGCGCTCCTCGGAGAGGTACTCCATGCGCTTCTGCTCACCGCGGCGCTGCCGGCACAGCTCCATCACCGCGCCGATGTACTCCGAGGGCGTGAGGACGGTGACGGTCACGTACGGCTCGTCGATCCCGGCGACCTGGTTTGGCGGTGGCATCTCCGAGGGGTTGTCGACGATCTGCTCCCCGCCGTCGACGAGCTCCACCCGGTACTCCACGTTGGGAGACGTCGCCACGAGCGACAGGTCGTACTCGCGCTCGAGCCGCTCGCGCACGATCTCCATGTGCAGGAGACCGAGGAACCCGCAACGGAAGCCGAAGCCGAGCGCGCCCGACGTCTCGGGCTCGTAGGTGAAGGACGAGTCGTTGAGCCGGAGCTTCTCGAGCGCCTCGCGCAGGTCGGCGTACTCGTCGCCGTCGACCGGGTACAGGCCGCAGAACACCATTGGTTTCGGGTCGCGGTAGCCCTCGAGCGGCGGCGCAGGGTTGGACGCGAGCGTGACCGTCTCGCCGACGCGTGCCTCGCCGACGTCCTTGATCCCGGCGATCAGGTAGCCGACCTCACCAGGGCCGAGGGCGGCGACGGGCGTGGGCGCGGGGAGGCGCACGCCGATCTCCTCCGCGTCGTGGGTGGCCTTCGCCTGCAGGTACCGAAGCCGGGCACCGCTCGCGAGCGTCCCGTTGAACACTCGGATCGCGCTGACGACGCCGCGGTAGGTGTCGTAGTGCGAGTCGAAGATGAGACCCTGGAGGGGCGCGTCGGGATCGCCGCCCGGCGGCGGCACCTCGGCGACGATGCGGTCGAGCAGCTCGGGCACGCCCTCACCCGTCTTGGCCGAGATGCGCAGGATCTCGGCGGCCGGGATACCGAGGACGCGCTCGATCTCGCCCGCGACCCGGTCCGGCTCCGCGGCGGGGAGGTCGATCTTGTTCAGCGCCGCGACGATCGCGAGGTCGTGCTCCAGCGCGAGGTAGCAGTTGGCGAGGGTCTGAGCCTCGATCCCCTGCGACGCGTCGACGAGGAGCACCGCTCCCTCGCACGCGGCGAGGCTGCGCGACACCTCGTACCCGAAATCGACGTGGCCCGGCGTGTCGATGAGGTTGAGCACGTGGTCCTTCCACGTGAGGCGCACGTTCTGGGCCTTGATGGTGATGCCGCGCTCGCGCTCGAGGTCCATCGAGTCGAGGTACTGGGCCCGCATGTCCCGGGGGTCCACCGCCCCCGTCAGCTCGAGGACGCGGTCGGCGAGCGTGCTCTTGCCGTGGTCGACGTGGGCAATGATCGACAGGCACCGGTACCGCTCCAGGCCGCTCACCGGTCCATTCTCGCGGCTGGTCGGCGCCCCCGACGCACCGCCAGGTCCCGTGCGCTCCCGGCACGCCCGTGCCTGCGCCGGGAGCCCCGCTTGCTACGCTGCTCCCCGCCATGGCGAACATCAAGAGCCAGATCAAGCGGAACCGCACCAACGAGAAGCGCCGTCAGCGCAACCTCGCGCTGCGGTCGGAGCTCAAGACCCGGGTGAAGGTCGCCAACGCCGCGATCGACGCCGGGGACGAGACCGCGCTCGAAGGTGTCCGCATCGCCCAGAAGCGGCTCGACAAGGCGGCAGCGCACGGCCGCATCCACAAGAACGCCGCCGCTCGGCGCACGTCGCGGCTCATGAAGCGCGCCGCCCGCGCCACCGACTGACCCACTGACCCGCCGACGCCGGCCGGGCCGGTCAGCGGCGCCGACCGCTCCCTGACGGGACTCCCGACCGGGCGGTGAGACGCGCCAAGCGCACGACGAGCACCTCCATCACCGCGTCCTCGGGGATGCCCCGCGCGCCCTTGAGGTCGAGGTCGGCCTGCGCGAGATGGTCGAACGCCTGACGGATCCCGTCGGTGCCGAGCGCGTGCGCCTGGTCGATGAGCTTGCGCGCCTGCCACTCCGACATCCGCCCACCGAGCGCGGCGACCGCGTCGCCGGGCGAGCGGATCGCAGGGTCGTCGCAGCGCAACAACCGCCGGTAGTGGTTGGTGAGCGTGCCCATTACCTGGAGCGGGTGCATCGGGCGCGGCTGGCGCGGGCTCGACACCGTGAGCAGCCGCTGGAGGACCTCGAGCGCGCCCGCAGCGTCGCCGCGTTCGATCGCGTTGGTGAGCTGGTACGACGGGACGGCACCGGCTTCGCCCAGGTAGGGCTCCACGTCGGCCGCCGAGAGCTGGGCGCCCTCGGGATGGGCGGCCGCGAGCACGTCGACGAGCGAGGCGACGCGCCCTGCGTCCTCGCCGAGGTGCGCGGACACGAGTTTCACCGCGTCGGGCCGCAGCTTCAGGTTCGCGTCGCGAGTCGCGGCGCCGAGGACGTCGCCGGTCTTCTCGCTCGCCGGTGCGCGCTCCTCCGCGCGCGACTCCTTGAGCTGCTTGACCAGCGCGGCCGGGATCGTCCCGCCGCCGCTCACGAGCACGAGGACGCTGGTGTCGAGGGGGTCGGCGAGGTACCGGACGAATTCCGCCGCGTCGCCTGCAGTGAGCGCTCCCGCCTCCCGCACGACGACGATGCGACGCGCGGTCATGAACGGAGGGCTCTGGAGCGCGTTGAGCGCGGACGCGACCACTGCCTCGCGTGGCTCTGCGCCACCCCCTGGATCCGGCTCGTCGCCCGACGAGGCGCGCCCCGGCACAGTGTGGTCCTCCAGCGCGAGGGCGCGGTCGTCACCGGCGAGGAGCTCGTCGACGAGGTCGGCGACGACGGCGTCACGGAGCTGCGGGTCGTTGCCCTTAACCAGGTAGAGGTTCACCGGATCCGCCCGTGCTCGATGATGGCCTCGACGGTGCGGCAGACCTGCACCGTTCCCGCGACGTCGTGCGCCCTCACGATGCGGCAGCCGTGCGCCACGCCGTACGCGACCGATGCCAACGAGGCGGCACGCCGGTGCTCGATCCCGAGGTCGAGCAGCTCGCCGAGGTAGCGCTTGTTCGATGCCGACAGCAGCAACGCGTACCCGAGGTCGGCGAGCGCGTCGCTCTCCCGCAGCAGCACCGCGCTCTGGGCCGGCGTCTTGCCGAGGTCGAGCCCGGCGTCGATTGCGATCTGCTCGGGCGCGAGCCCCGCGGCGCGCGCACGCCCGGCCCGATCGCGCAGGAACGCGCGCACCTCCCCGAGAAGGTCGTCGTAGCGGGGCTCCGGGTCGGGCACCCGCGGGCGGAGGCGGATGTGGGTCGCGACGACGGAGGCCCGGTGCTCGGCCGCGACGGTCACGTAGTCGGGGTCTGCGAAGCCGCTGATGTCATTGCCGACGACCGCGCCAGCGCTGCAGGCGGCGTCGAGCACCCCGGCGCGCCAGGTGTCGCACGAGATCGCGACGTCGAAGCGGCGGTGGAGCGCCTCGATCGGGGCGACCACGCGGTCGAGCTCCTCGGCCTCGCTCACCTCGGGGCCGGGACCGGCCTTCACCCCGCCCACGTCGAGCACGTCGGCGCCCTGGGTGACCAGCTCGTCGGCCCGGGCGAGCAGGGCGTCGAGCGAGAAGGTGGCGCCGGCGTCGAAGAACGAATCGGGCGTGCGGTTGAGGATGCCCATCACGAGCGTCCTGCT
Organism: uncultured Bifidobacteriaceae bacterium; assembly: GCA_964505725.1. Classification (GTDB taxonomy): domain Bacteria; phylum Actinomycetota; class Acidimicrobiia; order IMCC26256; family DASPTH01; genus CAVRJC01. The sequence continues at coordinate 107,604 of CAZDJK010000047.1, read as the reverse complement.
CGTCAGGTCGTGGACCACGTCACCCAGCCGGTACCGCCACGTCCGCGCGCCCATCGCGTCGGAGGTTACGCGCGAGGCGCGCCGAGGTCGCGAGGGCGCAGAGCCCCGCGATGGCCCAGACGCTGCGCCCGTCGACCGCGACCGGAACCTGTGCCGCGACGCGGGCGATTCCGGTCAGAGCCCGCAACAGCGCGACGCTCGGCAGCAAGAGCGCGCCCGCGAGCTGCGTCGCGTGGCGGCCGACGAGACCACCGACGACGCTGCCCGCGAGACCGCACATCGTGAGCGGCGCCGCCAGCGGCATCGCGACCAGGTTGGCCGGCAACGCGACGAGGGGGATCGAGCCGAACACGGGGATGAGCACCGGCGCGACACCCAGCTGCGCAGCCGTCGTCACCGAGAGCGTGTCGCGCAGGAACGCGGGCCCGGGGAGCCGCCGCGCCAGCGGCCGGGCGAGGACCGCGATCCCGAGGCTGGCGCCGCACGACAGGCCGAAGCCCACCGAGTGGAGGAGGAACGGATCCGCGAGCAGGAGCACCGTCGCCGCGAGCACCAGCGTGCGCAGTCCTTCGGTGGGCCGGCCGAGGAAGCCGGCCACGAGCGCGATGGCGGCCATCGCGACGGCGCGGAGGACCGACGGCTCCCATCGGGTCATGGTGCCGAAGAGGACGAGGACCGCCAGCCCGCCCACCAGCCTCCCCCGGAGGCCGAGCCGCCGGAGCAGCGGTGCGAACAGCGCGAGCACGAACGCGACGTTCTCGCCCGACACGACCAACAGGTGGGTGAGCCCCGCGTCGCGGAACTGCTCGACGAGCGCGTCCGGCAGGCCGCGCGTGTCGCCGACGAGGAACCCGCCGAGCAGCGCGCGGTCGACCGGCGCGAGGCGTCCGGCACCCGCGAGCACGAGCCCGCGCGCGTCCTCCGCGACGCGCTGCAGCGGCGACGTCGGGTCGCGGAGGGCGACGAGCGCGGACGTGTGCAGCACGCCCACCGCGTGGCGCCACCGATCCTGCGCGTCGAAGCCCTCGAGCGGGCCCAGCCACCCGTCCAGGGTGACGCCGTCGCCGGCCTCGAGGACCCGCAGCGGCACCGCCGCGTCGCCCGAACCCTCGACGAGCACCCGACGGCCACCCGCGTCGCGCCACCCGCCGTGGATCTCGCGGAAGGCGCGCGCCCGGACGAGCACCCGGGTCTCCCACCGGGACTCGGCTGGGTCCTCGACGAGGGTGCCGCGCAGGCTCACGTCGGCGAGCTCGGCGACCGGATGCGCGAGCGGCGACCGCACCAGCCCGTGCAGGGCGCGCTGGGTGACTGCGGCGCCGAGGAGACCGAACGCGAGCACCGCCACGACCACGCGCGCCGCGCGCCGTCGCGCGAGCGCGGCCGTCGCGATGCCGAGCGGCGCCACCAGCACGGCGGCGCCGGCTCGGCCCGCGCCTTCGGCCTGTCCGGCGAGGATCCCCGCGATCACCGCGCCGAGCACGAGGAGCGCGCCGAGGGGCGGCCGGCTCCTCACACGGTGACCAGCGGCTGCAGCTCGGCGAAGCGCTTGTCGCCGATGCCGCGGACGGTGCGCAGGTCGCCGACGGAGCGGAAGCCTCCGCGCCGCTGGCGCTCGGCGATGATCGCCTGCGCGAACGTCGGGCCGATCCCCGGAAGCGCCTCGAGCTGCGCCTCGGTAGCGGTGTTGAGGTCGACCTTGCCGCCGGTCGTCCCTCCCCCAGCCGTGCCCGCCGCCGCGTCGCCCTCGACTCCCGGATCCGCCTGGCCGACCTTGGCCACGAACACTCGCTCGCCGTCGGAGATGCGGGCGGCGAGGTTGAGCCGGTCGAGGTCGGCGTCGGGCAACGCGCCCCCTACGGCCTCGACCGCGTCGATGACGCGCGTGTTCGGTGCCAGCTCGACGACGCCCGGATGCGCGACCGCGCCGGCGACGTGCACCACCACCTTCGCGGCATGGTCACCCGCCTTCGCCCCTGCGGCGGCGGTGCCGGTGGTCTCCTCCGCCCCCGAGGTCGGCGCCCCCGAGGTCGACGCCCCCGAGGTCGGCGCGGCCGACGCCGACGCCGACGTCGTCGGTGCAGCGCGGGTCGTGTGCGACGCCACGTGCGTGCGCGCGGGCGGGGCGCTCGGTCCGCGGCCGGCGCCGATCAGGTACCACGTCACGCCGGCCGCCAGCGCCACCAGCAGCAGGACCGAGATGCCGATCCGCGCGTCGCCCCGCCACCGGTCGGCGAGGTCGCGCAGGCGCGTGACGAGGCCGTCACGACGCCGGGTGCCGTAGGTGGGCCGGGGCGGGAGCTCCCGCGCACCCGGCGGCCCGCCTCGGCGCGTGCGCCGACGCTCGTCGTGGAACCGCCGTTCCCAGAACTCGGGGTCGCCTCCGGGACGCGTCGAGGACTGGCGGGTATCGGTCATCGCTCACCTCCGCGTGCGCGCGACATCGCGGGGAAGCGAGGAGGAAGCGGCGTCAGCCTACCGAGCGCGCTCCGCGATCGGAAGGGCCGGTGTCAGCCGACGACGAAGTTGACCATGCGGCCGGGCACCACCACGACCTTCCGCACCGTGGCGTCCGCCAGCAGGGCGGCGACGCGCGGCTCCGCGCGCGCGGCGCGCTCGTGCTCGTCGTCGCTAGCGCCCGTCGGGACGGTGACGACCGCGCGCACCTTGCCGTTCACCTGCACCGGGACCTCGACCATCTCGTCCACCAGGAGCGCGGGGTCGGCCTCGGGAAACGCGTGCCACGTGAGCGACTCCGAGTGGCCGAGGCGCTCCCACAGCTCCTCGGCGACGTGCGGCGTGAGCGGGGCGGTCATCAGCACCAGCGGCTCGGCGACCTCGCGCGGCGTCGGGGCGGGGCTCGGGTACTCCTGGATCAGGTGGTTGGTCAGCTCGAAGATCCGCGCGATCGCGGTGTTGAAGCGAAGCTCGCCCATCCCGGTGCGGACCGCGGCGATGGTGCGGTGCAGCACCCGGCGCGTGGCGGTGCTCGCCGGCTCGTCGCCGACGAGCAGTTCGCCGGTCTCCTCGTCGACGAGGTTGCGCCAGAGGCGTTGGAGGAGCTTGAACACGCCCACGATGTCGGCGGTGCTCCACGGGCGGCTGGCGTCGAGCGGCCCCATGAACATCTCGTACAGGCGCAGCGTGTCGCCGCCGTAGTCGCGGTAGATGTCGTCGGGCGCCACCGCGTTCTTCAAGCTCTTCCCCATCTTGCCGTCGTGGCGCTCCACGGGCTCGCCCTCGTAGACGTACCCGCCCTCGCGCTCGACGACGTCGGCGGCTTCGACGTACGAGCCGCGCGCGTCGGTGTAGGCGGCCGCGGTGATCGTGCCCTGGTTGTACAGGCGGTGGAACGGCTCGGGCGTGGACACGTGGCCCAGGTCGTAGAGCACCTTGTGCCAGAAGCGCGCGTACAGGAGGTGCAGCACCGCGTGCTCGGCGCCGCCCACGTAGAGGTCGACGCCGCCCGCGTCGGGTGCGCCGTCGCCGACCATCCAGTAGCGCTCCACCGCCGGCTCGACGAGCTCGTTCTCGTTGGTCGGGTCGAGGTAGCGCAGGTAGTACCAGCACGATCCCGCCCACTGCGGCATGGTGTTGGTCTCGCGCCGGTACACCTTCGGGCCGCCGCCCAGGTCGAGCTCCACCTCCACCCATTGCGACGCGCGTGCGAGCGGAGGCTCCGGCAGCGACGTGTCGTCGTCGGCCAGGATGCGCGGCTCGAAGTCGGTGATCTCGGGGAGCTCCACCGGCAGCATCGACTCCGGCAGCGCACGCGGACGGTCGTCGTCGTCGTAGACGACGGGGAAGGGCTCGCCCCAGTAGCGCTGGCGGCTGAACAGCCAGTCGCGGAGCTTGTAGGTGACGGCGGGCCTGCCGGTTCTCGTGGCCTCCAGCCACGCGCCGATGCGCGCCTTCGCCGCCGCGGTCGCCAGGCCGTCGAGCGAGACACCGTCGTTCGCCGACCGCATGTTCACGCCGTCGCCGCCGTATGCAACCGGCCACTCGTCCGCCGGAGTGTCGACGTCGACGCCGTGTTCCCGCAGCCAGCGGTCGGGTGGCTGCACCACGCCGACGATCGGGAGCGAGAACTCGCGCGCGAACTCGAAGTCGCGCTGGTCGTGGGCGGGCACCGCCATGATCGCCCCCGTGCCATACCCCATGAGCACGTAGTCGGCGACGAACACCGGCACGTTCCAGCCGCTCGCGGGGTTCTTGGCGAACGCACCGATGAACACGCCGGTCTTCTGGCGCCCCTCGGACTGACGCTCGAAGTCGGTCTTGGCGGACGCGAACTCGCGGTACGCGGCGACCGCCTCCACAGGCGACCGGTCGAGCCCGAAGGTGCCCCGCCACTCGAAGGGCGAGTCCTGGGGCCACTGGTCGGGGACGATCACGTCGACGAGCGGGTGCTCGGGCGCGAGCACCATGTACGTGGCGCCGAAGAGGGTGTCGTGCCGGGTGGTGAACACCTCGATGTCGACATCGGCGTGCTCCTCCACCGGGAACCGCACCGACGCGCCCTCACTGCGGCCGATCCAGTTGCGCTGCATCAGCTTGATCGGCTCGGGCCAATCGAGCAGGTCGAGATCGGCGAGGAGACGGTCCGCGTACGCGGTGATACGTAGCATCCACTGTCGCAACGGTCGCCGGAACACCGGGTGGTTGCCGCGGTCGCTCCGCCCGTCGGCGGTGACCTCCTCGTTGGCGAGCACGGTGCCGAGCGCGGGACACCAGTTGACGAGCGCGTCGTCGACGTAGGCGAGCCGGTACGAGTCGACGAACGCGCCGCGCGTCGCGCGGTCGAGCTCGGCCCAGGGCCGCGCGTCGGGGTTGGCGTCGCCCACCGGGTCGCGTCGACCCGATTCGAGCTCGGCGACCAGCTCCGTGATCGGACGCGCACGATCCTCGCGCTCGTCGTACCACGATTCGAAGATCTGCAGGAAGATCCACTGGGTCCACCGGTAGTACTGCACGTCGGTGGTGGCGATGCTGCGCCGGGAGTCGTGGCCGAGGCCGAGCGCACGGAGCTGCCGCCGCATGTTGGCGATGTTCGCCTCCGTGGTGATCCGCGGGTGCTGCCCGGTCTGCACCGCGTACTGCTCGGCGGGCAGGCCGAAGGCGTCGTAGCCCATCGCGTGCAGCACGTTGTGACCGGTCATGCGCATGAACCGCGCGTACACGTCGGTCCCGATGTACCCGAGAGGATGGCCCACGTGCAGGCCCGCGCCGCTCGGGTACGGGAACATGTCGAGGACGTAGAGCTTGCGGCGGCCGGCCACCGCGTCGAACCCGTCGCGCAGCGGCCCGGCCGGGTTGGGTGCCCAGAAGACGTGGTCGGCCTCCCACCGCTCCTGCCACTTGGCCTCGATCTCGCCCGCGAGGCCTGCCGAGTACCGGTACTTCGGTGCGTCGACCGCGGCGCGTGCGGGTTCGCTCATGAGGGGCGAGCGTACTTCCGGGCCGCGTCGCGTCCGCTCGTGTATCGGGCACCGACCCGCACCGCGTACCCGACCTCAGCGCGCGCGGCGCGGGGAGCCCACGGGGAGCGCGCTGGTATCGTGGCCTGCTCTCGGGGCTGTAGCTCAGTTGGTAGAGCGCCTCCATGGCATGGAGGAGGCCGTCGGTTCGAGTCCGATCAGCTCCACGCCGCGCTGCGCGCGCAGCTCAATTGCGGTGGTGGAAAGGGGCCGCCACCTCGGCGAGGAAGCGGTCGAGGCGGTCGAGGCGCTGCCGGCCGGTGCCCCATCCCCAGTCGGGCACGATCACCTCGTCCACCCCGGCGTCGGCGTACTCCTGCATGGTCGCCTGGAGCGCGGCGGGGGTGCCCGATTGGCTCGGCATCCCCTGCGGCGCGCCCGGGTCGTCCTCGAACCCGAAGACGAGCTGGCAGCTCCGCGCGACCGCCGCCGGGTCGCGCCCGGCCTCCTCGCAGTGCCGGTCCAGGACCTCGCGCTTGCGGCGCATGACCTCGGGCCCGCCCCACGTGTTCCACGCGTCGGCGTGGCGCGCCGCGATCCGCATCGACCGCTGCTCGCCGCCCCCGCCGAGCAGGAGCGGAAGGGGCTGCTGCGCGGGGCGCGCCCCGGTGAAGGCGTCGACCACCTCGTAGTACCGGCCGCGGAAGGTGCCGGGCTCGGCGCCGGTGACCGCCTTCACCACCTGGCACGCCTCCTCGAGCCGGTCGAGGCGCTCCTTGACCGGCGGCAGCGGGATCCCGTACGCGTCGTGCTCGTTCTCCTGCCATCCGGCGCCGAGGCCGAGCACCACCCTCCCCCCGCTGATCACGTCGACCGTCGCCGCCGAGTTCGCGAGCACCGCGGGGTGGCGGTAGGTGTTGCCGCACACCAGGGGTCCGAGCCGCACGCGCTCGGTCACCGCCGCGAGCGCGGCGATCATCGCCCACGTCTCCCGCGGACCGGTCGCCGGGCGACCGTCGCGGGGCATGAAGTGGTCGGCGATCCAGATCCCGTCCCACCCGCTCGCGTCCACGTGGCGCGCCTCCTCCGCGAGCGCGGGCCACGGATCGTTCGCTCGCATCCAGACGCTGAACTTCACCGCCGCATCCTCGTGCGAAGCCCTCGCGGCGCGCCAGCGCGCCCGGTGTGGCGCGTACGCCGCGACGCCACTGCACGCACGCCGGGCGCGGTCCTCAAGGGACCGCCCCCGATCGCTGGATGCTGCGCACGTCGGTACCCAGGTAACTGGCGACCACCTTCGGGTCGTGGCGAACCTGCTCGGGGGACCCCTCCGCGATGACGCTGCCGGCCTCGAGGCAGTACACGCGGTCGCTCACGCTCATGACGAGCGGCATGTCGTGCTCGATCAGCAGCACCGAGCCGTCGAGCTCGGCGCGGATCCGGCCGACCAGCGGACCGAACGCCTCGGTCTCCCGCTGCGCGAGCCCTGCGGTCGGTTCGTCGAGCAACAGCACGCGCGCGCCGAGTGCCAGCTGGCACGCGAGCTCGGTCACACGGCGGGTACCGGTCGAGAGATTCGAGACGAACCGGTCGGAGAACCGGTCGAGCCCGACGTAGTGGAGGATCTCGGACGCTGCTGCCTGCTTGCGCCGTTCGATCGCCGGCGAGGGCGGCAGACCGAAGAGGGAGGGCACGAGGGGGGACCGCTCCCTCGCTTCGAGCGCGACCAGCACCGTCTCGCGGACGGTGAGGTCGTCGTAGAGCCGGGCGGCCTGGAAGCCCCGGCCGAGGCCGAGCCGGTGGCGGCGGTACGGCGCCGATCCGGTGACGTCCCGGCCGAGCAGCTCGACCCTGCCGGTCGAGGGGACGAAGCCGCTGATCGCGTTCATCAGGGTCGACTTCCCGGCCCCGTTGGTCCCGATGAGGCCGACGATCTCCCCCGGCGCGAGGTGGATGCTGGCGTGGTTCACCGCGACCCGTCCGCCGAAGCGGACCGACAGGTCGTCGACCACGAGCCAGTCGGCGAGCGCCGCCTCCCGAGCGTCGAGCGGCGTGGTCACCACCGGCGTGCGCACCGCCACCCCTCCCGGGGCGCGTGCAGGTGCGGACGGCGACGCGCGCGCGGCGCGGTCGGCGACCGCGTCCCGGAGCCGGTACGCGAGCTCGACGAAGCCCCCGGGGAAGAACAGCAGCAGCACGAGCAGGCCCGCCGCCGACACGAGCAACGGTCCCGCGGCGAAGTCGGGGAACAGCGTCGGGAGCCCGAGGACCCACGCGGCGCCGAGGAGCGGGCCCACGATCGATCCGAGCCCGCCGATCACCGCGATCGCGACCAGCGCCACCGACTCCGCGGTCGCGAAGGTCGTGGCGGGCGTGTTGGTCGGCAGCGACGTCACGTACAGCGCGCCGGCGAGCGCGGCGATGCCGCCCGACACCCCGAACGCGACGAGCTTGGCGCGCGTCGTCGACACCGTCATCGCCTCGGCGGCGCGCTCGTTGTCGCGCACGGCGATGATCGCGCGGCCGACCCCCGAGCGGCGGATCTGCGCGAGCACCGCGAGGCACACCACCAGGAAGAAGAGGCACAGGTAGTAGTAGGAGCGTCGCGACGAGAAGTCGACGACGCCGGTGTCGGGCTTCTGGAGCGCGGGAAGCGACCCGGTGAACTGGTCGACGCCGAGCCAGCGTCGGGTCACCAGCCAGTTCTCCACGAACACGGCGAACGCGAGGGTCGTGACCGCGAGGTACAGGCCGGGGATCCGCAGCGCGGGGAGGCCGATGAGCACCGCGACCGCAGCACCGACGAGCACGCCGAGGGCCACCGCGACGCCCCACGGGACGTTGTGGACGCCGAACCACCCGGCGCCGACGAGCCGGACCGTCACCAGCCCGCCGATGGCCGAGAACCCGAACTGGCCGAGCGAGAGCTGACCGGCCCAGCCGCTCAGGACGGTGAGCGACGACGCCGCGATCGCGAAGATCACGACGCGGGTCCAGAGGAACGACTGGGACGCTTCCCGTGCCACGAGCGGGATGAGCGCGAACACCGCCAGCACGCTCACGAGGCCGATACGCGGCAGCCGGCGCAGCACCCAGACGCCGCGGAGCGACTCCGGCAGCGGCTCGACCCGCCCCGCGAGCTTCCACGAGCTCTCGGTGCGCGACTCGGGGCGGGCACCGCGCCCCAGCAGAAGGACCACGACGAGCGTAGCGACGAAGAGCCACAACGCGAACACGTTGGCGTCGATCCCGTGCACGTTCTGCTGGAAGACGACCTCGACGATCCCGACCGCGATCCCGGCGGGAATGGTGAGCCAGAGGATCCGCATGCGCGCGATCAACGCGACGAGGAGCGCCTTGACCAGCACGGGGTAGCCGAGCGTGAGCTCGGCGGTCCCGTTCGCCGCGCCGAGCGGCGTCACGAACTGCACCGCCGCGAGCGCGATGATCGTGATCGCGGTGAACGCGGCCGCGATCCCCCACACCGTGGTCGAGGCGCGCGCGACCGAGATCCCGACCAGGCGCGACTTGTCGGGGTTGGAGGCCGCCGCCCGCACCATGAGCCCGAGGCGCGTCCGGGTCATGAACACCGCGAGGACCACGACGAGGACCGGGATCGCGATCAACACGCTGAGCTCGCGGGCCGTCACGAGCAGGGAGCCGGTGACCTGCCAGCTCCAGCCCGACGGCACGAGAGTCGGGAAGTCGCCGCCCGGAGGCACCGCGGGCAGCAGCTCCGCGAAGAGCAGCACCGTCGAGCCGAGCAGCTGCGCGATCCCGATCGTGGCCATCAACAGCACGAGACGCGGCGCGTCGGCGAGCCGGCGGATGACGACGACCTCGAGGAGCATCGCGACCAGCGCCGCGAACGGCACCGCGACCAGCAGGCACGGCCAGAGGGTCCAGCCGTGCTCGAACAGGAGCCCGAACGCGCCGAGCGCGACCGCGCCGAACGCCACGACCGCGAAGTTGATGACCCCGCTCGCCCGGAATACGAGGACGATGCCGGCCGCGATCGCGCTGTAGGACAGCCCGACCACGGCGCCGGTCAGGAGCATCTGCAGCGAGATGTCCCATCCGTGCACCTGGATCATGGGAGCCGCCCTCGTGTGCTCGGGTCCGGCCCGAGCGCCCGGGAACTGTACGCCGGGGTGCGGTTGTCGGATTGCCCCGGTCGTGTGACACTCCACCCACGAGACGCGGTCTTCGGGGGAAGCCATGCATCGTGTGCGTCGTGCCCTGGTCGGACTCACGATCGTCGCGACGGGCGCCGGGCTGACCGGGGTGCTCGGCACCGGGGCGGCCCGCGCCGCGGCGCCGTCGGTCACGCCCGACCCCTCGTCGTCGCCCTTCACCTCGGCCACGCAGTTCTGCACCAAGGACACGGCCCGGCACACCGGGCTCAAGGCGACGGCTCCCGGCGTCACCGCGAATTCCATCTCGGTGGTGGCGATCGAGGCGCCGTTGCGCCCCGGCGACTCCCCACAGGGCTTCCGCTTCAACCTCGGCGACGAGGTCGACATGCTCCAGACGTTCGGGAAGATGGTCAACGACTGCGGCGGGATCAACGGTCGCCAGCTCGACGTGACCGTCATCCAGGAGCAGGGCGCGGGTGATGCGGCCGGCACCGCCGCGAACGCCCAGTCGGACTGCATCAAGGCGACCGAGGACGACAAGGCGTTCATCGTGATCTCGTGGACGGGGTTCCCGCAGCCGCAGTGCATCACCGACGACCACAAGACGCTCCTGCTCAACGGTCTCACGACGTCGACGCAGTACCTGAAGACCGCGCAGGGACGGAACATCCTCTTCGGCGAGACGAGCGAGGTCGCGCTCTACCAGGCGCCCATGCTCGAGCTCATCAAGAGCGGCCGGCTCAAGGGCAAGAAGGTCGCGGTGATCTACCCGACGTTCACCACCGGACAGGACCTCATCAAGCAGAACGTGACCGATCTGCTGAAGGCCAAAGGCGTCGACGTCGTGATGGCGGATCCGTTGACACCGGATCCGTCCGGTGACATCTCGTCGCAGTACCCGCTCCTGGTGCAGCAGCTGAAGCAGAACGGGGTGGACGTCGTCATTACCGGCAGCGCCGGCGGCAACACGTTCCGGTTCTCCGCGTTCACGAAGGAGCTCCGGAACCAGGGGCTCGACCAGAGCATGACGCTGTACAACCTCGACGCCCAGTACGACTCGGTCATCGACCTGAGCCGCATCGTCGGCGGTACCGACGGAGCGAAGCTCATCAACGACATGAAGGTGTACGGCTTCACCGCCGCCGGGCAGCAGGACTGGCGCGTCGGCGCCACCGAAGGCGCGTTCACGACGATGTGCAACAAGGACTACGACGCCAACACCACCATCGCGCAGGAGGATCTCCCGCAACCGGCTCCGCCGGCGTTCGCGCGCGATCCCTACGGCACCGTGGGCGTCATCTGCGGGCTCTACCGGACCCTGGCACGCGCGTTCTACAACGCGGGACCGAACCTCACGCAGCAGCGCGCGATCAAGGCGTTCGAGCAGCTCCCGTACGTCGACAACGTCGCCGCCAAGGGCTCGCCGACGCCCCGGCCCAACCAGATCGTCAACCGGGTGCCCACCAAGGTGCAGTACACGCAGGTGCTCAACAAGGCCGAGTACCCGTGCGCGCATCCGTCGCTCCCGGCCGATCCCGTGAACTACCGCATCTGCCTCGTACCCCAACCCGGGTACGACAAGGGCGGCAAGCAGATCACGGGGACCTTCTTCGTCGCCAAGCAGTAGCCGCGCCCCAGCGGGGACGCCTCAGGGGCGGTCGCCACCCAGGAACACCGCGCGCGCCAGGTCGTCGCGGGCGGCGAGCTCGTTCGCGGGGCCGTCGAAGCGGATGCGGCCCTTCTCGATGAACACCACCCGGTCCGCGATCGCGGACGCGATGTTGAGCGACTGCTCCACCACGACGAGGGTCTGCCCCTGCTCCTGCAGTCGCTCGATCACGCCGAGCAGGGACTGCACGACGAGCGGCGCGAGCCCGAGCGAGAGCTCGTCGATGAGCAGCAGCCGCGGTTCGAACAGGAGCGCGCAGCCGAGCGCGAGCATCTGCTGCTCGCCTCCCGAGAGGAGCGACGCCTGCTGGTGGGCGCGGGCACGCAGCGCGGGCAGCACGTCGAACACGGCGGCGATCCGGCGCGCCCACTCGCGCTTCGGGCACCGCTGCCCGGCGAGGGCGGCCCGCAGGTTGTCGCGGACGGACAGGTCGGGGAACACGTCGGCCCCTCTGACCTGGACGATCCCCTCGCGGGCGCGCGCCTCGGCCGGCAGGTACGTGATCGTGGCGCCGTCGAAGCGGACGACACCGCGGTCGGGGAGCTCGAGACCGCTGATGACGCGCAGGAGCGTGGACTTGCCGGCACCGTTGGTGCCCAGGACCGCGAGCGTCTCGCCGCGGTGGACCTCGATGTCGATCCCGAACAGCACCTGCACCGCGCCGTAGCCGAAGTCGAGGTTGCGGACCTGGAGCAGTGGCGGCTCGGCGCCCGAGGCCGCCTCGTCGGTGCGTCGGCGCTCCTCCTCGAGCTCCTCGACCAGCCTCCGCATGTCGCCGTCGACGAACCGGGCGCCGTAGAGCATCAACCCGGCGCCGAGGACCGTGACGAGCGGGACGAAGATCGACAGCGCAGTGTGCTGGCGCGCGAGCTCGGGCCAGAAGTCCACGATGGGCGCGGCGACGACGAAGGCGCCGATGAACAGTGAATTGATGAACGCGCCGAAGCCCTGCGCGCGGGTCTGCGGGGGGATCACCGCGAGCGCGACCGGCAGGATCGAGCCGATGGCGCCCACGACGCACGCGAAGCCGACGGCGCTCACGACGACGGTCGCCGCCGCGCTGTGGGTCCACCAGCCGACGACCACCAGATTGAGGCCGAGGAGCAGGGACGCCGACAGCCGTGCCGCCCGACGCGGAGCGGCGCGGAAGGCACGTCCGGCCGCTCGTCCGACCACCGGGGCGAGCAGCACCGCCGGGAGCGCCATGAGGGCCATCAGGTATCCACGGTCGGCGGCGCGCAGCCCGAAGTGACCCGCCAGCCAGAGATCGAGCCACAGCGACCACCCGATGAAGCCGAGCCCCATGACGAGCACCCCGACGGTCATGAACCGGAGGGTCGCGATCTGCCGGAACCGCGCCAGCGCGTGCCGGGTCGAGAGGTGCTCGTCGCCGAGGTCGCGGCCGTCGTGGAACACCGCCTTTACCTCCGGCCGCCCGCGGGGGGCGTCGGGAAGCCGTCCGACGAGAACCGCGAGGACGGCGACGAGGGCCGCGATGACGAAGAAGTCCGCCCGCCACGCGGCCGCGTCGTCGAGGAGCAGCGTGGTGAGGGCACCGAGCAGGGGGCCCAACACGAACCCGGCGGCGCCGATCCCGACGTACGCGGCGAACACACGCGGCCGCGCGCGGATCGGGAACGTGTCGGCGAGGAGCGAGCATTGCGCCGGCACCGTCGCGAGCACGCCCGCGCCCGTGAACGCGAGCACGCCGAGGAACTCCCAGCGGTAGAACGCGGCGCCCGAGAGCACCAGGGCCACGACCGACACCACGAGCATCCACCGCATCACGCGCGGACGGTTGGTGGCGGGCCGGTCGACCAGGTTCCCGAGCGGCTGCGATGCGAGCACGATCGAGAGGCCGGGGAAGATCGCGATCCACACGAGGAACCGCAAGCTGAAGTCGTACTGATGGGCGATCCTCAGCGCGAGCAGCGCGGCCATCGAGAGGATCGTGAACCCGAGGGCCCACATCGCTCCGACCGTCACGAGCAGGACGCGCCCGGCGTGGTCGAGCGCGCGGTCGGCGGCGCCGTCGCCCACGCCGGGGAGCGGCCGGGCCTGAGCGTCGGACGGGTCCGCGGCGTCGAGCTCGACCCGCCGACGCGCTTCCTCCTCCAGGAGCGCCGACCCGAACGTCGCGGTGTCGTGGTGCTCGCCGGCTCCGTCGGTCGACACGAACGAAGTCTCACGCGTGGTGGCGTCGGACACAATCGCCTCCCGATGGTCGCGCGCGCCGTCGACGATTGGGTCTACGGTCGTTCGGGCGGCTCGGGTTGGAATCCGGCCGCTGATGTGGCACCGCCAGGGGAGGGATGACATGGCGTCGAGCTCACGCGCGGTCGGCCCACACACCGAAGGCGAGGACGTCCCGTGGACGGTCAACGTCGAAGGGCACCCGCAACGGAGTGAGAGCGCCGAGTTCCGCCGGGCGAAAGCCTTGGCGAAGAAGATCCTCAAGGCCATGGCGGACCCGCCGTTCTACGGCGCCGGCACCCTGCAGATGCACCACGGTGGATCGCTGTTCGTCTTCGACGAGCAGGGCTGGCTCCTCCTGCGCAACGAGGCGGGAATCGAGTGGAGCGCGCAGTTCTGTGCCGATCCGGCGAAGGTCGATCGGCTCCGCGTCAACGCGCAGCGGCTCTGCGCCGCGTTCCCCCTGACGGTGCCCGAGATGGAACGCATGGGCTACGCGCACGCCCGCGAGATCCTCGACCACGAGATCGAGACCGCCGCCGACATCGCGCGCTGGGTCGACTCGATCTTCAACTCGTGCGTCCCGCTCCCGGTCGCGCGGCACGTCGGGGTCCTGCCCAAGAGCAACCCCGACGGTGGCGTGCACCACTACCCCACGCCCATCACCGACATCGAGCTCGTCAAGCACGACGACTACGTGCTCTGGGTCATCGATCCCGAGTCGAACACGGCGGTCGCGGTGACACCGGTCGCGCCCCGAGGGGCGGGTGTCGACCGGACGGCCGTCGTGTACGCCGATCCGCACACGCGGTTGGCGAGACGGCTCGAGCTCGAACGGACACGTGGCCGCGCGCTGCTGCTCGGCCCTAAGGATCCGATCACACGAGCTGCGTACGTGCACCAACAACCATTGGAGGATCGGCAACCACGGGAGGATCGGCCACGGAGCCGCGCCCGCCGTTGACTGCGTGGCCGGCACCGTTATCATCGATTTTCGGCGCGGGATGCAGAGGCTGGCGACACCGAGTGCGGAGGGGGCACAGGTGAGCACGGAACGGCCACCTTCCAGCGAAGGAACCCCCGCGCGTAGTCAACCCACCATCTTCATCAGCTATCGCCGCCAGGACTCCGCGTGGGCGGCATCCAAGCTGCACGAAGACCTCGCGCAGCAGTTCGGTGAGGATCACGTCTTCATCGACGTGATCGACCTCCTTCCCGGCGACGACTTCGTCGCCGAGCTCGAACGGCGCGTTGTCGGGTGCAATGTCTTCCTCGCCGTGATCGGACCGGACTGGGCTCGGATCATGCGCGAGCGCGAACAGCTCGGTGTCGCGAACGGACAGGTCGACCACGTCAGGGTCGAGGTGGAGACCGCCCTGCAGCGCGGCTCCTCGATCCAGGTCATCCCGGTGCTCGTCGACGAGACTGCGATGCCCGACGACCGGATTCTGCCCCGCAGCCTCGGGCGCCTGGCGCGGCTCAACAGCGCGCCCTACCGGCGAACCCAGGCTGACCTCGACGTCAACGAGCTCGTCCGGCGCATCCAGGAGTACTCGCCCGATGGTTCCCGGGACGCAGTCCCCGACGATCCGCCTGGTCCACCGCCCACTGATCCGCACTACGGCGTCGTGGGAGACGCGCTCGTCGAAGGGAACGTGATCGTGGTGCTCGGCTCGCTCGTCAACGCGTCCGAGCGCACGGACCCGTGGCACGAGGGCTCGGACTCGCTCCCGGACGGCGACGAGCTCGCCGCCTATCTGGCAACGGAGTTCAAGTACGGTGTCGAGGCGGCCGACCTCGCGCAGGTTTCGCAATACGTGAGCTCGGTCCGCGGCGAACGGGATCTGTACGACGCGCTTCGCCGCATCTTCACCGCGCACCACGCGCCGAACCGCGTCCACCGCTTCCTCGCCGAGCTGCCCAACCTCCTCGCGCCGGTTTCACGCCAATCCGGCCAGCTGATCGTCACGACGAACTACGACGACGCCCTAGAGCGCGCGTTCGACACCATCGGAGTGCCCTACGACATCGCGGTCTACATGGCGACGGGTCGCGATCGCGGCAAGTTCTCGCACCTCCCGTGGGACGGAGCCTGGGTGAGCAAGCGCGACTGCGAGAACTGGACGGACAAGCAACCGATCACGATCACGATACCGAATCGCTACGAGAGCTTCCCGATCGACGTCGTCGATGGAACGGTGCACCGCACCACGATCGTCAAGGTGCACGGCGCGGTCACCGCGCTCACCGGGGACGACAACTACGTCATCACCGAGAACGACTACATCGACTACCTGAGCAGCAACGAGATCGTGTCGCTCATACCGAACCAGCTGCTCTTCAAGATGAGGCGCAGCCACGTGCTCTTCCTCGGCCAGCAAGTTCGCGACTGGAACTGGCGAGTACTCCTCCAGCGGGTCTGGGAAGGGCACATCGACAACTCGTGGGCCGTCGCGCCGAGCTTCGACAGCGTCGAGGAACGCTTCTGGCACAAGCTCGACGTGTACGCACTCCAGCGCCCGCTCAGTACTTACGTCGATGAGCTCCGAGCGCAACTCGTCGCTTCCCGCACGGCGGCGGGACCGTGACCGCGCCCGCGGACACGCCCCGGTTGCCCGGGAGCCCCTACGTCGGGCTCGGTAACTTCACCGAGCGCCAGTCTGCGTTCTTCTTCGGTCGTGAAGCCGACATCAAGCGGATCATCGGCAACCTGCGCGTCGCCCGGTTGACGCTGCTGTACGCCGAGAGCGGAGTGGGCAAGAGCTCCGTGCTCCGCGCGGGCGTCGCGGCCCGACTCGACGAGCTGGCAACGGCCCCAGGAAGCAGTGCGCGACCGAGCGACCTGCCCGTGATCTTCAGCTCGTGGACGTCGGATCCGCTGCCGGCGTTGATCGACGCGATCGGGCGCGCGATCGAACCGTTCGTCGACGGTCCCTTGCAGCTACCCCACGATTCACTCGAGGGAGCGATCGAGGAGGCGACACGCCTCGCCGAGCGGGACCTGCTCGTCATCCTCGATCAGTTCGAGGAGTACTTCTCATACCAAGCCCATGATGGAGCGGATCGCTCGTTCCCGGACCAGATCGCGCAGTGCATCAACCGCCGTGACCTCCGGGCCAACATTCTCATCTCGATCCGCGAGGACGCCTACGCCCGCTTGGGCGACCTCCTGAAGGCTCGAGTCGCGAACGTCTACGCCAACTACCTGCACCTCGACTATCTCGACGCGGTCGCGGCACGCGATGCCATCGTCAAGCCGGTGCAGCGATGGAACGAGCTCCACGGCTACGACGTCGATGTCGATGTCGAGCCCGCGCTGGTCGACACCGTCGTGGAACAGGTTCGCCTCGGTGCAGTGGTCACGGGCGAGCACGAGCTCACGGCCGAAGGTCAGCTGCGCGGCGACGAGTCGGCGAAGATCGAGACGACATACCTCCAGTTGGTCATGAAGCGGCTGTGGGACGAGGAGTCGGCAGCCGGGTCACATGTCCTCCGACTCGAGACGCTGCAGAGCCTGGGCGGCGCGCAGCAGATCATCGGAACCCATCTCGACACCGCGATGGCCGAGCTCACGCCCGAGCAGCAAGCGGTGGCGGCGGATGTCTTCCGCTTCCTGGTCACGCGGACGGGCATGAAGATCGCGTTCAGCTCCGCCGACCTCGCCGACATGTCCGGCCGCTCCACAGAGGAGGTCGCGCCGGTGCTCAGCCGCCTGTCGGGCGCCGACCTTCACATCCTTCGTTCGGTCGCGATGCCCGACGACGGCCAAGGCTCGAACTACGAGATCTTTCACGACGCGCTCGCCCAGCCCATCCGCGACTGGCGGAGCCGCTACCTCCGTGGGCAGGTCGAGGAGCAGCAGAAGCTCGAGCTCGAGCGCCAGCAAGCGCAGCTCGCGGCGACCCGCGCGCAGCTGCGACGAGCGCGACGCCGATGGGTGGTGCTGAGCGCCGTCTCGGTGCTGCTCGCAGGCCTGCTCGTCGCCACCTTCGCCTTGTGGCGGAGGAGCGAGGATCTGTCCCACCGGAGCAAGTCGGCGGACCTCGCCGCACAAGCACTCTCGGAAGGCAGCAGTCCCGAGCGCTCCTTGCAACTGGCGACGCAGGCGGTGGACGAAGCGAAGACGCCCGAGGCGCTGCTCGCGGTGCGCGCCGCGCTCGCGAAACCGCATGTCAGCTTCAGCTCAGGTCCGCTCGGCTCCTACCTCGAGGACACGCAGGTCGATCGGCACGGCGACTGGCTGGCGGTCGGAGCCGACAACGGGACGTGGCTCTGGAACACCCGGACCGGAGCGTCCCGATCCTTGGAGGGTGAGCCAAAGGGTCCTGTGGCCATTCACTTCAGCGCCGACGGCAGCAGGCTGCTCGTCGTGGACTTCTTCGCGCCGCGTGTCTTCGACATGCACGGCCGAAACGTCGGTGGCGAGCTGACCGCGCCACCGGACCGGGGCTTCTGGGTCGACGGCGCGATCAGCCGGGATGGCCAACGCGTGCTCCTGCTGGCGGGAAGTGGCGTCGTGCTCCAGAACTCCGACGGCTCCGGTTCGACAACGCTCGCCGTCGACGGCCCGAGGATCGTGACCGCGCAATTCCTCGCCGGCGGGCGGTTCGTGACGATATCCGAGGACAATGTGCTCACCGTGTGGAGCCCGGATGGCACGAAGGAGGCGACCCGAGCCGGCGTGGCCGCGTACGCGGCTTCGCCTGACGGCTCGATCCTCGCCGCCGGTACCCACGACGGGGTCGTCCACCTCTGGCGGGTGCCCGACATGACGCAGATCACGAGCTTCCCGACGCCGGACGAGATCGAGCAGCTCCTCTTCGACGACCAGCGCGCGGGCACGGTGACCGCGGTCGGTGCGCACGGCACCGTCTCGATTCTCGACCCGGCCCAACCCGACCAGTTCCCTCGGGTCGTGCGCACCGGGGAGCAGATCGACCCGAACGGCGTGGCCGGCTCGGCTCGTCCGCTCCTGATGACCAGCGGTTCCGGCTCGCTGGCGATCTGGGACACGCAAGTGGGGACTCCGCTGGAGCGCTTCGACCTGTCGGGCCGCATCTTCGACCTGCGCCTCGCGGACGACGGCTCATACTCGTTCGTGCAGGTCAGCTGGGTGAAAGGCGCGAACGATCAAGCGACCGCGGTGCTCCGCGCCCGGCTCTGGGAAGGACGGACCGTGTCGGTGGCCGCGAGCCTGCCGGAAGACGCCGGCCAGGCTTCGTTCAGCCGGGATCATCGACACGTCGTCGTGGTGTACCAGCAGCCAGAGGGCTACGCCGTCGAGGTCCGCGCGTCTCCGGACCTCGCCCCGGCCAAGGTCATGCAGCTCGATCCGCCCGCCGGAACGTCCGGGTCGGGCTACACGCTGTGGGCGGGCACCGACAAGAACGCCGACAGTTTGGTGACGCTGGGGCAGGACTATGGCAGCCCGGCGACGACACGCGTCGAGGTCTGGGATCCGTCGACGGGCGCCAAGACCCGCGAGCTCCCGGACGTCGCTCCGGGCGGGCTCATCTCGGCCGCCGACCTGAGCCCCGACGGGAGCTCCGTCCTGGTCGCTTGGGGCGACTTCACGACGGGCCAGTACCACCTCGACCGGGTCCCGACCGACGGGAGTCCACCCGCGAGACTCGTCGCTTCCACCGGTCATCAAGTTCTCTCGGTGACGTGGGCGCCCGATGGGCGGTTCTTCGTCGTCACGGGGGACAACGGCGGGATCGACGTCTACCGATACTCGGAGCGGCGTGCCGCCGCCACGAAGACTGCTTCACTCCGGGAAGAGGGGAGAGCCAGTCCAGTGACGGCCATCGCCGTTTCGAACGGTTCGCGCTTCGTGGCCGCCGGCAGCGAGGACGGACGGATCGTGCTCTGGGATCGTCGATCGGGGAGCGCCGTTCGCGACTTCGACCTTCGGACCGGCGTGGCCGTGCTCGGCTTCGACACGACCGGCCGATATCTGCTCGCCGACGGCGCCAACACGCCGACCGAGGTCTTCGCCACGGGGGGTGCGCGGGAGCTGAACGCCCTCATGCTCGTCGACCCCATCCCGGAACCGCCGGACCAGGCGGCCGACTTCGTGTCCGCGGCGAACACAGGTGTGTGGTCGACCGACGGGAGGTACATGTTGCGCTACCCGTGCGTTGCCTGCGTCAGCGAGAAGGCCCTGCTCGCGGAAGCCGGCAAGAGGCTGGCGAAATTGCATGGCCACTGAGCCCGGGTCGCCAGGAGCAGCTCATCAGACGCAAACCCGCGGGCCCGAGAACGTGGGTTGGGAGCGTCTCGAGGACCAGCTCGGTTGGTACGAGCGCAAGAGCGCCTACAACCAGCGCGCCTACAAGTGGCTCAAGCTCGTCGAGATCATCGTCGCGGCGACCATACCGGTGATCGCGAGCCTCGACGCCGCCCGGGCGATCATGGCCGCGCTCGGCGCGCTCGTCGTCGTGCTCGAGGGGGGGCAGCAGCTCTTCCAGTACCACGCGAACTGGATCACCTACCGATCGACGGCGGAAGCCCTCAAGCACGAGCGCTATCTCTATCTCGCCACCGCCGGACCTTACGCCGGAACCGATCGCGAACGTGTCCTCGCCGAGCGCGTCGAGGGCCTGGTCTCGCAGGAGCACGCGCGGTGGACCTCGAGCCACCTCTCCCGGCAGCCCGCCGACAACACCGCGGAGTGATAATGCGCAGACCCGCGGGCTCGGCGAGATCGGTCACGGCTCCGTTGACGTCGCGAAGTTTGCCCGCAAGACTCGGATGATGCAGGACGCGGTGCCGAGCGAGATCCGTCTCCGGATCGGTGAGGTGCAGGTCGTGCATCTCGAGGGTCATTCCAGCGGCGGCTACCGGTGGCAGGCACACGTGCCGCCGAACGAGGTGGTGAGCGGGTTCGTCACCCCGGCCGCGGAGCCTACGAGCGGGAGCGCGAGCCGGGAAGAGCTGCTCGCGCTGCGCGGGATCCACGAGGGGGAGGCGACGGTGGAGTTGGAGCTGGGCCGGTCGTGGGAAGCGGCACCGGTCGAGCGCCACACGATCACCGTCCACGTCGAACCGATATCCGACGCTCGATCGAGGAGGGCCCGATGAGCAGTCCCGTGAAAGGTCTGACCGCGCGAGCGGTCCAGCGCTACGGCTGGGTACCCGACGTCCCCGACAACCGCGATGTCATGTTCAGCGCGCCGACGGCGGTGATGACCAAGCTCCCTGCGCGGGCCGATCTCCGGAGCGGGTGTCCGGACGTCTACGACCAGGGTCAGCTGGGAAGCTGCACCGCGAACGCGATCGGCGCCGCGTTCCAGTTCGACCAGAAGAAGCAGAAGCTCGACGACTTCATGCCGTCGCGCCTGTTCGTCTACTACAACGAGCGCGCCATCGAAGGGACCGTGAGCTCCGACAGCGGCGCCATGATCCGTGACGGGATGAAGTCGCTGAACAAGCTCGGCGTGTGTCCCGAGGACGAGTGGCCGTACCAGGTCACCAAGTTCCGCAACAAGCCGACCGCCAAGTGCTACAAGGACGCTGCGCACCACCAGGCACTCGTGTATCGGCGCGTGCTGCAAGACCTGCACCAATTGCAGGGGTGCCTCGCCTCGGGTTATCCGGTGGTGTTCGGCTTCAGCGTCTACGAGAGCTTCGAGAGCGAGCAGGTCGCACGCACGGGTGTCGTGCCGCTGCCGAAGCAGGGTGAGAAGCAGCTCGGTGGGCACGCGGTCCTTGCCGTCGGCTACGACGACAGCAGCCAGACCTTCTGGGTGCGCAACTCGTGGGGCGACGGCTGGGGGCTGAAGGGCTACTGCAAGATGCCCTACGGCTACCTGACCAGCAGCGGCCTCGCTTCCGACTTCTGGGCGCTCTACACCGTCGAGGAGTAGCGGGGCGCGGCGTCCGGACCATCGACACGACCCGGAGGGGATACATGGCCGGCGAAGCTCTCCTGTCGATACCCGAAGGCCAGAAGGCCGACCTCGTCCTCGAGGGTGGCGGTGTGAAGGGCATCGGTCTCGTCGGCGCGGTGCTCGCGCTCGAGGATGCCCAGTACCACTTCCCCCGCGTCGCGGGTACGAGCGCCGGCGCGATCGCGGCCGCGCTCATCGCGGCGTTGCAAGCCGCGAACGAGCCCCTCGCGCGGCTGAAGGACTACCTGGGCTCGTGCGACTACCCCAGGTTCAAGCAGGAGAGCTGGTTGCGTCAACACGCCGGGGTCGTGGGCGACGCTGCCCACCTGATGCTGCACATGGGCCTCTATTCGGGTGACTACCTCGTCGAGTGGCTCGGGGCCATCCTCGAGAAGATCGGGATCACGACGTTCGCGCAGCTGAAGCTCGACGATCCCGGCAGCTCACAGCCCGAGGCGCGCCGTTATGCGCTGATCGTGCACACCGCCGACATCACGCGCGGCAAGGTCGTCCGTCTCCCATGGGACTACGGGAACTACGGGCTCGAGCCCGACGAGCAACGCATCATCGACGCGGTGCGGGCGTCGATGTCGATCCCGTTCTTCTTCGATCCGGTCAAGGTCGACACGAAGGCTTCGACCTACGACGGCGTGAGCTACGCGGCGGGCACCGTCACGTGGGTGGACGGAGGACTGCTGTCCAACTTTCCGGTCGAGGTGTTCGACCGGAGCGACGGCGCGCCGTCGCGCTGGCCGACCATCGGCATCAAGCTGTCGGCCCGGGAGACGACGATGCCTCCCGGGCACGCCACCGACGACACCCTCCACGAAGCGATCGACTGTCTCCGCACAGTGCTGAACAACGCCAACCGCTACTACCTCTCTCCCGAGAAGGCCGCACGGACGATCTTCGTCGACTCGACCGGGATCAACGCGACCGACTTCGAGATCTCCGAGGCGGAGCAGGCGACCCTCTTCGACAACGGGACGAAAGCTGCGCAACAGTTTCTCCACGCGCCGGTCACGCCGACGTGATCGACGACCCTGACGAGAGTCGACTTGCGTCGTCTGCGTCAGCGGCGATCGAGAAAGGAACGGGCCGCGGCGCGCGTGTCTCCCGATTCGGTGGTCGCCGCGAAGCGCTCCGTCTCGCGGTCGAGGTACTCAGCGAGCGGAAGCGTCACCGCATCGGCGAGGTTGTGCTTCATGTTCGCGAGGGCCGTCGCGGGCGCGCCGGCCAGCGTCGCCGCGACCTCGTCGACGCGAGCCGCGAGCTCGTCGTCGTCGACCACCTCGTGCACGAGCCCGATTCGCGCCGACTCGCCGGCGTCGAGTCGGTCGCTGAGGAGAAGCAGCTCCCGGGCCCTCGCCGAGCCCACCGCGCGCGTGAGGAACCAGGCGCTGCCGTGGTCGCCTGATGCGCCCACCTTGAGGAACGCGGTCGTGAACACGCTCGAGCGCGCCGCGTAGCGCAGGTCGCACGCGCATGCGAACGACAGCCCGGCGCCGGCGCACGGTCCGTTCACCCGCGCGATCGTCGCCTTCGGCATGCCGTGCAGCAGCTCGCCGATCCGCATGAGCGAACGGAGGTCGCGCGGGCCCGACGAGTCGGGACGGCCACCGCGGTCCGCCAGGCTCTCGACGTCGCCACCGGCGCAGAACCCACGGCCCGCGCCGGTGAGGACGACGACGCGCACACCTTCGTCCGTCGCGAGCCCGGCGAGCGCGTCCAGGAGCCCCGACACCATCTCGCCGTCGAGCGCGTTCAACTTCTCCGGGCGGTTGAGCGTGACGGTGACGACGGCACCGTCGCGGGTGACGAGCACGCGGTCGGTCACCGCGCGCCCCCGGCACACCGCCGGAAGTGCCGCCGGCGCCGCGAGCCCGTATGCACGGATGCCACCCTAACTCTGGGCGACGGGGCGACGTTCTGCCCGTGTCGGCGCCCCGTGGGCACCTCTTGCGCGGTTTGTCGCGCTCCGCGGCCGTCGGGCAGGATGAGCACCCGCCCGATCCGCACCGAGGAGCACCGCCCATGCCGATCAACCCCGACGCCGTCACCGAGGAATTCGGGCCCGAGGTCGAGCGCTCGTGGACCTCGAAGGACGCGTTGCTCTACGCGGTCGGGGTCGGCGCGGGCAGCCTCGACCCCAACGGGCTCGAGCTCGAGTTCACCACCGAGAACTCGCGCGACGTCACCCAGCGGGTGCTCCCGACCTTCGCCGTCATCATCGGCATGGGCGACGGCGGGATGCGCGACATCGGCAGCTTCAACCACGCGATGCTCGTGCACGGCGGCCAGGGCATCGAGATCCATTCCGAGATCCCCGTCGACGGCAAGGTGAGGACGGTTTCGCGCGTGACCGGGGTGTACGACAAGGGCTCGGCCGCAGTCGTGGCGTCGGAGTCGAAGTCGGTGCACGCCGAGACCGGCGAACCCATCTTCACCACGCGCATGCAGGCGTTCATCCGGGGTGAGGGCGGCTGGGGCGGCGACCGCGGTCCGTCGGGCTCCGAGAACACGCCGCCGGATCGCGCCCCGGACCACTCGGTCACGTACCAGACGCGCGCGGACCAGGCGCTCACCTACCGCCTGTCCGGCGACCGCAACCCGCTGCACTCGGATCCCGAGTTCGCCAAGATGGCCGGCTTCCCGCGCCCGATCCTGCACGGCCTCTGCACGTACGGGTTCACCGGCCGTGCGCTGCTGCACACGCTGTGCGGATCCGATCCGTCGCGGTTCAAGCGCATGGACGTCCGGTTCTCGAAGCCGGTGTTCCCGGGCGACGAGCTCACCGTGCACATGTGGGTCGACGGCAACGTGGCGTTGTTCCGCACCGAGACCCAGAACGGTGACACCGTCATCGACCAGGGTCGCTTTGAGCGGTCGGGGTAAAGCCCGCCGGCCGCGGCCGTCAGGTCGCCGACGCGGTGCGCTCGTCGCGGAGCGCGCTGCGGCGGACCTTGCCCGCGTCGTCCCGCACGGGACCGGTGGCGCGTTCGAACGAACGCGGGATCTTGTAGCGCACGAGGCGCTCGGCCATGTGCGCGCGGAGCTCGTCGTCGGTGACGTCGCCGTCGAGGTAGACGATCGCGTGGACCCGCTGGCCGAGGTCGTCATCGGGCAGGCCGATCACCGCGCTCGACTGCACGCGCGGGTGCGCGTCGAGCGCGGCCTCCACCTCGGCGGGGTAGACGTTGGCGCCTCCGCTGACGATGAGGTCGGTGCGGCGGTCGGCGATGAAGAGATAGCCGTCGGCGTCGATCGATCCCATGTCGCCGAGCGACTCCCAACCTTCGTGCGCGCGCACCTCGGCTCCGACGTAGCGGTAGGTCGGCACCGCGGGCGTCTTCATCCAGATCTCGCCGACGTCGCCGACGGGGACCTCGTGGAGGTCGGCGTCGAGGATGCGCATCGTGCCGGGCTCCGGCTGGCCGACCGAGCCGACGTGGTCGAGCCACTCGACGCCGTTGATCATGGTGCGGTTCTGCGCCTCGGTACCGCTGTACAGCTCCCAGATCTTCTCCGGGCCGATCCAGTCGATCCAGCACTGCTTCAACCACACCGGGCACCCGGCGCCGAACGTCAACACGCTGCGCAGCGACGAGACGTCGTAGCGCCCACGCACCTCGGGCGGGAGCCGCCAGATGCGCTGCATCATCGTGGGCACCATGGGCACGAAACGCGGGCGGAACCGCTCGATGCACTCGAGCGCGACGAGCGCGTCGAAGCGGCTGAGCACCACGATGTGGTTCCCGGTCCACAGCCCCTGCATCGAGAACAGGAAGGGGCCGTTGTGGTAGAGGGGCCCGGGCACGAGATGCACTGCGTCGAGGCCCATGGCGAACCAGAGCGAGCGGTCCGGGTCGGCGGTCGCGGGCGCGCCCGACACGATGATCTTGGGCCGCCCCGTGCTCCCGCCCGAGGTGGGCGCCTTCCACGAGCGCGCCACCGGATCGTCGGGTAGCGGGTCGTCCGCGACGGCGGGATCCGGCGCGATCGGCTCGGTGACCACCAGAGCGGGCTGGACGAGCTCGATGATCGTCGCCCGCTCGCGTTCGGGCAGACGGTGCGAGACCGGCTGGGGCGTGGCGCCGCACTTCAGCGCGGCGAGCGCGGTCTCGTAGAACGCGATGCCGTTGCGGAGCCCGATGGTGACGTAGTCGTCGCGCCCGACTCCTGCCGCCTGCATCCGACGCGCGAGCCGGTTGGTGCTGCGTTCGAGCTCGCCGCGCGTCACCGTGCGCTCGCGACGGTCGTCGCCGTCCATCACGACCTCGGTGATGGCCGGGCGCGCGGGATCACGCACCGCCCAGGTGCGGACGGCCGCGGGTATGGACATCTGGCTCACTCGATTCGCCTTTCGCGGCGTCAGCCGTTCTTGGGCAGCTCGCGGAAGGGACGCCCCTTGTTGGGGTCGGGCTCGCGCGGCAGCCCCAGCACGCGCTCACCCAGGATGTTGTGCTGGATCTGGTCGGTACCGCCGTAGATGGGCGGACCCTGGGCGAACAGCGCGGCTTCGGTGATCGCGGCGAGCTCAGGGAAGCCAGTGACCGCGTCGAGTGCGGCCTGGTCACGCTCGTTGTACGCGTGGAGCATGCCCTCCGCGCCGAGGATCTCATAGCTCGTGTCGCGCGTGAGCAGGAAGATCCGGCTCTGCGCGATCTTCGCCATGTTGCCGAACCCGGGGATCTCCTCGCCGCGGGCGCGGAGCGCGGCGGCGCGGAGGTTCGTGTACTGCGCGATCTGTCCCATGGTGTAGAGCTGCACGAGGTGGTGACGGACGGTGGGCGCCTGCGCCTTGCCCGTCTTCTTCGCCAGCTCGACGAGGTACCCGATGGGGAGCCCGACGCCGGTTCCCGGCCCCGACCCGTCCTCGCCTTGCGGCGCCAGGAGCTCCGAGACCCTGCGGCCGAGGTCGCCGGCACGGGTGCCCGGCTTCGCGCCGCCGAGGCTGCCCGCGTTGTTCGAGCCGGCGCCGAGACCGGCGCGTTCGAACGCGAGGGTGGTGTTCGCGACCGCCCAGCCGTTGTCGACGCCTCCGATCGCGGCGTCGTGGGGCACCCTCACGTCGGTGAGGAACACCTCGTTGAAGAAGGCGCGGCCCGTCATCTCGCGGAGGGGACGCACCTCCACGCCGGGTTGGTCCATGTCGAACGCGAAGTACGTGAGGCCCTGGTGCTTCGGCACGTCGGGGTTCGTGCGGCACAGGAGCATGCCCATGTCGGCGTACTGCGCGGTCGAGGTCCAGACCTTCTGGCCGTTCACGACCCACTCGTCGCCGTCGCGCACCGCCGACGTGTTGAGGCCGGCGAGGTCGGAGCCCGCACCGGGCTCGCTGAAGAGCTGGCACCAGGCCTTGCGCCCGGTGACGATGTCGGGGACGTAGCGGGCCTTCTGCTCGTCCGAGCCCACCGTCGCGATCGTCGGCGCCGCGAGCAGCAGGCCGAGGCCTCCGGGGGGCCCGAGGGTGCGGTCGGAGACGATCTGGGTGAGGCGGATGCCCTCCTCGCGCGCCACGCCCTTGCCGTACCACTCGACCGGGAGGACGGGCATCGACCAGCCGGCGTTGCCGAGCCGGTCCCACCATTCTCCCGCGGTCAGGTCGAGGCTCCAGTTCTCCTCGATCCAGGTTTCGAGCTCGTGCTCGAGCCCCACTGCCGCCGCGGTGTCGACCATGTTCAGGGCCTTTCGGGTTCAGGGCCTTTCGGGGCTCAGGACCCTTCGGGGCTCAGGACCCTTCGGGTCAGGACCTCTCGCGCGCGCCGGACCTCTCCATCATGCCCCAGCGTCTGGGCCGGGTACCGGCCGGGCGTCGCCGCGGTCGCCGGCGTCGGTGCGCGCGCCCGGATCCCCGCCGGCATCGGCGAGGACCGCGTCGGTGTCGGCGCCGAGGCCGGGAGCGGGGTCGCCGAGCGGGGGCTTCTCGCCGTCGAAGGTGACCGGGAGCCGGAACTGGAGCAGCCGGCCCTCGGTGGGGTGATCGGTCTCCTCCCAGAACCCGACCGCGGCGAGGTGCTCGTCGTCGAAGAGGTCGTCGACGCGGTTGTACGGCACCGCAGGGATGCCGGCCTCGCGCAGCCGCCCGAACCACACCGCGGTCGTCTCGGTCGCCAGGTTCTCGGCCAGGATCGCGAACAGCTCGTCGAGGTGCTCGGTGCGCGACGCCAACGTCGAGAAGCGTGGCTCGTCGGCGAGCTCGGGCCTCCCGATGAGGGCGAAGAACCGGCGCCAGTTCTCGTCGGTGTAGACGACCACCGAGAGCCAGCCGTCGGCGGTGGCGTAGGGGCGGCGTTCCGGCGACGACATCCGCCGGTAGCGCGCCTCGCCGCGTGCGGGGACGAACGTGCGACCCCACATGTGCTCCATCATGCCGAAGGCGGTGAGCGACTCGGCCATCGGCACCTCGATCTCCGCACCCAACCCGGTGAGCGCACGCCGGCGGAGCGCCGCCGTGATCGCGAACGCCGCCATGAGCCCCGAGACCTTGTCGCCGATCGCGGTCGCGGTGTAGGTGGGCACGCCCGTGATCCACTCCTGCTCGCCGGCGACACCGGACGCGGCCTGGATCACGTCGTCGTAGGCCGCGAGGTCGCGGTAGGGGCCGGTCGAGCGGAAGCCGTGCATCGCGCAGTGCACGAGCTCGGGATGACCGGTGCAGAGCTGCTCGGCGTCGGCGCCGCAGCGGATGGCCGCGTCGGGCCGCATGTTGTGCACGAAGACGTCGGCGCCGTCGGTGAGGCGCTTGAGGTCACGACGGCCGGCGTCGGTGCGCAGGTCGAGCACGACGCTCCGCTTCCCGCGGTTGAAGTTCAGGAACATCGCCCCCATGCCCTCGTGCACCTGGGGGCCGAGATGCCGGGCGACGTCACCGCCGGGCGCCTCGACCTTCACCACGTCGGCACCGAGGTCCGCCAGCAGCAGCGTCGCGTAGGGGCCGGCCACCACGGTGGTGATGTCGACGACGCGCACGCCCGCGAGCGGCTGGGACGCATCGGTGATGTCGGATGGCACGACCACTCCCCTACTGCGGCGCGTCGCCGCGGCTGTGCTCGTTGGCGCCGACCGCGAGCGAGTGCACGAAGCCGCTGGGGACGGGACGGGTGTGCTGCATGGGGCGACAATCTAAACGTCGCCCCGGAAGCCGGCGGCCCGGCTCAGCCGAGCGGGGTACGCCCCGGAAAGCGGGCGCGCAGCTCCTTGCGGCGCTGCGTCACCTTGTAGACCATCACCGCGCGCATGACCGCCATCGCGCCGAGCAGCACGCCGATCAGCACCGCTCCGCTCAGGATCAACACCACTGCGATGACCGCGCCCAGCGCGGTGATCGCCCACCGCATCCGGATCATCCCGTCGCTCATGTCGTGACCTCCTGTCCCATTGTGCAACCGCGGCACGGTCATGGGCACATCAGGGCGCGGCCAGGGGACCGCGAACCCGTAGCCTCTCGGGCATGAGCTCGCCCGGCGCGCCGGCCCCCGACAGCTCCGCGCCGCTCGTGCTCGTCACCGGCGGCAACGCCGGCATCGGGCTGGAGACGTGCGTGGCCCTCGCCAAGCAGGGGTACCGGGTCGTGTTCACGTCGCGCGACACCGCGCGAGGGGCCGGCGCGCTCGCGGAGATCCGAGCCCGCAGCGGGAGTGACGCGATCGACGTGCTGGCGCTCGACCTCGCCCGCTTCGCGTCGGTCCGGCAGCTCGCCGCCGACTTCCTCGACCGCTACGACCACCTCGACGTGCTGGTCCACAACGCGGGCCTCGTGCTCTCGAGCCGCCAGGTCACCGAGGACGGCAACGAGATGACGTTCCAGGTGAACCACCTCGGGCCGTTCCTGCTCGACTCGCTCCTGCGCGAGCGGCTCACCGCGAGCGGTTCCGGCCGGGTCGTGGTGGTGTCGTCGGACGCGCACAAGAACGCCCGTCGGGGCCTCGACTTCGACGACCTCCAGTCGACGCGGGGCTACCGCGGCTACCGGACCTACGGAGGCACCAAGCTCGCCAACATCCTGTTCAGCCGCGAGCTCGCGCGCCGCCTCGACGACAGGGCAACCGCCAACGCGGTCCATCCCGGCTTCGTCGCCAGCCGCTTCGGCCGCGACGGCGATCTCGGCGTCATGGGCACCTTCGTCATGCCCTTGCTGCGGCCGTTCGCGCTGAACCAGGAGCAGGGCGCGCAGACCTCGGTGTACGTCGCGTCGGCGCCGGAGCTGGAGGGAGTCACCGGCGGCTACTGGGTCAAGTGCGCGCCGGCCACGCCGAGTGAAGCGGCCCGCGACGACGGCGCGGCGCGACAGCTGTGGGCGGTCAGCGAGGAGCTCGTCGGGATCGCGTGACTACATGCCGGCAGGACGCGCGCCGTGACGCCACTCCCCCGGTACGCGCACCGACCGCACCGAAGCCCGCGCCCGGAGCTTCGACCCGGACGCGAGCGTGCACTCGACCGTGGTGTCCCTCCCGTCGACCTCCACGACCCGCGCAGTGAGCGACACCGGCGCGTCGATCGGGGTGGGCGGAGGTACTCGACCGTCATCGCGGCCGTCGCACACCAGATCTCCGGATCGGATCCGAGCTCGCGGTGCTCACGCCGGTAGGCGTCGGCGATGGCGGTGCTCACGCCGTGACAGTCGAGCAGCGTGGCGATGATCCCGCCGTTCACGAAGTGCCGGGGGCCGGCCGCGTGCGCGGGGCTCGGCCACCACTCGGCGACCACGATGTCGCCGTCGCGGTAGCTCTTGAGGTGCAGGCCGTCGGGGTTGTCGGCGCCGCAGCCCCAGCAGAAATTGTCGACCATGCAGTCCTGGATCGCGGTGCGGTCCGACGGGTCGGGCGGGTCGGGCGGGTCGGGCGACTGTGCCCCGCCGGCGCTCACGTCTCCGGCCGGAGCGTCGGGAAGAGGATGACTTCGCGGATGCTCGTTACGCCCGCGAGCAGCATGGTGAGGCGGTCGATGCCGAGGCCCATGCCCCCGGTGGGCGGCAGGCCGTACTCGAGGGCGCGGAGATAGTCCTCGTCGACGGTCCCGGCCTCGAGATCGCCGGCGGCCCGGGCGCGGGCCTCGGCTTCGAAGCGGGCGCGCTGCTCGATCGGGTCGTTGAGCTCGCTGAACGCGTTGGCCAGCTCGTGACCGTTGGCGACCACCTCGAAGCGCTCGACGAGTGTGGGGTGGTCGCGGTGCGCGCGGGCGAGCGGCGACGTCTCGAGCGGGTGGTCGAGCACGAACGTCGGCCGGACGAGCTCCCGTTCGACGAGCTGGTCGTACACCTCGTGGGTCAGGCGCCCGGCACCCCACCACGTGCGGTACTCGAGGCCGAGGCCGTCGAGCACCGCGCGTGCCGCGTCGACCGGCATCGACGGCTCGATGTCGACACCGGCATGGCGGCGGACGAGCTCCACCATGGTGGCTCGGGGCCACGGCTCGGCGAGGTCGACGCGCGTCCCGCGGATCTCGACCACCGTGGCGCCGTCGAGCGCGGCGCGTGCGGAGGCGACCACCATCGACTCGGTCAGCTCCATCATGTCGTGGTAGTCCGCGAGTGCCTGATAGGCCTCGAGCATCGTGAACTCGGGGTTGTGGCTGGTGTCGATGCCCTCGTTGCGGAAGATGCGCCCGATCTCGAACACGCGCTCGATCCCGCCGACGACCAGCCGCTTGAGGTGGAGCTCGGTCGCGATGCGCAGGTGGAGGTCGAGGTCGAGGGCGTTGTGGTGCGTGACGAACGGCCGCGCGGTGGCGCCGCCGGGCTCGAGCCCGAGCATCGGCGTCTCGACCTCGACGAAGGCCCGCGCCCGGAGGAACGCGCGGATGGCGTCGACGACCGCGAAGCGGATCTCGAACACGCGGCGGGCGTCCTCGTTGACGATGAGGTCCACGTACCGCTGCCGGTAGCGGGTGTCGACGTCGGAGAGCCCCCGCCACTTCTCGGGCAGCGGCCGCACCGCCTTCGCCAGGAGCTCGAACCGGCGCACCTTCACCGAGAGCTCGCC
The DNA here is from genome assembly GCA_964505725.1 of uncultured Bifidobacteriaceae bacterium. Lineage (GTDB taxonomy): Bacteria > Actinomycetota > Acidimicrobiia > IMCC26256 > DASPTH01 > CAVRJC01. The sequence continues at coordinate 76,314 of CAZDJK010000047.1, read as the reverse complement.
CTTGCGTGTGGTCATCACCGTGCCCTCGACCCCCACCCAGTCGCCGAGGTCGAGGCGGTCGAACTCCGCGTGGGCGTCGTCACCGAGGTCTGCGCTCGAGACGAACAGCTGCACGCTCCCGGAACCGTCGCGCATGGTGGCGAAGGTGAGCCGGCCCTGGCGGCGGATGAGGAGGAGACGGCCCGCGACACGGACCGCCACCTCGGTCTCGGTGCCGGGCGCCAGCTCGCCGAACTCGTCGCGCAGCTCCGCGAGGGTGTGGTCGCGGTCGAACCGCACGGGGTACGGATCGACGCCCCGGGCGCGGAGCTCGTCGAGGTCGGCGAGGCGACGCGCGCGCTCGGCGGGCGCGCCGAGCGGGCTGGAGTCGGCCTCGGCGGACATGGCCCCGGATCGTAGGGGCGACGCGGTCAGGGCCCGGGTTGTTTGGTGTCCCACCACCACGCGAGGCCGAGGATCCCCGGGCCGGTGTGCACGACCATCACCGGTCCGAACTCCCCCACCATGGCGGTGGCCGGCGCCAGCTCGTCGTCCACCCGGGCGAGGAGCGCGTCGGCCTCGTCGGCGGCCTGGGCGTGGAGCGCGACGAGGCGCAGCGCGGCCGACGGCACACGCGACCGCCGCACCGCCGCGATCATGCGATCGACGGCCGCGGCCCGGCTGCGCGCCGGGCGCATCCGGTGCACCTGGCCGTCGTGCAGCTCGAACAGCGGGTGGAGACCGAACGTCCGTCCCGCCCACCCCGCGATCGCGGGCACCCGTCCGCTCGCGACGAGGTGCCGGAGGTCGGGCACGGTGCCGAGGAGGCGCACGCGGGCGGCGACGTCCTCGGCGCTGCCGGCGACGACATCGAGCGGCTGGCCACATCGTGCGGCCTCGGCGGCCGCGAGCACCACGAGCGCCTGGCCGCCCGCGGCGGTGCGGCTGTCGACGACGGCGGCGCGGTCGCCGAACGCCCGTGCCGCCACGATCGCCGAGTGGTACGACGAGCTGAGCGACGACGTGAGCGTGACGACCAGCACCCCGCGGGCGCCGTGGTCGAGCCGCTCCCGAATGGCGACGTCGAAGGCGCCGGGTGCCGGCGCCGACGTCGAGAGCTTCGGCGCCCGGTCGATGCGCATCTCGACGACGCCGACGTCGAGGCGCGCCAGCTCGGGCGGCAACGCGGCCGCGCTGTCGGTGATGACCGCGATGCTCACGATGCGTCGGGCACGCGGACGAGCGCCGCGCTCAGCAGCACGAGGATGCCGGCTCCGAGCAGCACGACGCGCGCCGGCGCCAGCCCGCCGACGTCGCCCAACACCGCCCCGAACGCGCCGGCGACGATCGCGGACAACCCGAGGCCGACGCGCAGGACCACGTGGAACGCCGCGAACGCGAGCACGCGCGCGCGGCCGTCGAGCTGCGCCTGGATCGCGCCCATCCCGGCGGAGATCGCGTAGGCGGCACCGGCGCCAAACGCGAGCGCGCCGATGAAAGCAAGCCAGAGCGCGGGCGCGAGGCTGAAGAGCGCGATCACCGTCCCGATGTACGCGACGCCGAAGCGCGTTCGCACGAGAAGGTCGGGATTGCGCGTGCGCTGCAGCACGACGAGCCCGAGCGCGGCTCCCACGCCGAACAGCGCGATGAGCACGCCGAATTCCGCGTCGGACGCGTGCAACACGTCTCGGACGAACACGATGCCGAGCGAGAACAGCGCGCCGAGCCCGAGGGACACTGCGAACACGGCCGGCATCACCGCGGCCACGAGCGGGATCTTGAACGCGGCGCGGAAGCGAACCGGCGTGTCGTCGCCGGCGACCTCGGGCGACACCACCGCCAGCTGCGTGAGCCGCGAGATGCACGCGAACGACACCAGATACGACGCGGCGTCGATCAGGAACACGATGGCGAAGGGCCGGTGGTCGAGCTGCAGCGGCACGGCCGCGAACAGGGCGAAGAGCGCGGCACCGATCGGGATGGCGCCGTACGACGTGCCGAGCACGAGCCCGTTGGCGAGCGGCAGGTCGCGGTCGTCCTGCACCAGGTCGGGGATGGACGCGTCACGCGCGGGGAGGAAGACGATGCTCGCCACCTCCACCAGGAAGCCCAAGAGGTAGATCCACCAGAGCGCGCGCACGATGGGGACCATCGCGATCATCACCGCGCGGAGCGCGTCCATCGCGAGCATGGTGCGGCGCCGGTCCCACCGCGACGCCGCGCGCGCAGCCAGCGGGCCGCCGATCGCGGCCGGGATCAGCCGGAGCGTCAGCACGCCGCCCACCGCGACCGGCGAGCCGGTCAGCGATAGCGCCAGCGCCATGAACGCCACGGTTCCCATCCAGTCACCGAGCGAGGAGACTCCCTGGCCCGCGAGGAGGGTGCGGAACCCCCTGCGACGGACGAGCGCGGTGACGCTCACGGTGCCGGCCACGCGGGGTCGTGGTCGTAGACCAGCCGGAAGGCGTACACGCGGCCGCGCGCCCGCGCGTCGGGGGCTGTCGGCGGATGGTTGCCGAGCACGCGCTTCACCAGCATCGGGAGCGCGATCGCCGCACCGGCGAGCGCGGCCGTCGCGCCTCCCCAGAGTGCGAGCGCCGGGGTGAGGAGCACCAGGCCGACGAGCCCCCCGACCGCCGTCTCGCGGAAGACCTTCCCCACCACGAGGCTGCCGAGCAGCAGGATCACGCCCGGCCACGCGGTCACGAGGAGCGCGCCGATCGCCGGGGCGATGCCGCGCCCGCCGGCCCCACGGAGGAACGGCGACCAGTTGTGCCCGATCACCGCGGCGCCGCCGGCGAAGGCCGCGACCACGGCCGTGGGTGCCAGCAGCGGGCCGATCGCTCCCTTCACGATGTCGAGGATGCCCGCAACCGCCAGGGGGACGAACCCCGTGACCCGGTAGAGGCTGGTGCCGGAGACCGTGCCGCTCCCGACCTCGCGCAGGTCGACGTGGCCCAACCTCCGGGCGAACAGCCAGGAGGTCGGGATCGAACCGAGCACGAAGGAGAGGAGCACGACGCCCAGCGAGCTCACAGCATCGAGTCTTGCAAACCGGCGCCCCGTGACGCGGGGTGCAGACGGTTCCGGGCCCCGCCGGCCCCGCCGGGAGCGGAGGTCACGTCACTCGAACGCCGGGTTGATGCAGTCGAGCGACTGGGCGGGAGGTACCTCGAACGCCTTCGCCGGGTCGAAGTTGGGGTTGCGGACGGTGGCCAACGAGTACGCCACCTGCACCACGGTGCTGTCGCCGCCGGCGGTGATCGGATACGTGCCCTCGAGCTGGACGCTGGTGATGTCGAGGGACCGGAGCCGACCCCGTATCACGACCAGGATCTGGCGCGCCTCGTAGCGCGCCTCCGCCTTCGTGTTCCGGGGGGGCGGCGTCGTGGTCGACGTCGGGACCGTGGTCGTCGTCGAGGTCGTCGTGGTGGTCGTCGTCGACGTGCTCGTGGAGGTCGTGCTCGGGGACGACCCGTGGGTTGTTGTCGTGGTGGTCGGCGGCGCGGCGCAACCGGCGGTGCCGGTGGCGAGCGGCGGCGCGCCGTTGTTGATCGCCCAGGTCACGACGAGCGGCCGACCGGGCGCGTACGCCACCACGAAGCGTTCGTCCTCGGGCACGCCGCGGTTGCTCGGTCCGAGCTGGGGTCGGTCGAGCATCCGCTTCTCGAGGATCGCCTCCTCGTGCTGCGCGGGCGTCGTCGTGGTCGGGGCCGTGGTCGGCGGCGTGGTGGTCGGCGGCGTGGTGGTCGGCGGCGGGCGCGTCGGCGGCGTCGTCGTCGGCGCGAGCGTGGTCACGGGAGCGGTCGACGGTGGCGGCACGATCGAGGTCGTCGGGGCCACGCGCGTCGTCGACGGCGGCGCGGTGGTGACGGCCGTGGTCGGCGCCGCGGTGGTGACCGTGGTGGACGGCGGCAGCGTGGTCGAGACCGAGGCCTGGGTGGGGGTCACCACCGCGTTGTTGCTCGTGTGGTCACCGCCGCGCAATGCGAAGAAGAGCACGAGGAACACCGCCTGCAGCACGACGATCCCGCCGGCCGTGACCCGCGCCGCGGTGACGAGGTCCTCTCCTTTGCGGGTGCCGCCCGAGCGCCGGATCGACTCCGAGGCGCGGCCGGCGAGGACGAACGCGACGACCGTCCCCACGACGATCACGATCAGGCTGACGACCGCCCATACCATCGCCGCGATCGCGAGGGGCTCGGTCCTCGGCTCGCCACCCCAGCCCCCGGGTCCCGACGCGCCGCCGGCGCCGTCCCCGCCGGCACCGCCGCCGACCGCCGGTTGCGGCTCCGGGCCCACCGGCGCCGTCCCGGGCCCACCCGGATCCCAGGGCGGCTCCTGCGCCATCGCCGCACCCTATCGACGCGCCCGGCGCGGCACGCGGCACACAACCAACCTGCGTCGTTCGAGCGGATATAGCCCGCTTGAGTGACGCAACCTGGTGGGTGCGTAGCGGTGCGCGCCCGGGACGACGCGCCGCGGGCGTCGGTAGGATGCGCCGATGGCCCCGAGCAGCGCGCCGACCGCGATCCCGGTCACGGGTGACGCCGTAGCCGACCGGCTGCTCGTCGACGACCCGCTCGCGCTGCTCATCGGCATGCTGCTCGACCAGCAGGTGCCGATGGAGTGGGCCTTCCGCGGCCCGCTCTCGCTGCGAGACCGCCTCGGCGGCAGGCTCGACGCGGCTTCCGTCGCCGCGATGGACGTCGACGAGCTGGAAGCCGTGTTCCGGGCCAAGCCCGCGCTCCACCGCTACCCCGGCTCGATGGCGAAGCGCACCCACGCGCTCTGCGTCCACGTGACCGAGCAGTACGGCGGCGACGCGGCCACCATCTGGGTCGGCGTGACCGACCCGGCCGAGCTGCTCGCCCGGCTCCGCGCCCTCCCCGGCTTCGGCGACGAGAAGGCGAAGATCTTCCTCGCCATCCTCGGCAAGCGGCTCCGCGTCGCCCCGGCGGGCTGGGAGGCGGTGGCGGCGCCGTTCTCGGACTCGCAGCCCCGGTCGGTGGCCGACATCGACTCGCCCGCCGCGCTGGAGCGCGTCCGCGAGTGGAAGCAGGCGCAGAAGGCGAAGGGCAAGGGGAAAGCCGACTAACCCTGCGACGCGCGCGCCGCCAGCTCGCGGTGGAGGTACGCGCGCACCGCCCCGCAGTCGTCGGGGCTCGGGTCACGCTTCCAGGCGTCGTTCACCGAGCGGTCGAGGGCGGGCACCTGCCACGCCGAGGCGCCGGCCGAGATGACGTCCTCGGCGAGCGTCCACCCCGCGTCCTGCCCGGTCGTGCGACCAGCCACGACCCGGCCGACGACTTCGGCGGTCATCCGGTCGTCGAGCATGCCGCCGTGGAAGGCGGGCACCACGGTGTAGGGGATCCCGAGGTTGGTCGTCGACGCGCTCACCGCGGTGTCGAGGGGCAGGACCGCCATCTGGCGCACCCCGGGGAGCGCGCAGGAGACGAGCCCCGTCAGCGCGGGCGCGTGGTCGACGATCGAGCGCAGGAACGGCGTGTCGGGCTGCACGTCGACCGGTGAGACGTCGTGCAGCGCCCACGACAGTCCCGAGATCTCGAGGCCGCCGAACGCGCCCCACCCCTCGGCGCCCGACGACGGGTAGTACACGCGCCCGGGCTCGACGAGCGGGCTCAGGATGACGAGGTTCCGCACCGGCGCGTGCGGCGTGCCGGCGAGATAGGTCTTGGCGAGGAGCGCCCCCTCGCTCTCCGCGACCAGCGTGATCGGGAGGTTGGTGTCGTGGTGGTATGCGTCGACCTGGTCCCGCAGCATGCGCGCGAGCTGGAAGAGGGACCGGTGGGTGTCGTTGGGCACGTACGGCAGCGGCTGCCCGTCTCGCGTGCCGCGGTACGAGAAGCGCTGTTGCGGCAGGTCGAGTTGCACGAACCGGCCCGGGACGCCGTTCCACTGCGTGTTGAAGCCGGTGACGACCAGAAGCGCGCCGGCCGCGCCCGAGACGTCGGGCGCGGGTGTGGTGGCGGCATCGGCCCAGTCGACGACCCGCGGGACCCCGCCGCGCGAGAGGGCGAAGCCCAGTGCGGTGCCGCCGATGACGATGGCGAGCACCGCGGCGATGCCGAGCGGAGCGATCGCGACGCGCCGCGGGATGCGCCGGGGATGGAGGACCGCGTCGACCATCCGCAACCAGATCGCGGCGTTCACCGTGCCCGCAGCGACGGCGAGCGGGAGGCGAGCCCACGCGGGGGACGTCGTGAGCAGGCTGCCGAACACGGTGATGGCGCAGAACGCAGCCAGCACCCAGGCGAGGCTGCGTAGCGGCAGCGTCCGTCGCCACCAGCTGCCGGTGACCGCCCCGCCGTGCACGAGCAGCGCGAGCATCAGCACCACCGGGACCGCGACGAAGAACAACCACGAGAGCGAAACCACCGCCATCGCGAACATCAGCCCCGCCCACGGCGCGAGGAGCAACGCCGCCACCAAGGTGAACACCGTCGCCCGTCGGAGCGTGACCGCGAACGGCTCGGGTGCGAGGTCGCCAGGCCACGCCTCCCGCAGGATGCACGCGGTCAGCAGCGAGCGGAACACGGCGAACGCGAGCACCTCGCCCGCGAAGCCGAGCCACGATTCGTGGTACACCATGATCCAACGCAGGTCGTGGAATACGCCGAACGGCGGGGGCGCCGTCACCTGGGTTGCGATCCCGAGCGAGCCGCGCGCGAACGCCCACACGAGGGCGGTCTCCACCACGGCGGCACCGGCGCAGATGCCGACGAGGCGCGGGCGGTCACGCAGACGCACGCTCATACCACTCATTGGAGTGTACGCAGCGCCGCCGCGCGCCATCCCGGGCGTCGAGCGCTCGTCAGCTCGCGAGGGACTTCTTCAGGTCGCGGTAGTGGAACGCGGCGACCAGGTCGGACACGCCCTTGAAGATGGTCCACACGCCGATAATGCTGATGATCAGGAGCACCGAGCGATCGGGATTGCCGATGGCCCACGCACCCAGCGCGATCGCGACGATGCCCGCGACGAGCTGCAGCCACCACCCCCGGACGTGCGTGTTCATCAGCGCGATGACGATGTCGAAGAGCCCGCGGACGAGCAGGTACCACGCCACGAGCACCCCGAGCACGAGCAGGGTCGGGTGCGACCAGACCAGGGCGGCGATGCCGGCGCCGATCGCGAGCACGCCGAGGATGATCGCCAGCACCCGCAGGCCGCCGCTTCCCACGTACGCGATGGCGAAGAGCGAGAGCGCGCCGAGCCAGAACGCGACCGCGATGAGGATCACGCAGACCGAGATCGACACCGGGCGCAGCGACAGGATCATGAACCCGAGGACGAGCCAGAGGATCCCCATGACGAGGAACAGCCACCAGGTCTCCGCGTAGGAGGACGCGAGCGCGGCTTCCGTGTCGTCGACCCGCACGACGAATCCGGGGCTGTCCATGTTGAGGTCCTCCTTGGCCGTCGGCAACGTACCGCGTCGGGCGCGAACCCCGAACGATCTCGGTCGCGCAGCCGGTCGGGGCGATCACGGTTGTGGCTAGCGTGGCACGTCGATGAGCGATCCGCCGCCCGTGAGCCGGCTCACCGGCCAGCTCCGCTATCTCTTCGAGGACGAGCCCGCGCTGCGGCACGCATCGAGCGAGAGCCTCGCGGCGCGCCTCAACCACGACGACCGCTTCTCGCGGGCACGCGCGCGGTACCCGCTCGAGACGGACGACGAGGTCCGTGCGCACATCGACGAGTTCGACGAGCGGATCCGCGCCTCCGACGTCGAGACCGCGCTCGCGCAGCTCACGGCAGCCGACGAGCGGGCCCGCGACACCGAGGACTGAACGAGCCGGCGCGAGAGGAGTGCCCCGATGAGCGACCTGCAGAAGACCGTGCTCGGCCGGACCGGGCTGGAGGTGACGAAGCTCGGCTACGGCGCGATGGAGCTGCGCGGCGCAGCCGGCGGTCGTGGGCGTGCCGTCCCGACGGAGCAGTCGCTCGCGGTGCTGAACGCGGTCCTCGACGGGGGGATCAACTTCATCGACACGTCACCCGACTACGGCGATTCCGAGGAGCTGATCGGCGAGGCGATCGCGGACCGGCGCGACGAGTACTTCCTCGCCAGCAAGTGCGGCTGCCCGGTGGGTCAGCCGGCGACGGAACGGGGCCGGCTGCCCGAGCACGTGTTCACGCCGGAGAACATCCGGGCCGGGGTCGAGCAGAGCCTGCGGCGGATGCGCACCGACCACCTCGACCTCGTGCAGTTCCACATCAGCCCGTCGCGCGAGACGCTGGAGCAGAACGGCGCAGTGGAGGCACTGGCCGCGCTGCGCGACGAGGGAAAGGTGCGCTTCCTCGGGATGTCGGGGACCCTTCCCAACATCGTCGACCACATCGACATGGGAGTGTTCGACGCGTTCCAGATCCCGTACTCCGCGCTGGAACGTGAGCACGAGACCGTCATCAGCGACGCGGCGGAGGCGGGCTCGGGCACGATCATCCGCGGCGGCGTGGCGCGCGGCGTGCCGGACAAGGGGATCGAGGACGCGAGCCGCTTCCCCGAGCCCTTTCGGGAGCGGATGCAGCAGATGATGCAGCAGCGCCAGGACCGGTGGGAGTCGGCGACGCTCGACGATCTGCTCGACGGGACGACGCGCACCGAATTCATGCTGCGGTTCACGCTGAGCCACCCGCAGATGCACACGACCATCGTCGGCACCGCGAACCCGGAGCACCTCGCGGCCAACCTGCGGGCGGCGGAGAAGGGACCGTTGCCGCCGGACGTGTACGAGGAGGCGAAGCGCCGCCTCGGCAGCTGACCCGGCCGCGACGAACGTCGGCGGCTACCCGCCCGACTGCAACGCGGAGCAGCTCGGCTCGTTGGTCAAGGCACGGCTGAGCAAGCCGCCGGTGTCGAGCTTGGTGACCTTGCCGAGCGACTTCCCGAGCGCCTGCCCGCCCTTGGTGATCGATTTGCCGATGGCGACCGCCCGGGTGCCGAACTTGTCCCGATCGTCGGTCGGGAGCGCGGCGGCCTTCTTCTCGGCGCCCGCGAACAGCGCACCGGCCGATTTCAGCCCGCCGACGAGAGTGCCGGCGATCTTGGCCCCGTTCGGCGAGCGAGGGACACCGGCGCGCTCGATCTTCTTCACCGCGGCGTTGGTCACTGCCACCGATTGATCCAGGAACTGCACGAGCTGGGCGCGCGCCGCCTTCAGGTCGGTGACGTCGGTCGACGCGTTGGAGATGACGTCCGCGCCCTGCTGCAGCGACTTCTCCCATTCGCTCAGGGCGCTGCAGAACTTGGGTGCCCATTCCGTCGGCGAGACGGTCGCAGCTCCCGCGGTGCTCCCGAGGTCGACGAGCGCGGTGACGAGCACGAGCGCCACGGCCGCGCCGATGATGCGTCGCACCATCCTCACATTCCTCCCACGCGCACGAGCGGTCCGGACCGACGGTCTAGCCGCCGAAGTCGACGCAGACCCACACCTGGCCCTGGGAGTCGTACGCCACTCCCACGCCCGCCGCGTGGAACGCGCCGTTCAGGATGTTGGCGCGGTGCGGTGACGAGTTCATCCACGCGTTCTCCATCTGCGCCACCGACATCCCGGCGGGGCCCACGAGGATATTCTCCCCCATGGCGTGGAAGGGGGTGGAGCCGATCAGTCCGTTGAGGTTCTGGTGGGTGAGCGACTGGTTCGCCGCCATGGTCTGCGCCCACCCCTGCGCGAAGCCGGCGAGCTGGTTGTTCCAGCACAGGCCGCCGCCCCGGTCGGCGTTCATGGCGGCGAGGACCCCGCCGGCGACGCCGCCTCCGCCTCCGGAGCACAGCGGTGCCGGCGGGGGCGGCGGCGGGGCGGGCGCGGGCGCAGGGGGCGGAGCGGCCGCGGGTGTAGGGGCCGGGACGGGCGCGGGCACGGGCGCGGGGGCCGCCGCCGGTGCCGGCACGGTCGTGGTGGTCGACGTCGTCGTCGAGGTCGTCGACGTGGTCGTGCTCGAGGTCGTGGACGTCGAGGTGCTGCCGGCGGCCGAGGCGCCGGCGGCCGAAGCGCTGGAGTCCGAGCCGGGCGAGCCGTCGCGGTTGAACACGACCAGCGTGACCGACGCGCCGGCGACGGCGACCGCCAAGGCGGTTCCGACCAGCAACCTGTGACCCAGCAGACGGCGCATGCGTTCCGGAGCCTCCCTGACTCGCCCTGCGCTCAATCGGCCCGCAGACGCGCCCCCTTGACCGGAAATACCTCCGCGAACCTCGGCCACGGCCCGAGGGGCGCAACCCCGCGATCGGCGAGTGCCCGGACCACTACGTGGTCGGCCCCGGCGTCGAGGTTGGCCTGCACCCGTGCCCGCACGGCGTCACGCCGGAAGCTCGCCGTCGAACGTCATCGCGATCGCGTGGTCGTCGCGCACCGCCGCCATCGTCACGCCCGACGCGGTGGGCGACCCGGTCAACCAGATCCGCCGTCCGACGAACAGCGGGGCCTGCGCCCGGAATGCGATGCTGTGCAGGTCGCGCGCGCCGCGCCGCCGCGCCATCTCGGCGAGGAGGATGGCGGTGAGCGGTCCCTGCACCACCAGATCGGGGTACCCCTCGACCTCGATCGCGTACGGCCGGTCGTAGTGGATCCGGTGAGTGTTGAAGGTGACGGCCGAGAAGCGGAAGAGCAGCGCGGGATCGGGCGTGATCTCCTCGACCCAGGACGCGTCCGGGCGGTCGCGTCGCGCGGGACCCGGGCGCGGGACCGCCGCCGGCGCGCGGAGGAGGTAGTCGCGCTCCTCCTCGACGCGGAGCCGGCCGCCCTGGGTCACGGACTGGGCGACGGTGGCGACCCAGAACGTCCCCGTCGAGCCCTCCTTGCGGGCGGCCGAGCGCAGCTCGCTCGCGCGCTCGGCGGGCTCGCCGAGGCGCAGGGGCTCCACCACCCTCACCCGCCCGGAGCCGAACATGCGGCGCGGGAACGCGTCCATCTCGGGGCGGCGCTCGCCGTGCCCGTCGGACCCGAGCGCGGCGGTCGGTTCGCTCGGCAGGAAGTACGCCCAGTGCCAGAGCATGGGTAGCGTCCCGTCGTCGAGCACGCCGGGGTCGGCGTCGAGGCACGCGGCGAGCCGGCGGGCGGGCTCGGCCACGATGTCAGAACGCGTCAACGGCTCGAAGCCGAGGTCCTCGAGTCGCGGCGCCGGCTCGCTCACCGCGGCGCCGGTCCCGCGACGATGCCTTCGTCGTGGAGCGCGCCGATCTCGGCGTCCGACAGTCCGAGCACGCCGGCGAGCACCTCGTCGCTGTGCTCGCCGAGCCGCGGCGCCGCCGCCGGAGCAACCGGCGGGTCGGTCGGGGTGCGGATCGGCGACGCCGGTGTCAGCAGCGGCCCGATCCCGGGATGCTCGACGCTCGCGAACACGGGGTTCTTGGCGGAGGCGCGCCAGTCGTCGTCGAGCAGCTGGGTGAACGTCTGGTACGGCCCCCAGCAGACGCCGTGCTCGTCGAGCACCGGGCGCGCCTCGTCGAGCGTCCGGGCCGCGAACCAGGGCGCGAGCAGGGCGGCGATCTCCTCGCGGTGCCGGTAGCGCTCGCCCTCGCGCCCGAGGTCGGCACCGCGGTCGCGCTCGAGCGCAGCGACTCCGTCGACAGTGCCGGTTGCGCCGATCAGCGCTCGCCACTGGTCGAGGCTGATCGCGGCGACCATCACCCGACGCCCGTCGCGCGTCGCGAAGTCGCGCCCGAACGCGCCGTACACGTCGTTGCCGAGCGCAGGCCGGTTCTCGCGCGCGGCCTGGGCCTGGCCCAGGAAGCCGAGATTCGCCACCAGCGTGAACGCGACGTCGGCGAGTGAGATCTTCACCAGCTGTCCCTCGCCGGTGGCGCGCCGGGCACGCTCGGCAGCGAGGATCGCGATCACCGCGTTGAGGCCGGTCGCGATGTCCCACGCCGGGACGGCGTTGTTGAGCGGGTCGGGTGAGCCCTCCGGACCGGTCGCGTACGCGATGCCCGAAGCCGCGTTCACCGTGTAGTCGACGGCGGTGGTCTCGTCGGGGTTGCCGACGATGTTCACGTACACGAGGTCGCGGCGGCGCTCGCGCAGGCTGCTGTCGGCGAGCCAACCCCGCTCCGGGAAGTTCGAGAGGAATACCCCCGCGTCGTCGCCGGGTGCGGTGACGAGCGCGACCGCGAGCTCGCGACCCTCCGGCCGCGACAGGTCGAGGGCGATCGAGCGCTTCCCCTTGTTCAGCCCGGCCCAGTAGAGGCTCACGTCGTCGCCGACGACCGGCCAGCGTCGGTAGTCGATCCCCCCGCCGATGCGATCGAAGCGGATGACGTCGGCGCCGAGCTGCGCCAGGGTGAGCCCGCCGAGCGGGGCGGCCACGAAGGCCGAGCCCTCGACGACCCGCAGACCCGACAGCGGTGCCACGCGCCGCACGCTAACCGACCTCGTGATCACATCGCGAGGGTTGCCGCCAGGCTCGCTCCCAGCTCCCAGCACGCGTCGAGCGCGACGCGACCGGGCTCCCCGACCACCTCGACCGGAGCCTGTGCCGGTTTCCACTGCAGCCCGGTGGTGATCGTCGTCACCGCGCGCACCGCACCCGCGGTGTCGCTGTTGCCGTGCACGTAGAGCCCGTACGGTCGACCGACCGTCGTCGTGAGGCACGGGTAGTAGATCTGGTCGAAGAAGTGCTTCAGCGCGCCCGAGACGTACCCGAGGTTCGCCGGCGTCCCGAGCAGGTAGCCGTCGGCCGCCAGCACCTCGGACGCCGCGGCGGTGAGCGCGGGCCGGGTGACGACCTCGACCCCCTCGATCCGCGCGTCGGCCGCCCCCGAGAGCGCGGCGTCGAACATCGCGTGGAGCGACGGCGACGTCGTGTGGTGCACGAAGAGCAGAACCGCCATCAGCCGCGCGACCGCCGGGGGCCGGGCTCAGCCGTCGACGTCGAGCTCGACCCGCTCGTTGTAGAAGCAGAGCAACCCCGCGATGTCGGCCATCTCCGGGATCGGTTGCTCGTAGGACCACACCAGGTTCTCGTGCCGGGCGTCGCCGAGCTCGAGCGTCCAATACGACGCCTGGCCCTTGAACGGGCACGTGGTCGCGTGATCGGTGCCGACGAGCAGCTCGGTGCGCACGTCCTCCGGCGGGAGGTAGTAGCGCGGCGGGAGCGTTCCCTCCTGCAGCAGGCGGACCCGGCTCGACTCCGCGACGACGGTGCCGTCGACGGAGACCCGCACCCGGATCTCGGGCTCGGTGACCGTGATGCGGTGGGCGTGCGACTGCGGTGCCGATGCGGAGCTCATCACCGCCACCGTAGCGTCGGCGGGCCCGCGCCGGCCCGGGACGGGAGCGTAAACAGTTGGTGAACGGCTTGGACGGCCGTCCGTCGGTCCCCGTATCGTGCCGCCCATGGCTGTGGACGTGTCGCGCATCAGCAACATCCCGCTCTTCGCCGACCTCTCCGACGACGAGCAGCAGGCCGTCGCGGCGAAGCTGGAGGAGCGCACCGTGGAGTCGGGCCGCCACCTGGCGACCGAGCACGGTGCGGGCTACTTCTTCTTCGTGATCGAGTCGGGCACCGCCGACGTGCTGCACGACGGCTCGGTCATCGCCCAGTTCGGGCCCGGCGACTTCTTCGGCGAGGCTGCGATCTTCCGCACCTTCCGCCGCACCGCCACGGTCACCGCGACGTCCGAGATGACGGTGTTCGCCATGTTCGGGGCCGATTTCGCGCTCCTGGTGGACCAGATCCCGGTGCTGAAGGACCGCATCGACGCGGCCATGGCCGAGCGCCTGCCCCCCAGCCCGAGCCGGTAGCGGGTCGCGCGCCGCCGGCGCGGACGCAGGCGCGGGTCGGCGCCGCGGCCTCGTGTTGCTCGTGTGACTGGAGTGTTTCTAGGCTGCCCGAGGTGCGTGCCCGGCAGGTCACCGTCGGGGTGGTCGCCGGCGCCCTGACGCTCGTCTCGGTGCTCGGGGTCACCCTGCAGTCGGCCGGCGCACAGTCGCAGGATCTCATCGACTCCGACCCCGCGGTCGTCGCGGCACGGGCGGCGCTGGAGCAGGCGCAGTCCGACGCCCACGCCGCGGCCGCGAGGGTGGAGCAGCTCACCGAGCAGCAGGCCCAGGTGAACACCGCGATCGCGAACGACCAGGCGCAGATCGACGAGCTCACGCGGCAGGTCGACGCGTTGGCGGCGCAGCGCGCCGACCTGCGGGCGAAGGCCAGCGGCCGCGCAGTGGCGCTGTACATCGCGCACGGCGACGGCCTGGCGGTGAGCGACGTGTTCGCGACCACCGCGGTCGAGGCCGTGCGGCGCAAGGAGCTCGGCGACGCCGCCGCGCGCAGTGACCGCGTGACCCTCCAGAAGCTCCGGGACACCAGCGACGCGCTCGAATCGGCACGCGGTTCGCTGGCCGACGACCAGAAGGCGCTCCAACAGCGCCAGGCGTCGCTGGCCCAGCTCGCGGTCCAGCTCGAGCAGGAGCAGGCAGTGATGAACCAGCGCGTCGCCGACGCGAACGCCGCGCTGGCTCGCGCGCGCGTGATCGGTGCTCTGCACGCGCAAGGACAGCCGGTGATGGGACCGAACTTCCTCACCGCCGCGGAGATGACCTCGTGGTGGCAGTCGAAGGACTACACCGCGCACCTCGACGGGATCAGCATCGGCGACCTCGCGCAGATCTTCCTCCAAGAAGGCGCCGACGAGCACGTGCGCGGCGACTTCGCGTTCGCGCAGGCGATCGTGGAGACCGGCGGCTTCTCGTCGGCGCCCAACAACAACTATGCCGGCATGGGCTGGTGCGACACGTGCACGCGGGGAACGAGCTTCCCGACTCCGCGAGACGGCGTGCGCGCCCAGATCCAGCTCCTGGAGGACTACGCCGATCCCACGTCGAGCGCGTCGCGCCTCGCGCACCCGCCGTCGCCCTCCTGGTGGAGCCCCGACCCCGCGACCGCCGCGCACCAGTTCGACACCTTCTACGCCCGGGGTTGGGCGCCCACGTGGAGCGACATGGGGCACGGCAACTGGGCCACCGACCCGAACTACGCCGGCAAGGTCATCGGCGTCTACAACCAGATGGTCGCGTACGCCCAGGCCCACGGCGCATAGCGCCGCGATCGGTCCGACGGCTCGGCCTCGACGGCCCGACGGTTGAGCGCCGGCGTCGCCGAGTCAGAGGTAGCCCTCCTCCAGCAGGTTGTTCGTCGCCCACCACCCGGGCACCGCCGGGATGAAGCTCGTCACCAGCTGGTCGGCGAGCACCGCGGCCACCGCGATCTCGGTGGGCACGCCGACGGCCGCCAGCGCACCCGACATCCCGACCGACGACACCGCGGTGCCCCCGCCGGGGATCGGCACGAGCGACGCGATGGTCCCGATGAGGATGTTCAGCGCGAGCAGGGTCCAGAAGTTGATGTGCCCTCCGAACGCCACGATGCACGCCATGTACACACCCGCGTACATCAGCGCGTTGATCGCGTTCCCGCCGAGGAGCAGCACGACGCGCTTGGGAGATCGCAGCGCCTCCACGAGCGTGTGGGTTGCGCTCTTGACCGGCGGCACGACGAGGTCGTGGAGCTTGGGTACGCCCAGCACGAGCGCGACTCCGATGACGGCCACCACGATGACGAGGAGCACGAGGTCGACGACCTTGTCAGTGGGGATGTCGCCGGTGTGGATCGCGGTCGGCGAGAGCAGCACCGCGATCACGAACATGACGATCTGGATGAAGATGTTGCCCGCGTTCATGAGCAACCCTCCGGAGGCGACGGCCGACGCGAGGTCGGTCCCCTGCTTCTGGAGGAATCGGATCTGCGCGGCCATGCCGCCGATCGCGGGGACCGCGAGGTTGGAGAACGACATCGACAGCTGGAGCTCCGCGGTGCGGATCAGAGGCAAAGGGATCGGGACCGTGCCCATGAGCGCGATCGCGGTCGCGAAGTTGGTGAGGAGGGAGACGACGAGCGCGACCGCGAGCCAGACCCAGTCGGCGTCCTTGATGGTGTTCCAGAACTCCTGAGGGCTGCCGACCTGGCTGAGCAGCGCGAACACCGCGATGAGCGTGCCCACCGCCATCAGCAGGTTCGTGGTGTTCATCCGGTAGAGCTGCTGGAGCGGCGGGGTCTCCACGCCGACGGCGGCGGCCGCCGTTTCGCGCAGGTGGTTGATGTCCTCCTTGAACTGCTTCGCCTCCTTGCGTCGGTGCGGTCGCAGCTCGCGCCCGAGGGCGACCGGCTGGAGCACCGGCAGTGCGGCGACGACGCCCTCCTGCCCGACGGCGCGGATGACAGCGGCGATGGCGCGCTCCTCGCCCACGATCGACGCGGTGCTAAACAGCAGCTCGGCCGCGTCCGCGGACGTCCGCTCGCTGTTCGCGGCCGCGGTCGCGTCCTCGAAGTCGGCGACGGCAGGGCCGTCGGACGTGAGCACGATGTGGCCGGCGTGCAACCGGCCGTGGGCGACGCGCGCCTCACGCAGGCACACCGCCTGTCGCCACAGGTCATCGAGGAGGGCGTCGGTCACCGACGCGGGGTCCGCCGTCGACAGCAGCTCGCCGGCGAGCGGGCGCACCGCCAACAACGCGGTCGACGGGCCCGCCTTGCCCGCGACGACGACGCTCGGGACGCGCGCCCCGGCGCGGGCCGCGAGCAACACCGTGTACGCCTCGTGCTCGACGTCTTCGAGCCGAGTCACGTGCACGGTGGGGCCGCCGTCCTTGTACGCGACGAATCGCCACGCCTTCGCGAGGTACTGCGCGTCGGCCTCGTCGCGTCCGAGCACGCGGAGCGCGAGCGGCCCGTCGTCGTCCTGCGCGGTCATCCAGGTGCCCCGTTCCTGCCGGGCGTCGAGCTCGACGTCGCGCGCGTCCACGCCCAACTCAGACAGCGCCGCCGCCACCTGCGCGCGCGTCGGGCGCCCACCCGGCGAACCGAACGCGAGGTGCACCGCGGCGGCGAGCCCCCAGCCGAGCACGACCGCGGCGAACACGCCGTCGGGCAGCCCGGTGCCCAGGTACATCGCGGCCAGCGCGAGCAGCAGCACCAGGAACTGACCGAAGCGGCGCACGGGCCGCGTGAGGTACGGCGACGCCGCGCTCACGACCGCAACGATGACCGCGAGGCGTGCGACCGGGAACGCCGGCGTGTTGTCGCCGAATCGCGTGACCACGTCGAGCGACTTCGACAGGCTCTCCTCCGACACCACGAGTGCCCCGATGAGCCGGGCGATGAACCACGCGAGCGCCCCCGCGATCGCGAGGTCGCGTGCGAGTCGCCACCGGCGGGCCACCAGCGCCGCCACCACGACGATGGCCAGTGCCCACAGCGCGCCGAAGCGGTAGAGGAAGCTGAAGAACGACCGCAGCTCGTCCGGCAACCCGTTGAAGAAGGTGAACAGGCTCTCCTCGGTGTGCGTCAGGTCGCCTTCGTGGGCGATGAGGAGCGCGACGAGCACGACCGCGACCGTGAGGCGAACCCAGTCACTAGTGCGCCTGCGGTAAGGCGTCTCCGACGCGGGGCCGAAGCTTCCGGCCCGCCACTGCGCCCACCGCGATTCGCCCCGCTGCACCATGCCGTCGCGCTGCCTCGGCGGCGTCACCGCCGGGCTCGGCGCGCCCTCCGTGGTGGTGTCGGTCACCTGCCCGTCCCCTCCCAAACTTGACGCAAGTTTGGTGTGGACTACATGGAACGTCGCGGATCGAGGTCGCCGCTCACGCCACGGACCATGCTGTCCTGCGCGAACGTCGACACCAGTCTGCCGTCCTCGGTGAACACCGAGCCCGAGCCGTAGACGCGTCCGCGGCCGGCGAACGAGGCCTCCTGGGCCACGAGCAGCCACTCGCCGACGTCGAACTCGTCGTGGAAGTGGCACGTGTGCGCGATCACCCCGGTCGACACCGTGCGGTGCGCTTCGCCGATGCGCACGACGTCGGCGTGCGGGCGCATGGCGAGTCCGATGATGAACCCCGGTTGGCACCACGCGAGCACCGCCTGGTTGGCGGCGACCGAGTCGTACGACTCGCCGTGGCGCATCCAGAAGCACATCGCGGGCGCGCCCGTGGGGCCGACGGCCGTGGGGTCGTCGATGGTGCGGCTCTCGGTGCCCGGGAACACGAGCGCGCGAGGGTCGGCTGCGAGGTCGTCGGGCCGCGGCACCGCCGGCATCGCGGACCCGTGGCGGATCAGGTCGGGCTCGATGGCGTTGAGCAATACGAGCGACCGCGACAGCAGCCGGTCTCCCTGCCATGCGGTGATGGTGTCGCTCCCCCACGCGCGACCCGAGTGCATGGTCTCGAGCGCGTACTCGATCGGGCCGCCGCTGTAGCTCCCCGCGCGGGCGAAGATCCCGTGGATCGACTTCACCTCCTTGGCGCCCTCGACCGCGTGGTCGGCGGTCATGATCATCTGGGCCAGGAGCTGCCCGCTGAACACGACGTCGCGCTGCTCGGGATCCTCCGTCGGGTGGGGAGCCGAGTAGCGACCCTCGCCCAACTCGGAGACCGTGAGCACGGACGGGACCTGCGCCATGGTGACCTCCCACTCGGACCGGCCACTCGGACCGGTCGGAACCGGCCGCACGCTACCCCACCGTCTCCGGGGTGGTTCCGGGGGCCGGCCGTCGACCGCGGCGTCCCGTGGAACAGACGCCGCGCAACTGGATCGGATTCGTTGTCGAATTCGCGCTCTCTACGAGCGCGTATCCGACAATGGATCGGGAGACGGAGGTCTAGGAGGCGAGCTCGGGCAGCTTCGCTTCGAGCGACTCCAGCATCTCGGTGAGGCCGTCGGCCCAGGCGCGGGCGGCGGGGTCGCCGTCGTCGACGTGGGGCGTCGCGCCGCGACGGTCGCCGAGGATGACCACCTCGTCGAGACCGTCGGGCCCGGCGACCACGCGCTCCCACGCCGTGTTCGCCGCCTGGAACCGCATGTCACCCATCACGCGATCGCGGCCGTCGAGCTCGTACGAGCCCGAGATCACGAGCCGGAACCCCTCGGTGTCGAAGGAGCACGCCGGCGCCGACACCGCGCCCGCGGGCGTGCGAACGAGCAACACCACCGGGCCGAGGTCGGGGAGACCGAGGAGCGACGCGGCGATCCGGGAGTCGCCGAGCGACTCCCACCGTTCGGCGTCGTCGAACGACCCGTCGATGTGCCCGAGCTTGCTCCGAGGGGTCGCGATGGTGGTGACCATGCCGACGACCCCGCGGTCGTCGAAGTCGAGCACCGCCGGGAGCAGGTCCGCGTAGCGGCTGCGGTCGGCGTTCTTGGACGCCTCGCGCGCGCGCTCGGCGAGCTCGGGATTCGTCGGCCGCACCGCGTGGCCGCGGCGGTCGGCGAAGAAGATGATCCGCCAGTTACCCTCTTCGTGCGGGGCGTCGCCATCCTGCCCGTACGGACGCCCCGACTCCTGCAGACGGAACTCGCCGTGGTGGTAGCGCTCCTGGCCCACCCAGAGCTCACCCTTCATGCAGATGCGGAAGTTGTCGCACGAGTGGCTGTGCGCGGGCGCGAGATCGGGTGGCCCGGCGAGCTGCTCCGGGGTGGACGGCGCGTCGAAGAAGAGGCCGAGGAACGGGCCCGCGACCCGGTCGCCCATCGCCATCATCATGGGCATGCCGGATCGCTCGCTGAGAGGAGGCTCCCGGAAGGAGAGGTCGAAGGCGTCGGAGTCGAGGTCGATACCAAGCGCAGCAAGCATGCTTCGAGCCTAACGAACGCACACCGGAAAGGGAATTGCCCCGACCCCACCCCCGGGTGGCGTCAGAGGTCGCGCGTCGGGCCGATGACGGTCTCGCCGAACTCGGCGAGCTCGTCCCAGACCTGCTCGGGCTCCCTGGCCCGCACCGCGACCGTGCACCGGTGCACGCCGAGCGCCGCCATCCGCTCCGCCTCCGCGACGGTCCGCGCGCCCCCCACGGTGAACTCGATCGCATCGGGGTCGCGGCCGGCGCGGTCGGCCTCCGCGTGCACCTCGCCGAACAGGCGCTCGAGGGTCGAGTAGAGCTCGAGCTCGACGCCCACGAACGGGAAGTACCCGTCGCCGTACACGCCCGCGCGCCGCGTCGCCGCCTTCGAGATCCCCCCGATGTGCAGCGGGATCGTCCCGCGTACCGGGCTCGGGTCGCAGCGCACGTCGGTGAAGTGCACCGACTCACCGTGGTACGACGCGACCTCCTCGGTCCACAGCGCCCGCATCACCTCGATCGCCTCGTCCATCCGGCGGCCGCGGTCGTGGAACCCCATCCCGACGGCTTCGTACTCCTCGGGGAGCACGCCGACGCCGATCCCGAGCTCGACCCGCCCGCCCGACAGCGCGTCGAGGGTCGCCGCGCTCTTGGCGAGCACCGTCGGCTGGTGCTCGGGGACGATCATGACGTTGGTCCCGAGCTTGATCGTCGACGTCTGCGCGGCCACGAACGCGAGCCACACCAGCGGATCGGGGATCCCCCCGCGCCGCCAGAGACGGTCCATCTTCCCGTCCGGCGACGCACCGTACGGAGTGACGTGGTCGCCGATCGCGACGACCACGTGCTCCGGGCACCACAACGACTCGAACCCGGCGCGCTCGGCGGCCTGCGCCATCAGGACCGCCTGGTCGGGCTCGGGGAACCTCGTGCTGGCGAAGACGATCCCCCACTTCACGGCTGCCTCCTCCATGCGTCCGGCACCCGGCGGCGTGCCGCCGGTCACGAGCCAACACTGCCTCGCGTGCGGCTCCGATTCCACTCGTCGAGGAGCTCCCGCTCGCGGTCGAGGGTCAGCCAACGCCCGTCGCCGAGCGGCGCGTCCTGGTCCCGCGTGCGGTCCCACGCCAGCGTGCTCGCCGCGATCTCCACCAGCGGCCGGTTGCGCAGCCCCGCAGCGGCCGCGCCCGCCACCGACGTCTGCAGGAACCCGTCGCCGTGCACGAACGCGGGCCAGTGGGGCGGGCGCGGGTACTTCGCCTTCCGCTGCTCCAGGAATTCCTCGTCGACCCACACGAAGTCGGGCTCGACACCTGCGGCCTGCGCGCACGCGGCCAGCACGTCGGCGAGCGTGGTCGGATCGGTCGGTCCGACCGCGTTGAAAGCGCCGCTCGTCCGCCCCGTCACGTGCACGCAGAATTCCCCGAGGTCACGTGCGTGAACCAGCTGAACGGGCTGCGCGGGCGGCGCGGGGCGACCCGGGGCGACGATGGTGACGCCGCGCGCCACCCGCCGGACGAACCAGGTGAAACGGTCGCTCGTGTCGTAGGGCCCCACCACCAGGCCCGGCCGCACGATGCTGCACCGCGCGCCGTAGCGCGCGCGCACGATGTGCTCGCACGCGACCTTCATCGGGCCGTAAGCGTCGCGGTCGTGGCGCGCCTCGAGGTCGGGGTCGGCGGCGGGGACGAGCGGCGAGCCGTCGCCGATCGGATCGCGCGCGGGGCGCGGGTACACACCCATGCTGGAGACGAACGTGTACCAGCCCACCCGCCCGTCGAGGAGCGCAGTGCTGTCGCGCGCATCTCTCGGTGTGTAGCCGTTCACGTCGATGACGCCGTCCCATTCGCCCGTCGACAGCGACGCGAGGTCGCCCGCCTCGCGGTCACCCCTCCGGTGCTCGCAGTCGGGGAACAGGCCGGGGTTCGAGACCCCACGGTTGAAGAGCGTGACGTCGTGACCGGCGTCGAGCGCAGCCTCGACGATGTGACGGCCCACGAACGAGGTCCCGCCGAGCACGAGCAGCTTCACCGCGCCTCCCGACCGTCTCCGGCCGACCGTCTCCGGCCGAACGTCTCCGGCCGACCGTCTCCGGTTGCCCGCACCACCGGTCCCGGGGGAGGCTATCGGCGTATGCTGCCCGACCCGCCGGCGCACGCAGGCCCGGCCCGACACCAGTGAGGCGACGAATGCCGAAGTTCATCATGGTCGTGCAGACCAACGCCGCTGACGACCGCCACGACGAGTTCAACGACTGGTACACCAACCAGCACGTGCCCGACATCCTGGCCCTCGACGGCTTCTCGGCCGCCCAGCGGTTCCGACGGGTCGACCCCGGCGCCGACAAGGAGGGCGCCCGCCGTTACCTCGCCATCTACGAGGTCGAAGCGGACAGCATGGACGACGTGCAGAAGACCATGGGCACGGCGATGGGGACCGACGCGATGAAGATGCACGACAGCTTCGACGCCGCTTCGGCCCAGCTCTGGTTCTACGAGCCGCTCGGCGATCGCGTCGCCACCGACTGAGAGCGGCGTCGTGCGCCTGGGACTCAACCTCGGCTACTTCGACGCCAACGCGCCGAGCAACCTGGTCGCGCTCGTGCAGAGAGCCGAGGCGCTCGGCTACCACTCGGTCTGGACGGCCGAAGCCTACGGGTCGGATGCGGTCGTGCCGCTCGCCTACCTCGCCGGCCAGACGAGCACGATCAACCTCGGCACCGCGGTGATGCAGATGCCTGCGCGCACGCCCGCGGCCACCGCGATGACCGCGGCGACCTTCGACCTGCTCACCGGGGGCCGCTTCCTCCTCGGACTGGGTCTCTCGGGACCGGCGGTGGTGGAGGGCTGGCACGGGGTGCCCTACGGCAAGCCACTGGTCAAGACGCGCGAATACGTGGAGATCGTGCGCGACGTCCTCCGGCGCGAAGCGCCGCTCGAGCACCACGGCGCGCACTACGACATCCCGTATCACGGCGCGGGAGCCTCGGGTGAGGGGAAGCCGCTCAAGCTGATCATCCACCCGCGCCGGGCCGACCTCCCGATCTACCTCGCGGCGATCGGCCCCCGGAACGTGGCGCTGGCGGCGGAGATCGCCGACGGGTGGCTGCCGATGATCTTCTCGCCCACGCGGTTTCAGGAGACGTACGGGGCCGCGCTGGGGGACGTGGACCGTGACCGGTTCGACATCGCACCGTCGGTGTACGTGGCCGTCGGCGACGACGTCGACGCCTGCCGTGCGACGGTGAAGCCGCAGCTCGCGCTGTACATCGGTGGCATGGGCCCGCCGGGCCGGAACTTCTACTACGCGGTCGCGTGCCGGTACGGCTACGAGGAGCAGGCGCTCGCGATCCAGAAGTGCTTCACGAGCGGAGATCGCGCGGGCGCCGCGGCCGCGGTGCCCGACGAGCTGGTCGACGAGGTCTCGTTGTGCGGGCCGAAGGAGCGCATCCGCGACCGCCTCGGGGCCTGGAGGGAAGCTCCGATCACGACGATGATCCTCAGCACGCGCGACCCGGAGGCGATCGAGACGATTGCCGAGCTCGTCGACGAGTAGCTCGCTCAGATCCCGCGCGCCCGCGCGGGACCGAACACCGGCGGGCGCTTCTCGAAGAACGCCGCCCGACCCTCGGCGAAGTCCGCGGTCGCGAGCAGATCGATCTGCGCGTCCATCTCGGCCGTGAGCAGCTCGTCGAGCGAGCCGCGCGACTCCGCGAGCAGGCGCTTGGTCGCCGCGACAGCTCCCGGCGCGGTGTCACGGAACATCCCGGCCCACGCCTCGGCGCGGGACCTGAGCTCGGTGGCGGGGACCACCTCGTCGACCAGGCCGAGGCGTTGCGCCTCGTCGGCCTCGAGCACGCGGTTCTCCAGCATGATCGCCCGGGCCGCGGGCCCGCCGACGCGGTGCGGCAGGGTCCAGAGCAGCCCGCTGTCTGCGACGATGCCGACGCGCCCGAACGAGCAGCCGAACCGCGCCCGGTCGGTGGCGACGACGCGGTCGCTCGCGGACGCGAGCGAGAGCCCGGAGCCGAACGCGAAGCCGTCGACTGCGGCGACCACCGGCTTCGGGCCCGAATGGAGGAGCCGCGTGATCTCGTGCATCTCGCCGAGCCGAGGACGAATCGCCGCCTCGTCGGTGGGCATCGACGCGAGGTCCCCGCCGGCGCAGAAGGTGTCGCCGGCGCCGGTGAGGACGATCGCCACGCACGCGGCGTCGGCCGTCGCCGCGCGCAACGCGTCCAACAACGCCTTGCGCGTGTCGTTGTCCAGCGCGTTGCGCGCGGGAGCGTTGTCGATGGTGACGGTGCCGATGCCATCGGCAAGGGTGAGGCCGGTCACGCGGCGATCATCTCGAACACCGCGGCCATCCCCTGCCCGCCGCCGATGCACATGGTCTCGAGCCCGTAGCGGTCGCCGCGGCGGTCGAGCTCGCGGAGCATGGTCGCGAGGATCCGCCCGCCCGTCGCACCCACGGGGTGCCCGATCGAGATGCCGGAGCCGTTCACGTTCAGCCGGTCGAAGTCGTCGGCGCCGAAACCCCAAGAGCGGGTGACCGCCAACACCTGCGCGGCAAACGCCTCGTTCAGCTCGACGAGATCCATGGCGGCGAGCGAGAGGCCCGCCCGACCCAGCGCGACCTCGGTCGCGGGGACCGGCCCGATGCCCATCGTGCTCGGCGGCACTCCGGCGACCCCCCACGACACGAGCCGGGCGAGCGGCCGCAACCCCAGCTCCTCGGCGCGCGCACGATGCGTCACCACACAGACCGCGGCCGCGTCGTTCTGCCCACTCGCGTTCCCCGCGGTCACGGTGGCGTCGGGGTCGGAGGACGCCAGCACCGGGCGCAGCTTGGCCAGTGTCTCGACCGACGTGTCCGCGCGCGGGTGCTCGTCGGTGTCGACGACGAGGTCGCCGCCGCGGGCGGGAACCGTCACCGGCACGATCTCCTCGGCGAAGCGTCCGTCCTTCTGGGCGCGCACCGCGCGTTCGTGCGACATCACCGAGAGCTCGTCCTGCTCGCGACGCGGGATCGAGAACTCCCGCCGCAGGTTCTCGGCGGTCTCGAGCATGCCGCCCGGCACCGGGTAGTTGACCCCGCCCGAGGTGACGCGGCCGCGGGCAAGGCGGTCGTGCAGCATGATCCCGTCGCCCCGCACACCCCACCGGGGTGCCGTCGTGTAGTACTCGGTCTGGCTCATGCTCTCGGCGCCCCCCGCGAGCACGAGGTCGGCAACCCCGGTCTGGATCTGCATCGCGCCGGTGATCACCGCCATCAGCCCGGAGCCGCAGCGCCGGTCGATCTGCAGGCCGGGCACCTCCACCGGGAGCCCGGCGTCGAGCGCGGCCACACGGCCCAGCGCGGGCGCTTCGCCGTTCGGGTAGCACTGGCCGAGCAACACGTCGTCGATCGCGTCGTGCGGGAGCCCGGTGCGCTCGATCAGTCCCCTGATCACCGTGGACGCGAGCGTCGCGACGCCGACGTCCTTGAGCGACCCACCGAAGCGCCCGACCGGCGTTCTCACCGGCTCGCAGATGACCGCGTCGCGGAGTTCGACCATTTGCAGACCTCCTGTCGGGTCGCAGCTTCCCGCGTCAGCGGCGCGTGCTCCAGTCGTAGAAGCCCTGCCCGCTCTTCTGTCCGAGGTCGCCCGCGGCCACCTTGTCGCGCAGGATCGTGGGCGGCTCGAAGCGCGGGCCGAGCGTCCCGGCGAGGTGTTCGGCGATGGCGAGCCGCACGTCGAGACCGATGCGGTCGGTGAGCTCCAGGGGCCCCACGGGGAACGAGTAGCCGAGGACCATGCCCTTGTCGATGTCCTCGGCCGACGCCACGCCGGTCTCCACCATGCGCATGGCCTCCAGCGCGAGCGCCACACCGAGACGGCTCGTGGCGAAGCCCGGCGAGTCGCCGACCACGATGGCCTCCTTGCCGAGCCGGGCGACCCATTCCCGCGCTCGCCCGACGACCTCGGCCGCGCACCCTTCGGGAACCACGATCTCGACGAGCCGGGAGCGGGGCACGGGGTTGAAGAAGTGCATGCCGACGAACGCGGTGCCGGGCTCGACCGCGCCGGCGAGCTCGGTCACCGAAAGGGAGCTGGTGTTGGTGGCGAGCAGGGAGCCGGGCCACGCCGCGCTCGCGTCGTGCAGCACGACCTTCTTCATCTCGACGTCCTCGGGCACCGCCTCGACGACCAGCGCCGGGCTCCCGCCGCGCTCGATACCCACGTCGACGGCAAGTCGTTCCATCGCGGCGCGCACGAGCGCGTCGGGGTCGTCGGTGCGCTTGTGCTGTAGGCCGAGACCCTGCCTGACCCGGGCCGCAGCCTGCTCCGCGGCTCCGGCGTCCCGCTCGACCACGTGCACGGTGCCGTGCGGGAGCGCGTCCAGCAGCACCTGCGCGATCCCCGCGCCCATGGTGCCGCCGCCGATCACGACCGCGTCGGCGTCGTCTTCGATCGCTCGCTCATCGGGCATGCACGGTGTATACACCCGCGGCAACGGGCGCCCCTCCCTCGCGCGCGACGACGCGCTGGTCAGGAGGCGACGAGCTCGACCCGCAGGCCGCCGAGCGCCGCGGGATCGACGAGCGCGCGCCGCCCCAGCGGCCCGTCGACGGTGGCCGCGGTCACGCCGATCCCCGCCAGGCGATCGAGCTCCCGGTCGAGATCGGACACCGCGATGCCGAAGGAGAAGATCCCCTCGCCGCGCGTCGCGAGGTGCTCACCCACGGCCGTCGCGGCATCGAGCGGCTCGGCCAGGACGATGGTGTTGGCGAGCTCGGACGCGTCGATCGCGAGCACCGCGCTGCGGAAGCCGAACCTCTCGTCGGTCACGAGAGCCGGCTCGTCGAAACCGAACAGTGCGCGGTAGTCGGCGGTCGCCTGCGCGAGCCCGGAGACCGCGATGGTCATGCTCGCGAGCCCCTGGAAGTTCGGGTTCGCGCCCGGTCCGAGCAGCATGCCGTCGATCACCTGGTAGAGCACCCCGTGCGTCCCGCGGGGACCGAGCCAGACCAGCCCCGGCGGTGCGCCCCGATAGGGGACGCCACAGGCGTCGAACGCCTCCATCGCGCGCGGCACGTCGCCGACGTCGATGCTCATCCCGTAGAAGCCCTCGCCGAACCGGTCGAGGAACCGGTTGAGCTGCGACGCCTCGCCCGACGGCTCCACCACACCGAGGAAGCCGTCGCCGATCGCGAACTCCGCATTGCTGAACGCGGACGCGGCCTCTCCCGATCCCTCGAGCATGCGACCGGGCTCGAGCGCGAGCACGCGTTGGATCCGCGGTATCCATTCGCGTCGGTCGCGCACCGCCACGATCTGGTGATCGAGCCGCTTGACAACCTGCGCCACGGCCCTGTGGTCTATCAGACATCACCGCCCCACCGAGGAGAGCTTGATGAAGTTCATGGTCGAGTACCCCATCCTGAGCGGCGTCGACGACGGCGCGTGGACGGATCCCGCGAACATCATCGAGTTCGCGCGGGTCGCCGAGGACTCGGGGATCGACGGCATCGCGCTCACCGACCACCCCGCGCCCTCGAAGAAGTGGTTGCAGGGCGGCGGACACGAGACGTTCGACCCCTTCGTGGGCCTCGGGTTCATGGCCGCGGTCACGGAGCGGATCCGGCTCATGACCTATCTCACCGTAGTGCCGTACCGGAACCCGTTCCTCAACGCCAAGAGCATGACCGCGGTCGACGTGTTGTCGGGTGGCCGCACCACCTTCGCTCTCGGCACCGGCTACCTGCGCTCGGAGTTCGCCGCGCTCGGCGTCGACTTCGACGAGCGCAACGAGCTCTTCGACGAGGCGGTCGAGGTGATGCGGGCGATCTGGTCCACCGACGAGCTGCACTACGAAGGGAAGCACTTCAAGGCCATCGGCGTGACGATGAGCCCCAACGCGGTGCAGAAGCCGCATCCGCCGCTCTGGATCGGCGGGAACGCCAAGGTCGTGCGGGAGCGCGTGGCGCAGTGGGGCCAGGGATGGGCGCCTCTGCTCGGCGGCGAATCCCTGTTCCGCACCACCCGCACCCGCGCGATCCAGGACGACGAGGACCTGGCGACCCTCATCGCGCAGGTCCGCGACCGTGCGGCCGAGCTCGGACGCGATCCCACCACGCTCGACTTCGCCTGCGGCAGCATGACTCCGCTCCCCCGGGACGCGTCCGACGCGCAGCGGGTCGACGCGATCGGCGCGCTCGCCGACATCGGCGTCACGTGGACGAGCGCGCCATTCCCGCGGTCGTCGTTCACCGCCGCGCTCGACGGGATCCGTGCCTACGGGGCGAACGTCGTCGCCAAGGCGCGATGACGAAGCTCGCCGACGACACCGTCGGCACGATGAGGATCGGCGACCACGTCGTACGCCGCCTCGGGTTCGGCGCCGCGCGCGTCTCGGGCGCGCGCGGTCGCGACGGCACCCGTGACCGCGAGCTCGGCCGGGCGCTCTGCCGGCGCGCGGTGGAGCGCGGCGTGAACTTCATCGACGTCGCCGCTCTCTACGGCCGCGGCGAGTGCGAGGAGATCGTCGCCGAGGCGCTCGCGCCCTACCCGGAGGACCTGTTGGTGGCGTCCAAGGCCGGCATGGTGCCGGTACGCAACGACGAAGGACGCGCGATCCCCACCCCCGACGGCCACCCCGAGACCATCGTGCGGGAGTGCGACCGCAGCCTGGCGCGCCTGCGGCTCGACCGCCTCGACGTGTACCAGATCCACATGCCCGATCCGAACGTGCCCTGGGAGGACACCGTCGGCGCGTTCCGCGATCTCCAGGACGCGGGGAAGATCGGCCACGTCGGGCTCTCGAACGTCTCCGTCGAGCAGCTCGTGGCCGCGGAAGCGATCACGCCGATCGTCTCGGTGCAGAACTACTACAACCCCGCGTTGCGCGGCTCGGAGCCGGTGCTGAAGGCCTGTGAGGAACGCGGCATCGCGTTCATCCCGTACTCGCCCAACCTCACAGGCGGCGGGGGCCCGGCCGTCGACGCGGTCGCCGAGGTCGCCGACGCGCACGGCGTCTCGCCCCAGCAGGTCGGCGTGCGCTGGCTGCTCTACCACTCGCCGGTGAACGTGCCGATCCCGGGTACCACCCAGCTCGCGCACGTCGACGACAACATCGACCTCGCGTGGCTCGAGCTCACGCCCGACGAGATCGCGCGGATCGACTCGGCCGCCGCGCCGCGGTCGGCATAGCGAGGGCGGACGACATGGAGGTCGCCGGCAAGGTGGTCGTCGTCACCGGCGCCGGGCACGGCATCGGCGAGGAGATGGCGAGACGGTTCGTCGCCGAAGGCGCACGTACGGTCGTCGTCTCCGACATCGACGACGACAACCTGGCGTGCGTCGCGGACACCATCGGTCAGCCGAGCCGCCACTGCGACGTGAGCGACGGCGCCGAGTACGAGGCGTTCCTCGACTGGATCGAGGCCGACGTCGGCCCCATCGACCTCCTCTGCAACCATCCGGCGCTGATCGCGGGTCCCGAGGGCGGCAACTTCCAGACCACCGACGAGACGCTCGACCGCTCGTGGGCGACCAACGTGATGCCCCACATCCGTTCGGCCCGCCAGCTCGTTCCCCGCATGCTCGAGCGCGGCGGCGGGTACTTCCTCCACACGATCACCGCGGGCGCGCTACTCACGCTCGAGTCCCCGTTGTCGTACTCGACGACGAAGTACGCGGCCCTCGGCTTCGCCGAGTGGCTCGCGCTGAACTACGGCGACCGCGGCATCCGCGTCTCGTGCATCTGTCCGAGCTTCGTCGACACCCGACCGGGCGCACAGGCCGTGCCCGGCGTCGCGATGGTGCCGTCGATCGTCGCCGACGCGGTGATCGAGGGCCTCGCCGACGAGCGGTTCCTGATCCTCCCCAACCCCGCGGTCGGCCGCTCGTTCACCCGCAAGGGCGAGAACTACGACTCGTGGCTGGCGCACACCAGGGCGCGCATCACGCCCCGGCGTCCCGCGGGACCGTGGGACGACCGTTTCCCGCCACCGCCCCCTCCGGCCGGCTGATGCCGCGCGCGACGGTCAGCTGGCTCCCTGGCCGAGGCGGTTGCCGATCATCTGGTTGCCGAGCGGGTGGCCGTAGTCGAATTTGACTTCCTGGAACTTCGGCGCCTGCACCCGGAGCTCCTCGACCGTCCACCTCCCCTCTTTCTCGATGCGGTCGACGATCGTGAAGGGCTCGAAGAGGAAGATGCCGCCTCCCTGCACGAAGAACACCCGGCCGTGGATCGGGCAGTCCTCGGTGGCGAGATACGCGACGAACGGCGAGACGTTGGCCGGGTCCATCGGGCTCCACTCACCGGGCGGCGGCTCCTCGCGGGGCGGGCGGCCGAGCCCGGTGAGGCGCGTGGCGGCCGCCGGCGCGATGGCGTTCACGCGCACGCCGTAGCGCGCGAGCTCGGCGTCGGCGATGATCGAGAAGGTCGCGATCCCGGTCTTGGCCGCGCCGTAGTTCGTCTGGCCGAGGTTGCCGAAGAGCCCCGAGGTGGACGACGTGTTGACGACCGAGCGCTTCGCCTCCTTCCCCGCCTTCGACTGGTCGCGCCAGTAGGCCGCCGCGTGGCGCGTGGTCGCGAAGTGCCCCTTCAGGTGCACCTTCATGATCGCGTCCCACTCGGCCTCCGACATGTTGAAGAGCATGCGGTCACGCAGGATTCCGGCGTTGTTGACCAGCACGTGGAGGTCGCCGAACGTGTCGACCGCCTGCTGCACGAGGCGCTGCGCACCCTCGAAGTCGGAGATGTCGTCGCCGTTCGCGATGGCCTCGCCTCCCGCGGCCTTGATCTCCTCCACCACCTGTTGCGCGGGGGTGGCGTCGGAGCCGGACCCGTCCTCGGCGCCGCCCAGGTCGTTCACCACGACCTTGGCCCCTTCGCTCGCGAACAACAGCGCGTGCTCGCGCCCGATCCCGCGCCCGGCTCCCGTGATGATGGCGACCCGGTCCTGCAGCGTGCCCGGCATTGCGTCGTCCCTTCGTCGATGGTCGGCCCACGCTCCCCGGTCGCCGGGAGCGTCGTCAAATCGCGCCGGGCGAGGTAGCGTGCGCGCGTGTCCGGTACCGGCTCCGCGGACCCGCCGGCCGTGCCGCGCTTCCCGAACCTGCCCGTCCCGAACGGTTGGTTCGTCGTCGCGGAGCGCGAGGACCTCGCGCCCGGGACCGTGCTCCCGCTCCACTACTTCGGCCAGGACCTCGTCGCGTTCCGCACCGCCGACGGTCGGGCGCAGGTGCTCGACGCGTACTGCGCGCACCTGGGGGCCCACCTCGGGTACGGGGGCGCGGTCGTCGACGAGTGCCTGCAGTGCCCGTTCCACCACTGGACCTACGACGCCGACGGGAGGGTCGTGGCGGCGCCCTACGCGACGCGGGTGCCGGTGGCATCAGTACGCGCGTGGCCGACGGTCGAGCGTGCCGGCGTCGTGATGGTGTGGCATCACCGTGGTGGCGATCTGCCGGCCTGGGAGGCACCTGCGCTCCCCGAGCACCCGGGCTCGGAATGGGGCGAACCCGTGCGGTACCGCTACGTCATCCGGACGCACCCGCAGGAGATCGTCGAGAACACCTTCGACTTCGCGCACGGGCAGTTCGTGCACAACGTCCCCGGGGGCGCCGAGGGAGGTGGAGCGACGTCGACGTACTCGTTCGACGGCACCACCGCGGAGGTCGCGTCCCCGGCGTCACGATTCCGCCACCACGGCCTCGGCATCAGCGTGCTCTCCGGATTCGCGTCCGGCGCGCCCGTCTACGAGCGCATCGCGGGGATGACCCCGATCGACGCGGCGTCGCTCGAGGTGCGCTTCCGCATCTACCCGGCGCGCGTCGAGGACGCCGACACACGCGCCGCGATGCGGCGGATGGTCGAGTACCTCGGCGTCGGCATCAACGAGGACATCCCGATCTGGGAGCACAAGATCTACCGGGAACACCCGCGCCTCGCCGATCGCGACGGTCCCATCACGCAGCTCCGGCGCTGGGCCCGACAGTTCTACGACCCGGTCGACTGACTCGACTCGCTCGCCAGGTCGACGACCAGCGCGGCCGTCCACGAGAAGTCGTCGGGCCCGAGGCCCTCCCCCGTGAGCGGCGAGAAGTACTCGAAGAAGCCCACGCGGTTGACCATGGCGAGCGTGCGTTCGCGTAGCTCGTCCGCGAGCTCGGCGGCACCGTAGGCGCGAAGACCCTCGATGATCGCCCAGTTCATGTTCACCCACGTCGGACCCTGCCAGTAACGGTGCGCGGAGAAACCGGGCGCGTCCACCGGGACGCTGGGCACGGGATGCGTCGGCCACGAGCCGGGTCGCTGCAGCGCGTCGATCAGGAGGTCCGCGCGTTCCCCCGTGATGCACCCGGACCACAACGGCAGGAACGACGCGACCGTCGGCTGGGTGAGGAGCTCGCCGGTCGTGGCGTCGCGCGAGCAGTAGCGCGCCGACTCCTCGTCCCACAGCGTCTCCAGCGCGGTTTCGGTGCGGGCCGCGGCGTCGGCGAGGCGCGTCGGGAGGGCGGCGCCGAGCTGGTCGGCGATGCGGGCGAGGGCCCGGTTCGCCACCACGAGCATCGCGTTGAAGCCGAGATCCTCGACGAGCGCGCAGCGGCCGTCGCGCGGGATGCGCGCGAGGTCGAAGCCGTACCGCTTCAGGTGCACCGCGAGCGCCACCATGCGGAACCCGTCGTCGTCGGCGGCGCGGTCGGCCGCGGGGAGAAGCCGCGTGTCGTAGCGCGCCCGGCGCAGGACCCGGGCGAGCCGGATCTGCTCGGCGAGCTCGAGCCAAGTAGGGAGCCGCATCCTCCGGAGCGCGTACATCCACGGCGGGGTCGTGTCGAGTCCCGACTCCCACGGGTGAACGAGCGTGACGAGGCCCCGGCGATCGGGGTCGCGCGCCGCGTACAGCCACGTGTGGTACGCGACGAGCTTCGGGAACAGGTCCTGCTGGAACGCGTCGCGCGCGGGTTGCGGGAGCGCGCCCGACACGTGCCACGCGGCGACCGCGGGAAGCGGTGGCTGCGTGATGCACGTCGTGGCGACGTCGCGCGGCGCACCTGCGTGCCGCCGGGACTGCCAGATGGTGCGGCTGCCGAGGTCCTGGGAATCGTCCGCGAACACCATGTGCGGGAGCATCCCGTTCGCCCACTGGCCGCGGAACAAGGCGCGCAGCTCGTCCGCGGCGCGCCGTGCGTCGACGCGCGCGAGCCCGATCGCGGTGAAGCAGGAGTCCCAGAGCCACTGGTGCGGGTAGAGGTCGGTGGACGGGCAGGTCCACCCGCCGCGGCGGTTCCGGGCGAGCACCTCCTGCGCCCGCTGCACCAGCTCACGATCCACCGAGACGCCTCCGGTGCCGGATCAGCGCGGGCAGCGCGGCCACGTCCTTGGCGCGCCCGGCCGCCTCCTTGGAGCGGATCACGTCGTCCAGCGATGCGACCGGCACCGCCACGTCGAGCAACGTCACGGTCACCGCGTTCCGTGACAGATCGGGATAGCCGTCCGTCCCCTCGGGCCGGAAGGTGATGTCCACCGGCCCGAGTCGCGTGACCAGGTTGAGGAAGCGGTCGATCGCGCCCAGTGTCTTGCGGTCGAACACCATCATCACGCCGTCCGGCTCGAGCGGGCCCGCCCACAAGCGCGCGTCGAGCTCACGTAGCGCAGCGGCGAGCCGATCGAGGTTGCGCGGGTCGCGCGCGGGGACGACGTCGGCGTCGCGCGTTCGCGTAACCGGCGCGCCGTGGAGTTGTGACGCGACGCCACCGACGAACACGTAGCCGACGCGGTGGCGATTCAGGCACTCGGCGATCCGGGCGATCTGCTCGTCGCTGATGGCGCCGTCGTCGGCCGCACGCCGCGACCGCTCGGCCTTGCTCATCGTGGACGCGCGCGACGGCGCTGCTCGGCCGCCCACCGTTCGCGCTCGCCGGCCGGGCGCGTCGACTCCCACTCGTCGGCCGCCGCAGCCTGCCGGTCGGGAACGTCGAGGCGGGTGCGCAGCTCGAGCCCCGCGGCGGCCAGCAGCCGCTTCAGCGTGGGCAGTGTCGGCTGGCGGCGTCCGTTCTCGTAGGCGGAGATCAGCGACTGCGCCACGCCCGCGCGGTCCGCGAGCTGGGCCTGGGTCAGGCCGACCTTGACCCGCGCCAGGCGAAGGAGGTCGCCCGCCAGGGAGTCGGGCGCTGTGGTTGCCGCTGCGCTTGGGGGTGCGGTCACGGTCACCGTCTCAGCATACGCGATCGTTGATCGAAGGGAATACGCGATCGCGTATGCCCTCGTCGGGCTTGCCGCTGGGGTGCTGGTCCGAGGACGCCGTGTCACCCCCAACTTGCGTCACTACGACGGGGATTATTTCCGCTCGAGTGACGCAAGTTTGCGGTGCGCGTGGCAGCTCAGGCGGCGACGTCGAGGCCGAGCAGCCGCGCGGGATGGGTGCTCACCATCGCCTGCAGCTCGTCCTCGGTGATCCCCTCTCCCCACAGCGCCTCGAGGAACTCCTGGAGCCCGGGCGCGGGGCGCGGCACCGCAGTGGTCCATCCGTAGTCGGTCGACAGCGTGCAGCGGGACGGCCCGATGGCGCGGATCATCGCGGCCATCGCGTCGGGACGCTTGCCGGTGACCCCGAGCACGTCCTTGCACGAGAGTGCGGTCAGCTCGATCGAGGCACCGAGATCGGCGAGCTCGGCGCACTGCTCCGCGCTGAGGCGCGGACCCGCGAGCTCCTCACCCGCGTGGGTCACCAGCACGTGGCCCCGGCCCGCGAACTCCTTCACCACCGCGTAGTGCTCTTCGGCGGAGATGTGCCCCGTCGCGAGGATGGCATCCTTCTGCGACACGAGGCCGAAGATCTCTTGGACCGCGGGTACCACGCGGCCCTCTTCGTCGACGACCCGGATGCCCGTGCCGTGGAAGCCCTCGCGCGCCACGGTGCGCTTCTCGAAGTCCTGTTGGCTGTGCACGGTCGGGAGCCACACGATCTTGGCGTCGAGCGCGAGCGCGGCCTCCACCGCGTCGACGTTCAGCCCACCCGAGGGGTAGTCGGTGCAGATCCCGCCGAAGACGCGTACGCCGGATACGGCGTCCTCGACGTTCCGGGCGAGGGCGGGCGAGGCGAAGCTGTGCGACTTGAGCACGAGCGCGGCGTGCCCGCTCTCGGCGGCATCGCGTGCCGCGTCGACCGCGGTGACGCTGTGCCCCTCCCCGCCCGCGAGCGTCCCGCCGATGGTGTCGGGACCGAAGTGGCAGTGCAGGTCGATGGCGTCGGCAATGCGCAAGGTCACGTCTGCCTCCCGCGGTCGGACGATCTCGGGCGTGCGGCCCTGCCGATCCTCGCAGGATCGGCACGACCGGTCCAGCGCCCCTCGACCAGAGGCCCGCGCTGGGTCCGCGCTCAGGCCCCCGGCTCGACGAGAGGGTCGGTCGAGAGCTGGCGCTGCACCCGTCGCCGGGCGACGAGCGGCGTCTGCGGGTGTGTCGCCACGCCGCGCAGCACCTCGGGGTCGCGGTCCCGTGCCAGCTTGCGGAGCAGCTTCGGGCCCGTCGCCGGGTTCTTCGCCACCGCGGCGCGCAGACTCGGGTCGTCGACCACGCTGCCGGCGGTCAGCAGCGCCTCGGACGCGTTCGGGTTCGCGAGCACCGCGTCGGGAACCGTGGACACGAGCTCGAGGAGGACGTCGGTCGGGCAGCTCGGGTTCTTCGCCACGGCCTTGCACACCGCGGCTGCGGGATCGTGGGCCAGCTCCCGGAGCAGCTCGACGTGGATGCCCTGATGCGACGCGACCGCCGCCCGGACCAGGTCGTCCGGGTCGTCCGCAAGCCGCGCGACGAGCTCGGGCGTTGCCTTCGGGTTGCCAACCGCGGCGGCGCGCACGCTCGCGACCGGGTCTTCCGCGAGCAGCTGGAGCTCCGCCTCCGAGATCGCAGGGTTCCCGGCGAGCGACGCCCGCACGATCGCCGACGGGTCGGACATCGCGATCTCACGCGCGGCCACGCCGATGCTCGGGTTGGTCGCGGCCGCGGCGCGCATGGCCTCGGTACCTTCCTTCACGAGGGAGGTGATCACCTGCTTCTCGAGCGCCGGATGCGCGGCCGCCTTCCGCCGCACGTAACCCACGCCGACCTTGAGCAGGCGCGCGAGCTCCTCCTGCGACGTCGTGGTCGCGAGCGCGTTGACGAGCTGTGACACCTCGCTCCCGCTGGTGGTCCGCCGTTCGGGGAGGGTCGGCACTTCACCGTCCGCGAGCGCCGGCAGCGGCGTTGCGATGGTCGAGGTCCCACCCTGGTGCCCGGTGACCTGCGCGGTCACGAACGGGACGTCGCCGATGAGCGCGAGCTCCACCTGACGCGCGTGCCGTCGCTTCAGGTGCCCGAGGACCTCAGGGGATGCGTACAGGCGCCCGACCTGGCTCTCGACCACGAGCCCGGACCGGTCGGCCTTCTGCAGGTCGAGCGGCTCGACCGCCGTGACGTCGTGCGCGAGCGCGGGCACGTCGACGGTGTCCCGCGCGAGCAGCAGGTGGGTGCCGATGGTGACGTTGCCGTCGACGAGCAGCTGCGCGCTCGTCGCCCCTGCGAACCGGCTCACGTTGTCGAGCGCGGAGTCGAGCTCGTCGAGATCGACGACGACCGACCGCGACTCCGGGGCGTCGGCGTTCACCGGCACGTCCGTGAACTCCCACCACCCGGTGGCGTCGTGGGTGGTGAGCCGGAGCGAGGTGGGCGCGGCGCCGGGCACGCCGGCTCGAACGACCTGCACGCGCACCGCTCGGTTCGCCTCGCCGCCACCGAGCAACGCGACGGCCTCGCGGAGACCGGTCATCGAGGCGGTCGCGTTCACCGCGGCCGCGGTTGCGACACCTCCCGACCATGCCGGTGGGGTGACCGGCACCGCGGGGAACGGCTCCCCTATCGGCGACGGCTCGTACGGCCCGGGGAGCTCGCCCCCGTCGGGGTCGTCCCGCAGCTCGCTCGCGAGCCGGCTGAAATAGTGGTCGTCGTCGGCCCGCCACAAGATCGACTCGCCGTCGTGCCACGCGCTGACAGCGACGGGATCCGCGGGCGCGAACCGGTCGGGTTCCTCCTCGGTTCGAGGCGTTTCCCAGGAGTCCGCGTCGTCGCCCGGCTGCTCGGCCGCCGCGGCTTCCCCGGTCTCCCCGGTCTCCCCGGTCTCTGCCGTTTCCACGGTCTCCCAGGGTGCGTCGGGCGCGAGCGCGAACGCGTCGAAGGCCACCTCTTCGACCGCGGACCGGACCGCGGAATCGGTCCCGAACCCGTCGTTCGCGAACGCCTCGCTCCCGAACGCCTCGGTCTCGAACGTGTCGTCGTCGAAGCGCTCGACGTCTGGGAGGTCGTCGACCACCGGCTCGGCAGCGAGCGGCTCGTCGACGATCGGCTCGGCCACCGCGACGGGGTCGAGCAGCGCGGCGACGTTCGCGTCCGCCTGCTCGAGCACCGCGTACGCGCGCGCCACGCACTCGTGCATGGCGACCGCGAGCGATTCGGCCTCGATCCGTTGGCGTTGCAGCAGCTCGAGCTCCTCGTCGGCACGGACACGCACGGAGGCCTGCAGGTCGGCGAGATCGCGGTCCAGCTTCGCCACCAGCTCCGTGGCGTCGCGCGCGGTCTCGGCCCGCAGACTCTCGACG
This sequence comes from uncultured Bifidobacteriaceae bacterium, assembly GCA_964505725.1. Taxonomy (GTDB): domain Bacteria; phylum Actinomycetota; class Acidimicrobiia; order IMCC26256; family DASPTH01; genus CAVRJC01. The sequence goes on along the minus strand of CAZDJK010000047.1, from coordinate 39,072 downwards.
AGCTCCTCGGCGTCGTCGGCCACCGCGCGGATCTGCGCCACCTGCTCGTGGACCACGAGCTCGGATGCGGCCATCCGCTGCGCCGCCCCTTCCGCCAACGCGTCGTGCTCGGCGCGACGCGCCTCGAAGTCGGCCGCGGCGAGCGCGAACCGCGCCGCCAGGTGCTCCTCCATCCGCCCGGCATATTCGTCCGCGCGTGAGCGGACACCGTCGTGCAGCTCCGCGAGCGCGTGATCGGCGCCCGCCTGGAGCTCCGTCACCGTGCGTGTGGTCTCCTCCTGCACGCGCGACGCGTGCTCCTCCACGGCCCGCTGCGACCCGGCAATCACATCCGCCGACTCGCCGGCCGCTCGCTCGAGCGCGGACCGCGTCTCGGCCGCCAGCGCGTCGAGGGCGCGCACGCGCTCCTCCTGGCGCCGATCGGCTTCCGCCATGCGCTCCGCGCCCCACGTCTCCAGCACCGCGGCCGCGGCCTCGACCTCATTGCGGGCCTCGCGCACCGCGCCCGACTGCGACTCCGCTTCCGCCGCCGCCGAGCGCAGGCGCTCGGACTGCTCCTCCAGCGCCCGCTCGTGCGCGGCGCGGCGCGTCTCCACGTCGGATTGGACCTGCGCGATCAATTCCGCCACGCGGCTCTCGGCGTGCTCCCGCAGCACGTCCGCCTGCTCGGTGACCTCGCGCTGTGACGCCGCCATCCACTCGGACGATTCCGCCACGATCCGGTCGAGTGCTTCGGTGGCGCCGACCGCGGCGTCCTCGACCTCACCGCGCGCGCCACGCACCGCGTCCGCGGCCGACTCCGCTTCCGCGGCCGCCGAACGCAGGCGCTCACACTGCTCCTCCAGCGCGCGCTCGTGCGCGGCGCGGCGCGTCTCGACGCCCGCCTCCGCGCGCTCCAGCAGGGTTGCCACCTCCCCTTCGAACCGTTCGAGCTGCTCTTCGGCGCGCGTTCGCGCCGACGCGCGCGCATCGTCGACGGCGCGATGCGCGTCGTCCAGCATCTCGGTGATGCCGCGCCCGGCTTCCTCCCGGAGGCGCTCCGACGCTTCCTGGACGATCTGTTCGTGCTCGGCGCGGCGCGCCTCCACATCGGATTGCAACTGCGCGAGCACCGTCGCCAGGCCGGTCTCGGCATCCTCGCGGAGCCGGTCCGCCCGTTCGGCGACCTCGCGCTGCGACGCCGCCATCCGCTCCGCCGATTCGGCCACCAGGCGTTCCAGAGCGTCGCGGGAGTCCGCGGCCAGCGCCTCCAGTGCGCCCACGCGCTCCTCGTTGCGCCGGTCGGCCTCCGCCAACCTCTCGGCGCCCCACAGCTCCAGCGATTCCGCCGCCGCCTCGACCTCGCCTCGCGCGTCGCGTACCGCGCCGGCGTGTGCCTCCGCTTCCGTCACCACGGCCTGCAGGCGCTCCGACTGCTCGTCGAGCACACGCGCGTACTCCGCGCCGCGCTCCTCGGCGTCGGCTTCGGCCTGCGCCACGACCGTCGCGAGCTGCGCTTCCGCGGTGCGGGCGGCCTCCTCGTGTGCGAGGTACGCCCGCTCGTCGAAGGCACGTCGCGTCGCCGCGATCTCCTCGGTCGCCCGGCTGGCGGCCTGTTCGAGCGCGGCGCGCGAAGCCGCCATCGCGGCCTCCAGCTCGCGCGCTCGCGTGTCGTGACGCCGGTCGGCATCGGCCAGGCGCTCCGCCGCCCACGACTCCAGCCGGTCGGCGGCCTCTTCGACCTCACCCCGTGCGTCCCGCACCGCCCCCACGTGCGACACGGCCTCGCTCACGACCGACCGGAGCCGCTCGGACTGGTCGTCCACCACGCGCTGGGACGCGCGCATCCGCTCCGTCGACTCGGACGCCGCGGCCTCGATCGCGCGCACGACCTCCTCCGCGGTGCTCACGGCACGCGCGGTCAGGGCCGAGTGCGTGGCGACGGCCTCCTCGCCGCTCGCGGTGATCCATGCGTCGAGCTCGGCCAGCCGCTCGGCCTGTGCCTCCGCCGCGCGTTGCGACGCGACCATGCGCTCCGTCGACTCGTGGGCGGCACGGCGGACCGAGCCCTCGTGCTCCTCGACGCTGCGCTCGGCGCGCGCGACCATCGCCGAGTACTCGGCGATGGCATCCTCGCCGGCGGTGCCCACCAGCGCCCGCATCTCCTCGAGTCGCCCGTCGAGCTCGGCGGCCGACGCGGTGGCATGGGCGCTCGTCGTCGCGAGCAGCTCCTCGACACGCGCCGCCGCGCCCTCCTCCAGGCGTCCGAGGCTCTCCGTGAACATGTGGTGCGCCTCGTCCTGCACGGCCTGGATGCCCACGAGCACCGTGCGGATGCTCTCGTCGAGATCACGCGCCGCGCCGCCGAGGCCCGGCAGCGTCGGGCCGCCGCCTGCGGCGCATGCTTCGGCCGCGGCCTGTCGGTTGCGTTCGGGCGCGCGTCCGGTCGCGGTCGTCGCCTGCTTGCCCTTCTTCTTTCCCACCGGTACCTCCGCCGAGGGCTCCGGGGGCCACCACCGTGCCCCCGCTCGACCCGCCTGCTCTTCGCATCGGCGCGTTGGCAGCGCGGGTTGACGGCTTCGTCGTGACCGGCGGGCATCACCGCTTCAGGTGCGCGCCCGGGCCGTCGATACCGCGACCATGACGTCCCCACGTGTCGGAGGAGCCGAACCGATCGGGCCTCGCCTCGAGGAGCTGCGCGAGGCGCGCGGGATATCACGGGCGGAGCTCGCGAAGTCCTGCGGGCTGGGCCGGCGCCGGCTCGCCGCGATCGAAGACGGACGTGCGGAACCCACGGACGGGGAGCTCGACGACCTCGCGCCTGCGCTCGGCGTCGGGCGCGACACGTTCGCGACCCTGAACCACGACCTCACGGTCCGCGGCGCCACCGGTGCGGACGGCAGCGTCGAGAAGCTCCGTGGGCGGGCCGCGTCCGACGCGCTCCTCCGCGAGTACCTCGAGATGGTCCGCGAGCTGCGCGGCACACGCGAGACGCCGCCCGAGTCGCTGCGCGAGGACGACCTCACCGAGCTCGCAGGCGCGCTCGGGGGCACCGCACCGGCGATCGAGGCGCGGCTCAAGGAGCTCCTCGCGACCGACGACGCCGACGCCCACACCCTCCGGACCATGATCGTGCCCTCGCTCGGGCGAGAGCCGTCGAACGCCTGACCGGCTCAGACCCGGGTCACCAGCCGGAGCGAGACCCCCTTGCGCGTCCGGGTCGCCACCACGCGCTCGGGACCGCCGAGCGCGCGGAGGATCGCCAGGATGCCCGGCTCGTCGCTCTCCCCGAGGCTCTGGTTCGTGCACAGCGCCTCGAGCACGCCGGGGACGTCGACGACCGGCGCGCCGACACGTGCGCCGACCGCGACCGGCTCGGCGCGCGCGTCGCGGGGCGGTGCCGGCGCCGCGTGCGCGTCGGCGGGCTCGCCGAGCGGCCCGGGCGGATCGCGGTCGCCCCGGAGGAGCTCCTCGACGTCGACCGCGGAGAGCGGGGGGCAGAACAGCCGACCCTGCATCTCGTCGCACCCGCGGGAGACGAGGAACGTCGCCTGACCGTCGGTCTCGACGCCTTCGGCGATGACCCGCATGTCGAGGCTCCGCGCGAGCGTGATCACGGCATCCACGATGCGGTCGCCGCTGCGGGACGAACCGATGCGGCGGATGAACGACTGGTCGATCTTGAGGCTGTAGATCGGGAGCTGGCTGAGGTAGGTCAGGCCGCTGTAGCCGGTGCCGAAGTCGTCGATCGAGCAGCGCACACCCATGTTCCGGAGGTTGAACAGGGCCTCGCTCGCGGCGAAGAGGTCGTGCATGAAGATGCTCTCGGTGATCTCGAGCTCGAGGAGCCCCGCCGCGAGCCCGTGCCGGTCGAGGGCGTCGGCGATGCGGGCGTCGATCGGCTTGTGCGTGAACTCCCGTGCCGACAGGTTGATCGCCACCGGGATGCGGGCGCCGGTGGCGTCGGCCCACTGGTTGATCTGCGCGCACGCGGTCTCGAGCACCCACTCCCCGAGCGGCACGATCAGACCGGTCTCCTCGGCGAGCGGGATGAAGGCGGTCGGCGGGACGAACCCGAACTCCGCGTGCGGCCACCGCGCCAGTGCCTCGAGCCCGACGATCTGCCTGGTCACCGCGTCGATCTTGGGCTGGTAGTGGAGCTCGAGCGCCCCGTTCTCGAGCGCGCTGCGGAGGCCGCTCTCGAGCGAGTGCTTCACCTGTGCGCGCACGCTCAGGTCGGGCGTGTAGAGCTGGAACGCGTTCCGGCCACTCGCTTTGGCGCGGTACATGGCGATGTCGGCGTTCTTCGCGAGCGTCTCGCCGTCGCGCCCGTTGTCGGGGAAGATCGCGATCCCGATGCTCGCGCTCGTCACGAGCTCGCGACTGCCGAGCACGAAGGGCTCCGCCATCGTGTGCAGCAGCTTCTCGGCCACGGTCACGCAGTCGTGGCCGGTGTCGACGCTCGGCAGCAGCACCATGAACTCGTCGCCGCCCATGCGCGCGACGGTGTCGCCCTCGCGTACCGACTGCGCGAGGCGCTCCGCGACGCGCTGGAGGAGCTGGTTCCCGACGCCGTGCCCGAGGCTGTCGTTGATGCTCTTGAACCGGTCGAGGTCGAGGAACATCACGCCCACGCGCGCGTGCTCTCGCCTCGCGTGCGCGAGCGCCACCTCCAGGCGGTCGTGGAACATCGCCCGGTTCGGGAGCCCGGTGAGCGCATCGTGGTTGGCGCGGAGCTCGGCGCGTGCGCTCTCCTGCACCTGGCGGACGAGGTACACAGCGACCAGGAACGCCATCACACTCGACCCCGTGAGCACCACCGACAGGCCCGGCGGATCACCCTGGATCGCCTGCAGCGCGAACAGCGCGGGCGCCAGCAGGGTGAGCCCGAGGGGCGCTGCCACCTTGCCCGGGCCGAGCTGCGACGGAAGGGTCGCCGTCCGGTCGACCGGCAGACGGCGCACGAAGTTGACCGCGGCAACCGCGAGCGCGCAACCGGCCGCCAGGCGCACCACCTCGAGGCTCCGCTGGGCTTCGGTGACCGCCGCGGCCACGCCGCTCGCGACCACGACGTCCACGACGACCATCCAGAACAGCGCGCTCACCGCGAGGTCCGCGGTGTGGGCCCGGTCCTCCGCATCGCCGACGAGCCGGATGCCGAGCCACAGCGCGACCGCCGCGACCATCGCCGGCAGGGACCGCAGTGCGGCGTCACCCGGCCCACTTGCACCGGCCCATAGCGCCCACGGGATGAAGCCGAGGGTCGCCACGCACAGGATGGCCTCGAAGAGCACGCCGAGGCAGTGGTCGCGCCGCTGTTGCTGCAGGAGCAGGAACAGCCCGAGACCGACGAGACCGACGCCGGCCGTGGCCAGGATCCCGAGCGTCGACGGGAACGGCCCGCCCGGCTCGTCGAACGCGCGCGCGACCGCGGACTCGGAGACCACCAGCAGGCCGCACCACACGAACAGCACCCCGCGTCGGGACTCCTGCGAACGCTCGCGGCCGCGGACGAGCTCCACGAGCGCGACCCCGCCGAGGACGACGATCGCGGCCACCAGCGCGACGGCAACCGCTTGCGCGCCGATCAACACGGCGACGCCCCCGATCGCGGGCACCGCCACCCACCCAGCGACCGCGAGCGGCGACTCCGCCGCGCGCCTCAGGCGAGGCATGCGATGGCGTCGAAGACCGAGTTGTCGTAGGCAAGGCCCGACGACGCCATCCCATCGCGCAGATGACCGAGCGACTTCGACAGGATCTGGCAGATGCGGCTCTCGGTGACCCCGAGCGCGGCACCGATGTCGGCCTGCGTCATCGCCTCGTAGTAGTAGAGGGTGAGCACGAGCCGCTCGCGGTCGGCGAGGCGGTTGACCGCCCCTGCGAGCAGTTGGGTGGTCTCGCCCACCTCGAACTGCTCGACCGGCCCCGGCGCGCGGTCGGCGACGCTGCCGCCGAGCGTGCGGAAGGCGTCCGGGTCCTGCGCGCCGCGGACCGCGTCGAGCGCCACGAGCCCGCCGAGCGAGATTTCGGCGCGCGCCCGGTCGAGCGCACGCGCCGACACCCCGATCTCGAGCGCGACCTCGGTGTCGTCGGGCGACCGCCGCAGGTCCGACTCGAGCTTCGCCTGCGCGCGGTTGATCGCGATCGCCTTCGCGCGCACCCGGCGCGGCACCCAGTCGGTCGCGCGCAGCTCGTCGTAGATCGCACCGCGGATGCGGGGCTTCGCGTATGTCTCGAACTTCACGCCCCGCGCCGGATCGAACTTCTCGATCGCGTCGATCAGGCCGAAAATCCCGCAGCTCACGAGCTCGGCCTCCTCGACGTGCCGCGGCACGCCCGAGCGGATCGCGCCCGCGACCACCTTGACCAGCGGCGCGTAGTGCAGGATCAGGCGCTCCCGGGTCTCGCGGCCCCGGGTCGCCTTGTACTCGCGCCAGATCGATTCGACGGTGCGGTGGTGGTCGTCGCCCGCTTGGTTTCCGGACGGCGCGGGTTGGCAGACGAGTGAGCTCTTCACGATGCGCCCCTTCAGACAACGCGAGACCACGAACCCGAGCGGAGGGGCCGGTTTCGCTCTGGCTCCCCGAGCGGCACCAGCGACCAGTCACGCCCCTCGGATCAATGCCTCCCCTGGAGGTTGCTCACCGTCGTGCTCTCGGCCCCGATGCTCCTTGTGGTCTGCCCGCCCCAACACTCAGCGTAACCAGATGACCACAGAGAGTGGCAGAAGTCAAGCGCCGCCAATGTGACGTCGGACACGGAGCGGCGACCGGCGCGCTGCTCAGCGGCCGGGCGGCTCCGGGCGGGGACGGGCGCCGAGGGTGTCGCGCAGCACGCGCTTTCGCACCTTGCCCATCGCGTTGCGTGGCAGCTCGTCCACGAAGGTCACGTGGCGGGGGCTCTTGTAGTCCGCGAGCCGGGTCCGGGCGAACGCCCGCAGCCCGTCGACGTCGAGCCCGTCCGGCGCGACGACGACCGCGAGCACGTCCTCGCCCAGGATCTCGTGCTCGATCGCGATGACCGCCGCGTCGGCCACACCGGGATACGCGAGCAGCACCGACTCGACCTCGGCCGACGAGATGTTCATCCCGCCCCGGATGATGAGGTCCTTCTTGCGGTCCGCGTAGTAGAGGAAACCCTCGTCGTCGACGTATCCGACGTCACCGGTGTGCAGCCAGCCGCCGGCCAGCGTCTCCGCGGTCGCCTCGGGCCGCTTCCGGTAGCCGCGCATCACCGACGGCGACCGCAGCCCGATCTCCCCCAGCTCGCCCGGCGCCGTCACCTCGCCCGCGTCGTCGAGCACCGCGAACGTCGTCCACGGGCCCATGCCCTGGTTGCCGATCGAGCCCGCCTTGCGCAGGATGTCTGCGGGCTTGCACACGGTGCCGTTGGGGCCGGCCTCCGTCTGGCCGTACAGGTTCGCGAGCGCGCAGCACGGAAACGCCTCGGACAGGCGCGACAAGGTCGGCGCGCTCATCACCGAGCCGCCGAAGAGCAGCTTCTGCAGGCTCGGGGGCGCGCTCGACGTGTCGACGTCGCGCATGATCAGGCTCAACATCGACGGCGCGCCGAGATATGTGGTGGTGCCCTCCCGCGCGGCCCGCTCGAGCACGACGTACTGGTCGAACGCCGGTTCCATGACGAGGTGCGCCCCGGTCACGAGGCACATGAGCGGGTTCGTGTGCACGCCGGTCGACGTGAAGTACGGGATCGCGGACTGGTAGACGTCCTCCTCGACGAGCGCGGCAGCGGCGGCGAGCTCGAGGCCGGCCGCGACGTCGTTGGCGTGCGTCAGCTCCACTCCCTTCGGGTGCCCGGTGGTCCCCGACGTGTACAGGATGTCGGCGAGATCCTCCTCCACGACCGGGGCGGACGTCGCCGGAGTCCGGCCGTCGAGCAGCGCGCGCAGGCCCCCCGAGCAGTCGAGCAGCCGCGCGTCGTCGAGCCCTCCGACCACCTCGCTCGCGAGGGCCATCCCTTCCCCCGCCGAGCAGACGAGCACGACGTCGGCGTCGCGCGCGATGTACGACACCTCCGGCACGGTGAGACGGGTCCCGAGCGGCGTGGGGACCGCGCCCATCCACTGCGCCGCCCAGTGGAGCACGAGCGCCTCGAGCCCGGCGCGGTTGTCGAGGTGGACGCCCACGACGGCGCCGCGCTCGAGCCCGTGCGCCTGCAGGAGCGACGCGGCGCGCGCGATCGTCTCGACCAGCTGCTCGCTGCCGAGCCGCACGACGTCGCCGGCTGCCGACGTGGCGGTGAACGCGGGACGGTCACCGCGGTTGGCGAGCCAGTCGAAGACGTCGACCATGGTGCGGAAACGCGCGTCGGCCGGGAGCGCCATGAAGGGCACGGCGCGGAGACTCGCGGCTCGCTCGTGACGGGTCAAGCGCGGCACCGACCACCACTCCGACCTGAGAATTCCGGTGCCCATCCCTGGCGCGCAAGTCAGTTACGATTTAGAGTCGAGCTTCCGGAGCCGACGGGAGCGCGCGGCTCGAGAGGCGCGGTTCGAGAGGAGGTCGAGATGACCGAGGTGCAGGCGCCCAGCCACGTCCCGCCCGAGATCGTCCGGCAGTTCGACTTCGACTTCCGGGGACCGCTCGAGGAGCTCTTCCCGCGGCTCGACGCGCTGCGAGCGGACGGGCGCGTGCTCTGGCTCCAGACGACCCTGCCGGGCGGCGCGCTCGGCGACGGGCCGCTCGGGGTGTGGTTCTTCACCCAATCGGACGACATCCGGCACGCGCTCCAGGCGACCGAGATCTTCGGGCAGAGCCTCGCCGCGACCGACGGCGCGCCGGTGATGCTCCCGATCGCGCTCGACCCCCCGGAGCACACCAAGTACCGCCGGATCCTCACGCCGCTGTTCGCGCCCCCGGTGGTGGCGACGATGGAGGACAGCATCCGCACCCGCATCTCGAAGGTCGTCGGCGAGGTCGCCGGTCAGGGAAGCTGCGAGTTCGTCTCCGAGGTCGCCACGCAGTTCCCACCGCGCGTGTTCACGTCGTGGATCGGCCTGCCCGAGGAGGAGACCGACGGCTTCGTGCAGCTCACGAACGCGCTCATCCACGGGACGATGGAGGAGTCCGGCGCCGCCATCGGCGCGGCCACGGCCGCGCTCGGCGAGCTCGTGGCCGCGCGGATGGAGCACCCCACCGACGACCTGATGAGCCAGATCGCGGTACAGGAGGTGGACGGACGCCCGTTGACGCAGGACGAGCTCATGAGCATCGCGTACCTGCTGTTCCTCGCGGGGCTCGACACCGTCGCCGCGGCGCTGTCGTTCTCGTTCTGGCACCTCGCGCAGCACCCGGAGGACCGGGTCGCGATCGCATCGGGCGCCGTCCCCTCGGCCCAGGCGGTCGAGGAGCTGCTCCGGCGCCACTCGTTCGTGAACCTGCCGCGGCAGGTGCGAACCGACGCGGAGTTCGCGGGCGTGCAGGTGCGGAAGGGGGATCTCGCGATCCTCTCGTTGCCGCTCGCGAGCCGCGACCCGTCCGAGTACGACGACGCGTTGAACGTCCACCTCGACCGTGTGGTGAACCGGCACTACGCGTTCGGCGCCGGCCCGCACCGGTGCGTCGGCTCGCACCTCGCACGGATCGAGATGCGCGTCGCGCTCGAGGAGTGGCACGCGCGCATCCCCGACTACCGGCTCGACGGACCCGCCACGTCGTACGCGGGGTCGGTGATGGGCGTCACCACGCTGCCGTTGCGCTGGGACTGACCCACTCCCGGAGCAGCGCTCCATCGCGCGGTGCGGCGGCGCCCGCGGTTCGGAGGGATAATGAGCGCGTGGCGGACACTGTGGCGCGCGAGCCCGACGGGCGGGAACGGCGTCGGGAGCGGGTCGCGCGCGCGATCGAGCGTGCAGCACTGACGCTGTTCGCACGCTCGGGAGCCGAGAACGTCACCGTCGAGGAGATCTCGGCCTACGCCGGGATATCGGTACGGACCTTCTTCCGTTACTTCGCGAGCAAGGACGACGTCCTCGCCGCGCTGCCGAAGCGCGAGCTCGACAAGCTCGTCGACTACGTCCGCTCGCTCCCACCGACCAAGAGCGTCTTCGAATGGTGGGCGGAACGGCCTCCCGAGGACATGGATCCGGACGAGCGCGAGCTCGTCCTGCTGTTCGGGATCAGCGTGCACCGGTCGCCCCAGGAGGCCGCGAAGGCGCTCGCGTGCTCGGCCGTGAACATGACCACCGTGTACCAGGAGCTGATCGCCGAGCGTTACGGGCTCCCGTCCGACGATCCACGCGCGGGAGCGCTCGGCTCCGCGGTCTCGGGGATCGTCGCCTACACCTACGGGAACTGGGTCGACGCCGGCGGACGCACGTCGCTCTCCGACCTCCTGGCCACTACGTTTTCCGACCTCCAGAAGCTGCTCACGACGAGTCCGCCGGAGCGCGAGACGCGGCCTGCGGGGCTGCCGGGGGAGCAGACGGGCTGACCAACCCGCGCCGACCTCCGAAAGGACGGACGGGAAGTGTCAGTTCGTGCCAGTCAACCCGTCACGGCTCGCGGGGCACGAGGTCCGGTGGGTGCCTTGCTTCGGTGACCGCGGGACAGTACGGTCCCCTGGATCCGATCTGGCGGACACTGCCGTGATCGGCGCGCTGGGCCTATTCGGCATGAACTCTGGGGGGAGACCATGAACAGGCTTGTGAGGCGGGGTGTCGTCGTGGCCGCGGCGGCGGTGCTGGCAGCGACGGCGATCGGCGTGGCGCCGGGGGCGGCGGCCACACAGAGCCAGAAGGCGTCCGGTAGCACGATCACGATCGGCCAGCTCGCGGCCATCACCGGCGCCGCGGGCGCCTCGGGCAAGGTCACCATGGGCCCCGACATCATGAACGCATGGGTCAAGTGGACCAACGCCCACGGGGGCGTGGCGGGACACCCGGTGAAGGTGGTCACCCTCGACACCCGTTCTGACCCCGCGCAGGCGAACGCCGACCTCAAGCAGCTGGTCGAGCAGGACAACGTGGTCGCGATCGTGGGCCAGTCCGACTCCAGCACCGAGCCCACCTGGAAGGCCTACGTCGACGCGCATCCGGTACCCATCATCGGCGGCCCCGCGTACTCGGCGAACTGGTTCACCGACCAGAACTTCTACCCTGCCGGCGGCACCGTGGTGAGCGTGGTGTGGGGTGAGACGTTCGCGGCGAAGCACGCGGGCGTCAAGAAGCTGGCGTCGCTGCTCTGCTCGAACGCCACCGTCTGCCAGGGCGCGCGGCCGTTGGTGCTGGCGGGCGCGAAGGACAACGGGATCGACGTGGTCTACGACCAGGTCGCCGACCAGGCCGCGACGTCGTACACGCCGCAGTGCCTGGCGATGAAGAACGCCGGCGCGGACGCGGTGCTCCCGTTCGTGAACAATGCGGTCCTCGCCCGTGACTGCTTCCGCCAGAACTACCGGCCGACGTGGGTCGGGTCGGAGAACTCGATCCCGCCCCAGCAGCTCAAGCAGGTCCCGCAATTCAACGGGCTGGTCGGCCCGCAGTCGTCGTTCCCGTACTACTTCCAGTTCCCGCAGACCAAGCCGTACTTCCAGGCGGTGGCGAAGTACGCACCGCAGTTCGCGAAGGGCGGCAGCAAGTACGGGACGATCACCGTCGGGGCGCCCCTCGTGTGGACCGCGGGCGAGGCGTTCAAGAAGGCGGTCGAGAACTCGGGCGTGAGCGCGAGCGACACCGTCACCCGGGCCGACGTGGTCAAGGGCCTCGCCCAGTTCCAGAACGAGACCCTCGGCGGCATCACCGTGCCGCTGACCTACAACGACGGCAGCAAGCCCAACCCGCAGCAGAAGTGCTTCTTCCTCTACAAGGTGCAGAAGAGCCAGTACGTGCCGACGCCGTCGAACAAGCTCACCCCCTTCTGCCAGCCGTAGGCTCGGAGGACGCCGCTCGGGCAAGCGGAGAAGTCGCTCGGGCACACCGAGGAAGCAGGTGACGAGACGATGACTGCGACGACGGGAGCCGAGGCCGCGCGCTTCGTCGGCCAGCGGGTGAAGCGCAAGGAGGATCCGCGGCTGCTGTCGGGTCACGGGCAGTACGCGGACGACGTGACCCTCCCGGGCCAGCTGCACATCGCGTTCGTGCGCAGCGACCTCCCGGCCGGCCGCATCCGTAGCATCGACACCACCGCGGCGCGCGAGCTGCCGGGCGTGCACGCGGTGTTCACGGGCGCTGACCTCAATGCGATCGCGGGCCCGATGTGGACCACGACCAACGGCCCGAGCGAGGCTCTGTTCCCGTTCCGGCCCCTCGCGGGCGACGACGTCCGCTTCGTGGGCGACCCGATCGCGCTCGTCGTGGCGTCGAGCCGGTACGTCGCCGAGGACGCATGCGAGCTCGTGGACGTCGACATCGACCCCATCCCGGCGGTCGCCACGCTCGAGGATGCGATGGCAGAGGGCGCTCCCCCGGTGCACCCCGAGCTCGGCACCAACGTGCTCGACGCCCCGGCGATGCCGGATCCCGAGCTCGACGCGATCCTGGCGTCGGCCGCGCACGTCGTGACGCGCACCTTCGGGATGAGCCGCACCACCAACGTCCCCATGGAGGGCCGCGGGCTCGTGGCGTCGTACGACCGCCACCGCGGCCAACTCCAGGTGTGGCCGTCGACGCAGAGCCCCCACGAGATCAAGGCGTTCGCGTCACGCGTGGCCGGGATCCCCGAGAACTGCATCCGCGTCGAGTTCGGCGACGTGGGCGGCGGTTTCGGCCAGAAGATGTACCCGACGCGCGAGGAAGCGGCCGTCCTCGTGGCGGCCAAGCTCGTCGGTCGCCCGGTGAAGTGGATCGAGGACCGGCGCGAGAACCTCATCGCCGCCAACCAGGCGCGCCACGACGTCGCGACCCTCACCATGGCCGCCGACGAGCACGGTCACATCCTGGCCGCGACCTTCCACCTCGTCACCGGGGTGGGCTCCTTCCCCGCCGGTGGCGTCGCCGGGGGAGGCGGCGGCTTCGTCGCGATGCTGTTCACCGGCCCGTACCGGATCCCGAAGATCGGCTTCAGCTCACAGACCGTCTTCACCAACACGTGCGGGATGGCCCCGTTCCGCGGCCCGTGGGCGATCGAGACGATCGCGCGCGAGCAGATGATGGACGCGCTGGCCCGCGAGATCGGCATCGACCCGCTCGACCTGCGCCGCCGCAACGTGATCCACCAGTCCGACCTGCCGTTCACGCTGCCGAGCGGGCTCGTGTACGACCTCATCACGCCCGAGGAGACGATGGAGCAGGCGGCCGAGATCGCCGACTGGAGCGGCTTCCGCGCCGAGCAGGCGGCCGCGCGTGCTGACGGCCGCTATCTCGGGATCGGCATGAGCGTCAGCATCGAGCCGTCGGCGGTCGGGATGGGTGCGTGGGGCACCGAGGCGGCGACCGTGCGCATCGACGTGTCGGGGCAGGTCGAGGTGATGATGGGCAGCGGCAGCCACGGCCACAGCCTCGAGACCACCATCCCCCAGATCGTCGCCGACCATCTCGGGTGCTCCATCGACGACGTCGTGCTCCGCCAGGGCGGCGACACGCCGTACGGGCCGGGTACGGGTGGCAGCCGCAGCGCGGTGATCCTCGGCGGCGCCGCGCAGACCGCCTCGACCCGCCTGCGCGAGAAGCTCGTCAAGATCTCGGCCCACATGCTCGAGGCCGCGCCCGACGACCTCGAGGTCGCCGGCTCCGCGGTGTCGGTGCGCGGTACGCCCACCAAGGCGGTGAGGTTCGCCGAGCTCGCGGCGGCCGCGTACCTCAATCCCATGCTGCTCCCGCCCGGCGTGGAGGCGGGCCTCGAGGCGTCGAGCCGCTTCCAGCCACCCGCGCCGTTCACGTGGTCGAACGCGACGCACCTCTGTACGTGCGAGATCGACCCCGCCACGGGGGAGATCACGCTGGCGCGCTTCATCGTGAGCGAGGACTGCGGCGTGATGATCAACCCGATGGTCGTGGAGGGCCAGATCGCGGGCGGCGTCGCGCAGGGCATCGGTGGCGCGCTGTACGAGGAGATGGCCTACGACCCCGACGGCAACCCGCTCGCCACGACCTTCCTCGACTACCTCATCCCCACCGCCACCGAGGTGCCGGTCATGGAGTACGGGCACGTCGAGACGCCGTCGGCGAGCCTCGGCGGCTACAAGGGCATGGGCGAGGGCGGAGCGATCGCCTCGCCGGCCGCCGTGGCCAACGCGGTGAACGACGCGCTCGCCGCGCTCGGCGCCAGCGTGAACCAGTTCCCGATCACCCCGTGGCGGGTCCGCGAGGCGATCGAGCACCCGTCGAGCTGACGCGTCGCCGGCCCGCGACGTGGGGCCCGCACGCCGGATCGTGGCAGACTGAAGGCCACTCTTCGATCCGGACGCGGCCGCTCAGGAGGCGCAGCGATGGTGGAATCCGCACTGGGGTACGGGCTCATCGACTCCGACAACCACTACTACGAGGCCGAGGACGCCTTCACCCGTCATGGCGACGAGAGCGTCAAGCGCTACGTGCGGTGGATCCAGGAGGGCAAGAAGCGCCGCCTCGTCTTCGGGGAGAGCATCGCCGACACGCCCCCCAACCCCACGTTCAACCCTATCGCGAAGCCGGGCGCGTTCCACCAACGCCTGAAGGACCTCGAGGAGGGCAAGGGCCGCGAGGACAACTGGGAGTTCGCGCGCTCGCAGTACGGCCAGCTCGAGCCGCTGCCCGACGCCTACCGCGACCGCGACGTCCGTATCGACGTGATGGACGAGCAGGGTGTCGAGCAGTGCTTCCTGTTCCCGACCCTCGGCGACTGCGTCGAGGGGATCATGATGGAGGACCCGGTCATGGGCCACAAGGCGTTCCACGCCTTCAACCTGTGGCAGGAGGACGACTGGGGCTACGGCTACAGGAACCGTCTGTGGTCGCCTGCGTACATCCCGATGCTCGACCCCGAGCTCGCGGCCGACGAGCTCGAGTTCGTCGTGAACCGCGGCGCCAAGGTGGTGTCGGTGCGGCCGGGCCCGGCCGCGGGGCGCTCGCCGGCCGACCCCGTGTTCGACCGCTTCTGGTCGATCGCCAACGAGGCGAAGACGCTCGTGGCCTACCACGCGTTCGGCGGTCACACCGTCTACCACGACGCGTTCGACCTGTTGTACGGACGGGTGCCCTACTCCGACAAGCAGTACTACTTCACGCTGCAGGCGGCGCTGGCGGGCGACCGGGGGATCATGGAGACCACGATGGCGCTCGTCCTCGGCAACCTGTTCGGGCGCTTCCCCGACGTGCGCATCGCGAGCGTCGAGATGGGCTGCGCCTGGGTGCCGTACGTGCTCCACGCCCTCGATCACGCCGGCGGCATCCTCGACCGGTTCGTGCAGGCGTACGGCGAGAAGGTCGACGACCGCCCCTCCGACATCTTCAGGGCCCACGTCTACGTGTCGCCGTTCCCGGAGGAGGACGTCGTCGGGCTCACCGAGCTCATCGGCGTCGACCGCGTGCTGTTCGGGTCCGACTGGCCGCACCCGGAGGGCAACATCACGCCCCTCGACTACGCCGAGTGCATCCAGAAGCTCGACTCCGCCGACGTGAAGAAGATCATGCGGGACAACGCCCTGCACCTCATCACCCGGTAGCGAGCACAGCGACACCACCACCGAACCCGTTCCGTGGCCGCGCTGCGGCCGCCGCTCATCCGACCGGAGGTTCGCCCGTGCACGACGACGAGTTCACCATGATCGAGGACGTCACCGGCCCGGGCGATCCGAGCACGCACTACCACCTCGTCGACTACCAGACCCAGGAGATCGTCTCGACCCTCTGGTCCAAGTACCTGGCGGAGGCGCGCGCCGGGCTCGACGCCTCGCCGGTCGCGCCCGCCATGCGACGGGTCAGCTACTCGCTCGACAACGAGGCGTTCGGCGGCAGCGAGCTGCAACGGGGCATCAAGGCGACCGGGCGCTCGCGCCGGTCGTGCACCTTCGCCGCCGCGCTGTGGCACAAGGACGACGGGCGCATGGTGCACCAGGCCGAGATCGTCACCGTGTTCGTCGAGCCCGGAAAGGGCGCGGTGGAGGTTCCCGCCGACTTCTGGGCCGCGGTGGAGAAGATCGAGGGACACGAGATCCCGGTCGCCGAGCGCACCTGACCTCGCGCGTCATTCCCCGCCTTCGAGGCGTGGGACGAGCTGGATCAGCGACGCGGTCACGACCGCCGCGTCCGGAGCAGCTCGAGGAACAGCCGTCGCTGCGGCGCACGCGCTCAGGAGGGTGAGAGACTGGGCACTCGGACCGGCGCGGCCGGTCGGCTGGGGGATGGTGCTCGTGCGCAACCTCGGTTCCTGGACCTCCCCAGGTGGACTCCGGGCCGCACGCCGGCAGAGTCGAGCGAACAAGAAGCGCGCGCCGCGGCTCCGGACGATCCCGGCCATCGTGACGACAGCAGTCGTGTTGGGCGCCACCTTCGTTCCCGGCGGTGCGTCCGGTGCGGCGAGCACGCTCAGGCAATCCGGCGACGCCAACGCGCTGCGGGCGGCGACGGCATCAACCGCGCGGGCGTTTCGTGGGACGTTCCGCAACGTGGACCCGACGCCACGGACTGCAGTGGGGCGGAAGCGCATCGCGGTGATCTCCGCCGGTCAGGCGGCCGACAGCGCCAAGGTCCCGAGCGATGCGGCGATGGATGCGGCACGGGCAATCGGGTGGGAGGCCAACCTCTTCGACGCGCAGCTGAACCCCAGCAATGGTGCGCCGCTCGTGCGGCAAGCCATCGCGTCCGGCGTGAACGGCATCATCCTCGTGGCGATCGATTGTCGAACGGTCAAGCAACCGCTCGTGGAAGCGCGAGCATCGGGAATCGCGGTCATCGGTCTCGGCGCTTTCGACTGCAACGACCCGCACGGCGGCGGCGACAAGCACGGACTGTTCAGCGCGGAGGTGAACATCGGCGTCGGAGGACTCGCCGGCTTCTTCCGGCGATACGGGCAGGCGCAGGGGAATTACATCGTCTCCCGGTCGAGGAACCAGGCCAAGATCATCGTGATCGACGATCCCGAGTTCGCCACGCTCTACTACACCCGTCAGGGCTTCGAGCAGGCGATCGGACGCTCGGGTCGATCGAAGATCGTCGACACGCTCGACATCACGACTGCCGACCTCGTGAACAACCAGCTGGTTCCCAAGATCCAGGGGGAGCTCGCCCGCCATCCGGAAGCGGACTGGATCAAGAGCCCGTACACCTACGCCACGACCCTCGGAATCGTCCCGGCGCTGGGACCCCGCGCGGGCGAGATCAACGTGATGGGCGACGAGGGCTTCGAGCCGGAGCTCGACCTGATCCGCACGGGCAAGGTCACCGCGGTGAACGCGTTCTTCTCCGATTGGGCGGCATGGGCCGGGGTCGACGCCATGAACAGCGTCTTCCGCCACGAGAAGCCGCACGACAGCGGCCTGGGGTGGATGCTCGTCGACCGCGACCACAACCTCCCCCGCTCGGGGCCGCTCGTGGCGCCGGTCGATTACCAGGCCGAGTTCGAGCGAGCGTGGGGCGTCGGCTGACGCCGAACCCTCACTGCGAGCTCACACCCGCAGCAGAACCAGCGACGCGATCCCGGGGAACCAGGCGAGCCTCAGGAGACGCTCCGCGCTGGTCCAACGATCGCGTGCCGTCCCGCTGATCCGAACGCTGCAGGCGACCATGGGCAGCACGCCGACGAACACCGCCGCCACGACATAGGCCGGTCCCCCGCCGATGCCGACGACGGGCGGGAGGAGTATCGCAGCGGCGAACGCAGCGGCGATCACGCAGAAGACCCGGCTCGTGCAGCGGCCGCCGAATCTCGTCGCGAGCGTGGAGAGCCCGGCCGCCGCGTCGCCGCGCTCGTCCTTGCCGACCTTCAGCACCTCGTACGCGAGCATGAACAGGAACACGATGACCTGCGCCACGACGACCGCGGGCGTGATCCGGCCCGCCGCGATCGCGCCGAGCACGAGCGGCGTGCTCGACAGGACCGCGACGAGGACGTTCCCCGCGAGCACGGTGCCCTTGGCCGCGAACGAATAGAGGGTCGACAGCGCAGCGAGGACCAACGCGGTCAGCCCGAACCCGAGGCCGCTGGCGAAGGCGAGCACGACTCCGGCGCACACGCACACAGCCGCAACGACCCACGCCTGCATCACTGTCACCCGACCCGATGGCAAGGGTCGCCACGGCTTGTCGATGGTGTCGACCGCGACATCGGCGATGTCGTTGAGAGCTTCCGCATAGGCGACCACCAGCACGATCGCGAACGCGAGCAGGGCGATGCGCGCGGTACCCACGGCGCCCGGGTTCCCCAGGTACGCGCCGAGGAAGACCAGGCCTCCGCCCGCGAGGCACGCCGCCGACCGCACCAGCGCGCTCACGTCGCGCGGGGACGGCAGCGCCGTCGAACGTTGTCGGAGGATCGGGAGCCGAGCGTGCTCCGTCGCGGACGTCCGGCCACTCACCGTCCACGGCACGAGGTAGGCGACGAGCGCGACCCCGACGAGCCACCACGGCACACGGTCGAGTACGAGCACCAGCGCGACCGCGAGCTGGAGGATGATGTGAGTCCGCCCCCTCGCCGACGCGTCCGCCGTCGTCATGTGGCCGTTCACGGCGCCGCGCAGGACGAGGAACGCGACCGTCGACACGAGAGCCGCGAGCAGCGCCACGCCCGCGCCGGTCAACGCGGGATACCCACCCACGGCGAGCACGCCTATGACGGCACACGCGGCCAGCGCGAGCTGGCTGCACCACGCGTAGCGCAGGAGCAGGGGCGGAACGCCCACGGACCCGTCGGGTTCCGCCGTGGCGCCGAGCAGGACCGGCGTCGTGCGCGCTCCGTGGCGGCGGTCGTTCGTGAGGTCCCGCAGACCCCCGTGGACGGCGTTCACGAACGCGATGTAGACGACCACGTACGCCGCGAGGACGACGGTCGGCCCGGAGGGCCCGCCGGCGATCTCTGAGCCCCAGAGGGCGAGCACCGCCCAGCCGAGTCCCTGGATCACGTCCATCGCGAAGGGCACGGCGACGCGCTTGCCGAAGACGTCGTAGAGCGGCAGCAGGGTCAGGGCGGACACGAACGATGGCAGCGCGTCGAGGTCCAGGAGGGCGGCGCCGAGGAGCGCGGCGGCCCCGGTCGCGATCACCACCGTCCACGCGGTACGCGTGTGTACCCGCCCGGAAACGAGGGGCGTCGACCGGCGGCGGGGGTCGGTTCGGTCGATCGGGAGGTCGACGAGGTCGTTCAGGACGTAGACGAAGCCGTGCGCGAGGCACCCGACTCCGAGGGCCCCGATCGCGACGCCGAACGAGGGCAGCCGCACCCCGGTACCGATCCCCAGGGCGACGACGAGCAGGGTGACGCCGAGCACCGAGAGGCGACAGAGCTGCGCGACGGTCCGTACCCGCGCCATGACCGTCACGGCGATCGTGTGCTCACGCGGCATTCAGCGGCAACATCCACGCGGCGAGGTCGTAGTGGGCGTCGCGGAGCATCTTGAGCACGCCCCGCGTGTACCCCTCCACGTACTCGCTGGTGTCGGAGACCTGGGAAAGGATCTCGTACGTGGGCATGGTGAGGCCCAGCCGCATCCTCGGATAGTGGATGGCGTTGTTGACACTGTTGTTGAAGAAGCCCACCCGTTGGATGTATCGCTTCGCGAGCGCGAAGTCGGCGTGCTCACGCACCTGCGTCGCGAGACCCGGCTCTCCCGAGTCGACGAGGAAGTCGTCGACCCGATCCGGGTGCAAAGTGTGAACCATTGCGAGCGCACGCACGAGTGCCGCGCGGAGAGACGGAACCTCGACCGCGTCCATGGCGGTTCCGAACGCTCCGAGCGCGGCGTCCGGAAAGTAGTAGCCGGTGACACCCAATCCGACCATGCAGTGCTCCCAGACGCACAGGTCGTTCGACTCCGCCGCCGTCCGGAGGCTCGTCCGTACCGCGAGCATCTCCGTGCGCTGCTTTGCGTACGCGAGCGCGAGGGGAAGCAGCACGAAGTCGAAGTCGTCGAGCATCCCGTCGTCGTAGCTCTCCAGGACCGGTCGGTTCTCCTCGAGCAACGCCGCCCAGAAGACCTCGAGATCGCGCACCCACTCGGTGGGTGTCTCCGAGAACGGCTGGCAGAACGCGAGGAGCATCCAGATCCGCGCGCTGCCGGTCTCCTCGCGGAAGAGGGCGCCCAGCCAGCTCCGGATGCGGTGGTAGTTCGCGGTTGCGTGGACCCCCAGGATGCGCGAGGCCATCAACCGGGAGATGAGGATCGGAGCGTTAAGGAGGTGGTGGAGGTCTTCGGTGTGCGGTGTGATGTCGCTCGCCGGATCGAACAACGGGATGGCGCGGCGCAGTTGCGACTTGTCCTCCTCGGGCGCGTCCAGCAAGGCGCTCGGATCCTGGAGGTCTGCCATGAGGTCCGCCTCCACGACCCGCCGGGACAGGGTGCGCGCGGCGACGGCTGCGATCGGGCCCTCGACGAGCGGACGATTGAGCGCGTTGAGGTGCAGCCGCCGCGTGAAGACCTCTCGCCACACCGCGCTCACCTGTTCCGCGATGCCCGGCTGCTCGAGATGGCTCACGTACGTCATGATCGTGACGTCGGCGATGAACTCCAGCAGCGCGCGGCTGCGGGCGGGGCGCCAGAGCCGCACCCCCGCCGCGAGATCGTGGAGGAGCAGCGCGGTGATGCTCGACGGGTCGGCGCTCCAGCTCAGGTAGAGCATGTAGGCAGCTGCCCGACGCAGCTCGATGCTCCCGTGCGCGATGACCCACCCGAAGACGACAGTCGCCGGTTCACGGAGAATGCACGTGGCGCGCAGCGCGACGTCGGAAGCATCGGCGTCGGACTTCGCAAGGAGACCGACCAGCGTGCGCGTGGCCCGGTCGCGATCGCGTGCGTACAAACTCAGGAGCCCTTCGATAGCCAGGCCCCTGACCCCCGGGTGCTCGTGTCCGGCCGCCGACGCCAGCAACGTGTCGCACACCTCGCCATCCCGCGGATCGGGCGACTCGATCGCCCAGCTCATCGCGGACCGGATGTTGGCGAGCTCGCCGCTCGTCGCGTGGGGCTCGGGCAGCCACTCACCCTCGGGCGCGGCAACCCGGTCCATGTGGCTCGCGTAGTGCTGCGCATGGCGGCGTCGCCACGTGATCTCGGACGCGAGGCCACGCGTCCTCTGTCGCACGTAGTCGCGCAGAGGCTCGAGCATCGCGAACCGCATCGTCTCGCCGCCGGAGTCGTCGATGACGAGCATCGACTTCGACACGAGCGATCGCACGATCGGCGGTACTGCACCGGCTTCGACACCCTCACCGGAAACGACGTCCCGCGCCGCGAGGACGTCGAAGGTCGAAGGGAACACGCCGAGCCGATCGAAGATCGTCTGCTCGGGTTCGTCGAGCAGCGCGTACGACGAGTCGATGGCGGCCGCGAGCGTTTCCTGCTGCCGGCCGAGCCGGCGTGCACCGGTCTCCCCGAGGAGCTCCAACGGCTCATCCAACGCGTCGAGCACCTCGCTCGGCGTCATCGCGACGAACTTGGCTGCCGCGAGCTCGATCGCCAGGGGGATTCCGCCGACGCGGCGACACACCTCCGCGACCGCGCGTACGTTGGTGCCGTCGAGGACGAAGGTGGGGCGCACGGCCTGTGCGCGGTCGAGGAACAGCCTCACCGCGTCGTTCGACGCGATGAGGTCCGGAGCGGCCAACGGATCCGGCACCGGGAGCGGCGACAGTCGGCGCACCTGCTCGCCCTGGACTCCGAGAGCCTCGCGGCTCGTCACGATGACCCGTGCATTTTCGCAGCGGTACAGCAGTGACTCCAGCAGCCGGGCCGTTGCGCCCACGACGCGCTCGCATCCGTCGAGCACGAGGAGGATCTTCTTGCGCTCGACGTAGTCAGGTATCTGCTCCTCCAATCCGACGGCTGATGCGTCCCGCCGGATCCGGAGCGTCGCCGCGACGAGTTCCCAGACGTCCCGGTCGTCGCGAGCCTCGCTGAGCTCACACAGCCACGCGCCGTCGGGAAGACCGGGTGCAACCTCGGCGGCGACGCGCAACGCGCAGTGCGTCTTGCCGATGCCCGCGGCCCCGGTGAGCGTCACGAGTCGCTTGTCGCGTAGCGTCTCCACCACGTCGGCGACGTCCGCATCGCGTCCGACGAGCGACGAGAGCAGGAACGGGAGATTGCCCCGCTGGAGCGTCGACGAGCGCAGGGTCGGGAACTCGGTCACGAGCCCGGGGGCGACGACCTGGAAGACGTGCTCGGAGCCGGCGAGGTCGCGGAGCCGATGCAGACCGAGGTCTCGCAGCGAGCAGTCGGCCGGGAGCTGCTCGCCGATGACCGTGGCCGCGGCCTCCGTCACGAGGATCTGGCCGCCGTGGCCGAGCGCGGTCACGCGAGCGGCACGGTTGACGTCGGGACCGTAGTAGTCGCCGCTCCGCCACTCGGCGTCGCCGCAGTGAATGCCGATGCGCACGCGCAGTGCGCCGGTTCCCGACCACAGCTCGCGCGCGAGCGCTCGCTGCGCCGCGACCGCTCCGAGCACGGCGGCGGCGGGATCGCCGAACGCGGCCAGCAGGCCGTCCCCGGTCGTCTTGACCACCCGCCCGCCGCTGGACTCCATGGCGCTACGCAGGAGCGCGTCGTGTCGAGCGAGCGCGTCCTGCATCGCGCGCGGGTGACGTTCCCACAGACGGCTGGAACCTTCGAGGTCCGTGAAGACGAACGTCACCGATGGAGCAGCGGCGTCAGCTCCGTCCCCGCCTGCCGTCAGGCCCAGCTCCCGAGGCATGGTGTGTTCCCGGCTTCATCCGCTCCCGCGACCCGACGCGAGCCGAGGATCGTGCGCGTGATACATGGCTCCGTCCCCGTCGTCGTCGCGACGCGAATGCCCTACGTCGTCGTAGGGCGCAGCACCCGGTGAGGTCGTTACACTCCGAGCCCTACGAACTCCCCCTGTCGTTCATGCGTACCATACGGCGCAGGCGCACCGACGCGCCACCCCTTTTCGGTCGCGGCGCATCCGCACGACACGTGCGTCATGTGATGGAGCGACTCTCCCGCCCCGTCGCGGCGATGCGCGACACGTACGACGTCGTCGTGATCGGGTCCGGCTACGGCGGCGCGATCGCGGCCTCGCGGCTCGCCTACGCAGGACGATCGGTGTGCGTCCTCGAGCGCGGACGGGAGCTCCACCCCGGCGAGTACCCCGACTCGGGCTGGCAGTCCCTGCGTCGCTCGCAGGCGTATCTCGCAGGCGTCCACGTCGGCAGCGCCGACGCGCTGTTCGACTTCCACTTCGGCCGCGACATCGGCGTCCTGGTCGGTTGCGGGCTCGGCGGCACGTCTTTGATCAACGCGAACGTCGCGTTGGAGATGGACCAGCGGGTCCTCGACGACGAGCGGTGGCCCGAGCCGCTCCGCGGAGGAGACCGTCTCCTCGCCGACGGCCACGAGCGAGCGCTCCGCATGCTCGGCTCGACACCACTGCCGGACCGCTACCAGCTCGCGAAGCTCGACGCGCTGGAGGACGTCGCGCGCTCGTTCGAGGCCGCGGTGGTCCGCCCGAAGCTCAACGTCACCTTCGACGATTCGACCAATGAAGCTGGCATCGACCAGCCGGGCTGCACCCTGTGCGGAAACTGCGTCACGGGTTGTAACGACGGGTCGAAGAACACGGTCCTGATGAACTACCTGCCGGATGCGGTTCGACACGGCGCGGAGGTCTACACGCGCACCGTCGTGAACACTGTCGAGCGAGTCGACGACGACCTGTGGCGGGTCACCTTCGACGTCACCGAGTCGGAAGGCATGCCGATCCGGAATCCGACCCGGTTCGTGCACGCGAGGGTGGTCGTCCTGGCCGCGGGCACCCTCGGATCGACGGAGATCATGCTGCGTTCGGCCCGAGCCGGTCTGGCGGTCTCCGAGCAGCTCGGGAAGCGATTCTCGGGGAACGGCGACGTCATCGCCTTCGCGTTCGACTCGGACCGCTTCGTCAACTCCGTGGGATGCCGGAGGAGGATGACCCACCCGGAGGCCCCTCCGGGTCCGACGATCACCGGCATGGTCGATCTGCGCCAACGGACCGGTATCGGGTCCGGCATGGTCGTCGAGGACGCGGGCGCCCCCGCCCCGCTCGCCCGCGCCCTGGCGGGCTTCCTCGCGCTCGCGGCGGCCTTCGAAGGTGAGGAGACGAGGGTCCGGCGCGCGCTGCGACGCTCCATCGCCGTCGTGAGGGGCCTCACCGCGGTCGCCGCGAACCCGTACACAGGTCCGCTCAACCGCACCCAGGGCTATCTCGTCCAGAGCACGGACGACGACGGCGGCGAGCTCCAGCTGGGCGAGGACATCGAGCTCGTCTGGCCGCGGGCCGGCAGCCAAGCGGTGTTCGAACACGTCGACCGGGCGCTGTGGCACGCGGCCGAGTCGGTCGGCGGCGTGTACGTCAGGAACCCCACGTGGACGAGATCGCTCGGCCGGTCCCTCCTCACGGTCCACCCGCTCGGCGGCTGCGTCATCGCCGCTCGCGCCGAAGACGGCGTGGTCGACCACCGCGGACGCGTGTTCTCCGGCCCCACCGGCAGCCACACCTACCGCGGTCTCTACATCGCGGACGGCTCGATCGTGCCGGTCCCCCTCGGCGTCAATCCGTCCCTGACGATCGCGGCCCTCGCCGAGCGCGCTTGCACGATCATGATCGAGGAGGACCCCTGGGGCAGCGCGCCCACCGTTCTCCAGCGGGCGCCGCTCAGGCGTCGCCGTCGCGTGGCGGGCCTGCGCTTCCGCGAACGCCTCCGCGGGTCGTGCGCGTTCGGAGGTACCGCAGCGACGGGCGGCGACCTTCCCGCGCCGCCGTCGCCGGTCGAGCTCGTGCTCACGGTCGAGACCGACGACCTGCACGGTGTGATCGGGCAGCCGGACCGGCCGATCGGGATGTACGGGACGGCCCACGCCCCCGCGCTGTCCAATGCCCGGCTCGACGTCGTCGACGGCGCCTTCACCATGTTCGAGCCGTCGGCAACCGATCCGCGCACGACCCTCGTCCGCTACCACCTCCCCCTCGTGACCGAGAGCGGTCGTCACTTCCTGCTGAAGGGCGAGAAGACGTTGACGCCGGGGTCTCTCGCTCATCTGTGGAAGCAGTTCACGGAGATGCCGGTCGTCGCGTTCGACGCCGAGGGCGCCGAGATCGGAACCGGGACCCTGCAGCTCTCGCCCCGTGACGTGCTCCTCGAGCTCTGCTCGTTCCGGGCACCGGGCGCGCCCGGCGCACACGAGGCGCTGCTGGGGCTCGGGCACCTGGCGGCGATGTTCCTCTCCCGGGTCGCGAAGCTGGCGCGCGGCTCCCGGGCAACCGTCTAGTTCGAGGCTCGGTTATCGGCTCTTCGTGCGTAGGTGCGCTCGAGGGTGCCCAGCACGGGGTCGACGAGCGACGAGCCGCACGCGTCGTAGAAGACGTGCCCGAGGAGGCCTCGGACCCCGAGGGCGCGCCGGGTTGACGATCGCCGCAGGAGCTCCGCGTAACGCGCCGGGGCCGCGACAGCGTCCATCCTCGTCTCGGCCAGGGCCCTCCCCGCGCACAGGCCGTGCTCGAGCGCGAATCCGATCCCCTCCCCGGTGAAGCCGTCGGCACCGTGCGCATCGCCGACGAAGAGCACATGGGGAGCCGAAGCGCCCGATCGCGCGCTCCACCGACGGATCGGATGAGAGCACACGCGTACCGGCCCGGCGACGTCCGGTGCCACCCTGTCGATGCTCTCGAGGTGCTCGTCCAGCAGGCACGGGAGGGACACGTCGCGACTCCGCGCGTGCACCCTGCTGTCGAAGACACCGGCGTTGAATGCCGCCGCACCGTCGCGCTGCACCGGGAACGTCCACGCGTACCCCTGCAAGCCCTCGCGGATGCGGCCGAAGTCGAACGCCGCCGTGGAGCACGCGGCATCGGGCGCGGGGACGAACGCCTCGAGCAGCCGGCTGAGGCGCGTGGGACCCGGCAGCAACCGCCGGCGGACGACGCTCGACGCGCCGTCGGCACCCACGACCAGCGCCGCACGCCGGACGCCGGTCCCGGTCGTGAGCTCGACAATGCCGCCCGCCCGCCGCACGTCCGTCACCCGGCAGTCCTCGACGACCCGGATCCCGCGCTGGCGCGCCCGGTCGAGGAGCCAGACGTCGAACGCCGTTCGATCGAACACCCTGAAGAACGACGGCTCGCGGTACAGGCGGTACGAGCGGGTGCGGGTGGTGAAGACCATGGTGTCGACCAGGATGCCCGGGACTTCGGGCCACGCACCGAGACGGGCGAGCGCGCGTTCACCCCTCCGGCTGATCGCACCCCCACAGGGCTTGTGGCGCGGAAACGTCGCGCGGTCGAGCACCAGGATGCGCTCCGCGTTCGCGGGATCCGCGATGCACGCGGCCATCGCGGTCGCCAGGCCGGCCGGCCCCGCGCCGACGATGATCACGGCCGCGTCGGTGGTGGTTCGAGTCATCCCAGCCCGATTGCTCCCGGTCCCCAATACTCTGCAGGGAGGAGCGCCACCGCACAACCGGGTCCTGCACGCCGTCGCGCCCTCCCGCCCCGCAGACCTGGTTCCCGGACAAAATGGCTGCTATTTTGCGCCACGACCCGGACGCTCCGCCGGGCTGATCGACGCACGAACACGCCGTGTGAAATGATCAGCGAATTAGGAGCCGCGCCAAGAGGAGACGCCAGCACACGACCACGATCCTGGGGGGTTCTCGGTGCTGCAGTTCGTGATCGCCGGTCTCGTCCTGGGGAGCATCTACGCGCTCGCGGCATCGGGCCTCGTGATCACCTACGTCTCGGCGGGCGTGCTCAACTTCGCATTCGGGGCGCTGGCGTTCTTCATCGCCCGCATGTACTACTGGCTCCACGTCCAGCACAACTGGGGGATCATCCCCGCCGCCGGGCTGTCGATCTTCGTGGTCTCGCCGCTGCTCGGGGTCCTGCTGTACGTCTGGATCTTCCGCCACCTCCGGCTCTCCAGCCAGCTCATCAAGGTGGTCGTGACGCTCGGCCTCTCGGTCCTCTTCCCTGCGATCGCGAACCTGATCTTCGAGGACACGCAGATCTACACCGTGCCCGGCCTCGCACCGCAGCCGGTGCACGTCTTCCACGTGTTCGACACCGCGGTCACGCTCGACAACGTGATCACGTACGGGTGCCTCCTGCTGATCGTCGTCGCGGGTGCGCTCATCCTCCGGTACACCGACGCCGGCCTCAGCGTGCGCGCGATGGTCGACTCCCCCGCCATGACGTCGTTGTCGGGCAGCAACCCGTCGCGGGTGGCGGCGGGCGTGTGGGCGGTGAGCACCTTCCTCGCCGGGCTGTCGGGGGTGCTGGCGGCGCCGGTCATCGGGCTCGACCCCGGCAACTTCACGCTGCTCATCGCGGCGGCGTTCGCCGCCGTCATCGCGGCCCGGCTGCGGAGCCTCCCGATCGCGGTCGTCGCCGGATTGCTGATGGGCATCGCGGGAGCCCTGGTGCAGTACTACCTGCCACCAACGAGCGACATCACCGCGGCCGTGATCCCGAGCATCCCGTTCGCGTTCATCGCGATCGTGCTCGTCTACAACATCGTCCGCGGCGGGCGCGTGGACGAGGCGGAGGGAGTCGGTGGCGCGCTCGACCGCGCGATCACGCCCACGGGAGGGAACCGGCTCGCGGCGGCCGCCCAGGTCGACAACCCGATGCCGCGGCTGACGTTCGCGTTCCCGCTGATCCTGTTCGCGGTGGTGTGCATCCTGCCGTTGATCCTGCGCCCCTTCTGGGTCGGGCTCCTCGGGCAGGCCGCCGCCCTCGCGATCGCGATGTTGTCGTACACGTTGGTCACCGGCGAGGGCGGCATGCTCTGGCTCTGTCAGATCACATTCGCCGGCGTCGGCGCGCTGGCGACCGCGCAGCTCGTGACGGTGCACGGATGGCCGTTCCTGCCCGCGGTGCTGGTCGGCGGGTTGATCGCGGCCGCGATCGGCATCGTGATCGGGCTGTTGACGATCCGGCTGGGCGACCTGTACGTCGCGCTGGTGACGCTGACGGTCGGGTTGCTCATGTCGAGCCTCGTCTTCACGCGCCCGACGTTCTTCCACAACGGGCTCGGGGTGACGCTCGCACGTCCCAGCTACATGAGCTCCAACAAGGCGTTCGTGTACGTCGCGCTCGGAGTCTTCGCGGTGTTGGCGATCCTGGTCGTGAACCTCCGCCGTTCCACGACCGGTCTCGCGATGAGCGCGGTGCGCTACAGCACGACCGGCGCACGGACCATCGGCCTCAGCGTGCTGCAGATGAAGCTCCTCATCGCCGCGCTCGCCGCCTTCTGCGCCGGCGTGGGAGGAGGCTTCCTGGCCGCCCAGTCGGGTGTCGCGCTCCCCGACAGCTACGCCGCGCTCGCGGGCGTCTTCTGGCTGGTGATCCTGGTGACCCAGGGCATCCGCTCGAACATCGCGGCGCTCCTGGCGGCCATGGCGTTCGTCTTCTTCCCCCAGCTCCTCTCGATCTACGCCCCGGCGTCGTGGATCAACTTCGTCCCGCTCGGGTTCGGGATCGGGGCCGTGCTGATCGCGAAGAACCCCGACGGTGTGCTCCATCAGAACGCGATGCAGCTGCAGGGCCTGGCGCGCAGGGTGATGGCGAGCCGCGGCGCGGTGGGCCAGCCGTCACCCAACGGCCAGCGCCCGGCCGCCGAAGCCGCCACAGAGCCGGTCGAGCAGGCAGTGACCCGGTGAGCGTCGAGGCGGTCGCCTCGGGACCGTCGCCGGCGACGACGGGCGAGACGCCGTCGATGGAGGCGCGTGGCGTCACCGTCCGTTTCGGTGGGCTCGTCGCGCTCTCCGACGTCAGCATCTCGGTGACGCCCGGCAGCATCGTCGGGCTCGTCGGGCCCAACGGCGCGGGCAAGACGACGTTCTTCGGCGCGGTGTCGGGCTTGCTGCGCCCGGACTCGGGCGAGGTCTTCCTCGGCGGCAAGCGCGTGACCCACTCGTCGGCGCCCGCGCGGGCCCGCCTCGGTCTGGCGCGGACCTTCCAGCAGCTCGAGCTCTTCCTCGGGCTCACGGTGCGGGACCACATCGTGCTCGGCTACCGCGTGCGCAACGAGCGTCGCCGGCTGTGGCTCGATCTCCTCGACGCCGGCGCGCTCCACCGTCCGAGCAAGGACGAGACCGAGCGCGTCGAGCGGTTGCTCACACTCCTCGATCTCCGGGTGGTGGCCGACGCGCCCGCGTCGACCCTCCCGCTCGGCACCGCCCGCCGGGTCGAAGTGGCGCGCGCGCTGGCCACGTCGCCGTCGGTCCTGCTGCTCGACGAGCCGTCCTCGGGCCTCGACGGTCACGAGACCAAGCGGCTGGCCGACGCGTTGCGCACCATCGTGGCCGAGGAGCACATCTCCATGCTCCTCGTCGAGCACGACGTCGGGATGGTGCTCGGCATCTCCGACCGGGTGACGGTGCTCGACTTCGGCGTGCGCATCGCGGAGGGGACGCCGGCGGAGATCCGTGTGAACCCCGCCGTGCGCGCCGCGTACCTGGGCGACGACGAGGCGATCGCAGGCGGCGCCGCGACGTGAGCGACGCGTTGCTCTCCGTCGAGTCGTTGGGCGTGGCGTACGAGAACGTCCAGGCCCTCTTCGACGTGTCGCTCGAGGTGCCCGAGGGCGAGGTGGTCGCGCTCCTGGGAGCCAACGGGGCCGGCAAGAGCACGCTCGCGCGTGCCGTCTCCGGCCTCGTGCCCGCGGCCGCCGGGCGCACGACCTTCGGCGGCGCCGACATCACGAAGTGGCCGGCGCACCGCATCCGCAAGGCGGGCCTGGTCCACATCCCCGAGGGTCGCGGCATCTTCCCCGGGCTCACGGTGCAGGAGAACCTCCGGATGGCGGTGCGCCGCGTCGGCAACCCCGACGACCGGCAGGACGGCATCGAGCGCGCGTTCGACCTGTTCCCCGCCCTGCCGTCACGGCGCTCTCAGCGCGCCGGCACGTTGTCGGGCGGCGAGCAGCAGATGCTGGCGCTCGCGCGGGCGCTCGCGGTGCCCCCCCGCCTGATCATCGCCGACGAGATGTCGCTCGGGCTCGCGCCGCTCGTCGTGGACAGCGTCTTCGCCAGCATCGAGACCGCGTGCCGACAGGGGGTGACGGTCCTGCTCATCGAGCAGTTCATCCATCGCGCGCTCGGGCTCGCACAGCGAGCGGTGATCCTCCGCCAGGGTTCCGTCGCGTGGTCGGGGCCCTCCTCCGAAGCGCGCCAGGAGGTTCTCGACCGCTACCTGGGCGAAGCCGCGCACGCCATGTGAAAGCGCGGCACCGAGCCGCGCAGCAATTCGGGGCCCGGCGAAATAGAGTGCGGTTTTACTGGAACTGGAGTAGGAGGTAGTGGCATGGGGGAAAATCGTCGGAGGCTCGCCGGGTCGGCGGGGATCGCGGCGGTGCTGGCGCTGGTCTCGGTCGGGCTGGTCTCGACGGGGTCGGGGGCGGCGGTGAAGAGCGAAGCCGGCGTCGACGCCAAGACGGTCACGGTGGGCTTGATCTCGTCGTTGACCGGCCAGGCGGCGTCACTGTTCAAGACGATGCCTGACGGATTCAACGCCAGGATCGACGCCCAGAACGCGGCCGGCGGCGTGAACGGCCGCAAGATCAAGGTGATCGTCAAGGACGACCAGACCAATCCGGGAACCAATCTCACCGTGTCCCAGGACCTCATCCAGAACGACAACGCGTTCACCGTGGTCAACGAGACACCGGTTGCGTTCGGGGGCTACAAGTACTTCGTCGACAACAACATCCCGATGATCGGCGGCGGCTTCGACGCCAACGAGTACGGCCAACCCGGCAACCAGGACATCGTCGCGGTGACGGGCAACCAGGGTCCCGTGTTCGGCCCCGTGTACACGAACACCGGCCTGCCCTACAAGAAGCTCGGTGCTACGAGGCTCGGGGCCCTCGGCTACAGCATCTCGCCCTCGTCGACCGCGGCCGCGGTGAACTTCGTCAAGTACGCGGCGCCCGCCGTCGGGCTCAAGGGCGTGTACACCAACACGACGCTCCCGTTCGGGACGGTCGACGTGGGGCCGCTCGTGCTGGCGATGAAGAACGCAGGGGTGGACGGCATCAGCCTTCCCCTCGACGCCAACACCAACTTCGCGGTGATCGCCGCCGCCCAGCAGCAGGGGCTCAACCTGAAGGCGGCGGTGCTCGCGACCGGTTACGGCCAGACCCTGCTCGACGAGCCCGTGTCCAAGACCGTCGGGCCGGAGGTGCTCGTGGCGGCGCCGGGCGCGCCGGTGGAGCTGAAGACGTCCGCCACGAAGAAGTTCCAGAGCGACCTGAAGAAGTACTCGCATTACACCGGCGTCCCCGAGTTCCCGCACTACGAGGGGTACATGGCGGCGGATCTCGTGATCAAGGGACTGCAGAAGGCCGGCCAGGATCCGACCCGCCAGTCGTTCCTCGACGGCATCCACAACATGGGCACCTACGACGGCGGCGGCCTGGCGTGCCAGCCGATCGACGTCAGCCTGACCAACTACGGCAAGACGCCGCCGACTTCGTGTGGTTGGGTTCTGCAGATCAAGAACGGCAAGTTCGTGCCGTACCCCACGAACGGCAAGCCGTCCAAGGGAACCCTGATCCAGGCGTCGGTACAGGGAAGCTGAGCGACCCGGCGAACCCGCGTCGACGCACCCCGATCTCGGGTGTGGGCCGGTCACCGGCCCACACCCGAGCGGGCTCGGATCAGCGACGCCGGAGCTCGCCACCGCGCCGGCGGAAAATCGGTGTCGATTCGGGATAACGTCGCCGGTGCGGCGATCCGGTCGCCGCGGATTCGGAGGAGTCGATGAGCGAGGTGCTGAGCGACGAGGGCTCCCGGGACGAGCCGACCGAGGGGTCGTCCGCCGCGAGCGCCTACATCGACGAGGCCGCGATGGGCGCGCTGTTCGATCTCGCGGCGCCCCAGGAGCGATACGTCGAGCTCATCCGGCAGGGCGGGTTCGTGGAGCCGATGGAAGGCCTCGCGCTCAGCTTCGCCCGGGTGAACACCGAGTACGTCCTCCGGCACCACGAGGAGTTCACGTCCCAGGCGGAGATGAACCTCGGGAACGTCCGGCCGTTGATCCCGCTCAACGTGGATCCGCCCATGCACTCGAAGTACCGGAAGCTCCTCGACCCCCTGTTCGCGCCGCGCCGGATGGACGAGCAGGAGGAGGACATCACCCGGCGCGTGAACGGGTTCATCGACGAGTTCATCGACCGCGGCGAGTGCAACTTCACCGAGGAGTTCGCCGAGCTGTTCCCGTCGTCGGTGTTCCTCGGGCTCATGGGGCTCCCCGAGGACGAGATGCAGATGTTCCTGCGCATGCGCGACGGGATCCTCCACGCCGAGAAGTTCGACGAGAACGCCCTCTTCGACCCCGTCGCGCGAACGGCCGTGATGGACAAGGCCGGCGGGGAGATCTACGAGTACTTCGACAACCTGATCGACGAGCGCTCACGCACGCCTGCCGACGACATCATCACCCGCTTCCTCGCCACCGAGATCGACGGCGAGAAGCTGACGCGCGAGGACATCCTCGACATCTGCTTCCTGTTCCTCATCGCGGGTCTCGACACCGTGAGCGACACGCTCACCTGCTCCTACGCGTTCCTCGCCACCCACCCGGATCATCGCAAGATGATCGTCGACGACCCGACGATCATCCCGGCCGCGGTCGAGGAGCTCCTGCGCTGGGAGTCGCCGGTGCCCGGCGGTGTGCCGCGTACGGCGACGTGCCCGGTCGACCTGCCGACGGGCGCGCACGTCGAGTCCGGCACCGCGGTGATGCCGAACTACGGCGCCGCCAACGTCGACCCCTCGGTCTACGACGACCCGCTCGTGGTCCGCTTCGACCGGGTGAGCAACCCCCACCTCGCGTTCGGCGGCGGAGTCCACCGGTGCCTCGGTTCGCACCTCGCGCGCCGGGAGCTGCGCATCACCTTGCGCGAATGGCACCGCCGGATCCCCGAATACCGCATCAAGCCCGGGCACGAGCAGCTCGAGTACCCGCCCGGCCTGCGTCACGTCAAGGACCTCACGCTCACCTGGCGGTGACGAGAGGTTCGCCCGGCCACGGGAGGCAGTCATGACCGCAACCACGGATCTCCGCTTCGTCGACTCCGACGGACACGTGCTCGAGCACCCGACCGGGATGCTCGACTACGCGCCCGAGGAGTACCGCGACCGCATCTGGCACATCGACACCGATGCCGACGGTACGGAGTGGCTCGTCTGGGACGGCGTGCGCAGCCCGGCGAACCTCGCGTCGGTGTCGGGGACGGCCGGGATGAGCGACGAAGAGTGCCGGCGCGCGATGAACGGCGAGTTGCGGTACACCGAGGTCCGACCGGCCGCGTACAACGCCAAGGCACGTCTGGACGACATGCGATCGGACGACATCGACATGTCGGTGCTGTACCCGACCCAGCTCCTCGGCATCCAGTCGAACCCGGACATCGGCTACGCGAACGCGCAGTGCCGCGCCTACAACGACTGGCTGTCGGACCACGTGGGCGAGGGCGAGGGGCGGCTCTTCGGGGCCGCGCTCCTACCGCAGCAGGACATCGAGCTCGCCGCCGCGGAGCTGCGCCGCGCCGCGACGCTGCCCGGCATCGTCGCCGCCTTCATACGTCCGAACCCCACGGCCGACTGGAGGCCGTTCAACCACTCCGTGTACGACCCGATCTGGTCCGCCGCGTGCGACACCGGCCTCCCACTCGGGCTCCACCCGTTCCTCGACTCCCGGCTACCCGGCGCGTGCATCGGCATGCACTTCCACCAGGTGCACGAGCACGCGCCCACGTTCGTCAACAACACCCAGGAGTCGGGCGCCGGGATCGGCATCGACAACATCTACTTCAGCCAGGCCTTGTCCAACCCCTTCGACATGATGAGCTCCATGGCCTTCCTCCTCTCCGGCGGCGTCTGCGAGCGCTACCCGGAGCTGCGGCTCATCTTCCTCGAGGCGAACGGCGGCTGGATCGTGCCGTGGCTCGAGCGCCTCGACCACCACGCGCACGTGCCGCTCTTCAAGCCTGACGTGCCCGACCTGAGGATGGATCCCTCGGAGTACTTCCGGCGTCAGTGCTGGATCAGCTTCGACGCCGACGAGTCGACGCTGGCATTCACGGCCGACTCGCCGCTCGTCGGCGCCGACCGGATCGTGTGGGCCTCCGACTACCCGCATCCGGACGCGAAGTTCCCCGGCACCACCGCCGAGCTGCAGGAGGCCATCGAGGCTCTGAGCGAGGAGCAGCAGCGGCTCATCGCGTCGGAGAACGCGATCACCCTCTACAGCCTCTGACCGCTCGGGCGGGCGATTCGCGGCGTCACCGCCGCGCCCGCGGCGCGACGCTCAGGGCGTGACGACCGGCATCCTCTCCCATCCCCGCACCGTGGAGGTGTGCGCCCGTTCCGCGTGGTCCCAGTCGACCTCCCAGGTGGGGAAGCGCTGCAGCACCTCGTCGAGCGCCACCCTCCCCTCGAGCCTCGCCAACGCGGCACCGAGGCAGAAGTGGATGCCGTAGCCGAAGGTCAGGTGGTGGTCGATGACGCGATGGATGTCGAAGCGGTCGGCGTCGGGGAACCGGCGCTCGTCCCGGTTCGCGGAGCCGGTGAGCAGCAACATGACGCTCCCCTCGGGTACCGCCTCGCCGTGGTGCTCTACGTCCTTGGTGACGTAGCGCGCCTGTACCGGTGACGGCGCCTCGTACCGCAGCAGCTCCTCGATGGCGCCGGGAACCAGCGACCGGTCCGCGACGAGCTCGGCGCGCTGGTCGGGATGCTCGGCGAGCACCTTGCCCGTCCACCCGATGAGACGCGTCGTCGTCTCGTTCCCCGCTGCCGCGAGCAGGCCGACGTAGGTGATCACCTCGTCGCGCGTGAGCGTGCGCGAGACGCCGTGCTCGTCCTCGAACTCTGCGTCGAGCAGCTCCGTCATGAGGTCGTCGGAGGGATGGTCGGCGCGCCAGTCGATGTATTCCACGAACGTCTCGAACGAGAACGGGGCGAGCATCGTCTCCCCGGCGGACGCCGCGTTCGCCGACAGCCGCATCCCTTCGTCGATCTGCTCGCGGAGCGCCACCTGGTCCTGCTCGGGGATACCGAGGAGCATGCCGATGGTGCGCATGGGCATCTGCGCACCGAGGTCGGCGACGAAGTCGAAGCCGCCGGAGCCGACGAGCGGATCGAGGGCATCGGCGCAGAAGGCGCGGACCTGCGGCTCGATCGCACTCATCCGCCGCGGCGTGAACACACGGGAGAGGAGACCGCGGTGGAGGTCGTGGCTCGGGGGATCCTCGAAGAGGATCAGCCCCGAGGGCATAGGGGTACCGCTCTTGATCACCTCCAGCACCGAGCCCCGGCCCGAGATGTAGGTGGGCCAGTCCAACGAGGCGGCTTCGACGTCGTCGAAGCGGCTCAGGGCGAAGAAGTCGTGCTCGGCGTTGTAGTAGAGCGGCGCCTCGTCGCGCATCCGCTTCCACACCGGGTGCGGATCGGCGTCGATCTCGAGATCGTACGGGTCGTAGCGCACCGCATCCACTCCAACCACCGCCACCGCTCCTTCTTCCGGCGCTCCTCCGTCCGGGTCCGGCGCAAAATAGCAGCCATTTTGCCCGTGGGTCGAGGCGTGCCGGGTCGGGTGTGTGAGCTACGGCTGGGCGCGACCATCGACCCGGGTGAAGATGTCGACCACGGTCGACTCCGGGAAGAGCGCCTCGAGGCCGTCGCGCACGAGCTGCGCCTGCTTCTCGTAGGCGCGTTGCGCGGCGCGTGCACGCCCGCCGCGGATGTGCCGGCACGTCTCCGCCCACGCAGCCGCGACCTCGACCTCCGCGTCGACCGCTTCCGTGATGTCGTCCGCCGCGTGCGTGCCCATCTCGAGCTCGGCCGCGATCACGTGCCGCAACGCGACCACGAGCACCTGCTCGGTCCGGTTGCCGGCGAGCCGCACCGCCGTCTCCCCCACCTCGATGATCTGCGGGTAGTAGGCGTCGAGGTGGCCGACGAGGGACTCGAGCCCGGCGACCGCGTGATCCAGATCGGCAATGTCGACGTCGGGCGTGAGCGCGAGACGCTCGACCGCGCTCGCGATGATCCGGTCGCGCGCCTCGAACACGTCGTGCACGAGTACGTCGCCGATCTGGAGGTATACGCCCATGGCCTGCGCGGTCGACACGATCGTGGGGTGGCGCACCCGGGGTCCCCCGCCCAGGCCGCGCCGCACCTCCACCAGACCCTCGGTCTCGAGGATGCGCAGCGCCTCCCGGACGATGCTCTTGGAGACGCCGAGCTGCTCGGTGAGCTCGCTCTCGACCGGGAGGGGGTCGCCGGCCCGGAGCTCGCCCCTCGCGATCTGCTCGCGGAAGTCGGCCGCGATCGCCATCGAGGCCTTCAGCGGGCGAGCGAGGTCGGTCGTCTGTTGCATCAAGTGTCAAACTTAGCGGCCGCACGAAGCCGGAGGCGGAGCCGGGCGGACGGTCGAAGGCCCGGGCGGGCACGGGCTTGCCGCTTCCCGGACAAACCGCCTACTGTTTTCGGGCGCGGCCGGGTCCCCGGTACGCGCGTGCCCGGTATCGTGAGCCGAGACCATCCAGCGTGTGCCGGTCGTGCCGGTGACGTCGGGGAGGAGACCATGAGCGACGAAGCATTCATCTACGTGCACGAACGGCGCCTGCCCTACGAGACCTTCGACGCCGACAACCACATGTACGAGAACCGCGACGCGCTCACCAAGTTCGTGCCGCCCGAGTACGCCGGCATCATCAAGTACGTCGACATCGACGGCCGCACGAAGCTCGCGATCAACGACATGATCAGCGACTACATCCCCAACCCGACGTTCACCCGCGTCGCGGTGCCCGGCGGCTACGGCAACGACGTCACCAAGGGCGGCAGCTTCGGGACGACGGTCGACCGCGGATCGAGGCCCAAGCCCCGGGTGATGCCCGGCATCGAAGCATTCTTCGATCCCGAGCCGCGCCTCGAGCTCATGAAGGACATGGGCATCGACCGGACGCTGCTCTGGCCGACGCTGGCGAGCGTGGTCGAGGAACGTCTCGCGAACCATCCCGACGCCGCGTCCGTCGTCGTCCACGCGCTGAACGAGTGGATGTACGAGCACTGGACCTACGATTACGGCGACGCGATCTACTCGACGCCCATCATCACCCTCGCCGTGATGGACGAGGCCATCAAGGAGCTCGAGCGCATCGCGGAGCGGGGAGCGAGGATCTTCCTGATCCGCCAGGCACCCGTGCCCACGTGGAAGGGCCGCCGTTCCTTCGCGCTGCCGGAGTTCGACCCGTTCTGGGAGCGCGTGCAGGAGCTCGACCTCGTGGTCGGGATGCACAGCGGCGACCCCGGCTACACCCGGTACACGAACGAGTGGGAGGGCACCGGCGACCGCGAGTTCCGCGCGTTCTCGAGCAACGCGAGCGCCGGGTTCCTCGTGCTCGCGTCCGAGAAGAACAACCTGGTCGACGCGCTCGCGTCGGTCATCGGGCACGGGCTCGCGACCCGGTTCCCGCGACTCAGGTTCATGCCGGTGGAGTACGCGAGCACCTGGATCCGGCCGTTCTACGGGAAGCTGCAGCGCGCGTCGGAGACCCAGGGCGTGCTCTTCGACGAGGATCCCGTCGACGTCTTCAAGCGCAACGTCTACTACCACCTGTTCCACGAGCCCGACCCGAAGGGGCTGATCGACCTCGGGCTGCCGGTCGACCACATGATGTTCGGGTCCGACTTCCCGCACCCGGAGGGCATGGAGGATCCGCTCGCCTACTCGGAGGT
This sequence comes from uncultured Bifidobacteriaceae bacterium, assembly GCA_964505725.1. Classification (GTDB taxonomy): domain Bacteria; phylum Actinomycetota; class Acidimicrobiia; order IMCC26256; family DASPTH01; genus CAVRJC01. The sequence continues at coordinate 1,263 of CAZDJK010000047.1, read as the reverse complement.
CGTCGAGGGACTCCCGGCCGAGCAGCAGGCGCTGATCATGGGTGGGACGATCTCCAAGGCCATGAAGGTCGGCCAGTACGCCAACGCCTGACCTCCCAGGCCCGATCCTCGGCGCCCCCGCCCGGCGCCCGAGCTCGATACGCCGGACGAGCCATCTCGACGGACGACCCGGCGCGACCGCGGGATTCGGGAGTGTCGTCGCGATCGCGGGCGCGGTGCGCGACCTCCACACCGACGCGTTCGGCGCGCACGTGGTCGGCGCCGCATCGCTCTCGGTCGAGGTCGACGACGCGGGAGGGATCTCGCACGTCGCGTCCGAGCCCGCCGACGTCGATCTCGCGCCCCTCCTCGGCGCGCGGATCGGCTTCGGCTTCCGCGGCCAGGTGAAGGAGCTGCTGGTCGCCTTGACCGGCACGCCGCTCGGGTTCCTCGTCGACGACCTCAACGGCGCCCCGGCCCCGGCCGCCTATGCGCGTGTGCGCGAGGAAAAGTTGGACGGAACCGCGACCGTCATGACCGCGCCCCCCACGAGCGACGAGAGCCCGCGGGCCACCCAGACCGACGTGTGCGCCGGGTGGCGCGCAGACGGGCTCCCGGCCCGCGAGCGCGAGCGGGGCCGTCCGATGCCCTTCCTGACCGACCCGCCGGTCCCCCCGTCGCTCGAGGAGGACGACGAGCTCGCGTGGCACCGGTTGCCGCCTCTCCCACCCCGCCACGGCCGCCGCCTCCGCCGCCTCGACATCTGGCGGGACGCCGACACGGTGCACGCCGACGCGATGTTCCGTGACTACTCGGTCGATCCCGACGGCACCGAGCGGGTGGTCCACGAGTACGGCGCCACCGCCACGCTCGCCGGCGACGGTCTCAGGATCGTCGAGCTCACGGCCGATCCGCGGGGGTTGCCGTTCCCGACCGACTGCCCGCTGGCCGCGGGCAGCGCACGCTTCCTGCTCGGCGAGCCGGTCGGCGCGCTCCGCACGTCGGTGCGGGAGCTGAGCCGCGGACCGGCGTCGTGCACGCACCTCAACGACCTGTTCCGCTCGCTCGCAGACGTCGCGACGCTGATCGAGCTGCTCCCGTCCTGACCGCCGAGCCGCGGCTCGCGCAGGCGGCTACGGCTCCAGGTCACCCGGCCGGACCCACCCGGCGCCGTCACCGGAGCGGTGGACCGCTTCGATGACGGTCTGCACGTGGTAGCCGCGCCGGAAGTCGGGGCAGCCCTCGCCGACCCCCGCGATGGCCTCGGTCATGAGCCAGAACGAC
>CAZDJK010000046.1:0-6186 GCA_964505725.1 uncultured Bifidobacteriaceae bacterium | reverse complement strand
GCTCGTCGCGCTCGACGCCGCGCTCACGCTGGCGGGGCCGTTCCTCGTGACCCAGGGCATCAACCACGGCGTCGTCGACCACTCGTCGCAGGCTCTCTGGCTCGCGTCGATCACGTACCTCGTCGTCACCGTGGTCGACTGGATCGACACGTGGATCTACACGCGGTACACGGGCCGCACCGCCGAACGGCTGCTCTTCGCCCTGCGCATCCGCATCTTCTCCCACCTGCAGCGCCTCGCTCTCGACTACTACGACCGCGAGATGGCGGGCCGAGTCATGACGCGCATGACCACCGACATCGACGCGTTCCAGAACCTCCTCCAGACCGGGCTCATCAACGCGCTCGTCAACGTCATCAGCCTCTTCGGCGTGGTGGTGATCCTCCTCGTCATGAGCCCGCCCCTCATGCTCGCGGTGCTCCTGATCCTGCCGCCGCTGCTGGGCGCGACGTGGTGGTTCCGCAGGACTTCGTCCGTCGCGTACATGCGCTCGCGCGACGCGATCGCGACGGTGAACGCGGAGTTCCAGGAGAACATCTCGGGCGTGCGCGTCGCACAGGCCTACGTCCGCGAGGACAAGAACATCGAGTCGTTCCAGGCCACCGCGGGCGACTACCTGCAGGCGCGCGTGCGCACGCAGCGCATCCAAGCCGTCTACTTCCCGCTGATCCTGTTCCTCGCCACCTGCGCCGACGCGATCGTCCTCGGCGTGGGCGCACCCCTGGTGCACAACGGCACCATCCAGGTGGGGATCGTCCTCGGGTTCATCATCTACCTCGACCAGTTCTTCGCCCCGATCCAACAGCTCTCACAGGTGTTCGACCAGTGGCAGCAGGCGGCCGCGTCACTCGAGAAGATCGACGAGCTGATGGGCACGCCGGTGGCGACCCCCCTTCCCGAGCAGCCGGTCGCGCCCGACGCGCTCACCGGGGAGATCCGGTTCGCGGATGTCCACTTCTCGTACCCCGGCGTCGGCCAGGAGGTGCTCAAGGGCATCGACCTCGAGATCCCGGCCGGTGAGACGGTCGCCCTCGTCGGAGAGACCGGTGCCGGCAAGTCGACGATCGTCAAGCTCGTCGCGCGCTTCTACGACGTCACCGGCGGCGCGGTGCTGCTCGACGGCACCCCGGTCACCGAGCTCGACCTCGGCGCCTACCGCCGGCGGCTCGGGTACGTCCCCCAGGAGCCGTTCCTGTTCTCGGGGACGATCCGTGACAACATCGCCTACGGCCGGCCCGACGCCAGCGACTTCGAGGTCGAGCGCGCCGCACGCGCCGTCGGCGCGCACGACTTCGTGGCCCAGCTCCCCGGCGGCTACCTGCACCCGGTCACCGAGCGCGGCCGCTCGATGTCGGCCGGGGAGCGCCAGCTCATCTGCCTCGCGCGCGCGCTGCTCGTCGACCCGGTCATCCTCATCCTCGACGAGGCCACCGCGAACCTCGACCTCGCGACCGAGTCCCGGGTGCAGCACGCGATGGGCCTGGTGTCGCACGGGCGCACAACCCTGCTCATCGCGCACCGCCTGCAGACCGCCCGGGCCGCCGACCGGATCGTGGTGGTGCACGACGGCCGGATCGTCGAGCAGGGCACCCACGACGAGCTGGTCGCGCTCGCCGGCCGCTACTCCGAGTTCTGGGAGTCCTTCGCGGTGGAAGCCACCGCGGTCTGATACCGCTCGCGCGCCGCGTCGACCTCCGCCCGCGCGGCCGCCGCGTCGTCGAAGCCGCGCACGCTCGTGTCCTTGCCGGGCTCGAGCGTCTTGTACACGTCGAAGAAGTGGCCGATCTCGTCGAGCAGCCGCGGCGAGAGGTCGTCGAGATCGGCGATCTCGTCGTAGTTGGGGTCCAGCGCGGGCACGCACACGACTTTGGCGTCGGGCCCCTTCTCGTCCTCCATGTAGAACACGCCCACCGCCCGCACCGAGATCCAGCACCCCGGGAAGGTCGGCTCCTCGAGGAGCACGAGCACGTCGAGCGGGTCGCCGTCCTCGGCGAGGGTCTCGGGGACGAACCCGTAGTCGGCCGGGTACACCGTCGCGGAGAACAGGCGGCGATCGAGGCGGAGCACGTGCTGCTCGTGGTCGTACTCGTACTTGTTGCGGCTCCCGCGCGGGATCTCGACGACGACGTCGAACACCTCGTCTCCGTCCATCGTTTTCAGGCTAGGGCGGGGCCGCGCGCGCCTGGCAGAATTGCGCCATGCCGAAGACACTCTCGGAGAAGGTGTGGGAACGACACGTGGTGCACCGGGCGGAGGGCGAGCCCGACCTGCTCTACGTCGACCTCCACCTGGTGCACGAGGTCACCTCGCCCCAGGCGTTCGACGGGCTTCGCCTCGCGCACCGCACGGTCCGCCGCCCCGACCTGACCGTGGCCACCATGGACCACAACGTGCCCACCACCGACATCCACCTCCCCGTCGCGGATCCGGTGTCGCGCCAGCAGATGGAGGTGCTGGCCCGCAACTGCGCCGAGTTCGGCATCGAGCTCCACGCCATGGGCGAGCCGGGCCAGGGCATCGTCCACGTGATCGGCCCCGAGCAGGGCCTCACCCAACCGGGCATGACCATCGTCTGCGGCGACAGCCACACGTCCACGCACGGAGCGTTCGGGGCGCTCGCGGTCGGCATCGGCACGAGCGAGGTCGAGCACGTGCTCGCCACCCAGACGCTCCCCCAGGCGCGGCCGGGCAGCATGGCGATCACGGTCGAGGGCGAGCTGCCGGCCGGCGTCACGGCCAAGGACGTGGTGCTCGCGATCATCGCCCGCATCGGCACCGCCGGCGGGATCGGCTCCGTGATCGAGTACCGCGGGAGCGTGATCCGCGGCCTCTCGATGGAGGGCCGCATGACCGTGTGCAACATGTCGATCGAAGGGGGCGCCCGCGCCGGGATGGTGGCGCCCGACGACACGACGTTCGCGTATCTCGAGGGACGCCCCCACGCACCCGCGGGTGCGGCCTGGGAGCGCGCGCTCGACGACTGGCGCGCCCTCGTCACCGACAACGGCGCCGCCTTCGACAAGGAGGTCGTCATCGACGGCTCGTCGCTGCGTCCCGGCGTCTCGTGGGGTACCAACCCGGGTCAGACCGTCACCATCGACGACGTCGTCCCCAGCCCCGACTCGTTCGCCGACCCCCTCGAGCGCGAGGGCGCGCAGCGGGCCCTCGCGTACATGGGCCTGCGGGCGGGAACGCCGATGCGCGACATCGCCGTCGACACCGTGTTCATCGGGTCCTGCACCAACTCGCGGATCGAGGACCTGCGGGCGGCGGCCGGGGTCGTCCGCGGGCGACAGGTCCGCGAGGGGCTCCGGGCGCTCGTCGTGCCCGGCTCGATGCGGGTGAAGGCGCAGGCGGAGGCGGAAGGGCTCGACGAGGTGTTCCGCACCGCCGGGTTCGAGTGGCGCGAGGCGGGCTGCTCGATGTGCCTGGCCATGAACCCCGACAAGCTCTCGCCCGGCGAACGGGCCGCCTCCACCTCGAACCGCAACTTCGAGGGCCGGCAGGGCAGGGGCGGGCGCACCCACCTCGTGTCCCCCGAGGTGGCGGCGGCGACCGCCGTCACCGGCCGCTTCACCACCCCCGCCGACCTCGACTGAGGAGACGTCCGATGCGAGCAGTCCGAGAGATCGTGGCACGCGCCGTCCCCCTCGACCGTGCCGACGTCGACACCGACCAGATCATCCCGAGCGACTGGCTCAAGCGCATCGAGCGCACGGGCTTCGGAGCCGGGCTGTTCTCGGAGTGGCGCGAGAGCTCCGACTTCGTGCTCAACCGCGAGGAGTTCGAGGGCGCGGAGATCCTCGTCGCCGGCCCGAACTTCGGGTGCGGGTCGTCACGGGAGCACGCGCCGTGGGCGCTCGAGGACTACGGCTTCCGGGCGATCATCGCTCCCAGCTTCGCCGACATCTTCCGCAACAACTGCCTCAAGATCGGGCTCCTGCCCGTGCCCCTCGCGGACGACGTCGTCCGGCGGGTCATGGACGCGGTCGAGGACGACCCGTCGGTCGAGATCGTGATCGACGTGGTCGACCGTCGGGTCGCGATCCCCGCCATCGACCTCGACGAGCCCTTCGAGCTCGAGGACTTCCACCGCTACCGCCTGCTCGAGGGCCTCGACGAGATCGGCCTCACCCTCCGCCACGACGACGAGATCACCCGCTTCGAGGCGAAGCGCCCGAGCCACCTCCCGACCCTCGCGTGACGCCCTCGAGCGAGGTTGCGTCATCCACGCCGCCTATCCCGGCCTGGGTGACGCAACCTGGTGAGGGTGAGTCAGGGCTGGAGGAGGCGGGAGAGGCGGCGGTCGGCCATGCGGAGGCCGAGGACGCCCATCACGACCAGGTAGCCCACGTTCAGCAGCATCGTCCACGACAGCACACCGAGCGTGAGCCCGCGGATGACGGCGACGCCCTGGTAGAGCGGCGTGAGGCGCACCACGAACGCGAGCGCGTCGGGATAGCCGGAGAGCGGGAAGAACGTCGCCGAGAAGAGGAACATAGGGACGAGCAGCACGTTCACGTAGTCGAAGTCGACCCACGAGCGCATCAACGTCGTGAACCCGAGCCCTCCGCCTGCGAACGCGAACGCGACGAGGAGCGCCGCCGGCACCGCGAGGACCGCCCACCACGACTGCACCAGCCCGAACAGCAGCATGGCGACCAGGAAGGTCGTGGAGTAGACGCTGGCCCGGAGCAACGCGGACAGCATCTCGCCGTCGATCACGTTCCGCACCGACAGTGGCGTCGCCAACATCGCGTCGTAGGTGTGCGCGTACTTCAGCTTCACGAAGAAGTTGAACGTCGTGTCGAAGACCGCTTCGTTCATCGCCGCCGCCGCCATCAGGCCGGGCGCAACGAACGCGTCGTACTCCACGGGCCCGCCCGGGCCGTGGACCTTCCCGACCAGCGCACCGACACCGATACCGATCGACAACAGGAAGAGGAACGGCTCGAGCAGCCCTGACACGAACGCGAGCCAGGAGCGCCGGTACACGACGACGTTGCGCTCGACGACGTGCGACGGGCGCGTGAAGGTCCCCGGCATGATGCGAGAGATGGTGCGGACCGCGTTCATTGTGCGAGCGCTCGGCGGTAGTTGCGGGCGCCCAACCACCACCCGACGCCGATGAACACGGCGAGGGCGGCGAGGTGGCCGACCGCCGCGAGCCAGTCGACGTCGGCCGTGGTCGCCATCCGGCACAGCTCGACCGAGTGCCAGAGCGGCGACAGGACCGCGAGCGGTTGGAGCCAGTCGGGCAGCTGGCTGAGCGGGAAGAAGGTGGCCGAGAACAGGAACAGCGGGAACACGCCGAGCCGCATGATGGGAGCGAACGAGATGTCGCTGTCGCGCGTCACCGAGTACGCCGACAGCAGGGTCGCCAACGCGAGACCGCCCAGCACCGCGGCCGGGATCGCGAGGACTCCCCACGCCGACGGCACGCCACCGAGCAGCGCGCCCACCACCAGGAACACGGTCGCCGCGAGCGCGGTGCGGAACGCGATCCACAGGATGTGTCCCACGAACACGTCGTCAGCGGTGAGTGGCGTCGACACCGCCGCGTGATAGGTGCGCATCCACTTGGTGCCCATCATCACCGGCCACAGCGACTCGCCCGCGGCCATGAACACCACGCTCGCCGCGAGCAGTCCCGGGGTGACGAACTCCAGGTAGGTCAGCCCCTCGACCTTGCCCGACCCGTGCTGCACGAGGTCGCCGAGCCCGATGCCCATCCCGGCCAGGAACAGGATGGGCACCAGGAAGTACGAGAACACCGACGCGCGCCACAGCCGCCGCCACACGAGCCATTCGCGCTCGAAGACGTGCACCACCTGCGCGCGGGCCATCGCCTCAGTCCTCGAGCGTGCGGCCGGTGAGGATGAGGAACACGTCCTCGAGCGTGCTGCGGCGCACGTAGATCGCCGAGGGGTCGTGCCCGGCGGCCTCGACGGCCTTGGCCACGGTCTCGCCGTCGTCGGCGTAGGCGAGCACGCGGTGGGTGAGCGCCTCGACCCGGTCGGCCAGGGTCACGAGCCCGGGCAGCGCGGCGTCGCGCTCGACCGGCGACGGGAAGCGCAGCTCCACCACCTCGGGGGTCGCGTAGCGGGCGATGAGCTCGCGCGGTGAGCCCTCGGCGACGATGTGACCGCCGTCCATGATCACGAGCCGATCGCACAGCTGCTCGGC
>CAZDJK010000045.1:0-39551 GCA_964505725.1 uncultured Bifidobacteriaceae bacterium | reverse complement strand
TCTCGGGCGCGAACGACGCCTTCACCGCGATGAACGCCTCTCGCGCGTTGACGACGGTCGCCGCGATCGCGAGTCCTTCGACGACCTGGTACGGATTCGCCCGGATGAGCGCACGGTCCTTGAACGTGCCCGGTTCCCCCTCGGCGCCATTGGCGACCACGTAGCGGTCGCCGAGCGCGGGACCACCCGCGGCGACCGAGCGCCACTTGGTGGCGGCGGGGAAGCCGGCGCCGCCGCGGCCGCGCAGGCCGGAGCGGACGAGCTGGTCGAGCACCCACTCCGCCCCGTGCTCCCGGGCGGCGGCGATCCCGCGCCCGCCCCCAGCCGCGAGGTACTCGTCGAGGTTGGTGAACGGTCGGGCCGGCAGCAGCAGGTTGGGCTCGATATCCGTGTTCTAGCCCGCGGACACCTCGGCGCGTGAGTGCCCCGCGTGGTTAACGTTCGGCGATGGTCGATCGTCTGCTCTCCGGCGTGCGGGTGGTCGAGGTCTCGTCGTGGCTCGCAGGGCCGGTGGCGACATTGCTCATGGCGGAGGCGGGCGCCGACGTGGTGAAGGTCGAGCCACCGGCCGGCGACCCCGCCCGCGCCATCGCCGGGTTCGCGACGTGGAACCGCTCCAAGCGCAGCGTCGTCCTCGACCTGCACAACGACGACGGGCGGGCCGCCCTCCACGAGCTCGTCGCCGGCGCCGACGTGCTCGTGCACGGGCTGCGGCCGTCGGTGGCGGCTCGCGCCGGGATCGACGACGACGCGCTCGCGGCGCGGTACCCGGCGCTCGTGTGGTGCTCGATCCTCGGCTGGCCCCACGGCCATCCCGACGAGGACCGGCCCGGCTACGACATCCTCGCCCAGGCGGCGACCGGCGTGATGGACGAGGAGCTCGGCACCCGGCCGGGGCCGATCTTCCTGCGCTTCCCGTTCGCGAGCTGGAACGCGGGCCTGCTGGCGGTCGTCGGCGTGCTCTCCCGGCTGCGCGTGCGCGACGCCTGCGGTGCCGGGGGGCCCGTGCACACGAGCCTCGTGCAGGGCGCGCTGGCGCCGATGTCCAAGCACTGGGCGCGCGCCGAGCGGCCGACGCCGGCGATGGCCGCGCCCACGCTCTTCAAGGGCATGAACATGGTGCAGTTCTGCGCCGACGATCTCGGCATCGTCCCGACCATGGGCGACGTGTCCATCGACCGCGTGCCGCTCTTCACCGAGGTGATCAGCGAGCTCTCGGGCGACGGCGGAGCGAGCCCTTCGCTCGCGATGGACGCGGTGCTGCGGCGGCGGACGCGCGCCGAGTGGCTCGAGGCGATGTGGGAGGTGGGGATGCCCACCGTGCCGGTCGCGTCGCAACTGGGCGAGGCGCTCTCGGATCCGCAGGTGCTCGCCAACGACTACGCGATCGCGGTGCAGGACCCGCAGTGGGGCGCGACGGTCCAGGCGGGCCATCCGCTCCTCGTCGACCCCCCGCTCGCGGTGCGCAGCCCGGCGCCGCGGCTCGGCGAGCACACCCGCGCGGTGCTCGGATCCGAGCGGTGGCAGGCGCGCGAGCCCTCCCCTGCGACCTCCGGCGCGCGTCCGGCGCTCCCACTCGAGGGGCTGAAGGTCCTCGACTTCGGCATGTTCCTCGCCGGCCCCTTCGGCCCCCAGCTCATGGCCGACCTCGGCGCCGATGTGGTGAAGGTGGAGGCGCCGACCGGCGACCGGTTGCGCGGCGCGGATCGCGTCTTCGCCGGGTGCCAGCGAGGCAAGCGCTCGGTGGCGATCGACCTGCGCGTGCCCGAGTCGCGGCCCGTCCTCGAGCGGCTGGTGCAGTGGGCCGACGTCGTGCACCACAACCTGCGCATGCCGCCGGCACGCCTGCTCGGCCTCGGGCCCGAGGACGTGCGGGCGATGAACCCGTCGGTGATCTACTGCCACGTGTCGAGCTTCGGCCCCGCGGGTCCCCGCCGGGACTGGCCCGGGGTCGACCCGACGTCACAGGCGGTCGTCGGGTGGATGCAGGAAGGTGCCGGGCCCGGGAACCCGGCGCGCTGGTACCGGATCGGGATGACCGACGACCAGTGCGCGATCAGCTCGGTGATCGCGGTGCTGCTCGCGTTGCGCCGCCGCGCCGAGACCGGTGAGGGCATGGACGTGCGCGCCTCCATCCTCGGGACCGCGGTGCTGACGACCTCCGAAACGCTGCTGCTCCCCGACGGCTCCATCGCGCCGTATCCGCGTATGGACGACGATCAGACCGGCATCGGGCCGGGGTACCGGATCTACGAGGGTGCCGACGGCTGGGTCGCGGTCGCCGCGCTCGACGACGCGACCCGGGCCCGACTCCGCGCCGTCGCGGGTGCGGCGACCGACGACGCGATCGAGGCGGGCGTGCGGACGCGGGCGGTCGACGAGCTCCTCGGGGCGCTCGCGGGCGCGCAGGTGCCCGCGGAACGCGTGCAGGTCGCGCACGAGGAGGCGTTCTTCGACTCCGAGCTCAACCGGTCGCTCGGGATGACGGCCGCATACGAGCATCCGGTGTATGGCCACACCGAGCAGATCGGCGCGCCGCTCCAGTTCGACGACCTCGGCGTGCGCACCGACCGCGCGGTCCCGGTGCTCGGTCAGCACACGGCGGAGGTGCTCGCGGAGGTGGGAGTCGACGCCGACACGATCGCGCAGCTCGCCCGCTCGGGGGTGCTCGTCGGCGCCTGACGACAAGCCGGCGGATCTGACGTAGCGTTCCGCCGTCGATCACCAGGAGCCAACCGAACAAGAGGAGGAGGACACCATGGCCACGTTCCTCGGCGCGTTCCCGGTCGTACCGGGCAAGACCGACGACGCCCGCAAATTCGCGGAAGAGGTCAATGCCCGCCGCGACGAGTTCGGCGAATCACAGAGGAGGAGCGGGAACACGGAGGAGCAGTGGTCGCTCCAGGAGACGCCCGACGGCGCGATGGTCGTCGTGCACTTCGAGTCGTCCGACGTGGAGCAGACGTTCGCCCGGCTCGCCGAGTCCACCGACGACTTCGACGTGTGGTTCCGCCGACGCGTCCAGGAGGTGACGGGCGTCGATCTCGCCTCCCCGCTCGGTGCCCCGCCCGAGATCGTGGTCGACTGGAGCGCTTGACCCACTACCGCATCATCCCCGAGCGGTCGTGGGTGGAGATCCGCGCACGCTCGAACGTCCATCCGATCCAGACCCGCACCGACGGGCTCGAGGGCGACCTCGAGCTCGACGTGCGCGACGGACACGTCGCCGTGCAATCGGCATCGGCGGGCAGGCTGTCGCTGCGGGTGGACCGGCTGTCATCGGGCAATCCGCTCGAGGACCGCGAGCTCCGGCGCCGGATCGACGCGCGCCGCTATCCGACCATCGAGGGTGAGCTGACGGGACTTCAGGCGACGAACGACGAAGGCCGCTACCGCGTGCGGGGCAACATCACCTTCCGCGGCGTGACCCACGCCTACGAGGACGAGATGACCTGCACCTCGGGCGACGACTTGCTGGAGATGGCGGGTGAAGCGACCTTCGACATCCGCGACTTCGGGATGGAACCTCCGCGGATCCTCCTGTTGCGGGTAGAACCCGAGGTGCAGGTGACGGTGCACGTCGAGGCGGAGACCACCTGACACACCGAGCTGCGAGCTCGTCAGCCCGGCGGCGAGTACTGCACGTTCTTCTGCACCGCGGCGTCGATCTCCTCAGGGGTGATGAGCACGATCGTGCGCACGGCCACGGTGCCGCTCGCGGCGACCGCGAGACCGATCGCGGCAGCAGTGACGTTGTCGGGCAGCTCGACGATCGTGTAGACGTCGTCCTCTCCGAACGCGTAGTCGAACGACTCGACCGTGCCGCCGAGTGCCTCGATCGCCTGCTTCACCGCCGCTCGACGGGCAGTCCCGCCGCCGCTGATCAACCCCTTCACTCCCTCGGCGTTGTAATTGGCCACCACCAAGAATCTGGGCATGTGACACTCCCTTCGTCGGGATCCGTTCCCAGTGTGACGAACACGCTACGTACCCACAAGGGGTCGGTCGCGAGCTCAGCCCAGCATCCACTCGAGGCGTGTCCGCGACGTCGCGCGCACCTCGTCGGGATGCGTGTACAACCAGAACCTGCGCGTACGGATCGCTTCGAGCACCGCGTCGGCGGCGACCTCGGGTGCCAGCACCGGAACCTGGGTGAAGAACCCCATCACCGAAGGATCGATCGCGATCTCGGGTGCGACCGCCCGCACGTGCTCGGGCATGTTGCGCTCCGACGTGTAGATGTTGGTGGCGAGGAACCCTGGGCACAGCACCGAGACGCCGACGTTCGAGCCCCGCTCCACGAGCTCGTAGTGGAGCGACTCGCTCAGGCCGACGACCGCGAACTTGGTGGTGCAGTACACGCCGAGGGCCGAGTTGCCGCCGAGGCCCGCCATCGACGCGGTGTTCACGACGTGGCCCTCGTCCTGGGCGAGGAGCAGGGGCAGGAAGGTGACGCAGCCGTGCACGACGCCGTGCAGGTTCACCCCGAGGACCCAGTTCCACTGCTCGATCGGGGTGGTGGCCACCGAGCCACCGCCGACCCCGGCGTTGTTGCACACCACGTGCACGGCGCCGAACTCGTCGAGGGCGCGGTCACGGACCGCTTCGACGTCGGCCAGCACGGAGACGTCGCAGCGCACGCCGATCACGCGCGCGCCGTCGGAGGCGAGCGCGGCGACGGTCTCCGCCAGCGCCGGCTCCTCCACGTCGGCGAGCACGAGCTGCATCCCCTCGGCGGCGAAGCGCTGCGCCATGGCCCGGCCGATCCCGCTCGCACCGCCGGTGACGACCGCGACGCGGCCCTCGAGCTCCTCCACGGTCACACGCCCGTGTTGTCGACCAGCTCCGCGACCTCGGCGAACGCGATCTTCGGCGCCACGCCGTAGAGCTCGGTGACGCGCTCGGCCAGCTCGGGCGAGAAGAACGCCCGCGCGGCGTCCTCGTCGTCCCAGATGTAGAGGTTCTGCGCGCAGCGGCGGTCCTCGGCCAGGGTGAACGCCTTGAACCGCAACCCGGGCATCCCGTCGAACGTGGCGCGAGCCTCCTTGGCCACCGCCTCGATGCGGGCCCGGTCGAAGCCGTCGCCATAGGCGAACGTGACGGTCGTTGCGATCACGGTGAGCTCCCCTCGGTCACAGAACCCGATCTTGGCAGCTACGCGAGCCGGGCGCTCGCCGCGCCGCCGGCAACGCGCACCTCGACCGTCGCCGGCGGCTCGATCTCCCGGCGGACCATCGCGAGCGCGGCGGGCGGGTAGCCGTCGGGCGAGACGCTGGTGACCGCGCCGACGACCTTGCCGTCGACCACCACCTCGGCGCCGGGCTCGGGACGCGCGCCGCTCACGGACAGGCGGCGCAGGAACCGGTTGACGTGGCCCCGGCTGTCGATGCGGCACACGAGCTCCTGGCCGACGAAGCAGCCCTTGGTGAACGACACCGCGTCGCGCTCGAGGAAGGCCTCCTGGGGGATGGTCGACCCGTCGATGTCGAGCGGTTGGCGAGGGATGCCCTGCTCGATCCGCCACGCCTCGTAGGAGTCGGCGCCGACCTCGACCACTCCGCTCGCGGTGAGGTCGGCGATGGCGGTGGCCGCCTCGGCGCGGGTGCCGACCACGTCGTACCCGTGCCCGGTGGGGACGACGCGGGCCGCGCCGGGGGCGTGGTCGGGCGCGGCCGTACTCGGCGAGCCGATCACCGAGACCATCCCCCACTCCCCCGAGCGGTCGACGACCTCGGCCTTCACCCGGATGCGCAAGCGGTTCAGCGACTCGGCGAGCTGGGCCCCGAAGCCCGGGTCGCAGTCGAGCCACGCGTCGTCGCCGACGCGGAGCAGCCGGAACGCGACGTCGAGCTTGCCCTGCGGCGTGAGCATGAGCGACGGTACCGCGTCGCCGTCGGCGAGCGGGTCGAGGTCGGCCGACACGAGCGCCTGGAGGAACGAGAACGTCTCGGGCCCGGTCACGAGCACGAACCCGCGGTCGGAGCGGTCGACCGCCGCCGCGCCGGAGCGCAGGAGCTCGAGCTGCTCGGCGGGACCCAACTGGTGCTCGGTCATGACCCTCCTGATCCGGACTGGCCCGATCCGGAAAGGCCCGATCCGGAAAGGGGTGCGAGACGGCGCGACGCCGCCGCTGCTGTGAGCAACGCCCGCGCCTTGTTGCGGCATTCCAGGTCCTCGTCGGCAGGGATGGAGTCGGCCACGATCCCGGCGCCGGCCTGCACGCTCGCCTGGCCGTTGCGCCACACCATGGTGCGGATGGCGATGGCGGTGTCGAGGTTGCCGGTGAAGTCGACGTAGCCGACCACGCCCGCGTAGGGCCCGCGCTTGACCGGCTCGAGCGCGTCGACGATCTCCATCGCCCGGACCTTGGGCGCGCCGCTCACGGTGCCGGCGGGGAACGTGGCCCGCAGCACGTCGACCGCGTTCCTGCCCTCGTCGAGCTCGCCCGCGACCTGGCTGGTGAGGTGCATCACGTGCGAGTACTTCTCCAGCACCATGAGCTCCTCGACCTGCTCGGTGCCGAAGCGCACCACGCGGCCCACGTCGTTGCGGGCGAGGTCGACGAGCATCACGTGCTCGGCGCGCTCCTTCGGGTGCTCGATCAGCTCGGCCGCCATGCGCCGGTCGTGCTCCTCGGTGCGGCCACGGCGGCGGGTGCCCGCGATCGGCCGCGAGATCACCCGGCCGTCGAGCAGCTGCACCATCGGCTCGGGCGACGAGCCCGCGAGCGTCACCTCCGGATGGCGAACGAAGTACATGTACGGCGACGGGTTCACCTGCCGCAGCACGCGGTAGGTGTCGAACGGGTCGACCGCGCCGACGAGGTCGTAGCGCTGCGCGAGCACCACCTGGAAGATGTCGCCGGCGAGGATGTGCTCGCGCGCCGCCTCCACCGCCACCGCGTACTGGTCGGTGGACATGGTCGACACCACGTCGGGCACCTCGTCCAGCTCGCTCGCGGGCGGCGGCGACGGGAGGTACGGCAGCGGCCGCGCCAGCTCCTCGACGCGCGCTGCGAGCCGGACCTCGGCGTCGTCGTACGCCGCGCCCGCGGCGGCATCGCCCGCACCGGGCGCGAGGAACACGTTCTCGACCAGGTAGAGACGCTGGCGGAAGTGGTCGAACGCGGTGACGTGCCCGGTGACCGACAGCACCGCGTCGGGGAGACCCTGGTCGTCGAGGGGGACGTCGGGCAGGCGCTCGATCTCGCGCACGACGTCGTACCCGAGGTAGCCGACAACGCCGCCGTGGAAGGGCGGGAGGTCCGCGAGCCGCGGCGCACGGTACGCGCCGAGCAGCGCCTCGAGCGCGGCCAGCGCGCCGTCGTGGGTGGGAACGCCCGGCGGCGCCGTACCGGTGATCTCCACCTCCCGCCCGCGCACGACGAGCGTGCACACCGGGTCGCGCCCGATGAAGGAGAAGCGGCCCCAGCGCTCCGCGTGCTCGACCGACTCGAACAGGAAGCCGGCGGGGTCGTCGGCGGCGGCGCCGACGAGCTTCACGAACGCGGAGACCGGCGTCTCGAGATCCGAGAGCACCTCCCGCCACACCGGCACGACGGTGTGCCCGCGGGCCAGCGCGACGAACTCGTCACGCGACGGCCGCGCGCTCGGCCCGTCCATCGCGCTCAGACGGGGCCGGGAGCCGCGCCACCCCCGAACGCGCGGAAGAAGCAGCTGTGCTCACCGGTGTGGCACGCGCCGCGCCCCTCCTGCTCCACCACGAACAGGAGCACGTCGACGTCGCAGTCGTAGCGGGCGTCGCGCACCCACTGGCGGTCGCCCGAGGTCTCGCCCTTGCACCAGTACTCCTGGCGGCTGCGGCTCCAGAACCAGGTGCGCCCGGTGGCGAGGGTGCGGCGCAGCGCCTCCTCGTCCATCCATCCGAGCATGAGCACCTCGCCGGTGCCCTGCTCCTGGACGATCGCCGGCACCAGCCCGGCGGCGTCGTACTTCACCGACGCCAGCTCGGCCTCGGTGGCCTCGATCGGGGTCGCGACCGGGTCCGCGGGGGTTTGCGTGACCGGCTCCATCGCCTGCCGAGGGTACTCGCCGGTCCCACCCGGCCTTCACCCGTTTCGCATGCGACCTGCGAGACTCCGGGCATGAGCGAAGCGCTCCAGCCGCCGCGCGCAGCCGCCCGGCCCACGGTGCTGCGCCACGACGGCGACGAACGCGTCGACCCGTGGTTCTGGCTGCGCGACCGGGGTGACGCCGAGGTGCTCGACTACCTGCGCGCCGAGAACGCGTACACCGAGGCCGCGCTCGCGCCGCAGGCCACGCTCCGAACGCGGCTGTTCGACGAGATCGTCGGCCGGGTGCAGGAGACCGACGCCACCGCACCGGTGCGGCGGCGCCCCTACGAGTACTTCACCCGCACCATCGAGGGCCTCCAGTACGCCGTGCACTGCCGCCGCCAGGCGGTGGACGGCGCCGGGCTGCCCGACCCGTTCGCTCCCCCGGGGACCACGCCCGGCGAGGAGGTGGTGCTCGACGAGAACGCGGTCGCGGGCGACGCCGAGTACTTCGCCGCCGGCGACCTCGCCATGAGCCCCGACCACACGCTCCTCGCCTACACCACCGACCTCACCGGCGGGGAGCGCTACGAGCTGCACGCGCGCGACGTCGCCCGCGGGGAGGAGGTGGGCGACCCGGTGCCCGACCTCTACTACGGGCTGGCGTGGGCGAACGACAACCGCACCGTCTTCTACACGCGGCCCGACGACGCGATGCGGCCCTACCAGATCTGGCGGCACGTCCTCGGCGGCGCGGCGGCCGACGACGTGCTCGTGTTCCAGGACGACGACGAGCACTTCTTCGTCTCCGTGGGCCCCACCCGCACGCAGCGGTACCTGGTGATCACGACCGCGTCAAAGACGACGAGCGAGGTGTGGCTGGTCGACGCCGACGACCCGACCGCACCGCCGCGGCTCGTCGAGCCGCGCGCGGCGGGCCACGAGTACCACGTGGAGCACCACTTCGGCCCCGGCGGCGACCGCATCTTCGTGCTCACCAACTGCGACGGCGCCGAGAACTTCAAGGTGACGGCCGCGCCCACCGCCACGCCCGACCGGGCGCACTGGGTCGACGTGGTGCCCCACCGGGCCGACGTGCGCGTCGACGACGTCGACGCGTTCGCACGGCACGTGGTGGTGTCGGAGCGGGCGGAGGGGCTCGAGCGCATCCGGGTGCTCGAGCTCGACGACGACGGCGGCGTCGCCGCGGACACGCTCGTGGCCATGCCCGACGCGGTCTACTCCGCCTGGGTGTCCGACAACCCCGAGCTCGACGCCCCCGCGCTGCGCTACGGGTACTCGTCACTGGTGGAGCCGGCCTCCGCCTACGCGTACGAGCTCGCGACGGGCACCGTGTCGCTGGTCAAGCGCCAGCCGGTGATCGGCTACGACCCGACACTCTACGAGAGCCGACGGCTCTGGGCGACGGCGGCCGACGGCGCCCGGGTGCCGATCAGCCTCGTCTACCGGCGCGACCTCCGGGGCGTGGGCCCGCGGCCGACGGTGCTCTACGGCTACGGCTCCTACGAGATCTCCATCGACCCGACGTTCTCGTCGATCCGGGTGAGCCTGCTCGACCGCGGCGTGGTGTTCGCGATCGCGCACATCCGGGGCGGCGGCGAGCTGGGCCGTCCCTGGTACGAGCAGGGCAAGCTGCTCGCCAAGCGCAACACCTTCACCGACTTCATCGCGTGCGCGGAGCACTTGGTGCACGACGGCTGGACCGCCCCCGACCGGCTGGTGGTGCGCGGTGGGAGCGCGGGCGGGCTGCTCATGGGCGCGGTCGCCAACCTGCGGCCCGACCTCTTCCGCGCGGTGGTGGCCGAGGTGCCCTTCGTCGACTGCCTCACCACCATCCTCGACGAGTCGCTGCCGCTGACCATCACCGAGTGGGAGGAGTGGGGCGACCCCGTGCACGACCGCGCCGTCTACGACTACATGAAGTCGTACTCCCCCTACGACAACGTGGAGGCGAAGGCCTACCCCGCACTGTTCGTCTCGGGCGGGCTCAACGACCCGCGCGTGCAGTACTGGGAGCCGGCCAAGTGGGTGGCGAAGCTGCGCGCCACCAAGACCGACGACCGCCTCGTCGTGCTCAAGATGGAGATGGGCGCGGGCCACTCGGGCCCGTCGGGCCGCTACGACGACTGGCGCGACGAGGCCCAGGTGCTCGCGTTCGTCCTCGACCAGCTCGGGATCGACGCGTGAGCGACGGCACCGGCGTCGCGCAAGTGGCGTGCCGCACTTCCGATGGGCTCGCGCTCGAGGCCAAGCTCGCGCCCGCTGTCGCCGGCCCGCCACGTGCGGCGATGGTGCTGTGCCACCCGCATCCCCAGTTCGGGGGCACCATGCGCTCGATCGTGATCGGCGCGCTGTTCGACGCGCTGCCGCGCGCGGGCGTCACCTGTCTCCGCTTCAACTTCCGCGGCGTCGAGGGCAGCGACGGCGTTCACGACGAGGGCCGCGGCGAGCTCCTCGACGTGCGCGCCGCCATCGCGACCATGGCGGCCGAGGTAGACGACGCGTTGCCGCTCGTGCTCGCGGGCTGGTCCTTCGGTGCCGACATGACGCTGGCCACTGTGGACGACCGCCTCGCGGCCTGGCTGGCCATCGCCCCGCCGCTGCGCATGGCCCGCGACTTCTCGGGCGTGGCGCGCGACCCGCGCCCCAAGATCCTCGTGCTCGCGGAGCACGACGAGAACCGCTCCCCCGCCGAGGTGATCGCCGACACCGCGGCCTGGACGGCGACCACCACCGAGGTCATCGGCGGCGCCAGCCACTTCTTCGTGGGCCGCACCGACCGCGTCGTGGCCGTCGCGACCGCCGCCGTCGACGCGATCGTGGGCTAGCGCGGAGCCACCGGCGCCCGCCGTCACCGCCGCCCCGCCCACCCCCGCCCGCCCTCGACGCATTCATTGTCATCTACGCGCTCGCAGAGCGCGCGTATCCGACAATGAATCGCGCGGCAGGGCCGGGCGACGGCGCGTCGCCTGGTTACACGGGCGCGACGGGGGACAACCCGCGGCGTTCGAGGTACGCCATGCGCTTCTCGACGACGCCCCGCCACTGGGTCAGGTGGCCGTCCCAGTTCGCGCGGTCGCCGTCTTCGTAGGCGTGCTCCAGCTCGTCGAAGGCGGCGTCCTCCGCGTCGAGCAGCTCGCGGTACCGCCGGAAGAATCCTTCGTCGATCTGCTCGCCTCCGTTGCCCATCCCGTCCTCCCCATGGATCAGTGGGTCGTGGTGCGCCGTCGTGCGTCGGGTGCGTGCCGACGATCTCGACGGTACTGCCCCCGGGATCAGCCGGCGAGCGCCGCTCTTGCCTCGCTCACAGTGAACCGCCCCTCGTAGATCGCGCGGCCGACGATGGCCCCGGCGAGCCCCCGGTCGCCGGACCGCAGCCCCGCGAGGGCCCGCAGATGGTCGAGGGTGCCGACGCCGCCGCTCGCCACCACGGGGACCGCGGTGCTGCCCAGCACCAGCTCGAGGGTGCCGAGGTCGGGGCCGACGAGCGTGCCGTCGACGTCGATCTGGGTGAACACCATCGCGGCCGCGCCCGACGCCTCGAACCGGTTGACGAGCTGCACCAGGTCGCCGCCCGTCTCTTCGGTCCAGCCCCGCACGGCGACGCTGCGGCCGCGGGAGTCGAGACCCACCGCGATCGCGCCCGGGTGGAGCGCGCAGAGCTCGTCGACCAGCGCCGGGCGCTCCACGGCCGCGGTGCCGACGACGACCCGCGCCGCGCCGGCATCGAGCAGCCGGTCGGCCGCCTCCGCGCTGCGCACGCCGCCGCCGACCTGCACCGAGCAGCCGACTGCCCCGCAGATCGCCTCGACCGCGACCGCGTTGTGCGCCTCCCCCGTGCGCGCGGCGTCGAGGTCGACGACGTGGATCCACCGCGTGCCCTGGCGCTCGAAGTCACGCGCCACCTGCACCGGGTCGTCGCCGTAGACGGTCTCGTCGGCGAAGTCGCCGCGGCGCAGGCGCACGACCATGCCGTCGCGGATGTCGATCGACGGGTAGAGCTCGAACCCGCCGGGCGCGGCGCCGCCCGTCGACGGGACGTCGCTCAAAGGGCACCCTTCGTGGAGGGGATGCCCGTGCCCTCGACCCGCACCGCGTCGCGCAGCGAGCGGGCGACGCCCTTGAACGACGCCTCGATCACGTGGTGGCCGTTGCGGCCGGTGAGCGAGCGGACGTGCAGGGTGACCCCCGACGCGAACGCGAACGCGCGCCAGAACTCCTCGCAGAGCTGCGGGTCGAAGGTGCCGATCCACTCGGCGACCGGGTCGACGTCGTACACGAGGAACGGCCGGCCCGACAGGTCGAGCGCGACCTGCACCAGCGCCTCGTCGAGCGGCACCAGCGCCGACGCGAACCGGCGCACGCCGGCCTTGTCGCCGAGCGCGTCGGCGAGCGCGGTGCCGAGCACGATGCCGACATCCTCGACCGTGTGGTGCAGGTCGACGTCGAGGTCGCCGGTCGCCTCGATCTCGAGGTCGAAGCCGCCGTGCTTGCCGAGCTGCTCGAGCATGTGGTCGAAGAACGGGATACCGGTCGACGCCGACGCGCTCCCGCCGCCGTCGACGACGAGCGACAGGTCGACGGTCGTCTCCTTCGTCTCCCGGTGCTGCTTGGACGACCTGGGCATCATCTGGGGCATCAGGCGCCGACCTCCCCGAGCGCCCCCCGCAGCGCGGCGAGGAACGCATCGTTCTCGACAGGTGAACCCACGGTGACCCGAAGGCAGTCTTGCAGGCCCGGCCAGCTCGAACAGTCGCGCACGAGCACCCCGCGGTCGACGAGCGCTCGCCAGCACGCACCCGCGTCGCCGACGACCCGCAGCAGGACGAAGTTGGCGGCCGACGGGACAACCGTGACACCGTCGATCGTCGCGAGCTCGCACTCGAGCCGCTCCCGCTCCGCGACCAGACGTTCGACGCGGTCGCGCATCTCTTCGGCGAAGTCGAGCGCGAGCGTTCCCGCGAGCTGGGTGGGCACCGCGAGGTGGTACGGCAGCACGACCTTGTCGAGCTCCTCCACCACCCACGGCGGCGCCACGCCGAACCCGAGACGCAGCGCGGCCATCGACCACACCTTGGAGTACGTGCGCACGACCACGAGCCGTCCGTCGTCGCGCACGAGGTCGAGCACCGTGCGCGGGGAGAACTCGCCGTAGGCCTCGTCCACCACCAGGAGCCCGGGCGCGACGTCGAGCAACGCCTCGATCGTGTCCGGCGGCTCGAGCGTCGCGGTCGGGTTGTTGGGGCTGCACACGAACACGATCTCGGGCCGGTGCTCGGCGACGAGCGCGCGCGCGGCGTCGACGTCGATGGTGAAGTCGTCGCGGCGCGGGGCGCTGATGACGGCGGTGCCGGTGATGCGGGCGATGTGCGAGTGGAGGGCGTACGTGGGCTCGAAGACAGCGGCGGTGCGCCCGGCGCCGCCGTAGGTCAGGAGCAGGGTCTGGAGCACCTCGTTGGAGCCGTTGGCGCAGAAGACGCGCTCCACCGGCTGGCCGATGCTCTTCGCGAGCGCGCTGCGCAGGTCGCGCGCGCCGCGGTCGGGGTAGCGGTTCAGGGGCACGTGCCGCAGCGCGTCGACCCACGCGTCGACGAACGCCGGCGGCGGCGCGTACGGGCTCTCGTTCGTGTTGAGCCGCACCGCGACGTCGAGCTGGGCGGAGTGGTAGCCCTCGAACAGCCCGAGGTCGTCGCGCGGCGCGAGGAAACCGCGCTCGCCTCCGGTGCTCACGGCGCGCCCTGGGGTGCGGGCAGCGACTGGCGGAGCGCGACCGAACGTGCGTGCGCGGGCAGGCCCTCGACGCCGGCGAGCACTCGCACGTCGTCGGCGACCGACTCCAACCCTTCGCGCGTCATGCGGACGACGTGGATGTGCTTGCGGAACGTGTCGACCCGCAGCGCGCTCGCGAACCGCGCCGTGCGCGCGGTCGGCAGCACGTGGTTCACGCCCGCGACGTAGTCGCCGACCGCGGCCGGCGCCCACGGGCCGAGGAACACCGCGCCCGCGTTGCGCACGAGCGGCAACAGCTCGTCGGGGTCCTCGGTGACGAGCTCGAGGTGCTCGGGCGCGATCGAGTTCACCGCCGCCATCGCCTCGCCCGGCCCGTCGACGAGCACGATCCGCCCGCCCGACCGCAGGGTGGCCTCGATGTCGTCGCGGCGGGCGTCGCCGCGGAGCAGCTGCGCCACCGCGGCGTCGACCGCGTCGGCCAGCCCGACGTCCCACGTGACCAGCACCGCGCTGCCCCCGGGGCCGTGCTCGGCCTGGGCCAGGAGGTCGGCGGCGACGAGGCCCGCCGGCGCGGCGGCGTCGGCCACCACCACCACCTCCGACGGCCCCGCGAGCGCGTCGACACCGACGACGCCGGTGACCTCCCGCTTGGCCGCGGCGACGTAGGCGTTGCCCGGTCCCGCGATCACGTCGACGGCGCGGATGGACTCGGTGCCGTAGGCCAGCGCGGCGATCGCGCCCGGACCGCCGACCCGGTAGATCTCGTCGACGCCGGCGACGTGCGCGGCCGCGAGCGTCGCCGCCGCCACCGCGCCCGACGCGTCGGGCGGCGTGCACAATGCGACCTCCGGCACGCCGGCCACCCGCGCCGGGATCGCGGTCATCAGCACGCTCGACGGATACGCAGCGCGTCCACCGGGCACGTACAGCCCGGCCCGGTCGACCGCGCGGGTGACCTCCCGCAGCTCGATGCCGGGCCGATCGAGGTGCGGCGCCTCGGCGACCTGCTGCTCGTGGTAGGCGCGGATGGCGTCGGCGGCGCGCTGCAACGCCGACCGCACGTCGGGCTCGACGGCTTCGAACGCACGCGCCACCTCGTCGCGGCCGACGCGCAGGTCGTCGACCCGGCAGCCGTCGAAGCGCTCCGTGAGGTCACGAAGCGCCGCGTCGCCGCGGGCGCGGACGTCGTCGATGACCGCGCGCGCCTGCGCACCGACGTCGTCGGACGCAGGAGAAGGGAGGATCGCGTCGAAGTCGGGCGCGTCCCCGCGCAGGTCGAGTCGCGTGAGCACGGCGGGCTCATCGTAACCGTCGGCCGTTCGCGCACCGTGCCCGAATTGCTCCCCTCGACGGCCACCCGCGAGGCTGGTGCGGTGACCGCGGAATCCGACCGGGCCCAGCTGGTGAGCCTCCTCGCGCAGGTCTCCGACCTCACGGAGCGGGTCGTGGAGATCGCCGACCGCTACCGCGACACCGACGACAGCGCGGTCGCCACGGAGCTCACCACGGGTGAACGCGCGCTCGTGACCGCGCGTCGAGCGATGGAGCACGCGGCCGCCGCCCTCGCCGCCCTCGCCGACCTCGCGTGACCTGACGGCCGCCCCCGGCCTACGCGGGCGTGCGCCTCGCGGGTCGCTTCGGAACGGCTCGGTCGGGATAGCGCGACGGGCAGATGTCGAGGAGGACGCAGGCATCGCAGTTCGGCTTGCGCGCGAAGCACACCCGCCGGCCGTGGAGGATCATGCGCAGCGAGAACCGTCCGCGCTCCTCGGGCGGAACCAGCGCGTTGAGATCCATCTCCGCCTTCACCGGATCGGTCTCGGTGGTGAGCTTCAGCCGACGGCTCACCCGGCCGACGTGCGTGTCGACCGGCAGCCCCGGCAGATCGAAGGCGACCGAGCGCAGCACGTTGCCGGTCTTGCGCCCGACCCCCGGCAGGCGCACGAGGTCATCGAGCTCGGTGGGCACCTCGCCGCCGAAGTCCTCGTCGACGGCGCGCGCCATCCCGATGATGCTCTTGGTCTTCGAGCGGAAGAAGCCGGTGGAGTGCACGATGCTCTCGACGTCGGCCGGATCCGCGTGCGCGAGGTCGCGCGCGGTCGGGTAACGAGCGAACAGCTCGGGCGTGACCTTGTTCACGTTCTCGTCGGTGGTCTGCGCCGACAGGATCGTGGCGACGATCAGCTCGAACGGGCTCGCGTGCACGAGCGCGCACTCGGCGTCGGGGTACTCGGCCGCGAGCCGTGCGACCGTGATCTCCGCGCGTTGTCGAGCACCTCTCGGCCGGGCCATCCTCCTCGGATCACCCGGCGTTCTCGGCCATCGTGATCACCGCGAACGGCGCGCCGCACGGGTCGGTGACCACCGCGAACCGGCCGGGCTCGATGTCCATCGGCTCCGCGAGCACGCTGCCGCCCAGGCTCTTCACCTGGTCGACGCACGCGTCGGTGTCGGTGACGGTGAAGTAGACGGTCCAGTTGGGCGGCACCTCTGCCGGCATCATCGGCGGCTTCAGCATCAGCCCGCCGATCGAACGGCCACCGAGCTTCCACTCCGTGTACGCGCCGGCGCCCTCCCCGTGGGTCTCCGAGCCCCACCCGAAGACCCGGCCGTAGAAGTCCTTCGACTTCTCGACGTCGGTGGTGACGAGCTCGTTCCACGACAGCGCGCCGGGCTCGTTCACCACGCCGGCGCCGGGGTGGTCGCCCGGCTGCCAGATCCCGAACACCGCGCCCACGGGGTCGACGAACACGCCCATGCGCCCCGAGGTCATCACGTCCATGGGCGGCACCATCACCTGGCCGCCGGCGTCGGTGACCTTGGCGACGATGGCGTCCGCCTCGTCGACGTTCACGTACGTCGACCACACCGACGGACCCGGGTTCATCTGCGGCATGATCCCCGCCACAGTGCGGCCGTTCAGGGTGCACACGCGGTAGCCGCCGGTCTCCTCGGTGCCGGGAGGACACTCCCAGCCGAAGAGCGACGAGTAGAACGCGCACGCCTTGTCGATGTCGGGGGTGCCGAGGTCGACCCAGGACGGGACTCCGTGCTCGTACCTGTCCATCTGCATGGCTCCGCTCCTTGCTCTCCCTCTCGGGGCTCTCCCTCGATCCCCTCGCACGGTAGACCGGTGGGCTCGCACGTGGGAAGAGCCGCGCCGCCTTCTCGCGGCTCCTAGCCTCCTCGTCGGTGGACGTGCGCGTGCTCCGTGAGTTCACGCCCGACGACGTCGCGGCGGTGCGACGGCTCGCGCGCGCCGTCGAGCACGAGACCGGCACCTCGCCCTTCGGGGAGAGCACGTGGACCGGCCTCGAGCCGGCGGGGGCCCACGACGCCACCCGCGCCGACATCGGCCTGTTCCCGGCCGAGGCGGTCGCCGGGCTCCCCGACGGCTACGCCCACCTCACCCGTCATCACGACGAGGAGTGGCAGCTCGAGGTCGCGGCGCGCCCCGGTGTGGCCGACGACAAGCGCGTACGCCTGGCACTCGCCGCGCTCGACGAGGTCGCCGACGCCGGCGGCGGGCACGTCACCCTCTGGTTCCACGCTGCGTCGGAGGCCGACAACGCGGTCGCGCAAGCATCCGGCTTCGCGCTCGAACGGGAGCTGCTCCAGATGCGCGTGCCGCTCCCCCTGGACGCGCCGCCGGAGTGGCCGGCGCAGTTCTCCGTCCGCACCTTCGAGGTCGGGCGCGACGAAGCCGCGTGGGTCGTGGTGAACAACCGCGCCTTCGCCGGGCACCCCGAACAAGGCGGGTGGACGGTCCCCATGCTCGAGGCACGCGAGACCGAGCCCTGGTTCGACCCCGAGCGCTTCCTCCTCGCCTTCGACGACGACGACCTCGCCGGCTTCTGCTGGACCAAGGTGCACCCGGCCGACCCGCCGCGCGAGCTGCTCGCGCTGGGCGAGATCTACGTGATCGGGGTCGATCCCGGGCGCCAAGGGACCGGGCTCGGGCGGGCGCTCACCGCCGGCGGCCTCGACGTGATGGCGCGTGGCGGCGTGACCATGGGGATGCTCTTCGTCGACGGGGCGAACGCGCCCGCGGTCGCCCTCTACGAGTCGTTGGGCTTCCACACCCACCGCACCGACCGCGCCTATGGGCGGCGCGTCGACCGGTCGTGACCGCGACACTCACCCGCTACGGCGCGTCCCACGCCGAGGTCGAAGCGCTGCTCGCGTCGTGGGGCGAGCCGGCGTACCGCGCGCGTCAACTCTGGGAGGGTCTGTACGGGCAACGGTCCTCGCTCGACGACATCACCACGTTGCCCCGCGCGCTGCGCGAGCGAATCGGCTCCGCGCTCCCGCTCGCGTTCGAGACCGTCACCGAGGCGGTGGCTCACGACGCCATGACCGCGAAGTGGCTGTACGCGAGCGGGCGTGACGGCGCCCAGGTGGAGACGGTCCTGATGCGCTATCCCAGCCGAGCCACCGTGTGCGTGTCATCGCAGGCCGGCTGCGCGATGGGGTGCACGTTCTGCGCCACCGGCCAGGCCGGGTTCGAGCGCCACCTCGAGGCGGGCGAGATCGTCGAGCAGGTGCTGCGCGCCGCGCAGGCGTCGCCCCAACGCGTGAGCAACGTCGTGTTCATGGGGATGGGCGAACCGCTGGCCAACTACGACCCGGTGTGGCGAGCGGTGGAGCAGCTCCACGACGACGTGGGGATCTCCGCCCGCCGGGTGACCGTGAGCACCGTGGGGGTCGTACCCGGCATGCGGCGGCTCGCGACCGAGCGCCTGCCGGTCACCTTGGCGGTCTCCCTGCACGCCCCCGACGACGAGCTCCGGGCCGAGCTGGTCCCGCTCGACCGCCGGTACCCGATCGCCGAGGTGCTCGACGCCGCGGCCGACTTCGCCGGCGCCCGGGGCCGGCGCGTCACCTTCGAGTACGCATGCATCGCGGGCGTCAACGACTCGACCGCGCAGGCGGAGGCACTCGGCCGCCTGCTCGCCCGGTTCCCGGGCCCGGGCGGCGCCCACGTGAACCTCATCCCGCTCAACCCCACCGGGGGGTTCGGCGGCCGCGCCCCCGGCCGGGCCCGCCTGCTCGAGCTCGCCCAACGCCTCCGCGCCCACGGGGTGGGCGCGACGGTCCGCCGCAACCGCGGCCTCGACATCGCCGCCGCCTGCGGGCAGCTGCGCAACCGCGCCGCGACGCACACCATCGCCCCGGCATCGGACAGAATGGCAAGGTGAACGACGTGAAGTGGGTGAACCAGTACCAGCCCCAGACCCTCGTGATCGCGACGGTCCTGCTCTACATCGACGCCGTGTTCTGGCTCATCGACCTCGGCCGCGGCTTCCCGGCCGAGACGGCGGCGATCGCCGCGGTCACGATGGGCGTAGGTGGCTGGGGCGTCGCCAACGAGCACAAGTGGGGCTACGGCCTCGCCGTGTTCGGCGCCGCCCTCAACCTGCTGTGGCCCCTGCTCTACGGCCTCTCCCTCTTCTACGACCCGCTGCGCCTGCTGTTCTCGGGCGCGCTCTTCGCACTGCTCCTCCACCCGATGAGCCGCGACTACCAGCGCATCTGGTTCAAGTGAGCGCTCGGCGCATCTTGCGGTAGCACAGGTCACGTCCTGGACGGTCCTCGCCGAGAAGGACGTCCCAGCGGCCCGTTGTCACCGCGCGCGCTTCACCGAACGTCCGGACCATTGGACGCGATATCGCCCGACGAGCGACCACTCGATGCGGCGACCATCGCCGAACGATCGAAGGTGTCCAGCTCCCACCGGCGCGTGCGCGGGAGTGCGCGCATTCACTGGGCCGAGGGGCGAGCCGTAGCCTCCTATCCATGCAGCTGATCAGATCCGCAACTGAAGCCGACATGGTGCGCGCCTTCAGCCAACGTGATCCCCGATGGGCGACACGTGGATTCCCGGATCGTGGGATCTTCACCGGCTTCCCACTCGAGGATTGCAAGTGGGAGTACGTGACGCTCGCCCCTGACGAGCTCCTCGCTGTTCGACACATCCGGAGCGAGCCCGCCTGGCGTCTCATAGCGGGACCCGAACGCGATCCCCAAACGGCCGTGCGGTGGGTCCATGACCATCCGCACGATGAAACCGCCGCCAAGATCCGGACCCTTCACGCTCGCCTCGTTGCCGGCGAGGACATCGGCCCGATCATCCTTGCTGCAGCACCCGGCGACGATCTCGTCGTGCTCGAGGGCAACAAGCGGACCGTCGCCGCCGCGATGGGCGACGTGCCAACGGCACGGCTCGAGTTCCTACTCGGAACGTCGCCGATGATGGGCCAATGGCACTTCTACAAGGACAGACCAGGGTCCTTCTGAACGACGGGCTGGCATCGTGGTGACGACTGGCGATGGCCGCGTGACGTGACGGAACGGGACGCACTGGATTGGATGTCCGACCACATCGACCGCGCCGACGCCTTGGAACCGAAACCGGCACGACTCTGACGTCCGAGGCCAACGAGCAGACCACGCGGCGCGCGGTCCCTTGCGGCATTGCGTGCGGAGAAGCGCGAACAGGGTGACGAGAAATGAATCCGTATCCCGGCGCGTCCAGTAGTTAACGCACAGCATGCCCCCACGATCAGGAGACACCCCACATGATGATCCGTCCTCACCGCGACCGCGCGAACGGTCACACGGCTCGAAAGCCGTTGGTACGTCTGCTGGCACTGAGCACCATCGCAGTGCTTCCCGCGCTTCTCGGCGCAGCCAGCGCAAGCGCCAGCGTCCCCCAGCACACCGCGTTCGCGTTCGTCTCGCCGCGCATCGCCGGTGCCCCGACCGGCTCGGTTGCGATGACCGGCATCGGCGCCTACGACACGTCGACCGGCTCGTTGCACGCCAACGGACTGTTCCGCTGCACCGACTCGGTCATCCAGGGTCCGCTCATGGGTTGCATGAGTGGGCAAGGAGTCCGCTGGAGCTCCGCCACCCTGAATGCCACGCAGCGCTTCGTCTGCGGCACGGACCTACCCAAGACCGTGACCACCGACAGCGGGACCGTAGCGTTCAAGGCCGATTTCTTCCGGGCCGGCGACGTCGGCACCCCGTCCTTCAGTGCGAACGTGATCGTGTCCGCGCACGACATCGCCCCCGATGTCCAAGGCGTCCAGAACACCTGGATCCAGGGCGTCGGCTGCGGGTCCGCGCTGCAGTTCTTCGCCAACTGACCCGAGAACACACGCCGGCAGCGGGCGGGGGTGGCGACAGTCGCTCCCGCCCATGTCGCGCGCACGGTTCGATGCGCAGCGAACTCGCCTCACAAGAACTCGTGATCCGCCCGGTTCGCCCATGCCCGGGGTGACGATGTACGCCTCTTCGCCCTCGAGGAAGGGCTTCTCGCATTCGGGGCACGTCGTGTCGTCTGTTGCCTTTGCGAGCGGGCGGTAGCGGCAAGAGACGGGCCCCGCCCGAAGGCGGGGCCGTCGATTCGTCTCGGGGATGAAGTGACCTCGTGCCGTGTCGGGCAGGACGCGTCAGGCGGCGGGCGGGATGGTGGTGTCGTCGTCGAAGCGAGCTAAGACGGTGTTGTGGATGTCCTTGATGGCGGTGTCGAGTTCTTCGATGACCTCGTGCAGCCTGGCGGCGAGATCATCGTCGAGTTGTTTGTGGGCGAGGATGCCGGTGAGCGTCAACCCGGACGCGTGCAGGTGCCTGCTGACACGCTCGTTGAGATCGGTGGCGATGCGCCCGTTCTCGGCATGCACGAGCGCCGCTCGCGCGGCTCGTTCGTGCACACGCTGTCGGGTGACGTCCCGAATGATGACGACCGTCGCGGTCCCGCGCTCGGTCACCACGGGACTCAAACTGATCTCCACCGGAAACTCGGAACCGTCCGCGTGGGCGCCGAAGAGTTCGGGGCCGACACCCATGGCCCGGACCCTCGGTGCTGACCCATACCGGGCGCGGTGCTGGTAATGCGCGTCCCGCCAACGGACGGGAACCAACATCTCGACCGGCGTGCCGATGAGGCTGTTCCGGTCGTGCCCGAAGAGCGTTTCGATGTGACGATTCGCCATCACTATCCGGCCGTCGTCGTCGCTGACCAGGACCCCGTCGGGTGCGAGTTCCATGACCACCCACGCGAACCCGACACCCAGACCTGCTGGTGGCGTGACCGACGCCACCACCTCGGTCGCCGAACGCAGCGAAGGGGGGACATGCCCGTCGCCTGGCGCGTCGCGCATCGCGCGCTCCTTCCCATCCGCAAGGCTCGATGGAAAGGGCGAAGGACTCAAGTCGAGCAGGGTCCGGGCCAGGCTCGAGACTCGGCGTCGCTCCCAAGGAGTGGTCGGTCGAAACCTACTCGGTGCCCCGCTTCGGGACAAAAGGCCCTAGCGCCCATCGCACGCATGGCCGACACTCGAGGCCGCCGAACAGCGTGACGTGCGCCCCGCCCCCCCGGGGACGCCATTCGCTTGCGGCGCAGGAAGGAGTCCTCGGGTGCTCACAGACCCCGGGGACTCTTTCGCGCTCATGAACCGCGACGCGTCAGATCTGTTCGTCGATGGAGCGCAGAAGTGGCCTCCTCTGCTCCTCGGCTGTTCTCGCGGGGCAACGGTTGGAGGACTGCCGCTCTGCGCTCACCACAGGATTACGGTTCGAGGAGACGCTCGCGCTCCGGCATCGGCCGTCGCTCGGCGCGGAGGCTCAGGTCGCCTCGAGCGGTAGCTGCGGGTCGCCGGTGCCGTCGGGCGCGGAACCCGTTCCCGCGATCGCAGGTAGTGGCTTGCGGGCGTCGACCGCCGCAAGGTCGTCCTCGAGCTGCTTGACGAGGGTGTCGGTGTCGTTGCGGCAGCAGGCGATGGCGAGCTCCAGCCGGAAGCGCACGGTCGGCGCCACGTCGGCGCCGTAGGCGATGACGGTGGCCTTCTGCCGGTTGGACACCGAGAAGGTGGTCCAGGCCGCCTGGTGGTCGTAGCCGATCAGCTTGTCGAACAGGCACTCGCGCGTCTCCTTGGCGCCGACGAAGACGACGCGCGTGTTCGTGATGACCATGGTGCCGGTGTCGACGATCGTCGGTTTCTCGGCTCCGGGCACGAAGTGGCCTCTGCTCGCGCCGACGCGGTACCGCACGGCCCGACCCCCGAGGCTGCCGATCGGGATCGAGACCCCTTGCGAGCGGCCCTGCCACTCCCCCGGCTCCTTGCGCGGCTCGACGAGCCCGGCGTTGGCGACCTCGAGGAACACGGCTTCGCCGATCTCGAGGATGACGGTCGAGGACTCGGCCTTCCCGTGGAACTCGCGTGCGGTCTCGAGCTCCTGGGCGTGCTCGTCACGCTCCTTCTGCCAGTTCGCCAGCGCGTCCTGGCGCTGTGCGACGGCCTGCTGCTCGGCGGCCTCGCGCGCGGCCTGTGCCTTCGCGGCTGCCGCGGCGGCCTTCCTGGCCTTCCATGCCTCGAACACGCCGTGCTCCTCGCCGACGGCACCCGGCCGACAGTGCATACCGCGGCGCTCCGGGGCGTCAACCGCTCAAGGACCCTCGCGCCGCGTGCCGACCCGGTCGTCGCGGGCCGAGACGCGCACGGACACCGCGGGGCGCGCTCCCCGTGCCGTCCCGGCCCGCCCAGGCGCGCCGCGCCACCTTCCTCCCGGGACCGACGAACGAAGACGGGCCGTCGCGAAGAAGGGCCGTCGCGAAGAAGGGAAGGCGCCCGCGAGGCTGCTCGAGGAGCCAAGTCGCGGACGCCCTCCCGTGTGGGCCCCTACGCCGTTGGAGGAGTCCTGCTCCCTCGTCGGTACGACGTACCCCACGGTTGAGCATTCCTCCACCCTGGTGTGACCTACGGCCGAGAGGCCACCACCGCGCCGGCCTACCGGTTCGCGGGCGCGTCAGCCCCAAGGTGAATTTGGGGGGCCGACGCGGCCGATCCGGCGGGCGGGGCGCGGGCAGCCGGATCGGATTCACAGACAGTAACCGCGCGACCGCGAAGCCAGTCAACTTCCGCGGGTTCTGGGCACCCGCCGAGCCTCAGATGCCACATCCCGCGTTTGGGTCGACGCTCTCCGTACAATTCTGGGGTCGACAACCAGGAACGAGTCGGGCGGAACGGGCGTTGTAACCGATGAGGTCCGCAACGGGTCACATGAACCCGCAAAGCGGGCTCGGGAAACCTTGGAACAGGAGAATCGATGAGCAAGATCATGCGGGGCCTGCGGAGCTTCGGGCGTTCCATCGCCCGCCAGCTTCCCGAGCGCCCCTACCCGAGCGACCACCCGTGGCGCGTGCGCCACGACGCCGGCCGCCCGCGCGGGTAGGCCTCTTCCTCTTCGGCCGTCGCCCTCGTGGGTACGAGGGCGACGGCTCCTTTTCGCGAGTGCGCCGGACCGCCCCCTCAGGGCTCGGGGCGTGACCGCGGTACCCCGAGGTGACGGTCGAAGAACGCGACGATGCGCTGTCGGGCATGAGCCGCCGCGACCGGGTCGTAACCGCCGCCGATCACCTTTCCCATGAGCGTGAACAGCGTGCTCTCGTGCCGGTTCAGGAACGAGTGGCCGGCTCCGGCGTACTCCTCGACGTCGTGCTCGATGCCCGCTGCCGCCAGCGCGGCCTCGAGCCGGCTCGCGGCGCCCCGCAACGTGCGGTCGGTGGCTCCGAAGCTGCCCACGACCGGGCACGAGTCACGGAGGAGCTCGGCGGCGTCGCCGGGCACCATCCCGTAGTTCACGCTCGACGCGTCGAAACCGTGCCCCGGCGCCAGGAGCAGCGCGAACCCGCCGCCCATGCAGAACCCGATCACGCCCACGCGTCCCGTGCAGTCGCCGTGCTCGGTCAGCCACGTGCGCGCCGCCTCCACGTCGTCGAACGCGCGTCCCTCCCGCCGGGTGAGATCGCGGAACGTCGCGAACAGGCAGGCCGCCTTGTTCCCGCGCCAGTAGAGGTCGGGAGCGATGGCGAGATAGCCGGCCGTCGCGAGCCAGTCGGCCTGCTCCCGCACGTCGGCGCTCATGCCGAGCGCATCGTGGATCACCACCACGCCGGGCCACGGCGGCGGTGACGTGGGAACGGCGAGATAGGCCGGCATCGCGCCGACGCGCGGGACTGCGATCTCGGGCATGTCCCATGTTCGCCGGGCGGGGTCCACCGTTCAAGCGCGTCACCGACCTTGCCGACATCCAGAGGGTGAACCAGCCCGTGATCTACGGCAGCTTCGTGCTCGCGGTGGGCGGGTTCGTGGTGTGGCTGCGCTCGATGCTCGACGCCGAGCGCGAGGAGCGCCGGCGCGAGGCGCTCACGGGCGCGCCCGTGCTCGGCGACCGGCGCACACAGTTCGGCGCGGCGGTGCACGCGACCGCAGACGCGATCCCCGTGGCGCGCGCCGGCTCGTTCTGCCGCGTCGTCGGCTCGGTAGGGGTGACCAGCCGCGGCCAGCAGCTCGTCTGCACCGACATCGCCGGCAGCCGCCCGCGCTGGCGCCGGGTGTCCGAGCGCCGCTCCGCCTGAGCCCACTGCACACATCTCCCTCCCGCGCGTAGCGTGCCGTGGGCGCGCAACGACGAGGAGGTCGCGATGAGGGTCGTCGTCACCGGTGGGAGCGGCAAGGCCGGGTGGGCCGTGGTGCGCGAGCTCGTCGCCCACGGACACCGCGTCCTCAACGCCGACCTCGTGGCCGATCCCGATCCCGTGTGTGGCTACCGGCGCGTCGACTTCGGCGACCTCGGGCAGACGTTCGAGGCGTTGAGCGGCCGCGACGCGGTCGTCCACCTGGCGGCCATCGCGCGACCGGGCCTGCTCACCGAGGAGGGCACCTTCCGCACCAACGTGCTCAGCACGTACAACGTGTGTTCAGCGCCGCCTGCACCCTCGGGCTCCGCCGGGTCGTGTGGGCGTCGAGCGAGACCACGCTCGGCCTCCCGTTCGACGAGCACATGCCCTACTTCCCGATCGACGAGGAACCGCCGCCGGTGCCGAAGAGCAGCTACGCGCTGTCGAAGGTGCTCTCGGAGGAGATGGCGCGCTACTTCAATCAGCGTTACGGCGTGCCGTTCGTCGGCTTGCGCTTCTCGAACGTGTGGGACGACGCCGACTACGCACAGCTCCCCGGGTTCCAGGACAACGCTCGCGCCCGCAGCTGGAACGCGTGGGGCTACGTCGACCGGCGCGACGTCGCACAGGC
Source organism: uncultured Bifidobacteriaceae bacterium (assembly GCA_964505725.1). GTDB lineage: Bacteria > Actinomycetota > Acidimicrobiia > IMCC26256 > DASPTH01 > CAVRJC01. The sequence goes on along the minus strand of CAZDJK010000045.1, from coordinate 13,688 downwards.
ATGCCGTCTCGCGCTGGAGGCCGACACCGAGGGCGCCGACGTGTTCATCATCGCCGCCGCCGACACCGTGATGGAGCGCCCGAACCGCGAGCTGGTGGCCGAGGTGTTCCCGACCGTCGAGCTGCGCGACGGCGCCGGCGACCACGGCACGCTGCTCTCGATCGACAAGGCCCGGGCGGTGCTGGGTTACGCGCCGGAGCACTCCTGGCGCAGCTGACTCCGTAGACTCCCGCCATGCCCGACGTGTCCGGCCTGGTCGACGAGGTCGTCCGGGAGCTCCGCCCGCTCGAGATCGCGCTGGCCGACACCTGGTGGGAGGCGAACACCCGCTCCTCTCCGGAGGCGGAGGACCGTCGCGCGGAGGCCGAGCTCGCGCGCCGCGACTACCTCGCCGAGCCGGAACGCTTCGCCGCGTTGCGGGCCGCGCGCGACGCCGTACGCGGTGACCCGACGTCCGATTCCGCGCTCTCGCGCCAGCTCGACCTGCTCGTCGACGCGTTCATCCCCCACCAGGTCCCGGCCGAGCTGCGCCAGGCCATCGTGGGGCTCGAGACCCGCGTCGAGTCCACCTTCAACAACTTCCGCGGCGCCATCGACAGCGAGCGGGTCGACGACAACGCGATCGCCGAGATCCTCCGCACCAGCGACGACGCCGGCGAACGGCGCGCCGCGTGGGAGGCGTCGAAGCAGATCGGCGTCGAGGTCGCCGACCGGATCCGCGAGCTGGCGCGGTTGCGCAACCAGGCCGCGCGCGCACTCGGGTTCCGCGACCACTTCGCGATGGCACTGTCCACCGCCGAGCTCGACGAGACCCGCCTGTTCGCGACCCTCGACGACGTCGACCGCGCGACGGCCGGCCCGTTCGCCCAGTGGAAGCACGAGCTCGACGCGTCCCTCGCCCGCCGGTTCTCGTGCGAGCCGTCGGAGCTGCGCCCCTGGCACCTCGACGACCCGTTCTTCCAGGAGACCCCGGCCGACGGCGCGATCGCGCTCGACGACCTGTTCGCCGACGCCGACATCGAAGCCCTCACCGTCCGCACGTACGACGGGCTCGGCCTCGACGTGCGGAACGTCCTCGGGCGCAGCGATCTGTACGCGCGCAACGGCAAGAGCCAGCACGCGTTCTGCATCGACATCGACCGCGAAGGTGACGTGCGCGTGCTCTGCAACGTGGAGCGCAACGAGCGCTGGATGGACACGATGCTCCACGAGTTCGGCCATGCCGTGTACGACTCGGAGTCGGACCGCTCGTTGCCGTGGCTGCTGCGCGGCGCGGCGCACGCGCTCACCACGGAGGGCATCGCGATGCTCATGGGCCGCCTGCCCCGCGACCCGTCGTGGCTCGAGCGCGTCGCTGGCGTCCCGCACGAGGAGGTCGCCGCGCTCGCGCCGCGTCTCGCGGCCGCGCAGCGCGCCGCGCTGCTCGTCTTCGCCCGGTGGGTGCTCGTGATGACGACGTTCGAGCGGCGGCTCTACGCCGACCCCGACGCCGACCTCGACTCGTTCTGGTGGGACCTGGTCGAGCGCTTCCAGCTCGTGCGCCGGCCCGACAGCCGCGCCGCACCCGATTGGGCGGCGAAGATCCATCTCGCCGCCGCGCCCGTCTACTACCAGAACTACCTCTACGGCGAGCTGTTCGCCTCACAGCTTTCGGCGGTGCTGGCGGGAGAGACGGGCGGGCTCGCCGAGCAGCGCGGCGCCGGCCGGAAGCTCGTGCGCGACGTGTTCGCGCCCGGCGCGTCGCGGCGTTGGGACGAGCTCGTCGTGCTCGCCACCGGCGAGCCCTTGAGCGCGGCGCCCCTCGCCCGGGCGCTCGGCTGAGCGCACCGTCGATGGCGATCGACCTCGGGCTGCGCGGGCGGGCGGTCGTCATCGCGGGCGGCACCCGCGGCGTCGGCCGCGCCACCGCCGACCTCCTCGCCGGCGAGGGGTGCCGCGTCGCGGTGCTGGCGCGCAGCGAGGAGGTGCTCGGTGAGACCGAGGGCGAGCTGCTCGCCGCGGGAGCCTCCGACGCGGTGGGCCTCCAGTGCGACCTCCTCGACACCGGCGAGGTCGAAGCCGCGTTCACCTTCCTCGACGAGCGCTGGGGCGAGTGCCACGCGCTCGTGAACACGGTCGGCCCGGCGCGCGTCGGCGGGCTCGACGACCTCACCGACAACGAGTGGCTCGACGAGTTCGATCTCGGCGTGCTCACCATGATCCGCACCACCCGCGCCGCGCTCCCCCTGCTGCGCAAGGCCACGTTCGCCCGCATCGTCAACGTCGCCGCGGCGTCGATTCGCCACCAGAGCCCTGGGCTCATCGGGTTCACGGCGGCGAAGGCGGCGATGGCCAGCGCGTCCAAGAACCTGTCGCGAGCGCTCGCCCCCGAGGGGATCATCGTGAACACGGTGGCGCCCGGCACCGTGATGTCGCCCACGCTCGCCGGCTACCTGGAGGGCGCCGACCTCAGCGGGCTCTCCGAGGGGCCACTCGAGGCCGCCTACGAGGCGATCGCGCGCGACTACGGGGCCGAGAACGACATCGGTCGTGTCGGCCTGCCCGAGGAGGTCGCCGCGGTCGTGGTGTTCCTGTGCTCGGAGCTCGCGAGCTTCGTGGTGGGCGCCACCATCCCCGTCGACGGCGGCACCGACTTCTTCTGATCCGCCGTCCCAGCCCGAGGGCGCCCTGATGGAATTCAACCTCGCCGACCTGTGGGAGGCGGTCGCCGACGCGATCCCCGACCGCGGGGCGACGGTGCGCGGCAATCGGCGCCTCTCCTACCGCGAGCTCGATGCGCGCGCGAACCGCCTCGCGCATGCGCTCGCCGCGCGCGGGGTCGGGCCCGGCGACCATGTCGCGGTCTACCTCACCAATCGCATCGAGTACCTGGAGGCGACGCTGGCCGCGTACAAGCTGCGGGCGGCGCCGGTCAACGTCAACTACCGGTACGTCGCCGACGAGCTGCGCTACCTGCTCGACGACGCCGACGCCAAGGCGGTCGTGCTCGAGCGCACGTTCGCACCCACCCTGGCCGCGATCGTCGACGACCTGCCCCTCCTGCGGACGCGTCTCGTCGTCGACGACGGCCAGGGGCCCGACATCCCCGCCACCCTGGGCCACGACGACTACGAGTCGGCGCTCGCCGAGGCGTCGGACGCGCGCGACTTCGCCGCGCGGTCGGCCGACGATCCCTACCTGCTCTACACGGGCGGCACCACGGGCCAGCCCAAGGGCGTGATGTGGCGCGCCGAGGACATCTTCTTCGCCGCGCTCGGCGGCGGCCGGCTCGGGGCCGACGGGATCACTCGGCCGGAGGAGGTCACCGACGAGCTCGGCCTCGGCATGCGCTGCTACCCGGCGTGCCCTCTGATGCACGGCACCGCGCAGTGGATGGCGCTCGCGACCCTCTACGGCGGCGGCGCGGTCGTGCTCGCGGAGGAGCCGCACTTCGACCCGGTGCGCACGTGGGCCCTCATCGCGCGGGAACGGGTCTCGTTCCTCGTCATCGTGGGCGATGCGTTCGCCCGTCCGCTGGTGGAGGCGTTCGACGCCGCCGAGCCGTCGCTCGACGTGTCGCCGCTCACGGTCGTGCTGTCGGGTGGCGCGATCCTGTCGCCCGCGATCAAGGAGGCGTGGGCGGAGCGGCTGCCGGGCACGGTGCTGATCGACGGGTTCGGCGCCTCGGAGTCGGGCGGGCAGGGCCAATTGATGGTCGCCGCCGGCGCGCCGGTGCCGGCCACGCCCCGGTTCCAGATGTCGGCCGACACCACCGTGCTCGACGACGACCTGCGCCCCGCGCCCGTCGGTGTCGTGGGCCGGCTGGCGCGGCGGGGCCACGTGCCCCTCGGCTACTACAAGGACCCCGAGAAGACCGCCGCGACCTTCCCCGTCGTCGACGGCGTGCGCTGGTCGGTGCCGGGAGACCACGCGCGGCTCGAGGCCGACGGGACGATCACGGTGCTCGGCCGCGGGTCGGTGTCGATCAACACCGGCGGAGAGAAGGTGTACCCGGAGGAGGTGGAGGCGGCGCTGAAGTCGCACCCGTCGGTGTTCGACGCGGTCGTCGTGGGCGTGCCCGACGAGCGCTGGGGCGAGCAGGTCACCGCAGTCGTGCAGTTCCGCCCGGGCGAGACGGCGACGCTCGACGACCTGGCCGCCCACGCCCACGGCGCGATCGCGGGCTACAAGGTGCCGCGCGAGCTGGTCGTCGTCGACGGGATCGTGCGCTCGCCGTCGGGCAAGCCCGACTACCGCTGGGCCCGCGACCTCGCCGTTCGCGCCCGGGCGGAGGACGGCGGCTCGACCTGATCGCGGCCGGAGGCCGGCCGGGCGACCCGGGCGGTGGGTCAGCGCTTGTGGACGACGCTGACGCCGTCGCCGATGGGCACGAGGACGACCCGCACCCGGTCGTCGGCCACGATGGCGTCGTTCAGCGCGCGGATGGCGGCGACGCTGTCGTCGGTGGCCGACTCCTCGACCACCCGGCCGCCCTGGAGCATGTTGTCGAGCAGGATCAGGCCACCGGACCGGAGGCGCGAAAGGATCTCCTCGTAGTAGGCGGCGTAACCGGTCTTGTCGGCGTCGATGAACGCGAAGTCGAACTGCTCGCCCGCCGGAAGGGAACGCAGCGTGTCGATGCCGGGGCCGATGCGCAGCTCGATGCGGTCGGCGACGCCGGCCTTCGCCCACGCGTCGCGTGCGATCGCCGTCCACTCCTCGCTGACGTCGCAGCACAGCAGGTGCCCGCCGGGGCCGAGCCCGCGCGCGATCGCGAGCGCGGAGTAGCCGGTGAAGGTGCCGACCTCGACCGCGCGCGTCGCGCCCATGGAGCGCACGATCATCTCCATCAGGACGGCCTGGTCGTCGCCGATCTGCATCCCCGACGCCGGCCCGGTGCGCTCGGCGGTGACGAGCTGCAGCTCGTGCTGGAGCGCGTCGGGGCCCGTGGAATGCCGGGCCGAGTACTCGTCGATGGCCCGCTCGGTGAACCGACTCCGCCTGCGCGCTTCCACGTCTGCCATCGCCGCCTCCTGACTCTGGGTCACTCTACGTCCGGCTGCGACAATGGCCGTCGTGAACCGACTCGCGCGCGAGACGAGCCCGTACCTCCGCCAGCACGCCGACAACCCGGTCGACTGGTACCCGTGGGGCGAGGAGGCGTTCGCCGACGCGCGTGCCGACGACCGGCCGATCCTGTTGTCGGTCGGGTACTCGTCGTGCCACTGGTGCCACGTGATGGCGCACGAGTCGTTCGAGGACCCGGAAGTCGCCGCCGACATGAACGCGCGCTTCGTGAACGTGAAGGTCGACCGCGAGGAGCGCCCCGACGTCGACGCCATCTACATGCAGGCGGTCCAGGCGCTCACCGGCCACGGCGGGTGGCCCATGACGGTGTTCCTCGACCACGACGGCCGTCCGTTCTTCGGCGGCACCTACTACCCGAAGGACGACCGCCAGGGAATGCCCGGGTTCCGACGTGTGCTCGAGGCGGTGTCCGACGCCTGGGACAGCCGGCGCGGACCGCTCCTCGAGCAGGGTGAGAAGCTGCGCGAGGCGATCGAGGAGGCGACCGCGCTCGACGGCTCCGGCGCGCAGCCGCTCTCCGCCGCGACGCTCGAGCAGGCCGTCGAGCGGAGCCGCTCGCAGTTCGACGCCCGGTTCGGCGGCTTCGGCGGGGCGCCGAAGTTCCCTCAGGCGATGACGCACACGTTCCTGCTCGACGCGTACGCGCGCGACCCGCGGCCGGAGACGCTCGAGATGGTGACGGTGTCGCTCGACGCGATGGCCGCGGGCGGAATGTACGACCAGGTCGGCGGCGGGTTCCACCGCTACTCGGTCGATGCCTACTGGCTCGTGCCGCACTTCGAGAAGATGCTGTACGACCAGGCTTTGCTTGCCCGCGCCTACCTGCACGGGTGGCTCGTCACCCGCGAGCCGCGCTACCGGCGTGTCCTCGAGGACACGAACGACTACGTGCTCCGCGACCTCCGTCATCCCGACGGCGGCATCTCCTCGGCCGAGGATGCCGACTCCGAAGGCGTGGAGGGCAAGTTCTACCTGTGGTCGCTCGACGAGATCACCGCGGTAGCGGGCGACGCCGCACCCGAGGTGATCCGCTACTTCGGCGTCACCGCGAACGGCAACTTCGAGGACCCGCACACCGGCTACCACGGCAACATCCTGCACGCGGTCGACCGCGTGGAGGAGCGGCCGTCCGCGGCCGCGTCGGCCGTCCCCGCGCTCCTGGCGGCACGCGCCGGGCGCACGCGCCCGGGCCTCGACGACAAGGTGCTGCTGGCGTGGAACGCGCTGTTCCTCCGTTCACTCGCGGAGGCGGCGGCCGCGGTCGACCGGGCCGACTGGATGGAGGCGGCGCGCACGAACGCGCGCTTCCTCCTGCGTGAGCTGCGCGACGCCGACGGGCGACTCCTGCGGTCATGGCAGGGCGGCCGGGCCGCGCTGCTCGCCTATGCCGAGGACTACGGCGCGTTGCTGGAGGCGCTGGTCACCCTGGCCGAGGTCGACGACGTCTCCTGGCTCGTCGACGCGCGAGGCGTCGCCGACGAGATGCTGCGCCTGTTCTCCGACGACGAGCGGGGCGGCTTCTTCACGACCGGCGTCGACGCTGAACCGCTCATCGTGCGGCCGAAGGACTACCAGGACAACGCCACGCCGTCCGAGAACTCACTCGCCGCCGCCGGTCTCCTACGGCTCGCGGCGCTCACGGGTCACGAGGCGTACGCAACGCCCGCGCGCCGGTGGGTGGAGACGATGTCGTCGGTCGTCGGGCAGTACCCGACCGCGTTCGCGTATCTCCTGGGCGCGGTCGAGCAGCTGGTGCTCCCCCCGCTCGAGGTCGCGGTGGTCGGCGAGCCGTCCGACCCCGCGACGGCCGCGCTCGCCGACGAGGTGCGGCGGCGTGTGCTGCCGGCGGCGGTGTACGTCGTGGCCCGCCCCGACACGGGGGCCGACCTCACCCCGCTGCTCGCCGACCGCACCGCCATCGGCGGGAAGCCGACCGCGTACGTCTGCGAGCACTACGCGTGCCGTCAGCCGGTCACGACCCCCGAGGATCTCCGCGCTCAACTCGACTCGCTCACCCGCTGACGCGAGGTTGCGTCGTTCGGGCCGGAATGACCGGCTCAGGCGACGCAACGTCGGGGAAAAAGGGGCGGGTCGGCTCAGGAGCGCGGGATGGCGAGGCCGTCGGCGAGGGCCTCGGCCATGGCCCAGCCGTAGGCGATCATCGCCTCGCCCTGCGCAGGGTCGACCTCGCCGACCAGCTCCGCTGCGGTCCTTCCGCCGGCCTTGACCGTGCGGGCGTCGAGCACGATCTCGGTGACGCCGTGCGCCGACAGCCGGAAGGTGCGGTCGTCGTAGCGGGCGTCGCAGCCGAAGCGCCGGGCGAGCCGGCGGCCCCAGGCCCGCTCCTCGCCGTTCGGCGTGTACTTCGGGCGCGGGCACACGTCGTCCAGCACGCCGAAGAGCGCGTAGGCGGCGGGGTGCGCCACCCGGCCCGCCACGAGCACGTCCTCGTCCGGGAACGAGATCGCCGCCCGCCGGTACAGCTCGGCCACGAGGCCGTCGAGCGCTGCCCGGGCGGTTCGCCCGCGCCGGACCGCCCCGAGGCCCCAGAGAATGCACGGTGTCCCCCCGATGCGCTCCAGCGAGCCGAAGAGGAACCCGTGCTGCTCGCTGTCGAGCATCGCGATCGCCACCAGCGGGAATTGCTCCACGTGGCGGTCGAGCTGCTCGTCCACGAGCGGGAGGCCCAGATCTGCGACCAGCTGGCCGAGCTCGTCGAGCTCGGCGGGCTTGAGAGAGACGGAATCACGCGACTCGACGTCCATCAAGAGGCCATTCTTGCCGATGCCCCGACGAACGCACCAGTCCGAGGGCAGAGGCGTACGGCCCGCTACTCGACCACGGTGCCCTCGAGGCCGGGCTCGGGGTCGGGGACCCGGGGGTCGAGGTGGGTGAACACGTCGACGAGGAGGTTGGCGACGGCGACGTCGCGTGCCCACCTGTGGTCGGCCGGGACGACGTACCAGGGCGCCCAGTCCGTCGACGTGGCCGTGAGCGCCTCCTCGTAGTACCGGTGGTACTCGTCCCAGTGGGCCCGGACCTCGAGGTCGGACAGATGGAATTTCCAGTTCTTCTCCGGGTCGTCGATGCGCTCCTGGAGCCGGGCCCGTTGCTCGTCCTTCGAGATGTGGAGGAAAACCTTCACCATGGTCCAGCCCTCGTCGGCCAGCGTCCGCTCGAATTCCCTGATGTGCTCGTAGCGGCGACCGCACCGCTCGGCGTCGACGTCCCCGGTGACGCGCGCGGCCACCACGTCCTCGTAGTGCGAGCGGTTCATCACGCCGAGGATCCCGCGCACGGGGAGCGCCTGGTGGACGCGCCACAGGTAGTCGTGGGCGAGCTGCAGCGTCGTCGGCACCTTGAAGTTGACGACGGTGCACCCCTGCGGGTTCAACCCGCTCAGCACCCGCCGGATCGTGCCGTCCTTTCCCGACGCGTCCATGCCCTGGAGCACGAGCACGACGCTGCGGCGCGCCTCCGCCCACAGCCGCTCGTGCAGTGACTCGAGCTGCGACTGGAGCTCGACGACGACCTCCCGGCCGCCGGGCTTGTCGAGGCCGAGCCGGTCGGCCGCGTTGCGCTTGTGGAGATGTGCCGGCTCGCCGGGCTCCACCCGGATCCGGTCGACGAGGTCCGTGTCGGTGCCCATCGCCCGGACAGTAGCGATCGGGCCGCTCGCGCGGTTGCACGCCGCGGTCGCCCGGGCCGCGGATCCTGAGAGCACGGCCCGGTATCGTGCGATGCCCACGACGACACGGGAGACGACATGGTCAAGGCCGCAGTCCTCACGACCGTCGGCGAACCGCTCGAGATCTTCACCGACGTGGAGGTCGACGAGCCCCGCGCGGGCGAGGTGGCGGTGCGCCTGGCGGCGTCGGGCGTGTGCCATTCCGACCTGTCGATGAGCTCGGGCGTGATCCCGGTCGCGCCGCCGCCGATCATCCTGGGCCACGAGGGCGCGGGCGTGGTGGAGGCGGTCGGCCCCGACGTCGACGGCTTCGCGATCGGCGACCACGTCGCGATCTCGTGGGTGCCCCAATGCGGCACCTGCTACTGGTGCGAGCACGGGCAGGCCGAGCTGTGCGACGTCGCGTGGCGGTCCTCGACCGGTCGCGGCATGCTCGACGGCACGACGCGCGCGTCGTCCGGCGACGCCGGGCTCGGTCAGATGCTCTGCACGGGGACGTTCGCGGAGCTCGCGGTGATCCCTTCGATCAGCCTGGTGACGATCCCCGACGACCTCCCCCTCGGGCTCGCGGCGCTGCTCGGCTGCGCGGTGCTCACCGGCGTCGGCGCCGCGCTCAACACTGCGGACATCCGGGAGGGCGACGCGGTCGCGGTGATCGGCTGCGGCGGCGTCGGTCTCAACGTGGTGCAGGGCGCGCGCATCGCGGGCGCGAGCGACGTCATCGCCATCGACATGAACCCCGCGAAGCTCGAGCTGGCGCGCACGTTCGGCGCCACGCAGACGATCGAGGCGACCGACGCCGACGCGGTGCGCGAGGTGCGGGGGCTCACCGGGGGTCGCGGCGCCGACGTCGCGTTCGAGGTGATCGGCCTGGCGCCCACGATCAAGCAGGCGGTGAAGATGACCCGACGCGGCGGCCAGGCCGTGCTCGTCGGCATCCCGTCGCGCGACGTGCGCCTCGACGTCGAGGTGTTCAGCGACATCATCGTGCAGGAGCGGACGGTGAAGGGTTGCCAGTACGGATCCGCCGACGTACGGCGCGACATCCCCCGCCTGATCGAGCTCTACCGCGCCGGCGACCTGAAGCTCGACGAGCTGGTGTCACGCACCATCGAGCTGGAAGACGTCAACGACGCCTTCGGCGCCATGCAGCGCGGCGAGGTCGCCCGGTCGGTGATCGACTACCACACCGGCTGACGGGCGCGCGCCGCCGTCGACACCGCGCGCGCTGCCGTCATCCCTCCTCGGGCGTGGTCACGAGCCGCCACAGCCCTGCCGCGAGCAACCCCCCGATGACCGGGAACACGATGAACACCCAGAGCTCCTCGAACGCCCAGCTCGGGGCGAAGATCGCGGTGGCGAAGCTGCGGGCCGGGTTGACGCTCGTGTTGTCGATCGGGATCGAGATCAGGTGCACGAGGATGAGCACGAACCCGATCGGGATGCCGGCGAACCCCGCGATCGCCGACGACCGCGTCGTGCCCGCGATGACGAGCACGAAGATGGCGGTGAACACGATCTCCGCGATGACGACCGCGCCGAGCGCGAAGTGCCCCGGCGAGTGCGACCCGTAGCCGTTCGACGCGGCGCCGAAGACGAACTCCCGGTTGAAGTTCCGCACTCCCTTGCTCACCCCGTTGTTGTCGCCGGCCTCGACGATCCCCCACAGGATCACCGCGCCGAGCGCGCCACCGACGAACTGGCCGACGAAGTACGCCCACACCTCGTGACCCTTGGTGCGCCCGAGCGCCCACATGCCGACGGTCACCGCCGGGTTGATGTGGCAGCCCGAGATGTGACCGAACAGGTACGCCGCGCACAGGAGGCTCAGGCCGAACGCGATCGCGACACCCAGCGCGCCGATGTTCAGGTCGAGCACGTAGTGCGAGAAGATCGCGGTTCCCGGCCCTCCGAGCACCAGGATCATGGTGCCGAGCACTTCGGCGACCAGTATGCGGCCGGTCCTGGACATGGGCACCTCCCAACGCCTGCCCTACACCTGCCCTTGCGTGACACCTGCCCTTGCGCCCGGACTGGATTATCACAGATGGCCCGCCGCCACACGCGGACCGTCGGCACCGGCGCACGTCGCGGCGATTCGTTCGATACGACGGCCGACCCGGCCGAAGTGGCATGCTGTCTCGCTTCGTCGATCAGCACGCGATCGACCTTCCCGAGCTGGAGCCCCCATGAACCGGAGAGACCTCGTGGCCGCGCTGGCCGAGCGCACCGAAACCGACAAGCGCACCGCCGACGCAGCCCTGCAGGCCTTCATCGACACCATCACCGAGACCGTCGCCGCCGGCGAGCCGGTCGCGATCAGCGGCTTCGCGAAGTTCGCGCGCGTCGACCGCGCCGCGCGCATGGGACGCAACCCCCAGACGGGCGAGGCCATCCGCATCAAGGCGTCGCGTCGCGCGCGGATCACGCCGCTGAAGGCGTTCAAGGACGCGGTGCTCACGGGCAAGGCCCCGGCGAAGAAGGCCGTGAAGAAGGCCCCGGCGCGCAAGACCACCGTCAAGAAGGCCGCGCCCCGCAAGACCGTGGCGAAGAAGGCTCCGGCGCGCAAGGCGACGCGCCGGTAGGCAAGGGTCAGGGGTTGGCGATCGCGCGCGGCTCGTCGGCGCGCGACGGCGTGTGCGCGGCCGCGACCGCCTCGAGCACCGCGAGGTAGAGGAGCGCCAGCCCCACGACCACCGCGACGAGATCGGTGACCGTGTCGGGCTCGAGCACCGCGAACAGTCCCAGGGCCACCAGGCCCAGCGCGCGCCACACGTGTGCGCCCCGGGTACCCGACCGCGGTGGTGGCAGGTGCCACCGCCCCGACGGCACCGAGCCCTCCACTCTCGGGACCATTGCGCCGATCCGCGCTCCGGCGCGGCGGGTGGCGCCGCGCCACGCCTCGAACCCGTGGTAGGCGGTGAAGCGCGCCGCGAGAGCGACCAGCGCGGCGATAGCGGCCAACACCACCGACTGTACGACGAGCGGGCGGGTGACCACGGTGAACGCGGCTCGGACCGCGTCCGACGACGTGCCGTCGCTGATGCGCGCTGACGCCACGATGCGGGTGACCAGCAGCGCGAGGACCACCACCACCAACCCGCCGACTACCACCCAGCCCGCGAGCGCGAGGGCGCGCCACCGGTCGACCGCGAGCGCGATGCCCGCGGCGACCAGCACCACCGCCGCGATGGTGACGACGTCGACCATCCGCTTGAAGCGGTCGATCAGGTCCCAGATGACGGTGAGCTGCGAACGATGGAGCAGCACCACGTCGAGCTGCTGCTTGCTCGGCAGCTGCCCCGCCAGGTTCGGCGCCACCTGCTGGAGCGGCGCCCGCACCTGATCGTACGCGCCGGTGAGATCGAGGATGATCTTCTCGGTCCCCCGGTCGACGAGCACCTTGTGCGCGCGCGACAGCGCGGTGTCGAACACGGTTCGGAACGCGCCGCTGTCGACGACCTGCTGCACGATCGCGGCCAGGAACGGCTGGGCGACCTGCAGGTCGGCACCCGCCTCCTTCGAGAGCTGGCGCACCAGCACCGAGGTGAGCTCGGCCTGGATCTCGGACCGGTCGAGGAGCGAGTTCGCGGTGCTCGTGAACCGCGACGTGTCGAGGAAGCTCCGCTCGAGCCACCACCCCGCGCTCGCCACGACCAGGCCGATGGCACCGACGACGACGAGGACCGTGGCGCCGATGCGCCGCGCCGTGCTCGCCTGCACCGGAGCAGTGTGTCAGCGCGGTGCGCGGGCCACGCGGATAGGTCGCGGATGGGTCGAGCGCGGGCCGAGCGCGTACCGTCATCGGTTCCGATGCGCATCTTCTTCGACGTCGACTACACGATCCTGGGCCAGGACGGCTCGCTCCGTCCCGGCACGCGCGAGCTCTTCGTCCGCCTCGTCGACGAGGGTCACGAGCTGTACGTGTGGTCCGGGTTCGGGGAACGGTGGGACGACCTCCGCCGTCACGATCTCGACACGATCGTGCACGGGGTGTTCTCGAAGCCGATCACCGGCCAGTGGAAGGGGCACGAGGCATGGGGCCTCCCTTTCGCCCCCGACTTCGTGGTGGACGACCACCCCGGCCTGCCTGCCTTCGTCGGCGGGGTGAACGTGACCGCGTACGTCGACCGGCGCTTCTCACACGCCGACACCGAGATGGAGCGGGTCTACGAGGCGATCCGCGCCCGCGTCGTCGCGGCGCCTGACGTCCGCGCGGAGTCGGCATGAGAACCGGTTTGCGGCCTGGTCGCGCACACGACAGCATGACCAGGAAGGGAAGGAACCGGCCTTGACGGGTGCACGGAGTTGAGCCACCACGGCGATCCCCCCGCCGTGGGTGTGGGGCCGAACGGCGGCCACCGACCCCTGAGCGAGATCGACCCGAGGATTCACGCCCGCCGTTGGTGGATCCTGACCGTGCTCTGCCTGAGCCTGGTCATCGTCTTCGTCGGCAACTCGAGCCTGAACGTCACCATCCCCACGCTGTCGCGCGTGCTGCACGCGAGCGAGTCGCAGCTGCAGTGGGTCGTCGCGGTCTACTCACTCGTCTTCGCGGGACTCCTCTTCACCACCGGCGCTATCGGAGACCGCTACGGGCGCAAGGGCGCTCTCCAGTTCGGTCTGCTCGTGTTCCTCCTCGGCACGCTCCTGGGCGCGCTGTCGAGTGCGATGTGGCAGCTCATCGCCAGCCGCGCGGTCATGGGCGTCGGCGCAGCGTTCATCATGCCGTCGACGCTGTCGATCCTCGTGAACGTGTTCACCGAGGAAGAACGCATCCGCGCCATCGCGATCTGGGCCAGCCTCACCGGCGCGGCGGGGATCATCGGACCGGTCGCCAGCGGCTTCCTCATCGGCCACTTCTGGTACGGGTCCGTCTTCCTCGTGAACATCCCGATCGTCGTGACCGCGCTCGTCGCCGGATGGTTCCTCG
>CAZDJK010000044.1:0-5350 GCA_964505725.1 uncultured Bifidobacteriaceae bacterium | reverse complement strand
AAGAGGATGATTGCCATCACCATCAGACCGGGTGCGACGACCGCGGCGGCACGGCTGATCGTGCCGGGAAAGGCCTGCCCCATCATCCCGCCGCCGGCGGCCACGAGGACGAGGAAGAAGGTGCCGAAGACCTCGGCGAAGATCCGGCGCCACTCCTGACGCGGATCTCGGAAGTCCTCGATCCGCTTCATGACGTTCTGCTCGTAGCGAGCGAGCGGGCTGAGCACCGTCGATACGAGACCCTGGTCTTCCGGCATCATCAGGCATCGTCCCCCAGCAAGCGCAGCAACGGTACCCCGTGATCCAGCGGCGTGGCAGCGGCCGCCGGGCCCGTGCGCCCGCGGCCGCGACGGCGGTAGCGTCCCGTTCATGGACATGACGTTCACGACGACGCCCAGGCTCGAGGCATTCCGACAGGAAGTCCGTGACTGGATCGACGACGAGGTGCCCGAGGAGTACCGCGGGTTCCAGTGGGACTTCGAGGAGGATCCCGACCGCTGGGCCTTCTACCGCCAGCTCTGGAAGAAGCAGGGCGCGAAGGGGTGGCTCGAACCCACGTGGCCGCGCGAATGGGGTGGGAGCGAGATGTCGCCGCGCCAGGCGCGGGTGCTGAACGAGGAGCTCGACCGGCGACGGGTCGGGCACTTCGCCGGCATCGGCCAGGCGGTCGGACCGTGCATCATCCGCGTCGGCACCGAGGAGCAGAAGCAGTCCTTCCTGCCCGGCATGGCCGCGGGCGAGATCATGTGGGCCGAGGGATACACCGAGCCGAACTCGGGCTCCGACCTCGCGTCGCTGCGCACCCGCGCGGTGCAGGACGGCGACGAGTGGGTGATCAGCGGCCAGAAGACGTTCTGCACCGCGGGTCACCACTGCAACTGGATCATCATCGCGGCGCGCACCGATCCCGACCCGGCGAAGCGTCACAAGGGTCTGAGCTACTTCCTCTCGCCGATGGACGTGCCCGGGATCGAGCTGCGCCCTCTGTACAACCTGGGTGACGGCCGTCAGAACCTCGTCTTCCTGGACGAGCTGCGAGTGCCCGCCGACCGGATGCTCGGCGACCTGAACCAGGGATGGAGCCAGATCTGGTTCGGGATCGGCGGCAACCCGCTGCCGCGCTTCGAGGACGACGATGTCGGGCCCGACACCGAGTACGAGCCGCCGCTCACCGGCCAGGCCTGGGTGCTCGACCAGCTCGTCCGGTACTGCCGGGCAACGACGCGTGGCGGCGTGCGCATGAGCGACGACCCGCTCGTGCGTTCACAGCTCGCCCACCTCGCGATCGGCGTAGAGGTCGAGAAGATGATGCGCTTCGAGGGCGGCTGCCAGTACGGCACGCACATGCACCAGGCGATCACGAAGGAGTTCCAGCCCGAGTTCGCCCAGATCTGCATGGAGATCCTCGGGCCAGTCGGCCAGATCCAGGGAGGCGAGTGGGCACCGCTGGCCGGAGAGGTCGACCGCATCTACCGGCGGTCGTTCGGCAACCACGCCGGAGGTACGTCGCAGGTGAAGCGCATGGTCGTCGCCACCCGCACGCTCGGCCTGCCCCGCTGAGCACCCGCGTCCGAGGAGGAACCCGTGGCCATCGATCTCCTGCTCGACCAGGACCAGCAGCTCCTGCAGCGCTCCGCCGCCGACCTGTTCGCGCGGCGGTGCTCTCCCGAGGTGGTGCGCGAGCTCGAGGAGAGCGAGCTCGGCTACTCACCCGAGCTGTGGCGGGAGATGGCCGACCTCCACTGGCTCGGGATCACGATCCCGTCGGAGTACGGCGGCACGGACGGCTCGTTCCTCGACCTATACCCGCTCTGCGAGGAGATGGGGCGCAAACTCGTGCCGAGCCCGTTCCTCGACACCGTCGGCGTCGTCGCGCCCCTGATCCTCGCTGTCGGCTCCGACGGGCAGCGTCGTGAGCACCTCCCGGCGATCGCCGAGGGCCGGGAGATCGTCAGCGTCGCGGTGATGGAGCCCGACGGCGGCTTCGGCGCGGACGCGATCGCGGCGTCGGCGGTGGCGCGGGGCGACGGCTGGGTGCTGACGGGGACGAAGATGCTGGTGTCGTTCGCGTCCGCTGCCGACACCTTCCTCGTCGCGGCGCGGACGGGGGGCGAGCGGGGCGCCGACGGCATCACGCTGTTCCTCGTCGACGCGACCGCGCCGGGCGTTGCGGTCGAGGACCTGCCGAACATCGCGGGGGGATCGCTCGGCGTGCTCGAGATGGTCGACGTCGAGCTCGGCGCCGACGCGGTCGTCGGCCCGGTCGGCGGAGGCTGGGAGCCGCTGGCGACCGCGATGACGAACGCCGCGGTGTTGCAGACCGCGACCATCGTGGGTGCCGCACGCGCCGTGCTCGAGATGACGAACCAGTACGCGAAGGACCGCGAGCAGTTCGACAGCCCGATCGGTCGCTACCAGGCGGTCCAGTACCTCGTCACGGACGTGCTCATCGACCTGCACCGCGCCGATCTGCTGGCGCGTCAGGCGGCGTTCCTGATCTCCACCGGCCGGCCGTCGGCCCGGGAGGCCGCGATCGCGGTGGCGTTCGGCAAGCGCGCCGCCGCGCACCTCCACCGCCAGGCCCACGAGGTGCACGCCGGCGTGGCGTTCATCGTCGAGCACGACCTCACGCTCTACTCCCGGCGCTCGAAGTTCTGGGAGAACCACTTCGGTGACGCGCGCTACTACGAGGAGCAGCTCGCCTCGATCGTCTGCTGAGCCGCGCGGTTTCGATCAGACGGCGGGCACCGGCTGCGGTGGCTCGGGCCCGACGTACCGGGCGCTCGGCCGGATGATGTTGCGGTCGCGCGCCTGCTCGAGGATCTGCGCGCACCACCCGACCACCCGGCTGGCCGCGAACGTCGGCGTGAACAGCTCGCGCGGGATGCCGCACTGCTCCATCACGACGCCCGCGTAGAACTCGACGTTCGTGTGCAGCTCGCGGCCGGGCTTGAGCTCGGCGAGGACGCGTTCCACCGTGCCCTCGACGTCCACCGCGAAGTCGACCAGGGGACCGCCGAGCTCCTGCGCGATGCCCCGGAGCATCACCGACCGGGGGTCGGCGGTTCGGTACACCGCGTGGCCGAAGCCCATGATCCGCTCGCCCCGCCCGATGGCGTCGCGGACCCACGCCTCCGTGTGGTCCGGCGAGCCGATCGCATCGAGCGTGTCGAGGGCGCGGCTCGGAGCGCCGCCGTGCAACGGGCCCGAGAGCGCGCCGAGCGCGGCGACCACGGCCGACCCGATGTCGGCACCGGTCGACGTGACGACGCGCGCCGCGAAGGTCGAGGCGTTGAAGCCATGGTCGATCGCGAGGATGAGGTACTGCTCGATGGCCCGAGCGCGAGCGGCGTCGGGCACGACGCCCTCGATCATGTACAGGTAGTTCGGGGCGGTCGCCAGGTCGGGTCGGGGTGCGATCGGCGCCATGCCGCGTGAGAGGCGGTACAGCGCGGCGATCAGCACCGGCGTTGTCGCGCACAGGCGGGTGGCGTCGGCGCGGAGCGTCACCTCGTCGGCGTCGTAGCTGGGCAGGACGTCCTCGACCGCCGCCAGTTGCGACAGCGCGGTGCGGAGCGCGGCCAGCGGTACGTGACCTGACGCGGCGATGCCCGGGAGCGTGTCGCGCACCGTGTCGGGGAGGTCGCGCCGCGACGCGATGTGCTCGACGAACGCCTCGCGCTCCGCCCGCGTGGGGAGCTCGCCTTCGAACAGCAGGTACCAGACGTCCTCGAACGTCCGGGTCGCCGCCAGCTCGGGGGCCGAGTACTGGCGGTAGTGGTAGAAGCCCTCGCCGCCCCGCACGTCGCCGAGCGCGGTGTCGGCGACGACGACGCCCTTCAGCCCGCGCGGCGCGTCATCGGTGATCGTCATCTCGTCACTCTCCTCTTGCCGGCGCCCCTGCGCCGTCTCCTGGTCGCTTCGTCGCCACCCACGTTCCTCCTGATCTGCCAACTTGTCAATATTGACTAGATCAATATGATGCAGGCATGGTGGCGGAGGAATGGATCGGGACCGGCGCGGCGGCGGCGCGTCTCGGCGTCAAGCCGCAGACGCTGTACGCGTACGTGAGCCGCGGCCTGGTTCGGAGCGAGCGCGTCCCCGGCGGCCGCACCAGCCGGTACCTCCGCGCCGACGTCGAGCGCCTCGCGACGCGCGCCCGGCGGGCTCCGCTCGCGACCGGGCCCGAGATCGTGGTGGACACCGCGATCACCCGGCTCGACCCGGCCGGGCACCTCTCGTACCGCGGCTGGGACGCCACGCGCGCCGCGGTCGACGCCCACTACGAGGAGGTCGCGGCGTGGCTCTGGGGCACCGCGTCCGCACCGCACGAGCATTGGACCCCCGATCCCGAGGCGCTCGCGCTCGCCCGCGCCGTGCAGCGCGCGCTCCCACCGGCGGCGACGGTGCCCGACCGGCTGCGGGTGGTAGTGGCCGCGCTGCGGGCCGGCGACCCGCTCCGCGACGACCGCCGCCCGAGCTCGGTGGCATCACGCGCGCGCACGTTGCTCGCCACGATGGTCGACGCCCTGCCCACGGTCGGCGCGCCGGCATCTCTTGCGACTCGAGGGTCGCTTGCCGCGCGGCTGTGGACGCGGGTGTCGCCGCTCGAGCCGACGCCCCGACGTGTGCGTGCTCTCGACACTGCGATGTCGCTGCTCGCGGACCACGAGCTCGCGATCTCGACCGTCGCCGTGCGCGTCGCGGCTTCGGCGTGGGCCGACCCGTACCTGCTGTTGCTGACCGGTCTCGCGGCGGTCAGCGGCCCGCTGCACGGCGGCGCGTCGGAACGGGTCCGTCGTCTGCTCCGCTACGCGGTCGGGGCGTCGGCCACCGTCGCGGTCGGGGGAGTGCTCGCCGATCTGGGCGCGGTCCCCGGCTTCGGCCACGCGGTGTACGAGGGCGCCGATCCGCGCACGAGCGTGCTGCTCGAGGCGGTGGCGCAGAGCCGGCCGCCGCGTGCGGTGTGGGGCGCGGCCGAGGACGTGCTCGCGGTCGTTCGCCGCGACGACGGCCCCGCGCCCAACGTCGACTTCGCGCTCGGCGTGCTCACCGAGGCGAACCGCATGGTCGAGGGTGCGGGGGAGGCGATCTTCGCCGTGGCGCGGTGCGCGGGCTGGATCGCGCACGGCCTCGAGGAGTACCCGCACCGCCTCCGCTACCGCGTGCGCGCCGCCTACACCGGGCTCGATCCGGGCTGATCCGCGGATCGGGGTCCCCGGACCGACGGTCCGGGGACCCCGACTGGGTGTGGAGTGCCGGGGTGGGCTAGGGCTGGCAGCTCACCTTGGGCAGCTTGTTGGCGCCGAGGCTGTCGACGTACTTGGGGGCCTTGATCTTGTAGATGTAG